>NZ_LGSZ01000022.1 GCF_001298265.1 Allobosea vaviloviae | reverse complement strand
GGGGGGTGGGGGTGGTGGAGTGTGGAGGTGGGTGGGTGCTGTAGCGAGCCCCCCCCCCCCCCCCCCCCCCCCCCCCGGGGGGGGGGGGGGGGGGGGGGGGGGTGGGGGGCCAGTTCCGCTCGGCGTAACGAGTCCGGATTGGGACCTGCTTTGCGGCCCCCCACCCCAGCCCTCCCCACCGCAAGCGGGGGGAGGGAGAACGCCTCGATCGGCAGTCGCATTCCGCGTCTAGACGGACAGCCGAAGGTTGCGGGAACCGAGATCTACGGTGCCGACGCGGCGCCCGACGACGCGCTCTGGCTGCGGGCCTTGCGCTCGCCCCATCCGCGCGCGCGCTTCACGCTGGGCGATCTCGATGCCTTCGTCGCGGCCCGGCCGGGTCTGGTGCGGGTCTTCACGGCCAAGGACGTGCCGGGCGAGAACTCCTTCGGGATCTATCCGCATCTCAAGGACCAGCCGGTCTTCTCGACCGGCGAAACGCGCTATCGCGGCGAATGCGTGCTTGCCATCGTCGGCGAGAAGGAGGCCGTCGAGGCGATCCGCATCGACGAGTTCCCGATCGCATGGGAGCCCCTGCCCCCGATGATCGGCAGCAAGGCGGCGCTGGCAGAGACCGCCTTTGCCTTGCATGACTTCGTGCCGGACAATGTGCTGACGCGCGGCCGGGTCGAGCGCGGCGATGTCGAGGCCGGCTTCGCGCAAGCCGCCCATGTCGCCAGCGGCGCCTTCGAGACCGGCTTCGTCGAGCACGCCTATATCGAACCCGAAGCCGGCGTTGCCCGGCGCGTCGGCAACACGATCGAGGTCTTCGCCTGTACGCAGGCGCCCTATATGGACCGCGACGAGGTCGCGCGCGTCATCGGCCTGCCGCTGGAGAGCGTGCGCATCGTCCCTTCAGCCTGCGGCGGCGGCTTCGGCGGCAAGCTCGATGTCTCCTTGCAGCCGATGCTGGCGGTTGCGGCCTGGGTGCTGGACCGGCCGGTGCGCTGCGTCTTCTCGCGCATCGAGTCGATGATCTCCTCGACCAAGCGCCACCCCTCCTCGATCCAGGCCAAGGCCGCTTGCGATGCGGAGGGCCGTCTCGTCGCCTATGCGATGGAGGGCGATTTCGACACCGGCGCCTATTCCTCCTGGGGGCCGACAGTGGCCGGCCGTGTGCCGGTGCATGCGACCGGGCCCTACAAGGTCCCCCATGTCCGCAACCTGTCACGGGCGATCTACACCAACGGCCCGCCCTCGGGCGCGTTTCGCGGCTTCGGCGTGCCGCAGGCCGCGATCGCGCAGGAGACGCTGTTCGACGATCTCGCGGAGGATGCCGGAATCGACCGTCTCGCATTCCGGCTGCTCAACGCCATCCGCGCCGGCGATACGACTCCCTGCGGGCAGTTGCTGGAAGCCAGCGCCGGCCTGGCCGAATGCCTGGAGGCGCTCAAGCCGCATTGGGGCAGGCTGCTGGCGGATGCGGCCGCGTTCAATGCCGGCGAGGGCCGGACGCGACGCGGCGTCGGCATCGGCTGCATGTGGTACGGCATCGGCAACACCGGCATGTCCAACCCCTCGACCATGCGCGTGACGCTGTCGGGCGATGGCCGCCTGGTCTTCTGGAACGGGGCCGTCGATATCGGCCAGGGCTCGACCACGGTTCTGACCCAGATCGCGGCGGATGCGCTGGGCCTGCCCGTCGCGCGCTTCGAGCTCGTGGTCGGCGACACCTTCCGGACCTTCGACGCCGGAAAGACCTCGGCCTCGCGCCAGACCTTCGTCTCCGGCCGGGCTGCGGAGGCGGCTGCAGCGGCGCTGCGGGCCGAGATCCTGCGCCTGACCAATGCCGGGCCGACCGCCAGGCTGTCGCTCGACGGCACGATCGTGACTGTCGAGGAGAACGGCGTCGTCGCGCGCGTCGATCTCGCCGCCCTTCCCGCCAAAGCCGACGGCACCGTGCTCGAAGGCATCGGCTCCTTCGACCCGCCGACCGTTCCGCTCGACGCGATGGGCCAGGGCGTGCCCTATGCGACCTATGGCTTCGCGGCGCAGATCGCCTCGCTCGACGTCGACCTCGATCTCGGCACGATCAAGCTGAACCGCATCGTCGCGGCCCATGACGTCGGCCGCGCGATCAACCCGATGCTGGTCGAGGGCCAGATCCATGGCGGCATCGCCCAGGGCATCGGACTCGCTCTGCTGGAGGAGTATCTGCCCGGCCGCACCGAGAACCTGCACGACTACCTGATCCCGACCGCCGGCGACGTGCCTGCCATCGACATCATCCTGGTCGAGGACCCCGAGCCGCTCGGCCCCTCCGGCGCCAAGGGCATCGGCGAACCGGCCCTGGTCCCGACGGCGCCCGCAATCCTCGGCGCGATCCGGCACGCGACCGGTGTCACGCCGCGCCAGGTGCCGGTGCTGCCGCATCGGCTGTGGGAGTTGCTGCGCGAGAAGGAGGGCCGCTCGTGAACGAGCTCAACCCGATGCCGGCGCAGGACGATGTGCTGGCCGAACGCTCGCGCAAATTCGGCGTGTCCGAGGGCCAGGACGGCATCGTGCGCTGCGATGCCTGCCCGGTTTTGTGCCGCATCAGGCCCGGCCGTGCGGGCGCTTGCTCGCGCTATGCCAATGAGAACGGGCTCCTGGTGCGCACCGACCCGGTCGTGCTGCTGGCGGAGGCCGTGAGCGAAGGCCAGCCTGTCGTTCCCTTCGCCGAGAAGGCCGAGGATTGGGCAGGCGACATCCTGCCGGCGAACCGCACCTTCGTCACCGGCATCGGCTCGGGCACGACCTATCCCGACTACAAGCCCGCGCCCTTCATCGTCTCGTCGCAGCATGAGGGCGTCGATACGGTGACGGTGGTGACGGAAGGCATCTTCTCCTATTGCGGCGTCAAGGTGAAGATCGACACCGACCGGCATCTCGGCCCGGAGACGGCCGCCGTGCGCAGCAACGGCGAGCAGGTGGGCCATGTCACGACGGCCGAATACGGCTCGCAGATGCTCTCGCTCGGCGGCGTCCGCCATCTCACCGGCGGCTCCAAGAAGGAAGGCAACGCCACCTGCGAGGCGATGCTGAAGCTGAGCAATGGCGAGGCGGTCGAGCTGACGATCGATGGCGGCCACGGCGTCATCGTCCAGGCTGGCCAGGCTCCGATCGTCGACGGCAAGCCGGAGACGCGGATGCGCGTCGGCTGCGGCTCCGCCACGGTCGGCATCTTCGCGCAGCAATGGCAGGGCCATGTCGACGAGGTCATCGTCGTCGACGACCACATCACCGGCGTGCTCAGCGAGCATCAGGCCGGACGCGTGCTCGACATGCGCCCAACCGGCATCCGCGTGCGCGGGCGCAAATCGACCCCGGGCCGCTATTTCCAGGTCGCCGAACCCGGCCTCGGCTGGGGCGGCACCGACATCACCGACCCGCTCGCGATCATCCAGAAGATCGACCCGGCCACGGCCTGGCCCGGCATGCGCCTGCTGATGACGTCGACGACGGGCGAAGATTCGGCCTTCTTCATCCTTGACCAGGATCTGATCCCGATCGAGGCGCAGATGCCTGCGGCGGTTGCGCAGGTGGTCGAGCGCATCGGCGAGAATTGCGAGCCCTCGCTGTGCACCGTCACCTTCGTCGCCGGTGCCGGCGGCTCGCTTCGTGCCGGCGTGACCGAAAACCCGGTGCTGCTGACGCGCTCGGTCCAGTCAGGCACGACGCGGGTCACGATGGGTGGCGCGCCGGTCTACGTCTGGCCGGGCGGCGGCATCACCGTGATGGTCGATGTCCTGCGCATGCCCAGGAACGCCTTCGGCTATGTGCCGACACCCGCCATCGTGGCGCCGATCGAGTTCACGCTGTCGCGCGACCTCTATCTCGCCTCGGGCGGCCATGCCGACGAGATCGTGCCAATCGAGCGGGTGCTGCGGGCGCATGGCGGCCAGGCCCGGATCGAGGCGGGGGCCGCCGAGAACCCCTGGCCGCTCAGGCGTGATGGCGGCTGAGCGCGCGACGACTTTCCCTTGTCACCCGTCCAGGCTTTAGACTGACCGCTTGTGGAAGCGGGAACGGGATGAAGACCCATCAGCGCGTGCATCTGGCCGATCGCCGCCTGCATCTGCAGGAAGGCCCGATCGACCTCGTCATCGCGGCCTTCGGTGGGCCGCGGGCGGTCGCGCGCGCCTATGCCGCCGCCGAGGACCGCTTCGAGGGGTTGCTGACCGAGCTGGTCGGCGAGATGCGCCTGCTGCGCCAGCCGCTCGATCACCAGCCGCCCTCATTGAAGGGCGCGACGGCGCAGCGGATGGCGCGGGCCTGCTGGGCATTCCGCAGCCAATACATCACGCCGATGGCGGCGGTGGCGGGCGCTGTCGCCGACACGATCCTGCTCGCCATGGTCGAGGCTTCGCCGCAGCTAGAGCGCGCCTATGTCAACAATGGCGGCGACATCGCGGTGCATCTAACGCCGGACAATCCGCTCGACATCGGCGTCGTTCCCTCCCTGGCGAAGGCCTATCCCGAGGGTTTTGTGCGGCTCGAAGCGGATAGCCCGGCGCGCGGCATCGCGACCTCGGGCTGGCGCGGCCGATCCTTCTCGCTGGGCATCGCGGATGCCGTCACCGTGCTCGCCCGCAGCGCCGCCGAGGCCGACGCGGCAGCGACCATCATCGCCAATGCGGTCGACATCGCTCATCCCGCCGTGACGCGTCGCCCCGCGCGCGACCTCGACCCCGACAGCGACCTGCGCGACCTGCCCGTCACCGTCGATGTCGGCCCGCTCCCTGCCGAGGCGGTCGCCGCGGCGCTCGGATCGGGTGTGAGGATGGCGGAGGCGCTGCGGCGCGACGGGCTGATCGAGGGCGCGCTGCTGGCGCTCGCGGACGAGTGGCGCAGTGTCGGTGGGATCGTGGCCATCTCGCGTCATGGTCGGGCCTGACCCGACCATCTCGGGACCGGTGAGGCTCATTCTGCATGAGATTCTCGGGTCGACGCTTCGCGCCGCCCGAGAATGACGGCGGCGCGGTCACACCGACAGATATTGCGACCTCACCGCCTCGTTGCCCTTGAGCTCGTCCATCGTGCCGGTGAAGCGGATCACCCCCTTCTCGATGATGGCGGCGCGGTCGGCGACATTTCCGGCGAAATGCAGGTTCTGCTCGGAGATCAGCACGGTCAGCCCCTCGGCCTTCAGGGCCAGGATGGTCTTCGCCATCTCCTCCACGATCACCGGCGCCAGTCCTTCGGACGGTTCGTCGAGCAGCACCAGCCTGGGGTTGCCCATCAGGGTACGCGCGATCGTCAGCATCTGCTGCTCGCCGCCCGACATCGCGCCGCCGGGCCGGTCGCGCATGCGGCCGAGATTGGGGAAGAGCGCAAACAGCCGCTCCGGCGTCCAGTGCGGCGCGTCGCTGCGGGCCGGGCGCTGGGCGACAGAGAGGTTTTCCATCACGCTCAGTTCCGAGAAAATTCGCCGGTCCTCCGGCACATAGCCGATCCCCAGGCGCGCGATCTCGAAGGGTTCGCGGCCATCGACCCGCTGCCCCTCGAAGCTGACCGATCCGCCGGCCGGCGGCACCAGCCCCATCACGGACTTCATCGTGGTCGATTTGCCGGCGCCGTTGCGGCCCATCAGTGCCAGCACCTCGCCGCGATTCATGGAAAAGCTGACGCCCTGCAGGATATGGGCGCGGCCGTAATAGGCGTCGAGCGCCGTGATCTCGAGCATGGCGCTCATCTCAATGCCCTCCCGAGGTCGCGCCGGAGCCGAGATAGACGGCGCGGACATTGGGGTCCTGGCGGACCTCCTCGGCGGTGCCATGAGCGATCAGGCGGCCGCGATCGAGCACGATGACGGCGTCGGAATGGGTGAAGACGACATCCATGTCGTGCTCGGTGAAAAGCACTGCGATGCCCTTTGCTGCGGCGATCTCCGCCGTCAGCGCCATCAGGTCGATGCGCTCGCGCGGCGCCATCCCGGCCGTGGGCTCGTCCATCAGCAGAAGCCGCGGCTGATTGGCCAGCGCAACGGCAAGTTCGACGCGCTTCAAGTCACCATAAGCCAGAACGCCGCAGGCCCGCTCGGCCTGGGCGGCCATGCCGACCTGGGCAAGCAGCACGTCGGCCGCCTCGCGATGCCGGTCACGGGCCCGGCCGAACGGACTCCAGATCCCGCCGGCATGGGAGATCAGCGCCATCTGGACGTTCTCGCGCACCGTCATCGAGGTGAAGGTCGCGGTGATCTGGAAGGTGCGGCCCACGCCCATGCGCCAGACGATGCGGGGTTTGAGGCCGGTGATCGGGCGGCCAGCCAGCAGAACCTCTCCGCCATCGGGCCTGAGCTGGCCGTTGAGCATGTTGAAGCAGGTGGTCTTGCCGGCACCGTTGGGACCGATCAGCGCCAGCATCGTGCCGGGCAGGACCGAGAAGGAGACGCCGTCGACTGCGCGCACGCCGCCGAAGGATTTGGCGAGATCGCGCACGACGAGGACCGGCTCGCTCGCCGCCACGGCGGTCGCGATCTGCGCGGGCGAGAGCGTGCTCACGGCTTGACCTCCGCCAGCGCAGGGGCGGGTTCCGGCTCCTTGCGCCAGCGCTCGCGCAAGGCCAGCGCGGCCCCGACCAGCCCGCGCGGAAACAGAACGACCAGCAGCACGATCGAAAGCCCCAGCACGAAGCGCCAGTACATCGTCATCTTCGTCAATTGCTCGCTGAGCCCGGCATAGGCGAATGCGCCGATGATCGGCCCCGATACCGTCTGGACGCCGCCGAGCAGCACCATCAGCAGCGCGTCGACCGAGCGCGGGATCGCCATATAGGTCGGGAAGACCGAGCCCTTGAAAAAGGCGAACAGCCCACCGGCAATGCCGGCGCAGAAGGCCGCGACCGCAAAGGCGACCCACTGGATGCGGACGACGTCGAGCCCGATCGCCTCGGCGCGCAGCGGGTTGTCGCGCGCGGCGCGTAAGGCGTAGCCGAAGGGCGAGAAGATCGTCAGCCGCAGCGCCACGATCGAGGCGGCGCAGACAGCCAGCGTCAGATAATAATAGGCCGGCTTCGAGACCGCCCAGGCAGAGGGCCAGACGCCGAGGATGCCGTTGTCGCCGCCGGTGAGATCGACCAGCTGGAAGGCCGTCGCCCAGGCAATCTGCGCGAAGGCCAGCGTCAGCATAGCCAGATAGACGCCCGAGAGGCGCACGCAGAACCAGCCGAAGACGACACCCGCGATACCCGCCAGGAACGGCGCCAGCAGCAGAGCCGGCTCCATCGGCGCGCCCCACCATTTGACCGCGAGCGCCGCTCCATAGGCGCCCAGCCCGAAATAGGCGGCGTGGCCGAAGGAGGCCATGCCGCCCGGCCCCATCATGAAATGCAAGGAGGCGGCAAAGAGCGCGAAGATGACGAGTTCGGTCAGCGTCAGCAGGATGTGGTCGGGGGCCACCAGCGGAGCGAGCGCCAGGATCACCAGCCCGATCAGCCCGGCGAGCTTGGTCAGGCCGTCGGCCGGCAGCAGCAGCGGCTCGGCTGGACCATGAGCGCGTTGATGGCCGACCGGCGCCTTGCCCATCAGCCCATAGGGCTTGACCACGAGAACGACGGCCATGACCAGAAAGACGAGGACGAGGGTGATCTTGGGAAAGATCAGGATGCCGAAGGCGTGCAGGATGCCGATCAGCACGGCGGCGAGATAGGCGCCCGTGACGCTGCCGAGCCCGCCAACGACCACGACCACGAAGGCCTCGGAGATCATCGACAGGTCCATGTGCAGCGTCACCGCCTCGCGCGGTAGCTGGAGCGCGCCGCCCAGGCCCGCCAGCATCGAACCGAAGGCGAAGACCGAGGTGAACAGCAGGCGCTGGTTGACGCCGAGCGCGCCGACCATCTCGCGGTCCTGCGTCGCGGCCCGCACGAGCGTGCCCCAGCGCGTCTTCTGAAACAGCAGCCAGAGGATCAACAGCACGATCGGCCCGACCGCGATCAGGAGCAGTTCATAGGTCGGGAAGCGATTGCCGAAGAGGATGACGAAGCTCTTGAAGCCCGGCGCGCGCGGCCCGACCTTGTCCTCCGCGCCCCAGAGGCCGAGCGCCACGTCCTGCAGCATCAGCACGACGCCGAAGGTCGCGAGCAACTGGAAGAGCTCCGGCGCCTGATAGATCCGTCTGAGGATCAAGACCTCGATGACGACGCCGATCAGCCCCGTCAGGGCCGCCGCCGCCAGCACGCCGCCCCAGAAGCCGAGCGCGTCCGCCGGTCCGAAGCGCCCGACCAGCGTCCAGGCGAGATAGGCGCCGAGCATATAAAGCGAGCCGTGGGCGAAGTTCACGATCCGCGTGACGCCGAAGATGATCGACAGGCCCGATGCGACGAGGAACAGCGACGAGGCCGAGGCCAGGCCGTTCAGCGTCTGGTTGAGGATGAGGTCGATCATGGCGATTCCGTCATTCCGGGGCGGCGCGTAGCGTCGAACCCGGAACCCACGACTGGGCGAGACACAACACACCGCGGCGGCGAAGGCTCACCCGGTCGTGGGTTCCGGGTTCGATCCTGCGGATCGCCCCGGCATGACAGTCCTCACCCGGCCGGGCGCAGCAGCTTCACCTCGGCATCGCTGGGCAAATACTTGGCGCCATCCCGATAGCTCCAATCGACCATGACACCCTTGCCGTCCTTCAGCGCGGTCTTGCCGACGAAGGCGCCCAACGTCGACTGATGATCGACGGCGCGATATTCGGCCGCACCGAAGGCGGAGGGGAACTTCAGGCCCTTCAGCGCATCGACCAGCTTCTCCGTGTCGGTCGAGCCCGCCTTCGTCAGCGCAGCCGCGATCGAGTTCATCGTGTCGAAGCCCACCACCGAGCCCAGCCGGGGATAGTCGTTGAACTTCTTCATGTAGGCCTCGCGGAACTTGACGTGTTCCGGAGTCTTGATGTCGGCTTGCGGATAGCCGGTGACGATCCAGCCGACGGGGGCCTCGGCGCCGAGTGGATCGAGATATTCCGGCTCGCCGGTCAGCATCGAGACCACCGTCCTGCCTTCGAACAGGCCGCGCGTATTGCCCTGCCGGACGAAGTTCGTCAGGTCACCGCCGAAGGTGACGTTGAAGATCGCATCCGGCTTGGAGGCCTCCAATGCCTGCACCGTCGCACCGGCGTCGATGCGGCCGAGCGCCGGAAACTGCGGTGTCGCGAACTCGACATCGGGCTTGGCCTTCTTGAGCAGTTCGGTGAACCACTTCACCGCCGACTGGCCGTATTCGTAGTTCGGCGCGACGATCGCCCATTTTTTCGCAGGAAGCTTCGCGGCCTCCTCGACCAGCATCGCGGCCTGCATGTAGGTCGAGGGCCGCAGCCGGAAGGTGTAGCGGTTGCCCTTGGCCCAGACGATGGCATCCGACAGTGGCTCGGAGGCGACATAGAGCTTCTTGTTCTGCAAGGCGAAGTCGGCAATGGCGAGGCCGACATTGGAGAGGAAGCCGCCCGAGAGCAGATCGACCTTCTCGGCATTGATCAGATCGCCGGCATGGCGCACGGCGTCCTCCGGCTTGCCGGCATCGTCGCGGAAGATCGTCTCGATCTTGCGGCCGAGCACGCCGCCGCCCGCATTGATCTGCTCCAGCGCCAGTTCCCAGCCCTGGCGATAGGGCTTCAGGAAGGCGGGCTGAGCGGTGTAGCTGTTGATCTCGCCCACCTTGATGGGCCCCGCCCCTTGCGCCCACAGGGCGGACGGGGCGGCAATCACGGTTGCTCCGGCGGAGGCGCCGGCCAGAAAACTCCGACGGTCGATCGTCATCGCTGTTCCCCATCTCTGGCCCGGTGGCGGATGCCCCGAGGTTTTTGTCTCTTGGACAGATGTCGCATGCCGCCGACCTCACGTCAGCCGGCAAATTCATTTGTATGCCTACGAATTTGAATAGGGGCAAACTGACTGTCAACGCCTAAAAAACGGCACTGGCTGAGCCAATACGAGGCGATTTCGGCAGGCAGGAGCGCCTGAAATCCAAGCACGCGACGCCTGAGAGTGCCGGTGGCGAAGCATGCTCAAAAATAGGACAATGATGCTGCCCTTTTGCGCTTGCGGACGGGGCGACCCGCACCTATGTCTGCCGCACCGCAGCAGCGATGCTGCGTCGCCCTCCTTGGGCGTTTCCTCCCTAGACTTGGGCTGCGCTCACGCGTGGCCCTTTTTTTTGCCCGGTTGGGCGCCAGGCTGACGGAGCCGTGCCGACAGTCATGTCCGTCCGGAACGACCGCTGCGGCCAACGGTCGAGATCGATTTTGCGGTGCAAGCGTTCGCGCCTCAGCGCGCGAACCTGACCGGCACGGCCAGCATGACGGTGCTGCCGCCCAATCCCGCCGGTGGGGCCGGAACCGGACTGGCGCGGCGCACCATCGCCACCGCCTCCTCGTCCAGGACCGCGTCGCCGGATCCGCTGACGAGGCGGGCGGACAGCACCCGCCCGGACCTGTCGATGCTGAAGGCAACTTGCACCGTGCCGGGGCTCGCCCCGCTGGGGAAGCGCTTGTAGCGGTTGAGGTGGGCCAGCATCGTGCCGCGCCAGCTCGCGGGTGACACGGACGGAGCCGAATCGGCGCCCTGCGACGGTGCCGCCGCGGTCGGCGCAGCCTGAGCCTGCGCCGTGGGCGCGCTGGTGCGCTCGGCCGGCGGCTTGTCCCGGTTGATCGGCTTGCGGCGCTCGACGACTTGCTTCCTGGGCGGCGGCTTACGCTCGACGACCTTGGGACGCGGCTTGAGCGCAGGCGGCGGCGGAGCCAGCACAGCAGCCGCATCAGGCAACGTCGGCAACTCCGGAATCTTGATCTCGGGCTCGGGCTGGGCGACGGGCTGCGGCTCCACGACCGGCGGGGGCTCCACCGGCGGCGGCTCAACGACCGGCTCGCGCAGCGGCGGCTCGGGGTCCGGCGGCTTCTCGACGACGGGTTCCGGCTGCGGCTCGGGCTGGGCCTCTTCCATCTGCGGACCCGGCGCAACTTCCTGCGGCGGCGCCTCGGGCGCGACGGCAAGCGGCGCGAGCTCGATCATCACGGCAGCGGGCGGCGTGCCCATGGCCGCCTCGGCGCGCTGCCAGCTCACGATCATCCAGCCGGCCGCAACATGTGCACCCGCGACGACGACCATCGCCAGCGCCCATCGCAAGGCCGCCGGCCACAACCGGGAGCCCAGCGAGTTCGAGCGATGGGCAAGGTTCCCGAGCGCGCTCATGGCTTCGCCGCTCCGCCCGCCGGCGCTGCCTGTGCCGCGCCCTGCCCTGTGTCCTCCAACCCGACCAGGCCGATCTTCAGATAGCCCGCCTGCCTGAGCAGGTTCATCACCTCCATCAATTCGCGATAGGCGACAGCGCCGTCGGCGCGCAGGAAGATGCGCTGCTCGCGGTCGTTGCTGGTGCGGGCGTCGAGCGTCGGCCCGAGCGCCTCGCGCGCCACGCCGTCATTGCCTAGCGCTAGCGAGAGGTCGCCCTTCACGGTCAGGAAGATCGGCGTATCCGGGCGTGGCTGGGGCTGCGCGTTCGACACGGGCAGATCGACCGCGACATCGACCGTGGAGAGCGGGGCCGCGACCATGAAGATGATCAGCAGCACCAGGATCACGTCGATGAAGGGCGTGACGTTGATGTCGCTGACCTCGCCGAGGTCGCCATCCTGCGAGTCCTTGAGCGAGACGGCCATGGCTCACTCCGCAGGCACGCGCGGAAGCGACGCGGCTGGCTGCAGTGCCGGCTGCACGGCATGCAACGAAGCACGGGGCGCAGCCGCTGCTGGAGCGGCGAGCGGCTGGCGGCGCTGGCGCTCGAGATCGCGCGAGAGGTGCTGGAGAATCTCGCCCGAGGCGTCGGCAAGCGTCGCGCGGTAGCCGGTGATGGCGCGGGCGAAGACGTTGTAGATGATCACGGCCGGAATCGCCGCGACGAGACCGATCGCGGTCGCCAGCAGCGCCTCGGCGATGCCCGGAGCCACCACGGCGAGATTGGTGGTCCTGGCCTGGCTGATGCCTATGAACGCGTTCATGATGCCCCAGACCGTGCCGAACAGGCCGACGAAAGGCGCCGTCGAGCCGATCGTGGCGAGCAGACCGGTGCCGCGCGCCATCGAGCGCCCCGCCCACGCCTCGATCCGCGAGAGCGCGATGGCGACGCGTTCCTTGATGCCGTCCTCGCCGAGATCCGAGGAGCGCTTCGTCTCCGTCAGCGCCGCACCCAGAAGCGAGCCGACCGCGCCGCGCATCTGGCCGCCATCGCCGGCGATCAATCCGGCGGCGTCTTCAAGCGAAGCCGCGGACTGGAGACGACGCAGGGCGCGCCCTGCCCCGGCCTTGGCCGTTGCGAGCTCGATCACCTTGGCAAGCCAGATCGTCCAGGTCACCAGCGAGGCGAAGGCGAGCCCCACCATCACGCCCTTCACCACGATGTCGGCCGCCAGGAACATGCCCCAGGGCGAGAGGTCATGCGGCAGGGCGGGCAAGGCGGCAGGCGTGGCCTGCGGAGCCGTAGAGGGAGCCGGGTGGGCGAAGGACGGAGGCGCGATGCCCATTTGCGGGAAAGCCGGCGGGACCGCAGTCGCCGGAGCGGCCGGCGTCGCGACCGGCGCCGGAGACGACGCGGGTGGCTGGGCTTGCTGGGCCGAGACGGGGGCCTGGCTCGTCGAAAGACAGAACAGGGCGAGCGTCGCCCAACGCGACAGGAGCGTCCCGGGCATGGCTCGCAGCCGGCGCGGCAAATTGAAGGACGACACCGCCTTCTCCTTGGAATAATTAAAAAAAGCCTTTGCGATCAATGCGATGCACGGCAACACGCCTCGGCCAATCGGCACCGCATGTCAAGCTGGAGCTGGCCTGCAGGCATGCGCTCTCTGCCCTTCCGAGCGAGTGATCGGAGCGGGAACCGGGACTTCCGGCGAGCGATTTTCAGATGAATGAGCGGGGCGCGGGAGACCCTATCCGGGCCGTGATGGCATCGCCTGACGTGGCCGGTGGGTACGGCCGGCCGCGCTACTCCCGCTGCGCGTCCGGGAAGCGCGCTCCAAACGCCCCTTCCCGCTCCGGCGGCAGCCGCACGCGCAGGGACAGGGCGCCGTCCTCGGCGTCCTCGCGTTCAAGGATCTCGCCATTGGCATGGAGCCAGGCCAGCGATTTGCCGTCGCCGGGCGCCAGCGCCAGACGGTAGACCGGCCGGCTGCGGGCGATGCGTGTCTCGATCGCATCGGTCAGTCGGCCGATCCCGTCTCCGGTCAGCGCCGAGACCAGCACCGGGCGCGAGACCTCCGGCTTCAACCCGGCGAGGCCCAGCTGGCGCTCGCGCTCCTCGGGCGCCAGCAGATCGGACTTGTTCCAGACCTCGACGACGCGCTGTCCGTCATCGGGGTCGATACCGAGATCGCGCAGGATGCCTTGCACATCGGCAGCCTGGGCCTGCGTGTCCTCATGGGCGACGTCGCGGACATGCAACAGCACGTCGGCCTCGATCGCATCCTCCAGCGTGGCGCGGAACGCGGCGACGAGCTGCGTCGGCAGGTCGGAGATGAAGCCGACCGTGTCCGACAGCATGATCCTGGCGCCATGCGGCAGCTTGAGGGCGCGCGCGGTCGGATCGAGCGTCGCGAACAGCATGTCCTGCGCCAGGACCTCGGCCGAGGTCAGGCGGTTGAACAGCGTCGACTTGCCGGCATTGGTGTAGCCGACCAGCGCAACCACCGGGTAAGGCACGCGCTTGCGGCTGGCGCGATGCAGCCCGCGCGTGCGCTTGACCGCCTCCAGATCGCGCTCGATCTTGGTCATGCGCTCCTGGATGATGCGCCGGTCGGCCTCGATCTGGGTCTCGCCGGGACCGCCGAGGAAGCCGAAGCCGCCGCGCTGGCGTTCAAGGTGGGTCCAGGACCGCACCAGGCGGCTCTTCTGGTAATTGAGATGGGCAAGCTCGACCTGCAGCGCGCCCTCTTTGGTGCGCGCACGACGGCCGAAGATTTCGAGGATCAGGCCGGTGCGGTCGATGACCTTGCAACCGAAGGCCTTTTCGAGGTTGCGCTGCTGCACCGGCGACAATGCGCAGTCCATCACGACGAGGCCGATCTCTTCGATCCCGATGCGCTCGGTGATTTCCTCGACCTTGCCCTTGCCGAGATAGGTGGCCGGGCGCAGCGCCGTCAGCATGACCTGGATCGGCTCCACGACCGTCAGGTCGATCGCAGCCGCGAGGCCGACGGCCTCATCGAGCCGGGCCGCGAAGGAACGCTGGTTGGCATCGCTGACGCCGCGACGCTGTTGATAGGGGCCGATGACAAAGGCCCGGGTATTGGCCGCGATCTCGCGCTCGATGGCGTCGAGCGGCTTGACCGCCGCCCGCGCCTCATCCGCATCGCTGCGGGTGCTCACCGGGGTCAGGCCTTGTCCTGTTCCTCGGGCTCGAACAGCTGCACCGGGTGCCCGGGCATGATCGTCGAGATCGCGTGTTTGTAGACCAGCTGGGAATGACCGTCGCGCCGCAGCAGCACGCAAAAATTATCGAACCAGGTGACGACGCCCTGCAGCTTCACGCCGTTGACGAGGAAGATCGTCAGCGGAATCTTCTGCTTGCGTACATAGTTGAGGAACGTGTCCTGTAGATTTTGTGCCCGCTCTGCGGCCATGGGTAGCCCCTGTTGTTGGGATCGCTCATCGGGTTCAGGCCCGCGATCCATTTCGTCCCGTTCGCGGCTCAGGCGGATGCCTGCCGCTTCGGCACACCGATCTCTTATTAGATCGTCGAGTCAGCCGACAACGCAAGTGCAACATTGCTTTGTTGCGGGGCGATCTGCCTGCGTCTTGCGCAGACCCGCATGCAGGATGCGCCTGTCTGCTCAGCCGACGCCGAGCGATTTCAGCTTCCTGTGGAGCGCCGAGCGCTCCATGCCGATGAATTCCGCCGTGCGCGAGATATTACCGGAGAAGCGGGCGATCTGCGCGATCAGGTACTCGCGTTCGAAGATTTCGCGGGCGTCTCGCAATGGCAGGCTCATCAGCCGCTCCCCGCCTGAGCCCGACGGCGTGGTCGGCACCATGGCGCCAACCTCGGCCGGCAGCATCTCGACCGTGATGTCGGCGGTCGGATCGCCCTTGGTCAAGATCATCAGCCGTTCGACATTGTTGCGCAGTTCGCGAACGTTGCCCGGCCATTCATGCGATTGCAGCACGGCCATCGCGTCCGATCCGATCCGGCGCTTGGGCAGGCCCGACGCGACCGAGATCTGCTCCATGAAGAACTCGATCAGTTCCGGCACGTCCTCGCGCCGCTCCGACAGAGCCGGCACCTTGACCGGCACGACGGAGAGGCGATGGTAGAGATCCTCGCGGAAGCGGCCGTCGGCGATGAGCTGCGCCAGATCGCGGCTGGTCGAGGAGACGATGCGGACATCGACATGGACGCGGGTCGCGCCACCGACGCGCTGGAAGTTCTGGTCCACCAGCACGCGCAGGATGCGGCTTTGCGTCTCGCGCGGCATGTCGCCGATCTCGTCGATGTAGAGCGAGCCGCCATGCGCCTCCTCGAGCGCGCCGACACGGCGCGAGCGGCCCTCGCCGGCTTCGACGCCGAACAGCTCCTCCTCCATCGTCTCGGGCGTGATCGTCGCGGCGTTGATGACGACGAAGGGGCCCGATGAGCGCGTCGAGGCCTCGTGCAGGGTGCGCGCGGCGAGCTCCTTGCCGCAGCCGGGCTCGCCGGTGATCAGCACGCGCGCATTGGTCGGCGCAACGCGATCGATCGTCTGGCGGAGCTGGTTCACCACGGTGGAGTGCCCGACGATGCGGCTGGCCTGGGTCGAGCCCTTCTTGAGCTCGCGGACCTCGCGGCGCAGACGCGAAGCCTCCAGCGCCCGCTCGGCGACGAGCACGAGCCGATCGGCCTTGAAAGGCTTCTCGATGAAGTCGTAGGCGCCGCTCTTGATCGCCGAGACCGCCGTCTCGATGTTGCCATGCCCGGAGATCATCACCACGGCGAGATCGGGATGGCCCTGCTTGATCAGTTCGAGCACCTGCAAGCCGTCGAGACGGCTGCCCTGGAGCCAGATGTCGAGAAAGACAAGGTTGGGTCGGCGCGCCGCGATGGCCGCCAGCGCCTCGTCGGCGGAGCCAGCCTTTCGCGTCCGGTAGCCTTCGTCCTCGAGCAGGCCGGCCACCAACTCGCGGATGTCGGTCTCGTCGTCGACGACCAGAATGTCAGCGCTCATAAGGGTATCCCATCCTGCGTTTCCCGTGCGGCCACGCGGGTCGATCCTTGGTCGCCGCGCTCGCCGTCGGGGTTCTCATCGGTTGCCGGCCCGGTTTCGGGGAACCAGAGCCTGATGCGGGCGCCGCGCTTGCCCTGTGCGGCGTCGGGCCGATCGAGCAATTCGATGCCGCCGCCATGGTCCTCGAGGATCTTGCCAACGATGGCCAGGCCCAATCCGGTGCCGCCTTCGCGGGTCGTCATGTAGGGCTCCAGCAGCTTCTGGCGCTGGTCGGCCGGGAGCCCCTTGCCGTTATCGACCACGTCGATGACGATCCGGCCATCCTCGCGCCGCTCGAAGGCAATGTCGATCTTGCCCGGGCCGCGTTCGTCCATCGGCACGGCCTCGATCGCCTCGGTCGCGTTCTTGATGACATTGGTCAGGGCCTGCGAGATCAGCCGCCGGTCGAACCGAGCCAGCACGGAGCCTTCCGGCAGGTTCTCCGAAATCGTCAGTTCCGGATTGCCGACGCGCATCAGGAAGACGATCTGGCGCACCGTCTCGGCGATGTCGTCGCGCATCAGCGAGGGCTTCGGCATCCGCGCGAAAGACGAGAATTCATCGACCATGCGGCGAATATCCTCGACCTGACGCACGATCGTCGCCGTACATTGCTCGAAGACATCCTTGTCCTCGATGATGACCTTGCCGAACTTTCGCCGGATGCGCTCGGCCGAGAGCTGGATCGGCGTCAGCGGGTTCTTGATCTCATGGGCGATGCGGCGCGCGACATCGGCCCAGGCCGCCGTGCGTTGTGCCAGGACGAGGTCGGTGATGTCGTCGAGCGTGACGACGAGCCCGGCACCGCTGCCCTCGCCCTCGCGCACCGCCCGGACATTGACCATCCGGTCGCGGCCGCCGCGCGTGATCGCGATCTGGCCGGCGCTCTGGCGCTGGCGCCCCTGCAAGGCTTCGGCGACGAAGGCGGCGATCTCGGGGGCGACGAGGGAAATCGATTCGCCGAGCAGCCGCCCGCCGGTCCCCAGCAAGCTTTCGGCGGAGCGGTTGATGATGGTGATGTGGCCGTCGCCATCCAGGCTGAGCACGCCTGATGACACGCCCGACAGGACGGTCTCGGTGAAGCGCCGCCTGCGGTCGATCACCTCGCTGGCGGTGACAAGCCCGTCGCGCTGGCGGCGGAGTTCGGCTGTCATCTTGTTGAAGGTTTCGCCGAGATGGGCAAGGTCGCCCTCGGATCTTCGAATCGGCACCTGGACATAAAAGTTCCCGCTCGAAACCTGATCGGTGGCGTGGATCATCCGCCGGATCGGCGCGACGAGACCGTTGGCGAAACTCAGGCCGAGCCAGATCGCCGACAGCAGCAGGATCACCGCGATCAGCCCATACATCGAGGCGAAAGCGATCTGCACGCCCTTGCGCCGGGCATCGATCGACAGGTACTCGGCTGCCGCCCCCCTGGCCACGGACGGGAACTCGACCGCGAGCGGATCGACCTCGCGCGCAATGTGCAGGAAGGCGTTGTCATAGGCCGGCAGCTTGACCAGAGCCCCGAAGATGCGCCCGCTGGAGGGAATGACGCAGATCGGCTCGGGCGCCGACTGAGCATCCTCGAAAGCCGCGGCGTCGGGCTTCGGCGCGCCGCGCAGGACGTCGATATTGGCCCGCGCCAGCACCTTGTCCGGCGGCTGCATGATCGCGGCAACGGGCACACCGAGCGCCGTCGCCCGCGAGGTCAGGAAGGTATCGAACCATTTCCGGTCGACGTCATAGGCCGGTTTCGCCCGCGACAGATCGTCGGCGAGGATGCGGATCTCGCGACCGAGCGATTTGCACTGAGACGCCGCATAGGCATCGGCGACCTCGACGGACCGGAAGATCGCATCGCGCATGCGGTCGGAGAACCACGGCTCGAGGCCGCGCTCGATGGTGATGGTCGCGATCACGGCGACCAGTACGGCCGGCAGCGCCGCGATGATGCTGAACAGGCCGACGATGCGCACATGCAGCCCGGCAGCGGCGGCACCCGCCCGGCGTGCGCGGATCAGCACGGCGGCCTCGAAAGCGACGACGACCAGCAGCAGCAAAATCAGGAAGGCATTGAGGACGAAGACGCCGATGACGACCTCGTGGACCGGGGCGACAGGCGTGACCCCCGACAGCACGAGGAATGTGACCAGCCCCGATACGAGCGCGAACACGACCACGGTGGCGCCAAGCCAGCCCGAGACGCGGCGCGGCGTATCCTCGGCGCGCGGTGCAATCCTGGCGTCACTGGCAGAGGTAGACACGATTTCGAACAACTCCCGGACCTCCGGAGCCCTGGACGGACCCGGTCGGCGCGCGGCACTGATGCGCCGCCGCAACGGTGTTGTCAAAATATGACATATGAAAGGCGGACTCGGCCTGCCCTCCAAATCAGCGTGGCGAGCGGACCACCTGCATGTCGAGCTCGCGTATTTTCTTCCTCAACGTGTTGCGGTTGAGGCCCAGCAGCTCTGCAGCCCGAATCTGATTGCCGCGCGTCGCGGCGAGCGCAGCCGCGATCAGCGGCGGCTCGACCTCGCGCAGGATGCGATGATAGAGGCCGGGCGGTGGGATGTTGTCGCCGAAGCCGCCGAAATACTGGTTCAGGTGGCGCTCGACCGAACCCGACAATGTCTCGGCGCGCTCCTGCGAGGAAGCGCCGGAGAAGCTCGTCGTCGCGCTTGCCGGTTGCAGCTCGGCGTCCACGATCGGCGCCGTGATGGTTTCCTGGGGATAGAGCGCAGCAAGGCGGCGCACGAGATTCTCGAGTTCGCGGACGTTGCCCGGCCAGCGATAGCGACGCATCACGTCCATCGCTTCCGAATCGATCTGCTTGCGCGGCAGCCCTTCCTTCTCGACCAGCGTGAAGAAATGGCGCGCCAGATCCGGAATGTCCTCGACGCGCTCGCGCAAGGGCGGCAGGCGGATCGGCACCACGTTCAGCCGGAAGAACAGGTCCTCGCGGAACAGCCCTTGCGCGATCGAGATGCGCAGATCCTTGTTTGTCGCCGCCACGATGCGGACATTGGTCTTGATCGGGGTGCGGCCACCGACAGTGGTGTACTCGCCTTGCTGCAGCACCCGAAGCAGGCGTGTCTGGGCCTCCATCGGCATGTCGCCGATCTCGTCGAGGAAGAGCGTTCCGCCCTCGGCCTGCTCGAAGCGGCCGGACGATCGCGTCAGCGCGCCGGTGAAGGCACCCTTCTCATGGCCGAAGAGCTCGGATTCGATCAGGTCCTTCGGGATGGCCGCCATGTTGATGGCGACGAAAGGCCCGTTCTTGCGCTTGCCGTAGTCGTGCAGGGCGCGCGCGACCAGCTCCTTGCCGGTCCCGGATTCGCCGTTGATCATCACGGTCAGGTCGATCGGCATCAGCCTGGCCAAGGCCCGGTAGACGTCCTGCATCGCCGGCGAACGGCCGATCAGCGGAATGTCGTCGGGTTCGGCGGCAACCGAGCGCCCGCCATCGCCGCGCGGGCGAGACAAGGCACGGCCGACGATGGCGACGAGTTCCTTGAGGTCGAATGGCTTGGGGAGATATTCGTAGGCGCCGCGCTCCGACGCCTTGATCGCCGTCATGAAGGTGTTCTGCGCGCTCATGACGATGATCGGCAGCTCCGGCCGCACGCGCTTGATGCGCGGCAGCAGGTCGAAGGCATTGCCGTCCGGCATCACCACGTCGGTGATGATCAGGTCGCCCAACCCCTGGGCGGCCCAGGTCCAGAGCGTCGCCGCCTGGCCGGTCGTCCGCACCTCGTATCCAGCCCTCGCAAGGGCCTGATTGAGGACGGTGCGGATCGCGGCATCGTCGTCCGCGACAAGAATGTTACCGGTCGGCATTCACTGTGGTCCTGTAGGCCTTACGCTGTCTGTCGCGCCCGAAGTTGGTGCAGCGGCAGCAGAATCCTGAACGTCGTGCGGCGAGAGACGGATTCGCATTCGACGATTCCGCCGTGATCGCCGATCACTTTGGCGACAAGTGCAAGTCCAAGGCCACTGCCCTGCGCCTTGGTCGTGACGAAGGCATCGAAGAGATGCGGAAGAAGATCGGCAGGCACGCCTGGGCCATTGTCGCGGACGCCGATTTCGAGCGGCAGCGCGATGCGGCCCGACGAGCCCGCGACCTGCATGCGGATGCCCGGCCGGTAGGCGGTGGTCAGGGTGATCTCGCCGTCGATCGACTGGGTTCCGATCGCTTCCGCTGCATTTTTCACCAAATTGAGCAAAACCTGAACGAGTTGGTCGCGATTGCCGGAGACGGGAGGCAGAGAGGGATCGTAGATCTCGTTGAAGCGGATATGCCGCGCGAAGCCCGACTGCGCCAGCCGCTTCACATGGTCGAGCACATCATGGACGTTGACCGGGTCGCGCTCGGTGGGACGTTCGTCGCCG
Organism: Allobosea vaviloviae; assembly: GCF_001298265.1. Taxonomy (GTDB): domain Bacteria; phylum Pseudomonadota; class Alphaproteobacteria; order Rhizobiales; family Beijerinckiaceae; genus Allobosea; species Allobosea vaviloviae_B. The sequence goes on along the minus strand of NZ_LGSZ01000022.1, from coordinate 302,254 downwards.
AACAGCTCGACCCGCTCGACCAGCTTCACGATCCGGTCGGTTTCATCGCAGATCAATTGCGTCAGCATGCGCTCGCTGTCAGGAACAGTCGCCTCGAGAAGCTGGGCGGCGCCGCGAATGCCCGAAAGCGGGTTCTTGATCTCATGGGCGAGCATGGCTCCGAGCGCCGTGATGGACCTCGCTGCCCCGCGGTGGGTCAGTTGTCTGTCCATTTTTTCAGCAATTGTCCGTTCTTGCAGCATAAGCACGACGGTATCGCCGTGACCGGGCAAAGGCGACGCAAAAACATCGACCACCCGATCGGAGCCCAGCCGCGGCGAGCCAAGGTCGAGCCGGTACTCGCTGACGCTCGAGCCGCGCCGCTGGACCTCCTCGACGAGAGCAAGGACCGGGGAGCCGAAGGCGATCAGGTCGTCGATACGCTGGCGCTTGAGCACGACGGCGCTCGACTGGAAGAAGTCCTCCGCCGCGGTATTGGCGTAGAGGATGCCGTGGCCATCGCCGACGACCACGACCGGCATGGGCAGGACATTGAGGGCCTGCATCTCGATCGGATCGAGCAGATAATCATCCATGCTCTTTCCGCCACTCTCGGCGACCGCCATCGTCATACGCGTTACCCTTGGCTTCAGGCCGCAACGCGGCTGTACTCGACAGAAAACAGGCGCGTCATCGCCTCGATCACCTGGCTCGGCTCGTCCGCCGTCAGAAGGACGCGGCGCCGATCCTGATCAGGGTGGCCGCCACTGGCGACAGCATCATCGGCATAGGCCGCCAGGTGCTTGCGTGCATGGCGGACGCCATGAGCCTGCCCCATCAAGCTCAGCAGACCTTCATAGTGCTCGCGCGCCAGCGCCAGCTTCTGCGGCAGCGTAAGGTCCGGCACTGGCCGCCCGGTGAGCTGTGCGCCGATCGCGCCGACCAGCCAGGGCCGCCCCAGAGCAGCCCTGCCGACCATGACGAAGTCGGCGCCCGACTGCGACAGGCAGGCGCGCGCATCGGCAACGTCGTGGATGTCGCCATTGGCAACGAGCGGAAAATCGCCAGCCTCGCGTACAGGACGGATCGCCTTCCAATCGGCGACGCCCTTGTAGAATTGCTGGCGCGTGCGGCCATGCACGGTGATCATCCCTGCGCCCGCGGAGACGGCGCGCCGCGCCAGTTCCGGCGCATTGCGCGAAGCATCGTCCCAGCCGAGACGCATCTTGACCGTCACCGGCACTTTTACCGCAGCGACCGCGGCCTCCACCAGCGACACCGCATGGTCGAGATCGCGCATCAAGGCGGAGCCGGCCCAGCCGCCGGTCACCTTCTTGGCCGGGCAGCCCATGTTGATGTCGACGATCGCGGCGCCGTTCGCCTCGGCCAGGCGAGCCGCCTCGCCCAGCCAGTGCGGATCGCAGCCGGCCAGCTGCACGACATGGGGCGAGATGCCAGCGCCTTCGGCGCGGATCCTTGCTTCCTCGCTGCCACGCACGAACTCATCCGATGCGACCATCTCGGAGATGACGAGCCCGGCGCCGTGGCGCGCGGCAATGCGGCGCATGACGATGTCCGTCACGCCGGACATCGGGGCCAGGAACGCGCGCGACACCAGCCCTGCGCCAAGCGAAGAGATGATGCCAGGGCCTGAATTTGAGGCAACCTGCATTGTGCTTATTTATTGGACATTGTGACAGCTGCGCAAGAGCCGCGCGTCGATATTGCATCGCATCATTGCCGCACCCCCCTGCCGCACCCACAGCGCCGTTTCCGGCTTGGCGATCCCCGCCCCTGCGACTATCACCGAACCTCACGCAGGACCAATAGCCGTGACCGCCGAACCACATGACAACACCTTGCCCGTCGCGGCGCTCATCGTCGCGGCCGGTCGCGGCCTTCGCGCCGGAGGCGATGGCCCCAAGCAGTATCGCCTGATCGGGGGGCGCCCTGTTCTCGATCATGCTCTGGCGCCGTTTTTGGCGCAGCCGGCTATCAGTCTGATCGCGGTGGTGATCGGGGCTGGAGACGAGACACGCTATGACGGCGCAGTCGGCCACATAGCCGATGCCCGGCTTTCATCACCGACGCCGGGGGGCGAGACCCGCCAGGACTCGGTCCGGCTCGGTCTGGAGGCGCTGGCGGAAGCAGGCTTCGATGGCTCGGTGCTGGTCCATGACGCGGCTCGCCCCTTCGTCTCCGCCGCGCTGATCGGCGCCGCGATCGAAGCCATCGGCGCCAACGGCATCGCGGCGATACCGGCCCTGCCGGTCACGGATACCATCAAGCGTATCGACGTCGCCGGCCAGATCGCCGAGACGCCGCCGCGCGACCGGCTCGTCAGCGTGCAGACGCCTCAGGCCTTCCGCTTCGAGGCGCTCCTGGCGGCCCATCGCGCTGCCTTCTCCGCAGGCCTGGACGGCTTCACCGACGACGCGGCGCTGATGGAATGGGCCGGGCATCCCGTCGCCACCTTTCCGGGCGAACCCGCGAACCTGAAGCTGACCCACCCCGAGGACTTCATCCGCGCCGGCGCACCGGCCGCAGGCAACCTGGTCGTTCGCGTCGGCACCGGCTACGACGTACACGCCTTCACCGATGGCGACCATGTCTGGCTCGGCGGAGTCCGGATCGCCCATGATCGTGGCGTGCTGGCGCATTCCGACGGCGACGTCGCGCTCCACGCCTTGACCGACGCGCTGCTGGGAGCCTTGGCCGAGGGCGATATCGGCACGCATTTCCCGCCGAGCGATCCCCAATGGAAGGGCGCGGCCTCGCATCGCTTCCTGAGCTTTGCCGCTCAGCGTGTCCGGCAGCGCGGCGGTCGGATCGATTTCCTCGACCTCACCATCGTCTGCGAGGCGCCCAAGGTCGGGCCGCATCGCGAGGCGATCCGCCAGGCCATCGCGGTTGCAGCCGGCATCCGCGTCGATCAGGTTGCGATCAAGGCGACGACCTCGGAGAAGATGGGTTTCACCGGCCGCAGGGAGGGCCTTGCGGCCCTCGCCACCGCGACGATCCGGCTGCCGGAACAGGAGTAGCTGATATGTTCGACCTCGATATCCGTTCGCTCGCCGCAGAGCTGCTGAATATCAGCCGAGAGCGCGGCACCACGGTCGCGACCGTCGAATCCTGCACGGGTGGTCTCGTCGCCGGCGCGCTGACGTCGATCTCCGGGTCGTCCAGCATGGTCCTGGGCGGACTCGTGACCTATTCCAACGAGGCCAAGACGATCCTGGCCGGCGTTCCGCCGGAATTGATCGCGCAGCACGGCGCCGTCAGCGAGCCGGTCGCGCGCGCCATGGCGGAGGGCGGGCGGGACAGGCTTGGCGCCAAGCTGACAGTCTCGATCACTGGAATCGCCGGGCCCGATGGCGGCAGCGAGGCCAAGCCGGTCGGCCTGGTGCATTTTGCCTGCGCGACGCAAGGCGCGACGCTGCATCGCGAGAAGCGGTTCACCGTCGTCGGCCGCGACGAAATCCGTCGCGTGAGCGTGCTGGAAGCTCTCGATCTGCTGCGCGAGGCAGCGCTGGCGCAGCCCTGACCGCATCAGCGACAAAGCGCCAGGTGTTCAGGGGGCGGTGACCGCCGTGCTTACGCTACCGCCATAGACGAGATCGGCGCGGCGTTCGAAGGCTTCGGCGAATTTGCGGAAGGCCTTGTCGAACATCGCCCCCATCAGGAGCCCAAGCATGCGGCTGGCGAACTCATAGGAGATGAAGAAGCCGATCTCGCAGCCGCTGTCATGCGGCTTGAAGGTCCAGCGGTTTTCCAGATAGCGGAACGGCCCGTCGACATATTCGACCAGGATCTTGAGATTGGCGGGATCGAGCGTCACCCGGCTGGTGAAGGTCTCACGGATCGCCTTGTAGCCGACGCTCATATCCGCCAGCAGAACTTCGCTGCCGCCTTCGCCCGGCGTCCGGCGGCGCACCGTCAAGCCCTCGCAGAGCGGCAGAAATAGCGGGTATTTCTCGACATCCGCGACGAGCGCGAACATCTGCTGCGGCGTGTGCTTCACCCGGCGGGTGTTGTTGAACATCGGCATGAGCGGAGCGGCAGCCTCAGCCGGTCTTGGCGGCGCGGGCCGCGCGCAGCTGCGCGAAATCCTCGCCGGCGTGATGCGACGAGCGCGTCAGCGGCGTCGAGGACACCATCAGGAAGCCCTTCACATAGGCGATCGATTCGAACCCCTTGAACTCCTCGGGCGTCACGAAGCGGATCACGGCGTGGTGCTTGCGCGACGGCGCGAGATATTGGCCGATCGTGATAAAGTCGACATCGGCCGAGCGCAGGTCGTCCATCAGTTGCAGGATCTCGTTCCGCTCCTCGCCGAGGCCGACCATGATGCCGGATTTGGTGAAAATGGTCGGATCGAGTTCCTTGACCCGCTGCAGCAGCCGCAGTGAGTGGAAATAGCGCGCGCCCGGCCGAACGGTGAGGTACTTGCCCGGTACGGTCTCGAGATTGTGGTTGAAGACGTCCGGCTTCGCCGCGACCACGACTTCGAGCGCGCCGGGCTTGCGCAGGAAGTCCGGCGTCAGGATCTCGATCGTGGTGGCGGGCGAGGCCTTGCGGATGGCGCGGATCACCTGGGCGAAATGCTCGGCGCCGCCATCCTTGAGATCGTCGCGATCGACCGAGGTGATGACGACATGCTCGAGCCCGAGCTTGGCGACGGCCTGGGCGACCTTCGCCGGCTCCAGCACATCGAGGGCCTGCGGCACGCCGGTCTTGACGTTGCAGAAGGCACAGGCGCGCGTGCAGGTGTCGCCCATGATCATGAAGGTGGCGTGCTTCTTCTCCCAGCACTCGCCCATATTGGGGCAGCCCGCCTCCTCGCAAACTGTGACGAGCTTGTTTTCCTTGACGATTTTCTGGGTCTCTGCCCATTTCGGCGAGCCTGGCGCCTTGACGCGGATCCAGTCCGGCTTGCGCAGGATCGGATTCTCCGGACGCTTCTGCTTCTCCGGGTGGCGCGGCGGTTCCGACACGCCGGGACCTCCGGCCTTGGGATTGCCGACATTGGGTCGCGGATCGCGATTGAGCAGGTCGAGGACGAGAGCCATCGGGACATAATCCATCGCGGCGGCCCGCTGGCCGCCGCCCGCCCTCTAGCTAATCGCCCCGGAGCGTCAGGGCAACCTCGTCAGGTCCCGCCTCGCGCCGTCCGGACATGCGAATGCGTCAATTGCGACCGCGCGCCGCGTTCCAGATCACGATCACGATCACCGCACCGACGACTGCTGCCGCGAGCGTCCGCCAGAAACCGAAGATCTGGATGTCCATCAGCTCGGCGACCCGGCTGCCGAGGAAGGAGCCGGCAACGCCGACCAGCATGTTGGTGAAGAGGCCGTGATCCGCCGAGGTCAGGCGCTCGGCGATCCAGCCGGCGAGCATGCCGATGAAGATCGTAGCGAAGAAACCATAGCCCGGCTGGGCCATCGTTGCGGCGAAGTTTTCCATTGGTCGTCCCCCAGAGCCTTACGCGCATGCGCGCCGATCAAACAATCCGCCATCGCCCAAGTTCCCTCGGGCGATATTTCTTCAGGCGATGAATCGCGCCAGCAGCACGACGAGAATGGCGCCGATGACCGCCATCGCCGCCTCGTCGAGCACAGCATGGCCGGTGCGTACGCGCCAGCCGGTCAGCCTGACCAGCCCCTGCCCGACCAGCATGCCGAGCACGCCGACGACGGCATGGCGCAACAGCCCGCCGCCGCCCACCACCAGGCTCGCGGCGAATCCGGTGACGACGCCGAGCGCCACCGTCGGCGCGATCACGCGCCAGTCGAGCACAAGACCGCGCCCCGGCGGCAGGACCTCGACCCTGTCGTCGGGAATGATGCGGTCGGCGTTGGGAGGCTTGCGGGTGCGAGGGGGCATCGGCCGAATGTGGGAGGGAACGGACCAGAAATCCAGACGCGCCTTGCGATGTCGCGCCCGAACCCCGGCGTCATGAGGCGCGTAAGACGCAGACCTCGGCACGACGGATGCAATCGGATCTTGGCGAAAGTCGGATCAATCGACCGCAATCAACGCCGCTGCAACACGTCGGTCCTCGCCGACGAGCACGTTGTAGGTCCGCGCTGCCGCCCCCGTCGCCATGCCCTCGACGGTGATGCCGCGCTCGGAGAGCAGGCTGCGCCAGGCCTGCGGAATGAAGGCGATGTCGGGGCCGGTGCCGATCAGCAGGAAATCGATCGACTCGGCCTCGTCCAACACTGGCTGCAGCGTGTCAGGCGTGATCTCGGAAAAGCGCGTCACCGGCCAGATCCGGATGCCTGAAGGCGTCGCCAGGACCGAGCCGCGATGGCTCATGCCGGCGAAGCGGAAGCCACCCGCGCCGAAGGCGTCGAGCTGGTGTCGGCCGGGAACGAAGCCGTCGAAGCGGGCCATGGCGGATTCCGCGCTGCGCGTCAGGCCTTGGCCTTGGCCTTGCCCGCAGCGACCGACTTTTCGAGAGCGTCCTCGCGGGCCGCCATGCTGCGGACGTCCATGTAGAGCAGCACCGGCGTCGAGATGAACATCGCCGAATAGGTGCAGACGACGACGCCGAACAGCATAACGAGCGCGAAGCCCTCGATCGCCGAGCCGCCGAACAGCACGAGAGCGATCAGCGCCAGCACCGTCGTGGTCGAGGTGATCGCGGTGCGCGACAGCGTCGAATTGACCGAAAGGTCGAGCAGGTCTGCGACCGGCATGGTCTTGTAGCGCCGCAGCAATTCGCGCGTGCGGTCGAACACCACCACGGTCTCGTTCAGCGAATAGCCGACAATGGTCAGGATCGCCGCGATCGAGGTCAGGTTGAATTCGAGCTGGGTGATCAGGAAGAAGCCCATCGTCAGCACGATGTCGTGCAGCGTTCCGAGGATCGCGCCGATCGCGAGCGGCATTTCGAAGCGGAACCAGAGATAGATCAGCACGCCGACGATCGCGAGCACGACGCCCAGCGTTCCCGCCTGGACCAGTTCGCCGGAAACGCGCGGGCCGACGGTCTCGACCCGGCGGAAATCATAGGTCGACGAGAAGGCGTCGCGCGCCTTGACGACGACCTGCTGCTGCGCGACTTCGCCGCCCGGCTGCAGGGCAAAGCGCATCGAGATTTCGCCGCCGGAACCGAATTCCTGGACCTCGGCCTCGCCGAAGCCGAGCCCATGCGCCGTCTGGCGCACTGAGGCAATGTCGGGCCGTCCGGCCTTCGACTGCATCTCGATCAGCGTGCCGCCGCGGAAATCGATGCCGAAATTCAGGCCGATCGTCAGGAACAGCGCGATCACCAGCAGCGAATACGCGGCCGAGAACGGATAGCTGAAGCGCCGGAAGCGGACGATCTTGAAGGTGGTGTTATCGGGAACGATGCGAAGCAGACGCATGCGCTGATCTCCTCAGTTGGCTTGCGTCAGAACGGAAGGGTCTTGGGACGGGCCCAGCGATACCACAGCGCGATCAGCATCCGGGTCAGCGTCACCGCCGTGATGACGGTGGTCAGGATGCCGAGGATGAAAACGACCGCGAAGCCGCGCACCGGGCCAGAGCCCAGCGAAAACAGCGCAACCGCCGCGATCAGCATGGTGACGTTGGAGTCGATGATCGTGGCGAAGGCGCGCTGGAAGCCGGCCTCGAGCGCCGAGACGAGGCTGCGGCCCTGATGGGCCTCCTCGCGCATGCGCTCATAGATCAGCACGTTGGAATCGACCGCCGTGCCGATGGTCAGGACGATGCCGGCGATGCCCGGCAGCGTCATCGTCGCACCCAGCACCGACATCAGCCCGAAGATCAGGCAGACATGGACCAGCAACGCGATCGAGGCGATGAGGCCGAACACGCCATAGGTCGCGATCATGTAGATGATCACCAGCACGGTCGCGATCAGGGTCGCCATCTTGCCGGCCTGGATCGAGTCGGCGCCGAGGCCCGGGCCGACGGTGCGTTCCTCGACGATCGTCATCTTCGCCGGCAGCGCGCCGGCGCGCAGCAGAATGGCGAGGTTGTTGACCGATTCGACGGTGAAGTTGCCCGAGATCTGGCCGGAGCCGCCGGTGATCGGCGACTGGATGACCGGCGACGAGATCACCCGGTTGTCGAGCACGATGGCGAGCGGGCGACCGAGATTTTCCGTCGTCGCCTGGCCGAAGCGCTGAGCGCCACGGATGTTGAAGCGGAAGTTCACGATCGGCTGGCTGGTGCGGGAATCGAAGGCGGGCTGTGCGTCGACGAGGTCAGCGCCCTCCACGATGACGCGGCGTTCAACAGGCACCAGCGAGCCGCCGGCATCGTTGGACGGCAGCATGTCGACATCACCAGCCTGGCTCTCTGCGACCATGCGGAACTGCAGCTTGGCGGTCTGGCCGAGGATGTCCTTCAGCCGCTGCGGGTCCTGCAGGCCCGGCACCTGGACGAGAATCCGGTCGAGGCCTTGGCGCTGGATGTTGGGCTCGGTCGTGCCGAGCGCGTCGACGCGGCGGCGCAGCACCTCCATCGCCTGCTCGACGGCACGGCGGACCCGCTCATTGGCGCCGCCCTCCGTCACCGAGAGCTGGATCAGCCCGTCGGGCTGCTCGGCGATGTCGATGGTGTTGTTGCCCGACGGCCCGAAGGCCCCGAGCGTTCCCACAGGCTGGGCCAGTTCGCGCAGCTTGGGCAGGAGCTTCGCCCGGTCCGCAGCTTCCGGCACACGCACGCTGACGCCGCGCGCGGTCATGCCGATGCCGCCCTGGAAGCTGATGCGCTCGTCGCGCAGGATGCGGCGGACGTCGTCACGCAGCTGCATCACCTGACTGCGGACGAGATCGGCGCGGTCGATCTCGAGCAGCACATGCGAGCCGCCCTGCAGGTCGAGGCCGAGCACGACGGCATGGATCGGCAGCAGGATGCGCGGGATCCAGGAGGGAGCGCCGGCCTCGATCGCCTTGCGCGTCTCGGGCGAGAACAGGTTCGGCAGGGCAAAGCCGCAACCGAAGAGCAGGACGAGCAGGACGACGATGACCTTGCGGGTCTGGAAACGGAGCATCTGCGGAAACAGCCTTGTTGTCGTGCGCCGGCCCGTCGAGGAGCCGGAACCTGATATTGCCCCGCCGGGGGCTGGTTCAGCTCTTGACTGGCTCGCTCTTGGTGCGGACGTCGGTGATCATGCCCTTGACCAGGCGCACGCGGACGCCTTCGGCGATCTCGACTTCGACCTCGGCGTCGTCGATCACCTTGGAGACCTTGGCGACGATGCCGCCGGCCGTGACCACCGTGTCGCCGCGCCTGACGTTCTTGAGCAGCTCCTGATGCGACTTCACCCGCTTCTGCTGCGGCCGGATGATCAGGAACCACATGATCACGAAGATCAGGACGAACGGCACCAGCGACATCAGCATGTCTGTGGAGCCACCGGCGCCAGCGGCTTGGGCAAAAGCGGGGGTGATCACGAAAGGGCTCCTTCATCGCGGCGGCGCAACGCACCACCGGCCGCAGGGCGCGGCACAGTTCGGCACAGGCTTAAAAAATCGCGCGGACTATAGCCAGCGACGCCGGTAAATCAACCGGATGGCCGGGGTGCCCCGGCCGCGCTCATCACCTATGGGCTCAGCGCTATTCGCGCAATGGCCTTGCACTTCCGTCAGCGGCGCGCTTTACCGTTTCCAGACCGTAACGCCGGGTACGGTTACGGACCGACATTGCGAAAGCCTGCTTCATGACCGACCTCGCGACAGACCAGACGCTCGCCACCCTGCTGCGTATCGCCAATGCGCTGGAGCGGATCGCTCCCCCGGCTCGCAAGGCCGCCGACCTGACGCTGGCTGATGCCTTCGTCTGGCACCCGGCCGGCTCGGAGCTTGCGCCCGTCGCGAAGGTCAACCGCGTCGCGCTGTCGCTGCTGCGCGGCGTCGATCGCGTCCGCGACACGCTGGCCGAGAACACCGAGCGCTTCGCCAAAGGGTTGCCGGCCAACAATGTGCTGCTCTGGGGCGCGCGCGGCATGGGCAAATCCTCGCTGGTCAAGTCCGTCCATGCCGACACCAACCGGCGCCTGAAGGGTGAAGGCTCGCAGTCAGGCCCCCTGCCCCTGAAGCTGATCGAGATCCACCGCGAGGACATCGAAAGCCTGCCCGTGCTGATGGGGCTGCTGCGCCCCGACGCGCATCGCGCCATCGTCTTCTGCGACGACCTCTCCTTCGACGGCGAGGACACCTCCTACAAATCGCTCAAGGCCGCGCTCGACGGCGGCGTCGAGGGCCGGCCCGGCAATGTCGTGTTCTACGCCACCTCGAACCGGCGCCACCTGATGCCGCGCGACATGATGGACAATGAGCGTTCGACCGCGATCAATCCCGGCGAGGCCATCGAGGAGAAGGTCTCGCTGTCGGACCGATTCGGCCTCTGGCTCGGCTTCCACAAATGCAGTCAGGACGAGTATCTCGCGATGATCGACGGCTATGTCGGCCATTTCGGGCTGGCGATCGCGCCCGAGACGCTGCGCCAGGAGGCGCTGGAATGGGCGACGACCCGCGGCTCCCGCTCCGGCCGCACCGCCTGGCAGTATATTCAGGATCTGGCGGGACGGTTGGGGAAGCCGCTGGAGGGGTGAAAGACGCCCGTCATTCTAGGGCGAAGCGAAGCGCAGAGCCTGAGAATCTCAGGCAGGAAAAGGCGCGAGCACGAGATGGTCGGATCAAGCCCGACCATGACGCATCCGAGTCAAAGCTTGCGCAAGGCTTCCGACAGCCTGTCGAGATCGACGCCCCTGCCCTCCCGGAAGGCCAGGCGCTTCTCTGGCCCCAGATAGGGCTTGATCACGGAGACGTTGAAGAAGCAGGGCGCCGACTTGCCGGAGCAATTCACCGAGCGACCATGCGTGACGGCGACCTTGACGGGTGTCGCCAGCCCGGGGACCGACACCGAAATATCGACGACATTGTCGTCCTTGAGGCCGCCGACGACCAGCGACGCCTTGTCGGCACGAACGATGCCGCTGACGACGACGTAGTATTTGCCACGCTGGCCCACCACCTCGTCGACATACCACCGGCCCTTCATATCCTCACCGGCATCCGTGCCGGTGCGATAGGCTTGAGCCAGGCCGGTATAAACGGACTGGTAGTCGTCGCGAACGGCATTCTCCGCGACGAAACTGACCTTCGTCCCGACCGCCGCCGCGATCTCCGTCTTCACCGCCTCGTTGGGGAAGGTGCCTGTCAGCGCGATGCCATCGATCCGCGTCGAGGTCAGCGTCGTCGGCGCAGCCTCGCCCGGCCGCCGCTGCAATGGAATGTCGTCCGAGAGGCGTATCAACGTCGCCGTCGACTGGTCGAACAGATAAAGCGTTCCCGGATTGAACAGACCCGCATTGCGGTAGCCGAGCCCGGCACTGCGCGAGAAGCTCAGATCCGCTCCGAAATCACCGCCGTGACAGCCCGCGCAGAGCGCTGCCAGCGCCAGGCCAAGAATTGCTCGCATGTCTCATCCCCCACCCCATATACAACTTATGCATGTATAAACGACACATGACAAGCATAGGGCGAGAGATCGGCGGCAGGCAAAAAAATGGCGGGGCGGCCTGTCCTGGGACCGCCCCGCCTTGTTCCGACCGGCGGGGTCTCGCGGAGACCGGTCGAAGGGAAACTCGGACGAGATCAGTTGTTGAGATAGGGGGTCGGATCGACCGGCGAGGAGCCCTTGCGCAGTTCGAAATGAAGCTGCGGCGAGGAGACGTTGCCGGTCTGGCCGGATTTGGCGACGACCTGGCCGCGCTTCACCGTCTCGCCGCGCTTGACGTTGAGCTCGCCGGCATGGGCATAGGCCGAGACATAGCCGTTGGGGTGGCGGATCAGGACGAGATTGCCGTAGCCCTTCAGCTCGTTGCCGGCATAGGCGACGGTGCCGCCCTCGGCTGCCTTGATCGGAGTTCCCTCCGGCACGGCGATGTTGATGCCCTCATTGCCACCACGGCCGCTGAAGCCGGCGATGACGCGGCCACGGGCCGGCCAGCGGAAATCGGCCTTGTCGCCAGCCTCTTCCGGCTTGGCGAGGCTCGCCGTCGTGGCCGGCTCCGGCTCGGATTTCGGCACGGCGGTGATCTTCGGCTCGGTCGCCGGCGCGCTGGCGACCACGACAGGCTTCACCTTTTCGACGACCGGCTTGGCCTCGGCGGCGACGGGCTTGGCCACGGGCACCGGCTTCACGGCGGCAACGACGGGCTTGGCGGCAGGCTGAGCAGGAGCGGCAGCAACCGGCGCGGACGCCTTGGCGGCAGCCTTGGCCTTGGCCTCGGCGGCGAAACGGGCGCGCGATTCGCGCATCGCCAGCGCATTGGCCTCAGCCTTTTCCTTGGCCTCGGCGGCAGCTGCGGCCTTCGCCTGAGCAGCGCCCGCCTTGGCATCGACGGGAGCCTTCGCAACCGGAGCCACCCTGGCGCGGGCATCCTGCACCGGAGCGACCGGGCGGATCGGCGCGACCGAAGCCGCGGGAGCCGGCCCGGTGACGAAGCGCGAGGCATCCGAGCGCGTCTCGGCCGGAGCCTGAGCGACCTGCTGCCTCGGAGCGGGCGCTGAACCGCCAGCGGCAGCGTTATAGACGGGAATCGTCAACCGAGAGCCCGGCGCCACGCTGGCGCTGGACAATCCGTTCGCCGAGATCAATGCCGCGCGCGGCACGCCGTAGCGCGAGGAGATCGTGTCGAGTGTCTCGCCCTGGGCGACTACGATCGGCGTGCCGCCCTGAGCGCTCCAGCCCGAGGCATTTCCGACGACAGGCTGGGGAGCCGCACTGCGCAGCGCCACGGCCGATTGCGGCGGCGGCAGAGGCTGCGAGCGAACAGCACTCACGGCCGGCGCAGGCGTCGAATACACCGGAGCGTTGACGGAGCGACCGATCGAGCCGGTGGTCGCCGGATCGCGCGCCGGGGCCGAGGCCTGGGCGCTCTTGAATGGACTGGCGAAGGGCGTGTCCGTGAAGCGAATCGCCTCCGACGAGCAGGCACTGACGCTCACCGCCAGGAAGCACGCCGTCGACGCGCGAAGGACGAGGCTGAAATTGACCGATCCGGCTTGGCTACGCATGGAACTGGCACTCGCGAACAACGCAACTCGATAGCCAGCATTAAAGCCCCGTTCAGGTTACGAAAGCGTTTCGCACCGCGCCGTCACGTTTGCTTTTTCGCAGGCCGTCGGCAGATCGATCAGAACCAACTCAAGGACGAGTGGCTGCCCTCGGCGCTAAGCAGCCTAAAGCGCCCGCGCCAGCCCCGGCACCAGCGGCGGCAGGCGCACCATCGGGCCCATGGCGTGATCGAAGCCGCCATCGGCCAGCCGCGTCACCACCACGCGCCGCGCCGCGCCCTCGACGCGCAGCGCCCCGACAAGGCGCCCGCCCGGCGACAGCCGCATCATCAGTGATTCCGGGATGGCGTGGGTGACGCCGTTGACGAGGATTCGGTCGAAACGCCCCAATGTCCGATCGGCCTGGAAGCCGTCGGCATGACGCAACTCGACCGCGCCGCCAAAGCCGCTGCCCTCGACACGCTCATGCGCCGCCAGAGCCAGCGTGCGATAGCGCTCGAGCGAGACCACCTCGCCCCCCATCGCCGCCAGCAGCGCCGCGACATAGCCCGAGCCGGTGCCGACCTCGAGCACGCGGGCGGCAGGCTGCATGTCGAGCGCGGTCAGCAGCGCCGCGACGGTGTGCGGCGCGGTCATGGTCTGGCCGCAGGGCAGCGGCACCGAGACGTCCTGGCGGGCGAGATCGGCGAAGCGCGACGGCGCGAAGCGTTCGCGCGCGACCTTCTCCATGGCGCGCAGGACGGTGAGATCGCGCACGCCCTGAGCGCGCAGCGACAGCAGGAAGGCGACGGTGCGCTCACCCTCGCTGGCCGGCGCTTCCTCGCTCATGCTGCCGTCCTCCGTCATTGCGAGGAGCGCAGCGACGACGCAATCCAGGGGCCGGCGAGCCAGCTCCCCTGGATTGCTTCGCTACGCTCGCAATGACGGTCCGGCATCAAGCGAACACCCGCGCGAAGCGGGTCAGCGTCGGCTCATGGGTCAGGTCGAGTTCCAGCGGTGTCACCGAGATCTTCTTCTCCGCCAGCGCCCGCAGATCGGTGCCGTTGGCCGGCTCGCTCTTGCTGCGCGCGAAGGCGATCCAGAAATACGGGTTGCCGCGGCCGTCCTGGCGCGGCTGCAGCTGCATGAGCTCCTGATCGCGCCGCCCCTGCACGGTGACCGCGATGCCGGCAACCTCGCTCGCTGGGACATTGGGGAAGTTCAGGTTGAACAGCACGTCCTTGGGGATGCCCTCCTCCAGCAGCCGGCGGATGATGCCGGGCGCATGGTGCTCCGCGCAGTCCCAGTGGATCTGGTCGCGCCCGCCGGGGCCGTAACCCTGGCTGACCGCGATCGAGCGAATGCCGAGCAGCGTGCCTTCCATCGCGGCGGCGATGGTTCCGGAATAGGTCACGTCCTCGGCGACGTTCTGGCCGCGATTGACGCCCGACAGCACGAGGTCGGGCCGGTTCTCGATCATGATCGAGCGCGCCGCCATGATGACGCAGTCCGTCGGGGTGCCGGTGACGGCGAAGCGCTTCTCGGAAATCTGCCGCAGCCGCAACGGGTTCGACAGCGACAGCGAATGCGCCACGCCCGACTGGTCGGTCTCGGGCGCGACCACCCAGACGTCGTCGGACAACTGCGCCGCGATGCGCTCCAGCACCGCAAGCCCCTCGGCGTGGATACCGTCGTCGTTGGTGACGAGAATGCGCATGGTCAGAGGTCTTTCATCGCCAGACAAATCGAAGCGGCGAACCGCGACAGGGCCCCTCTCCCCTCGCGGGAGAGGGTTGGGGTGAGGGGGCGCCGTGCGCATCCCGATACGCCGGTGGAAGGGAGGCAACCCGAAAGGTCACGGCGCCCCCTCATCCGGCCGCTGCGCGGCCACCTTCTCCCGCGAGGGGAGAAGGAAAGAAGCGTCGCGCCGTCGCTTGCCGGCATCACGCCTTCTCGATCTTCGTCACGCCGCGCATATAGGGCACCAGCACGTCGGGCACGGTGATCGAGCCGTCGGCGTTCTGGTAGTTCTCCATCACCGCGATCAGCGCGCGGCCGACAGCCGTGCCCGAGCCGTTGAGCGTGTGGACGAAGCGCGGCGCGCCGCCCTCCTTGGCCCGGTAGCGCGCATCCATCCGCCGCGCCTGGAAATCGCCGCAGACCGAGCAGGAGGAGATCTCGCGATAGGTCTTCTGGCCGGGCAGCCAGACCTCGATGTCGTAGGTCTTCTGCGAGGCGAAGCCCATGTCGCCGGTGCACAAAGTCATCACCCGATAATGCAGGTCGAGCTTCTTTAGCACGGCCTCGGCGCAGGACAGCATGCGCTCATGCTCCTCGGCCGATTTCTCGGGCGTGGTGATCGAGACCAGTTCGACCTTCTCGAACTGGTGCTGGCGCAGCATGCCGCGCGTATCACGCCCCGCAGAGCCGGCCTCGGCCCGGAAGCAGGGGGTCAGCGCGGTGTAGCGGCGCGGGAGTTCTTCCTCGGAGAGGATCGATTCGCGGACAAGATTGGTGAGGGGGACTTCGGCGGTGGGGATGAGCCAGCGTCTCGCGCCCGGGTCGTCGACAATGTCAACGAGCATCCTCCGAGCGAGTTCGTCGGCCCTCTCATACTTTTCCATCGCAGACAGGTGGCCAAGGTTGGCAAAAGTGCGCGGCCCCTCGCTCTCAAACTCCGCGATCGCTGCGGCCCTAATCTTCTCAGCGATCCAACCTGGCGACAGCGAACCCGGAGTGATCGCGTACTGGTCGTCACGGAATTTCGGCAGTTGCGCCGTACCGAACATGACTTCGTCGCGCACCATCAGCGGCGGCATCACCTCGGTGTAGCCATGCTCCTCCGTATGCGTGTCGAGCATGAACTGCCCGATCGCCCGGGAGAGCCGCGCGATCTGCCTCTCCAGCACGACGAAGCGCGAGCCGGAGAGCTTGGCCGCCGTCTCGAAATCCATCTGTCCGAGCGCTTCGCCGAGCTCGTAATGCTCCTTGGGCTGGTTGACGCCGATGAGCCGCTTGCCGGTCTCCTCCGGCTTCACGCCATGGGTCGACTTGACGACATTGCCGTGCTCGTTGGCGCCATCAGGCACGTCGTCGTTGGGCGTGTTGGGGATCGCCGCGAGCTGCTCGTCGAGCGCGGCCTTGGCGGCCTTCTCCTCGGCCTCCAGCGCCGGCTGCAATTCTTTCAGGGACGCGACCTCGGCCTTGAGTTGCTCGGCGAGGACAACGTCCTTCGCCCCCATCGCCTTGCCGATCTCCTTCGACAGCGCGTTGCGGCGTTCCTGCGAGGCCTGGGCCTTGGCGATGGCGGCGCGACGGGCGTCGTCGAGCTTGAACAACGCGTCCGACGAGGTCTCCTTGAAGCTCCTGCGCTCAAGACCTCTGTCGAACGCCGCGGCGTTCTCGCGAATCCATTTGATGTCGTACATCGTCGTCAGGCCATGCCGTCAGGTTTTGGGAACAGCGTGATGCTCTAGACCGGGATCGCGCGCGAGGGAACAGGGATCGTCGCGCCCGAGCATCCTGCGGGAGACGGTGCAGGCGCCGCCCGCCCTGCCCCGAACTTGACCAGCCGGGCCTCCACCGTGCATGACCGGAGGCCAAAATCCATGGTCCCGGCCGATGCGCATTCTGCTGATCGACAATTACGACAGCTTCACCTGGAACCTGGTCCACCTGATCGGCGGGCTGGGAGCGCAGGTCGATGTGCGCCGCAACGACGCGCTGACGGTCTCTGAGGCGCTCGGGGACGATCACGACGCGATCGTGCTCTCGCCCGGTCCCTGCACCCCCAACGAGGCCGGCATCTGCCTCGACCTCGTGCGCGAGGGTGCGGGGGTCAAGCCGATCTTCGGCGTCTGCCTCGGGCTCCAGGCCATCGGCCAGGCTTTTGGCGGCGACGTCGTGCGCGCTCCGCTGCCGATGCATGGCAAGGTCTCGACCATCGAACACAAGGCGCGCGGCCTGTTTTTTGGCATCAACGGGCCGCTGCAGGCGACGCGCTATCACTCGCTGGTGGTCGCCCGCGAGACCTGCCCGGCCCATCTCGAGATCGAGGCCACGAGCGGGGACGGGCTGATCATGGCTTTGTCGCATCGCAGCCTGCCGGTGCATGGCGTGCAGTTCCACCCCGAAAGCATCGCTTCCGAGCACGGCGCCACGATCCTGCGGAATTTTCTCGATCTCGCCGAGCGATGGCAGCGCGAGCATGAGCCCGCCGCCTTAGCCGGCGCCGTCTGATCCCGCCCATTTTCAAAGCTGCTGCTGCACAGAGTTCCCATGGACGATTTCAAGCCCTTCATCGCCAAGGTCGCGACCGGAGCCTCGCTGTCGCGCGACGAGGCCCGCGACGCCTTCGACACGATCCTGTCCGGCGGCGTCACCAATGCCCAGGCGGCCGCCTTCCTGATGGCGCTGCGCGTGCGCGGCGAGACGGTCGAGGAGATCACCGGCGCGGTCGGCGCGATGCGCGGCAAGATGCTGACGGTCAAGGCGCCGACTGATGCGATGGACATCGTCGGCACAGGCGGCGATTCGTCGGGCTCCTACAATGTCTCGACGCTGGCGGCGATCATCACGGCCGCCTGCGGCGTGCCGGTCGCCAAGCACGGAAACCGGGCGGCATCCTCGAAATCCGGCGCCGCCGATGTGCTGATGGCGCTGGGCGTCAAGGTCGGGCTCGATCCGGAGGCGACCGAGCGCTGCATCGCGCAGGCCGGCGTCGGCTTCATGTTCGCGCCGACGCATCATGCCTCGATGCGCCATGTCGCGCCGGTGCGCGTCGAGCTCGGCACGCGCACGATCTTCAACCTGCTGGGACCGCTCTCCAATCCGGCCGGCGTCAGGAAGCAGCTGATCGGCGCCTTCTCCGAGACGTGGCTCGAACCGATGGTCAAGGTGCTGGCGACGCTCGGCTCGACGCGGATCTGGGCCGTGCACGGCTCCGACGGGCTCGACGAGATCACCACCACCGGGCCGACTCGCGTCGTCTCCCTTCAGGACGGCAAGGTCGAGAGCTTCACGATCAGCCCTGACGATGTCGGTCTGCCGCGCGCCAGGCCCGAGGATCTGCGCGGCGGCGAGCCGGCCCAGAATGCAGCCGCACTGCGGGCGGTTCTCGACGGGCAGAAGACGGCCTTCCGCGATATCGCGGCCTTCAACGCCGCGGCAGCTCTCGTGGTCGCGGGCAAGGCCGCCGATCTCAGCGACGGGCTGGCGCAGGCGACCGCCGCGCTCGATACCGGCAAGGCCAAGGCGACGCTGGCTTCGCTCGTCGCCTCCTCGAACGCGTGAGGCGGTGATGACCGACATCCTCGCTAAGATCGAGGCCTATAAGCGCCGGGAAATCGCAGCCGCCAAGCAGGCCGTGCCCATCGGGCAGATCGAGAGCCGCGCGCGCTCCACCCCCAAGCCGCGCGGTTTTGCCAACGCACTCTCGGTGAAACTCGCGGAGGGGCGCCCAGCGCTGATCGCTGAGATCAAGAAGGCCAGCCCCTCCAAGGGCCTGATCCGCGCCGATTTCGACCCGCCGGCGTTGGGGCGGGCCTATGCGGCGGGCGGCGCGGCCTGCATTTCGGTGCTGACCGACGGCCCCTCCTTCCAGGGCCAGCCGGAGTTCCTGATGCAGGCGCGCTCGGCGTCGGGCCTGCCGGCGCTGCGCAAGGATTTCCTCTACGATCCCTACCAGGTCTTCGAGGCGCGGGCCTGGGGCGCCGACTGCATCCTGATCATCATGGCCGGCGTCGACGACGCCACCGCGCGCGATCTCGAAGCGACCGCCTTCGAGCTCGGCATGGACGTTCTCATCGAGGTCCATGACGAGGTCGAGCTCGACCGCGCGCTTGCCCTGAAAAGCCCGCTGCTCGGCATCAACAACCGCGATCTGCGCGATTTCAAGGTCGATCTCGCGGTCACCGAAAGGCTGGCGCCGCGCGTGCCGGCTGAGCGCATCGTCGTCAGCGAGAGCGGCATCTTTAGCCATGCCGACATCCTAAGGCTGAACCGTATCCGCGTCGGCACCTTTCTCGTCGGCGAAAGCCTGATGCGGCAGGCCGACGTTGCCGCCGCGACGCGCGAACTCCTCACTGGAATGCAGGACAGCGCAGCGTGAGCCAGCTCAGCCATCTCGATGCGCGCGGACAGGCCCATATGGTCGATGTCGGCGACAAGGCCGAGACCTCGCGCACCGCCATCGCGGAAGGCTGCGTCGTGATGCAGCCGCAGACGCTGGCGATCGTGCGCGACGGCGATGCCAAGAAGGGCGACGTGCTGGGTACCGCCCGTCTCGCCGGCATCATGGCCGCCAAGAAGACGCATGAGCTGATCCCGCTCTGCCACCCGCTGCTCATCAGCAAGGTTACGGTCGATCTGGATCTGGACGAGGCGCTGCCGGGCGTGCGCGTGCGTGCCGAGGTCAGGATGAAGGGCCAGACCGGCGTCGAGATGGAGGCGCTGACCGCCGTCAGCGTCGCCTGCCTGACGGTCTACGACATGGTCAAGGCGGCCGACCGCGCCATGCGGATCGAGGGCATCCGTCTGGTCCACAAATCCGGCGGCAAATCCGGCACCTTCACTGCCGGCGGCACTGAGGCGGAGACGCTCTGATGGCCCTGACCCCGGTCCCGGTCGCGCTCGAGGCCCTGCTCGACAGCGTGCCGAGGCCGACCGCGGCCGAGACCCTGCCGCTGGCGCAATGCGCCTGGCGCGTTCTGGCGGCAGACGTCACCGCGCTGCGGACGCAGCCGCCCTTCGCCAACTCGGCCATGGACGGCTATGCCGTGCGGGCGGAGAACCTGGCGCCCGGCACGGCGCTTCGGGTCATCGGCGAATCTGCGGCGGGCCGTTCCTTTGCCGGCTCGCTCCATCCGGGCGAGGCCGTGCGGATTTTCACGGGGGCGCCGATCCCCGAAGGCGCCGACACGATCCTGATCCAGGAGAATGCCGACGGTGTCGGCAGCGATACCATCCACGTTCGCGAATCCGCGCCCAAGGGCAAGTTTATCCGGGCGGCTGGTCTCGACTTCACGACAGGCGACGTGCTGCTCAAGACAGGGCGCAGGCTCGACAGCGCGGCGCTGGGCCTGGCTGCGGCGGCGGGGCACCCTGCCCTGCCAGTGCGCGCCAAGCCGCTGGTCGCGATCCTGGCCACCGGCGACGAACTCGTGTCGCCCGGAGAGACCGTCGGGCCCGACCAGATCGTCGCGTCCAACAGCTTCTCGCTGGCAGCGATCGTCGAGCAGGCCGGCGCGACCGCGCTCGATCTCGGCATCGCGCGCGACAATTACCCCGACCTCGCTGCGCGCATCGAGCGGGCGCGCTCGGCCGGCGCCGACGTGCTGATCACGCTCGGCGGCGCCTCCGTCGGCGCGCACGACCTCGTGCAGGAGGCGTTGACGCGGGCCGGCATGGCGCTCGGCTTCTGGAAGATCGCGATGCGGCCGGGCAAGCCGATGATGACCGGCCGCCTGGGCGAGATGGTCGCCGTCGGGCTGCCCGGCAATCCGGTCTCGTCGATCGTCTGCGGCCATCTTTTCGTCGTGCCTCTGATCGAGGCGCTGCTGGGCATGCCCGAGCCCGAGCGGGACCGCAGCGAACCCGGCATCCTCGGCCGCGACATGCCAGCCAATGACGAGCGCGAGGATTATCTGCGCTCAGGCCTCGTCCTGACTGAAGCCGGCTGGGAGGCGACGCCGTTCGACCGGCAGGATTCCTCGATGCTGGGCCTGCTGTCACAGGCGCAGGCGCTGGCGATCCGCCCCGCCTTCGCGCAGCCGGCCCGGAAAGGCGATCCCTGCCGCATCATCCGGCTGCGCTGAACGCCGGCTCCGAGCGCGTTCGACTTGCGGAACACAACACGAACAGCTATGGTGTTCGTGATTTGTTTCGAATCTGCGCCCAATTCCAGTTATCATCGCGCCGGCGGGGACCATGCTGACACGCAAACAGGCCGAACTGCTTCGCTTCATCCAGGAACGCCTGCGCGAAAGCGGCGTGCCCCCCTCCTTCGACGAGATGAAGGACGCGCTCGATCTGAAGTCCAAATCGGGCATCCACCGGCTGATCATGGCGCTGGAGGAGCGCGGCTTCATCCGCCGCCTGCCGAACCGGGCCCGCGCGCTCGAGGTTATCAAATTGCCCGAGGGCGCAGGCGGTCAGCCGGCCGTGCGCGGCCGTTTCAATCCGTCGATCGTCCAGGGCGGGCTCGGCAAAGATTCGGGGATCGGCAAGGCCAAGCCGGTTGAGAGCGTACCCGAGGATGCGCGCGGGACGATCTCGATCCCGGTGATGGGTCGCATCGCGGCCGGCACGCCGATCTCGGCGATCCAGAGCCGCAGCCACAGCGTCGCGCTGCCGGCCGACATGCTGGGGAATGGCGAGCATTACGCGCTCGAGGTTCGCGGCGACTCGATGGTGGATGCCGGCATTCTCGACGGCGACACGGTCGTGATCCGGCGCCAGGACAGCGCCAATACCGGCGACATCATCGTCGCCCTGATCGACGACGAGGAAGCGACACTGAAGCGGTTGCGCAAGCGTGGTTCCTCGATCGCGCTGGAGGCTGCCAATCCAGCCTATGAGACGCGCGTGCTGGGGCCGGACCGGGTCAAGATTCAGGGCCGTCTGGTCAATCTGATGAGACGCTACTGACGGCGCGGCGTTAAGGAAGGCGTTCCGGCTCGGCGTGGTCCACTGGCGGCGCTGCAGCTTGCGCTGTCGGTACGGTCTGTCGTGTCGGCGATGATGGCGGCGCCGCCGGCTTGCGGCTCCAGGGCCGGTCGCCGCTCTGCTCGGACGCATGGCTGCGCCAGCCGCCGATTCGGCGCACCAGTGCGGTGGCGCCATCTCGGCTCAAGGCCGTTCGGTCGACGAGCTTTGCGGCGCAGGGGGCAGTCCAAGGGATCGGCGTGACCACGAGATCGGCGCGCCGGCAATCCTCGATGATGGCGAGACGGTCGCGGGCATAGGCGATGCTGCGGCCATCCCTCGTGGCGATCACGCAACCGAGGGCATCGCAGGCCGCGCCCTGGCGCAGCGTCGGGTCGTCGGGATTGCGGCCGTCGCCATCTGCGGTCAGCCATTGCTGCAGGACAAAGCGGCTCGGCTTGCCGGCCAGGATCAGGAGATCGTCCTTGCCGCGTACGGCGATGCCGGAGCCGTCGCGCTCGATCAGGATATCGGGCCGCTCGGGCTTGGCTGCGACCGCGACGCCCCCGATCAGCGGCAGGATGGCAAGCAGCCGCAGTTTCGTCGTCCAGAGCGTGATCCAGAGCAGCGAGGCGGCGAAACAGGCCAGCGCCGCCGGCCCGAAGGCTGCGATCACCAGTGTCGAATGATCGATGATGGCGACCCAATGCGCCAGCTTCAGCACGACCTCAGAGGCGAGGCCCATCAGCCACCAGGCCGGCGCGTCGAGTCCGAACGGATAGGCCAGCACGCCGAAGACAGCCGCCGGCATGACGCAGAGCGAGACGAAGGGCAGCGCCAGCGCATTGCCGAGCAGGCCGAAGGGGTTGAAGGTCTGGAAATGATAGGCGCCGAAGGGCGCGGTCGCCGCCGTCGCCAGCAGGGTCGTGATGACGATGCCGGTGGCCGCGATCCAGAGCGGGCGGATCGGCCAGGGCCATGTCGAGGGCGGCTGCGGTCGGCCGCGATTCTCCCAGCGCTCGGCGAAGGCGATGAGGGCGGCGACCGCGCCGAAGGACATCTGGAAGCTAGGCCCCAGCAGCGCCTCGGGCTCGCGCAACAGCACGATCATCGCGGCCAGCGCGAGGTTGCGCATGCTCAGCGCCGCGCGATCGACCAGGATCGCGCCGAGCATGACGAGCGTCATGATCAGGGAACGCACGGTCGCGACGTCGCCGCCGGAGAAGACGCAGTAGCCGACCGCGCCGATCATCGCGGCGATGGCGGCGAGTTTCTTGACCGGCCATCGCAGTGCCAGCGTCTGCGACAGGGCGAGAAGCGCCCGCACCAGCCAGAAGATCGTGCCGGCGGCCAGCACCATGTGCAGGCCCGAGATCGAGACGATGTGGTAGATGCCCGCGGCGCGCAGGTCGGTATTGGTGGTCTCGGTGATCAGGCCGCGCTTGCCCGTCACCAGCGCCGCCGACATCGCGCCGGCCTGGCCGCCGCCGATCTCGGCGATACGCCGCGTCAGGGCGTTCCTGGCCTGGTCGATCGTCGCCGCCATCGTCAGTCCGGCCGGCGGCGGACGCGGCGGCGGCGTGAGCGCGATCTTGCCGGGAATGCTGCCGACGGCGCCGAGCCCGCGAAAGAAGGCATCCCGCCCGAAGTCGTATCCGCCCGGCCGGGCCGGTCCCGGCGGCGGCAGCAGGCGCGCCACGGCCGCGATATGATCACCCGACGAGACCGTGCCGCTGCGGACATTGACGCGCACGCGCTTGGGCCAGCGCTCGGGCTCCACCCCTGCAAGCCCGGTCACCAGGATCACGAGCCTGGCGCCCACGTCACGAGCCTCGACCGATTCCACGAAGCCGCTGAGTTGCGCGATGCGCGGGCGATCGAGCATCGGCGCGGCGACCGTCGCGGTCCGCCAGGCCGCGGCAGCAAAGCCGGCGAAGGCCGCTACGCAGGCGAGGCAAAGGAGCAGTGCGAACCGGCGCTGCCGCAGAACGAACGCTGCAGCACAGGCCGCGAAGAAGCCCGTCGCCGGCGCCCAGAGCGCGGGCTCACGGTCGGCGGCGAAGTAGAGGAGGATACCCGCCCCCATCATCACCGGCAGCCAGAGGAACAGTCTTCGGCGCTCGGCCTCGCGCGACAGCGCGGCCAGCAGGCGGTCGCGCCAGGCCGACAGGGTCAGTTCAAGATTGGGACCACCGAGCGCGAAGGCTGAAGGACGCAATGACAAGACGCCAACGCGCGCGCCGCGCGGTTTCGACGAACTCCCCTGCCCTGGCGGCCCCGGCTGCATCGGCCGTTCCCTGTGCCTTGCCGATTGCGATCCCTGCCGGTCGCGTCCCCTCTGATCGCGGTCTTTCGCTGCGATCTTGCGCTTAACGCTGGCGGCCGGAGCATGTTACAGGGGCGGCGCCGGATGTCATCTCACGCCCGGCGCGATCCCGGGTCGGGGTTATCCGCATTCGATACTCCCCCGTCTGGCCGTCCTGAATTCTATCGCTGGGCCATCCATCCTCGCCCAGCCGGAGCTTTGCCTTTCATGAGCGATGCCGTCGTCACCCGCTTTGCGCCCTCGCCCACCGGTTTCCTGCACATCGGCGGCGGGCGCACGGCCCTGTTCAACTGGCTCTATGCCCGCCGGCATGGCGGCAAGATGCTGCTGCGCATCGAGGACACCGACCGCGAACGCTCGACCGATGCGGCGATCACCGCGATCCTCGACGGCCTGAAATGGCTCGGCCTCGATTGGGACGGCGACACCGTCTACCAGTTCCAGCGCGCGGCGCGGCATCGCGAGGTGGCCGAGCAGATGCTCGCCGCCGGCAACGCCTATCGCTGCTACGCGACGCCGGCCGAACTCGACGAGATGCGCGAGCAGGCCAAGGCCGCCGGCAAGCCGATGCGCTATGACGGACGCTGGCGCGATCGCGACCCCGCGACCGCGCCGGAGGGCGTCAAGCCGGTGATCCGGCTGCGCGCACCGCAGACCGGCGAGACGGTGGTCGAGGACGAGGTCCAGGGCCGCGTCGTCTGGCAAAACGAGAATCTCGACGATCTCGTGCTGCTGCGTTCGGACGGCAACCCGACCTATATGCTGGCCGTGGTCGTCGACGATCACGACATGGGCGTGACCCATGTCATCCGCGGCGATGACCACCTGACCAATGCCGCGCGCCAGACCCAGATCTACCAGGCGATGGGCTGGCGCGTGCCGAGCATGTCTCACATTCCGTTGATCCATGGCGCCGACGGCGCCAAGCTGTCGAAGCGTCATGGCGCGCTGGGCATCGATGCCTATCGCGCGATGGGCTATCTGCCGGCCGCCTTGCGCAACTACCTGCTGCGGCTGGGATGGAGCCATGGCGACCAGGAGGTCTTCTCGACCAAGGAGATGATCGACCTGTTCAACCTGGGTTCGATCGGCCGTTCCGCGGCGCGTTTCGACTTCGCCAAGCTGGAGAGCCTGAACGGCCTCTACATGCGCCAGTCGGAGGATCGCGATCTGCTCGAGGCGCTGAAGGTGATCCTGCCCGAGATCGGGCCGGCGCGCGGCGTGCCGGCGACGCTGTCGCCGGAGCTGGAGGCGCGCTTCCTCGCGGCGATGCCGGGGCTGAAGGACCGAGCCAAGACGCTGATCGAGCTTTTGGACAGCGCCTACTACCTTTATGCCGCGCGCCCGCTCGCGCTCGACGCCAAGGCCACGGCCTTGCTCGACGATGCGGCACGGCAGCGTCTGCCGGGCCTGGCGGCAAAACTCGCGGCCGTGAACGACTGGTCCGTAGCGGCGCTGGAAGCCGCGGTGCGCGGCTATGCCGAGGAGCAGGGCCTGAAGCTCGGCCAGGCTGCACAGCCGCTGCGGGCAGCCCTGACGGGGCGGGCGATGTCGCCCGGCCTGTTCGACGTCATGGCCGTGCTCGGGCGCGAGGAGACGCTGGCGCGGCTTTCTGACCAGCCAGCCCCTGCCGACCGGACAACCCTTGCCGACCAGACATGAGCGGAAGACGTTGCAGACCGTCTTTCGGCTCTGTTGAACAGCCTCTGCAAATGGTCTAGTGACGCGACCTGTGGCCCGCTCCGGCACCCGCCGGATCGGGCACAAATATTGCTTGAAAATCAGTCGATTGAACCGCTCCTTCCACCGCCCCGCCTCTGCTTCGACACGACGTTGTCATGTCGGGAAAGTCAGATAACGGGACGGTCTCACGGACAACCAGGAACAGATCGAGCGGAACGGCGACTGACAGCAACGAGCCTGAAAGGATCGGTATCGATGAGCGGAACCACCAGCCAGCTTCAGATCGACGGCAAAACCGTCGACATGGCGATCAAGACGGGTTCGATCGGCCCGTCCGTCATCGACATCGGCAAGCTCTACGCCCAGACGGGCATGTTCACCTTCGACCCCGGCTTCACCTCGACGGCGAGTTGCGAGTCGCAGATCACCTATATCGACGGTGACGAGGGCGTGCTGCTCTATCGCGGCTACCCGATCGAGCAGCTCGCCGAGCATGGCGATTTCCTCGAGACCTGCTTCCTGCTGCTGGAAGGCCAATTGCCGACGGCCTCCCAGAAGGCCGACTTCGACTATCGCGTGACGCGCCACACGATGGTCCACGAGCAGATGGCTCGCTTCTTCCAGGGCTTTCGCCGCGACGCGCACCCGATGGCAGTGATGGTCGGGTCGATCGGCGCCCTGTCTGCCTTCTACCACGACTCGACCGACATCTCGGATCCGCATCAGCGCATGATCGCCTCGATGCGGATGATCGCGAAGGTGCCGACGCTGGCGGCGATGGCCTACAAATACACGGTCGGCCAGCCCTTCGTGTATCCGCTGAACTCGCTCGACTACACCTCGAACTTCCTGCGCATGTGCTTTGCGGTGCCGGCCGAGGAGTACAAGGTCAATCCCGTGCTGTCGCGCGCGCTCGACCGGATCTTCATCCTGCATGCCGACCACGAGCAGAACGCCTCGACCTCGACGGTCAGGCTCGCCGGCTCCTCGGGCGCCAATCCCTTCGCCTGCATCGCGGCCGGCGCGGCCTGCCTGTGGGGTCCCGCCCATGGCGGTGCCAACGAAGCGGCGCTGAAGATGCTCGAGGAGATCGGCTCCGTCGAGAACATCCCGAAATACATCGCCAAGGCGAAGGACAAGAACGACCCGTTCCGCCTGATGGGCTTCGGCCACCGCGTCTACAAGAACTACGATCCGCGCGCCAAGATCATGCAGAAGACCACGCATGAGGTGCTGAACGAGCTCGGCATCAAGGACGACCCGCTGCTCGACGTGGCGATCGAGCTCGAGCGCATCGCGCTGTCGGACCCCTATTTCATCGAGAAGAAGCTTTACCCGAACATCGACTTCTATTCGGGCATCACCCTGAAGGCGATGGGCTTCCCGACCTCGATGTTCACCGTGCTGTTCACGCTGGCCCGTACGGTCGGCTGGATCGCGCAGTGGAAGGAGATGATCGAGGATCCGTCCCAGCGCATCGGCCGCCCGCGCCAGCTCTACACCGGCGCCCCGGCCCGCGAATACACGCCGATCGGCCGCCGCTGAACGCGACCGCCTGAGTCTGGCGACACAGGGGCGCGACGGTTTTCCGTCGCGCCCCTGATTGTCTCGGATCATTGAGACGATGGCGGGCAATGGCCGCGCCACGTATCGCGCTAGAGTCGCAAAAGCATCTGGAGGAAAGAGCTTGTCCCAGTCCCACGATCTGAACCGGCGCGGCTTCCTGGCCGGCGCATCCGCACTGACCCTTGCCGGTGGCGCGGCCCATGCGCAGGCCGCCTTCCCCACCCGCCCGATCACCCTGGTCGTTCCGTTCGCCGCCGGTGGCTCGACCGATATCGTCGCCCGCCTCGTCGGCCAGAAGATGACCGAGCTCCTCGGCCAGTCGGTCGTGATCGAGAACCGCGGCGGCGCCGGCGGCAATGTCGGTTCGACAGCCGTCGCCCGCGCCACGCCGGATGGCTACACGATCCTGATGGGCACGATCTCGACCCACGCCCTCAACCCGGCGATCCTGAAGACGGTGACCTTCGATGCGGTGAAGGATTTCACGCCGATCTCGCTGCTTGCGCTCGTGCCGAACGTCATGGTGGTGCATCCGAGCTTCCCCGCCAAGACGGTCAAGGAGGTGCTCGAGGTGCTGAGGGCCAATCCCGGCAAGTACTCCTACGCCTCGTCGGGGGTTGGCACGCCGCTGCATCTCTCGGGCGAACTGTTCAAGTCGCTCGGCAAGGTCGAGATGAACCATGTGCCCTATCGCGGCGCAGGTCCGGCGCTGAACGATGTCGTCTCCGGCGCGGTGCCGATCATGTTCGACAACCTCCCGTCCTCGGCCCAGTTCATCCGCGGCGGCCAGCTGCGCGCGATCGGCGTCACCACCAAGGAGCGCGTCTCGTCCTTCCCCGAACTGCCCACGATCGCCGAAGGCGGGCTCGGCGGATACGAGACCTATACCTGGAATGCGCTGTTCGGCCCCGCCAAGATGCCGGCCGACATCGTCGCCAGGCTGAACAAGGCGGCCAATGACGCGCTCAAGGACGCGAATGTGAAGAAGCGCCTCAACGATGTCAGCGCCGAGATCGTCGGCTCGACTCCGGAGGCACTCGGCGAGCACGTCAAGGTCGAACTGGCCAAATGGGCGCCGATCGCCAAAGCGTCCGGCGCCGTGGTGGAGTGACGCGCCGACTGTGCCGAGCCGGCCGGATCAGGCCGGCCGGGTTGCGACCAATGTCAGCGCGGCCTCGACCGCGTTGGCGGCCGGGCTCGCCCCGGCCGATTTCATGATGGTTTCGACCTCGGCGAAGCCTTCGAGCTGCCGCTGGCGCTCCGGCCCGTCCGTCAGGGCCGCGAGAAGATTCAGGCTCAATGCGTCGGGTGTCGCATCGTCCTGGATGAACTCCGGCACGACGCTGCGGCCCAGGATCAGATTGGGCAGGATCACGCTCGGCAACTTGATCAGGCGCCGCGCGATGGCAGCTTCCCAGCTGGCGCCGCGATAGGCCGCAACCGTCGGCACCTGCGCCAGCGCGAGTTCGAGCGTCACGGTTCCCGATGCCGCCAGCGCTGCTCGGGCGACGCGGAAGGCAGCAAGCTTTTCAGCCTCGCCGACGACGATGTCGGGCTGAACGGCCCAGTTTCGTGTCGCCTGCCCAATCTCCTCGCGCAGATGCGAGACCGCGGGCAGCAGAATGCGCGCGTCCGGACGCACCGCGGCGATCCGCACGACTGCTTCGCCGAAGACCGGCAGCAGGTGGCGGATCTCCGAACGCCGGCTCCCAGGCAGGATCAGCACCACGGGAGCCGCAACATCGGCCCGGATCGCCGCCTCGCGCGCATCGGGCCGCAAGGTTGGTAGCCGTTCGATCAGGGGATGGCCGACATAGATCGTCCTGGGGCCGTGCAGGCGCTCCAATGCCGCCGGCTCGAAGGGCAGCAGCGCCAGGATGCGGTCGACATGAGGCGCCATGCGCCGCGCCCGGCCGGAGCGCCAGGCCCAGACGCTGGGGCAGACCCAATGGGCGATCGGGATTGACGGCGCCCTGGCGCGGACTTTCTTCGCGACGCGCAGGCAGAAATCCGGCGCATCGATCGTCAGCAACAGATCGGGCGCAAAGTCTGCGATGCCGCGGGCTGCGTCCTCCATGCGGCGCAGCAGCAATGGCAGTCGCGCGACCACCGGACCAAAGCCCATCACGGCGATATCGGCCTGCGGGAAGAGCGGGACCATCCCTGCTGCGATCAACGCCTCGCCGCCCACGCCCGTTAAAACGAGTTCGCGGTCGCCGAGCCTTTCCCGGAGGCTTTCGAGAAAGCGCAGTGCCAGCGCATCGCCCGAGGCCTCGCCCGCCACAAGCGCGAGGCGGAAGGGCGGGCTCACGCCTTGTCCCCCGCCATGGCGACGCCTTCGATGAACAGCCCGGCCTTGTCGGCAAGCCTGGCGATCTCCACAGCATCGCCGACCAGCACGCGCCCTGCCCGCAATCCGATGCCCGACAGCCCGGCGGCCGCGACATGGCGCAGCGTTTGCGGGCCGATCGCCGGCATGTCGACCCGCAGATCCTGGCCGTCCTTGGGCGCCTTGACCAAAACGCCGTCGCCCTTGGCGATCTTCAGACGCCCCGAGGCGATCATGTCGCCGACGCGGCGGATCATGGCATCGGTGCCTTCGGCGGCTTCGATCGCGACGACGCGATGGTCCGCGATGATCGCGGCCTGCCCGACATCGAAGGGCGAGAGCGCAGCCAAAAGCTCGAAGCCCCGAGTCATGAGCTCCCTCTGCGAGGGGGAGGCCGACTTTCGGCCGAGCGGGCCTGGCGGGGCCGTCATCTCCGGTCCGATATCGGCCGGGCCATGGACGGTGAAGCCCTGCCCCTCGAAGAACGCCACGACGCCGCGCAGCAGATGATCGTCCCCGCCCCGGAATGCGCGGGCGAAATGCGGCAGATATTTCAGCGTCGAGGCTTCCGGCCGCAAGCCGGCGAAACTCGGACGCGGCAGGCTGCCAATCAGGACGAGGTCCGCAATCTCGCGCCGGCGCAGCTCCTCCAGCAGGCGGCCGAGTTGTCCCAGGCGATAGCTGCACAGATCGGCCTGCCCGAAGGCCGACGGATCGGCGGCGCCGTCAAGCGCCGCGATGAAGACCGGCCGGCCGCTTGCAGCAGCCAATTCGGCAAGGCGCGGCGGAAAGTCGCCTGCGCCCGCGATGATCGCGAGAGGACCACGCATGGCGGCAGAGGCTCGATCAGCGCTCACCGATCCGGCGCATTGACGTCATGGGGCACGCAGATCGCACGCTCGCCGCCGACCCGGATGAAGTCGAGGATTTCGTGGATCAGCGGATGCGCCGCGAACTCGCTGGCGACATCCTCGACGCGCTCAGACAAGGTGCCCTCATCGGCAAAAAGCAGGCGGTACGCACGGCGCAATTCGTGGATCTGCTCGCGCGTGAAGCCGCGACGGCGCAAACCCACAAGGTTGAGCCCGGCGAGATGGGCCGGATTGTCGCGCACCATGCCGAAGGGGATGACGTCGTGCATCACGCCGGCACCGCCGCCGATGAAGGCGTGGTCGCCGACGCGGATGAACTGGTGCAGGCCGGTGCCGCCCCCAACGATGACGAAATTGCCGACCTTCACATGGCCGGCGCACATCACATTGTTCGAGAAGATGACGTTGTCGCCGATCGAGGTGTCATGCGCGACATGGGAGTTGGCGAGGAAGAAGCAGCGATCGCCGATCGTCGTCGTCATCCCGCCGCCCTCGGTGCCGGGGTTCATCGTGACGCCCTCGCGGATCAGGCAATCGATGCCGATCGTCAGGGTCGAGGGCTCGCCCTTGTACTTCACGTCCTGCGGCGGGTGGCCGATCGAGGCGAACGGGTAGATCTTGGTACGGGCGCCGACCGTGGTGCGCCCGGCGATCGCGACATGGCTGATGAGTTCGACGCCTTCGGCCAGCACGACATCGGGCCCGACGGTGCAGAACGGGCCGATCGTCACGCCGTCGCCGATGCGCGCGGCCGGATCGACGACCGACATCGGGTGAATGCTCGAACTCATGGCCGTAAACTCATGCAATCAGGAAACATTTGGCTCGTCATCGGGTCAGACGACCATGGCCGAGAGATCGGCCTCGGCGACGAGCACGCCCTCGACGCGGGCTTCGCCTCGGTAGAACCAGATGTTGCGCTTGCGCGCGACCTTGGTGAGATGAAAGCGCAGCGTGTCGCCCGGCACGACCGGCTTGCGGAACTTGGCTTTGTCGATCGTCGTGAACAGCACCGTGCTGACCGCTGGATCGGCCTCGCCGCGCGAGCTGACGACGAGCACGCCGGCCGTCTGCGCCATGGCCTCGATCATCAGGACGCCCGGGAAAACCGGCCGCCCCGGAAAATGGCCGGTGAACTGCGGCTCGTTGACCGTCACGTTCTTGATGCCGATGCCGGATTCATCGCCGTTCATCTCGACGACACGGTCGACGAGGAGAAACGGGTAGCGGTGCGGAATGCAGGCCATGATTTTCTGGATGTCGGCCACACCCAGGGCCGTCGTCGCCTCGGTCATCGTATCTTCTCTCCCGTGCGCGCCGTCCGTGCGGCTGCATCATCGTTCCGTTCTAGCGGCGTCATCGCAGGACGCCAACACTCCCGAGCATACCGATTGGCGCGCTCGTCGCATCGGTACGGTTGACGGAACGCGAAACGAAAAGGGGCGCGCACGGGCCGCTTGCGGCCGCACGCAAACGCCGAGTTCAGCCTTCCGTCCGGCCCTTGCCGCGATTGGCGACCAGCGACTTCAGCAGCGCGCTTTCGCGTGCCCAGCTCAGGGCGGGCTGGGCCGGATAGCCGCCATAGCGCGCGCCACGCGGAATGTCGCCGGCAACGCCGCTCTGTGCGGCAACCTGCGCGCCCATGCCGACCGTCAGGTGCCCGGCGAGGCCAACCTGACCACCGAGCACGACGAAATCCTCCAGCGTCGTCGATCCGGCGATGCCGACCTGGGAAACGATGACGCAATGGCGCCCGACGACGACATTATGGCCGATCTGGACGAGGTTATCGATCTTGGTGCCCTCGCCGATCACCGTGTCGCGGCTGGCGCCCCGGTCGATGCAGGTGTTGGCGCCGATCTCGACATCGTCCTGGATGATGACGCGCCCGATCTGCGGCACCTTCATATGGCCGCGCGGACTCATGGCGAAGCCGAAGCCATCCTGCCCGATGCGGACGCCGGGATGGATGATGACGCGGTTGCCGATCAACGCGGCCTGCAGCGTGCAGCCTGCGCCGATCGAACAGTCGCGGCCGATGCGGACCTGCGGGCCGATGACGGCATGCGATGCGATCACGGTGCCGGAACCGATCTCGGCCCCCGGGCCGATGACGGCGCCCGGATCGACCGTGACCCCAGCTTCCAGGACAGCGGTTGCATGAACGAAGGCGCCCGGCGCCACGCCCTGCGAGCCGAAGACGGAACCCGGCTTCAGCGCCGCGGGAAAGAAGCGGGCCAGAACCTTGGCGAAGGCATGATAGGGCGCAGGCGATACGAGCGCCGTGGTGCCGGCGGGAACACGTTCGGCAAAGCGGGCCGAGACCAGGCAAAGCCCCGCCGAGGTCGCGGCGAGAGCCTGCGTGTATTTGGGGTTGTCCATATAGGCGATGTCGCCCGGGCCGGCGTTCTCGAGCGCAGCGGCTCCGGTGATCGCGCGCGTCGGATCGACGCCTTCAGGCAGCGTTGCGCCCGAAATGGCAGCGACCTCGCCGAAATCGAGCGAGGTCGCGATGGGGAAAAACTGCGGGTCTGACAT
Source organism: Allobosea vaviloviae (assembly GCF_001298265.1). GTDB lineage: Bacteria > Pseudomonadota > Alphaproteobacteria > Rhizobiales > Beijerinckiaceae > Allobosea > Allobosea vaviloviae_B. Next base: position 269,293 of record NZ_LGSZ01000022.1, on the reverse strand, counting down.
CGGTTTTGTCCGGAGCGGGGTGCGGAGGCACCCCGCCTCGTCAGAAGCGGGTGCCACCCGAGAAGCGGAAGGCCTGGGTGCGGTCGCCACCGTACTTGGCGGTGATGGCCTGGCCGTTGATGATCGCCGTGCCGTACTGACCGTCGTCCTTCGACAACGCATAGGCGTAGTCGAAGCGGATCGGACCGAGCGGCGACTGCCAAAGAAGGCTGACGCCGACCGACGAGCGGATGATGTTCTTATCACGCACGCAGGCCACGTTCGTCTGGTAGGGCGACGAGGTCGCAACGTTGAACTGTCGCGCCGACGCACCCGCCGGGCAGCCCGCGAAGGCCGTGGCATTGCCGCCGTCGTAATTGAACAACGTACCGGCATCGGCAAAGAGCGCACCGCGAAGACCCAGGTCACGCGGCAGGCCCCAGATCGGGAACTGCACCTCGAGCGACCCACCGAAATAGGTCGTACCGCCGAGCGCGTTGGCCGTCGGGTCGTTCAGAACGTCGCGCGGGCCGATACCCGATGGCGCGAAGCCGCGCACCAGTGTCGGTCCGAGGAAGTAGTGGTCGATCATGCGCAGATCGCCGCTGGTGGCCTGGACGTGACCGCCCTGGACACGGACGAAACCGACCACGTCGTCGAAGATTTCCTTGTAGTAGCGCGCATCGGCTGCGACGCGAAGGAACTTCGAATCACCGCCCAAACCGGCAAATTCCGGCTTGATCTCAGCGATGAAGCCGTTGCGCGGGTTCTGGAAGCTGTCGAGCGAGTTGTAGTTGAAGCCAAGCCCAACCAGCGAGGTCAATGTCGTCCCGGCCGCTTCCTTGACCGCAATCGTCGCCTCGCCATTGCTCAGGCAGTTATAGACGTTTGTTGCAGCGATCGCGCCGGCAGTACCGGGCGTCACACCCGCGAGCGGCACCGAACAGTCGTTATAGGGACGCTCGGCATCGTTCCGGATCTCGATCTCCGTGCTGTAGATCGAGTAGCGCGGGGTGATCGAGAACTCTTCCGTGATCGGGAAGGTCAGGCGAACCGTGCCGCCGTTGACGCGGCTTTCGAAGCGTCCGGTGTTGTAGTTGTCGCTGAACTTCGAGAACAGGTCGAAGCCCGCCGCGATGCGGCGACCGAGGAAATAAGGCTCGGTGAAGGAGAAATCGACGCCCTGGGTCCGCTGGCCGAGCGTGCCCGCGATGCGGACGAACTGGCCGCGGCCGAGGAAGTTCGACTCCGACAGCGAGACCTCACCGATGACGCCGTCCGAGGTCGAGTAGCCACCCGCGATCGAGAACGAGCCCGTCGCCTTGTCCTCGACATCGATGTTGACCACGACGCGATCGGGGGCGGAGCCCGGCTCGTTGGTGATGCGGACCTTGTTGAAGAAGCCGAGATTGTTCAGGCGCCGCTCGGCGCGATCGACGAACACCTTGTTGTAGGCATCGCCCTCGCCGAGATCGAGCTCGCGACGCACGACATAATCGCGCGTGCGGGTGTTGCCGCGCACGTTGATGCGCTCGACATAAACCCGCGGACCCTCGTCGACGACATAGGTGATGCCGATCAGGCGGCCGGCAGAATCCCGGTCGCCGCGCGGGCGAACCTGGGCAAACGCATGGCCGCGGCGCGAAACCTCGGTCGTCAGGTTGACGAGCGACTTCTCGACGGCTTCTGCATTGTAGGTGTCGCCGGCCGAGGTGACGACGTAGCTCTGAAGCAGGGCGGGATCGATGCCGCGCAGGGTCGAATCAACAGCGACATTGCCGACCTTGTACTGCGGCCCTTCGTCGACGGTGACGTCGATGACCCAACCGCCCGCGGTTTCGTCGAAGCGGGCGGTGTTGCCGACGATCTGGAAGTCGGCATAGCCGTTCTTCAGGTAGAACCGGCGGATCAGTTCGAGATCGGAGGTGATGCGATCGGGGTCGTAAACGTCGGACGTCTTGATCCAGCTTAGGAAGTTCGATTCGGTCGAACTCATCAACCCGCGCAGGCGGCCAGAGGAATAGACGCCGTTGCCAGCGAAATTGATCGACTTGATGCCGGTCTTGCCGCTCTCGTTGATCGTGAAGACCACGTCCGAGCGGCCGTTCGGCAGCGGCGCAATGCGGCCGCTGACCGAGGACAGACCATAGCCGGCGCGGCGATAGACTTCCTTCAGGCGGGCGACGTCGGAATCGATCAGCGCCTGGCTCATCGGGCCGCCGGCCTTCGACTGAACCTGCTGCAGCAGGACGTCGCTCTTCAGGCGGCGATTGCCTTCGAAGGCGACGCGGTTGATGGCGTCGTTTTCCTGAACCGAGATGACGGTCTGCGCGCCACGGCGGCTGACCTGCACATTGGTGAACAGGCCGGTCGCGAGAAGATTCTGGCGAATCTCCTGCGGCGCGTTCTGTCCCGCGGCGTAGGAGCGGATCGTCTCCGCATCGACGCGTCGGTTGCCCTGGACAATCACAGCCTGCGCGAACGCCACGCCGCCGCTAACGGCCAGCATGAAGGCCGAAAGTCCGACTGATCGAGAGAGCCGCGCTCTGAAGGTCCGGCTCTTTTGGGTCGACGTCATCGGGTCGCCTATTCCATTTTCTCAGGTCACCACCCCATAAAGGGGGCCACCACCTTGGGGCAGGGGCACGGAGACATTGCAGTCCATTCGCTTCTACAAAGTTTCCCGCAGGGTGCAAACCGGCATTGTCGTTAACAAAATATTTTTAGCCCCCTCGTTGCCGTCAGGCCACGCGTCGTGCCGCGATTTTGCCGCAAAGTAGGGCCGATTTCGCGCGGAAAACAGGTCGACCGCTCAGACGCGCGGGCTCCGCAACATTCGCTTGCAGCGCCACATTCGCTAAAATTGCGCGCCATCCGTTAATGCCGCGCGCCCTCTCAGGGCCGCCTCGACACGGCTCAAAGCAGCGAGCGGACGTGAACGATGTCGTTCCAGGTGACGAACAGCATCAGCATCAGCACGAGGCCCAGCCCGACACGAAAGCCGATTTCCTGCGCGCGCTCGCTGAGAGGCCGGCCGCGCAGCGCCTCGATGGCATAAAAGAGGAGATGGCCACCGTCGAGCATCGGAACGGGGAAGAGATTCATCAGCCCGATCGAGACCGACAGGATCGCGGCAAGGTTGATCAGGCCGAGCAGGCCGGCGTTGGTCGCGACAAGCCCCGAGACCTGCGCGATCCGAATCGGACCGGAGAGCTGATCGACCGATTCCCGGCCGCTGACCAGTTTCGCGATATAGTCGTAGGTCCGCTCGACGACGTACCAGGTCTCGCTGACGCCGACCTTGGCCGATTCGACCAGGCCGAAATGCTGGGTCTTCCAGTCGCTGGCCTGGCGCGAAGCCTGGATGCCGAGCACGCCGATGCGCTGCTTGCCCACCGGCGTGGTCTGCTCGACGAGCGCCGGCGTCACCGGCAGCGTCACCGTGCCGCTCGCCCGCTCGACCACGACCGACAGCGTCTCGTTGGGGCGCACCGAGATCGCCCGCTGCATGTCGGAGAAGCTGCCGATCGGATGCCCATCGATCGAAACCACGAGGTCTCCGGCGAGAAGCCCGCCGCGTTCGGCTGCGCTGCCCGCCACGACCTGATCGATGCGCGGGGCGAGCACGGGCTTGCCGAAGATATAGACCGTGGCGCCGAAGATCAGGATCGCGAGCAGGAAATTGGCGATCGGGCCGGCGGCGACGATGGCGGCGCGCTCGCCGATCGACTGCGCCGGGAAGGAGCGCTCGCGCTGCAGCGCGGTCATGGCCTGGAGCTCGTCGGAATCGGTGGTCGAGGAGGTGGCGTCGGAGTCGCCGGAGAATTTGACGTAGCCGCCGAGCGGGATCGCCGCGAATCTCCAGCGCGTCCCGTGCTTGTCATTGAAGCCGAAGAGCTCGCGGCCGAAGCCGATCGAGAACACCTTCACATCGACCCCGCACCAGCGGGCGACGAGGAAATGCCCGAGCTCGTGGACGAACACCACAACCGTCAGGACGAACAGGAAGGGCACGATATAGCCGAGCAGGAACGCGCCGGCGTTCCAGAGTGTCGCCACGAAATCCATTACCGTCTCCCAATCCGTCTGCCTTAGGTGACAGCGAAGGGCGCCCGCGACAAGAGCGCCCGCGCGCGGTTTCTCGCCTCATGGTCAATGGCGAGCGCGGCGGCGACATCCGAAGGTGCCGCGGCATCCGGCGCCGCGCTGGCGCAGACGGCCTCGACCAGCGCCGCGATGCCGGGGAAGGCGATGGCCCCTTCGAGATAGGCCGCGACCGCAACCTCGTTGGCCGCGTTCAGGATGGCGGGCATGGCGCCGCCCGCGCCCAAGGCCGCGATGGCGAGCCCGAGCGCCGGGAAGCGCAGGAGGTCAGGGCGCTCGAAGGTCAGCGGCGCGGTCAGCGCCAGATCGAGGAAGCGCGCGGCCGGTGCGTCCAGCCTGCCATCGACGCCGAGGCAATGGGCGGCGGCGACGCGCATGTCGGGCAGGGCCATGCCGGCGCTGACGGAGCCGTCGCGGAAGGTCACGAGGCCATGGACGAGCTGCTGCGGATGGACCAGCACCTCGAGCTGCCCGGGCTCCAGGCCGAACAGGAAGCAGGCCTCGATCAGTTCCAGCCCCTTGTTCATCATGCTGGCGGAGTCGATCGAAATCTTGGCGCCCATCGCATAGTTGGGGTGAGCCAGAGCCTGTTCCGGCCGGGCCACGGCGATCTCAGCCGCGCTCCAGGTTCGGAACGGCCCGCCCGACGCCGTCAGCGTCATGCTGCGGATGGCGGAGATCGGCTCGGTGCCGAGCACCTGGAACAGCGCGTTATGCTCGGAATCGAGTGGCAGGATGCGGGCTCCGACCGCCTTGGCCCGCGCCATCACGGCCGCTCCGGCGCAGACGAGGCTCTCCTTGTTGGCCAGCGCCACGACCCTCCCGGGCGTCAGCGCCGCGAAGGTCGCCTCGAGCCCGGCAGCCCCCGAAATCGCGCTGACGACGATGTCGCTCTCCATCGCGACAGCATCGAGCACGGCCTGGCGCCCTGCCCCACAGGCGATACCGGTTCCCGCCAGAGCCTGCGCCAGTGCCGGCCCCGCGCCGGCATCGGCCAGGGCGGCGAAGGAGGCACCGGTCTCGATCGCGACGCGTGCAAGCGCCTGCGCATCACGTCCCGCGACGACGACGCCGATGCGCAGCCGCTGCGGATTTTCAGCCACGACATCGCGTGTCGATTTGCCGATGGAGCCTGTCGCTCCCAGAAGCGTAACGGTGCGGAGCATGCGTGGTTCAGAGTCCGGGGCGGGTCAGGAACAGCACCGCGCCGGCGAAGACGAGCACCGCCCAATAACCGTCGAGCCGATCGAGAAAGCCGCCATGGCCGGGAATGAGCCTGCTCGAATCCTTGACGCCGAAGCGGCGCTTCAGGCTCGATTCGAACAGATCGCCCATCTGGCTGAAGACGGACGCCGCCAGCGACCCGGCGACGACCAAAGCCGGGCCGACGAGCGGCACTGCGGCAGGCGTCAGCGCCCAGACGACGTAACCGCCGAGCGTGCCCGCAATCGTTCCGCCGATCGCCCCGGACCATGTCTTGCCTGGGCTGACGCTCGGCATCAACTTCGGCCCACCGAGACGGCGGCCGGTGAAATAAGCCGCGATGTCGGTGAACCAGACGACGGCAAAGCTCCAGATGATGACGGCCAGGCCGAGCTCGGGAAGCGAGCGCAGCGCAGGCGCGATCAGCGCGAAGGCCAGCGCGTAGGCCATGCCGCAGGCTTCGAGCGCGAGCCGGCCCCTGACGAAGGGCGTGGCAATGGCGCCGGTCAATGCCGCGGCGGCCGCGACGCCCGCCAGCGCCGCCTGGTTTATCGGGGAGACGCCGAGGACAAAGCCGGCCACGACGACACCGATGCCGGCGGCCACCGCGTTGCCGCGTTGAACCATCGCCAGCCATTCATAGGCGACGAACCCGGCGACCAGCACCCAGACGATCCGAAACGGCCAGCCGCCCCATGCCGTCGCGAGCAAAATCGCGCCGGCAAGGACGAGCGCGGAGATGATCCTGAGCCGCAGCTCGCTCACTGGTCCCGCCTTGCCGGGACCGGCTTCGGGCCCGCCGGGGGGCTTTTGGGTCACGCTGCGCCTGCCGCGCGGTCTGCCGGCTCAGACAGGCCGCCGAAGCGCCGCTCGCGGCGCCGATATTCGGCCAGGGCCTCCTCGAAGGCGGCGCGGTCGAAATCGGGCCAGAGCACGGGTGTGAAGACGAATTCGGCATAGGCCGCCTGCCAGAGCAGGAAGTTCGAAATGCGCGTCTCACCCGAGGTGCGGATCACCAGCTCGGGATCGGGCAGATCGGCGGTATCGAGACGCGAGGCCAGCATCGCCTCGTCGATCGCGGCGGCATCGAGCCGGCCGGCGGCCGCGTCGGTCGCAAGCTGGCGCGCCGCGCGGACGATCTCGTCGCGTGAGCCGTAGTTGAAGGCGACGACCAAGGTCATGCGGGTGTTGTCGCGGGTCACCGTCTCGGCATGCTCGATCAGACGGCGAATGTCGGGGGCGAGGTCATCGCGCCCGCCGATGATGCGCACGCGCACGCCGGCGGCATGAAGCTCGCCGAGATCCTTCTCGACGAACCGTTTCAGCAGGCCGAGTAGGAATGAGACCTCTGTCGCCGGCCGGCGCCAGTTCTCGGTCGAGAATGAGTAGAGCGTCAAAATCCGGACACCGAGTTCGCCGGCGTTCCTGACCGCGGCGCGCAGGGCCTCGAGCCCGCGCCGGTGGCCCTCCTGGCGCGGCAGGCCGCGCATCTGCGCCCAGCGGCCATTGCCGTCCATGATGATGGCGACATGGCCGGGATTGGCGGCTTGTCCCGGGCGTTGGCCTGCTGACATTCTTTTGTATGCCTTGTTCGGCCTGGCGCCGATGATCTCGCGCGGAGCAACCTTGCGCAGGATACCGCGCCGACGGCGTCAGACGCTCAGGATTTCCTTTTCCTTGGTCGCAAGCGCCTGGTCGATCTCGGAGATGTGCTGGTCGGTGGCCTTCTGGACGAGATCGGACTGGCGCGTCACGTCGTCCTTGGTGAAGGCGCCATCTTTCTCGACCTTCTTGATGATGTCGATGGCGTCGCGGCGGACATGGCGGACCGCAATCTTCGACTCCTCGGCATATTTATGCGCGACCTTGACCATCTCCTTGCGGCGCTGCTCGTTCAGCTCGGGGATGCGGATGCGCAGGACCTGGCCTTCGGTCTGCGGGTTCAGGCCGAGATCGGATTCGCGGATCGCCTTCTCGACCGGGCCAACCATGCTGCGGTCCCAGACCTGCACGCTGAGCAGGCGGGCTTCAGGCACGCTGACGGTCGCGAGCTGGGCAAGCGGCTGGCGCGCGCCATAGGCCTCGACCTGGATCGGGTCGAGCATGTTGGCGGAGGCGCGGCCCGAGCGCAGGGAGGCCAAATCGCCCTTGAAGGACTGGAGCGCGCCCTGCATGCGGCGCTTCACGTCGTCGAGATCGAATGTCGTCTGGGCCATCGTCTTCAAGACCTTGAACTGGTGCATCGCACGAAAAGCGAAATCCCGGCTTTCCGCCAGCAACGATGCGACTTCGGTGTTGCATTCCCGGGCGTTACGTAACCGGGCGCGACCATGGCGGGGGGGCCGGCCAGGGTCAAGAACATCATAGCGCTAGAGCAGGCGCGAAAAAGTGGGAACCGGCTTTTCGCTCCAATCCTGCTCGAACTCCATGATAAGAGCCTTACGGCGTCACATAGGTTGCCCTGCCCTCGCCGCGCAGCACGGCGGCAAGCATGCCGGCTTCCGCGATCGAGAACACCACGATGGTCAGCCCGGCATCGCGCGCCAGCGCGAAGGCTGCGGTATCCATGACTTTGAGGTCGCGCTTGATGGCGTCCTCATGGGTCAGCGTGTCGTAGCGGGTGGCGGCCGGATCCTTCTTGGGATCGGCGGAATAGACGCCGTCGACCTGCGTCGCCTTGAGCAGATGGCTGCAGCCGAGTTCGGCCGCGCGCAGGGCTGCGCCCGTATCGGTGGTGAAATAGGGATTGCCGGTGCCGCCACCCAGCACGACGACCTTACCGTTGGTGAGGTGGTCGAGCGCGCGCTTGCGGGCGTAGCTCTCGCAGAGAGAAGGCATCGGCACGGCCGACATCGCGCGCGCCGGGGCGCCGGCGCTCTCGATCGCATGCTCGAGCGCGAGCGCGTTCATCACGGTGCCGAGCATGCCGATCGAATCGGCGCTGGTGCGGTCGAGCCCCTTGGTCAGGCCCTGGACGCCACGGAAGAAATTTCCGCCGCCGACGACGATCGCGATCTCGACGCCCTCGCGCGAGGCGTTCGAGATGTCGGCGGCAAGCGCGGTCAGCGTGCCACCATCGAGGCCATATCCTGCTTGTCCCGCAAGGGCTTCGCCGGAGAGCTTCACCAGAACGCGCTTGGGTCTCACCGGCTTTACTCCATGCTTTCAAGCGGTACGATTCGGCACCCGCGTGGCCTTCTTACAAAAAAGGCCGCGCAGGGCGCGGCCTTTTTCTCATTCATCACCGCCAGGCTCAGCCCGTGGTGCCGCCGGCAGCGGCGACCTCGGCGGCAAAATCGGTCTCTTCCTTCTCGATGCCCTCGCCGAGCGCATAGCGGGCGAAGCCGGTAAGCTTCACCGGCGCGCCGACCTTGCCCTCGAGTTCCTTGAGAACCTGGCCGACCGACTTCGAGCCGTCATGGATGTAGGACTGCTCGAGCAGGCAGTATTCCTTGGCGTAGCTCTTCAGGCCGCTCTCGGTGATCTTCTCGAGCACATGGGCGGGCTTGCCGGCGTTCTTCTCGGCGAGGATCGCCTTTTCGCGCTCCAGCACCTCGGGGGCGACCGAGGCGAGGTCGAGCGCGACGGGGTTGGTCGCGGCGACATGCATGGCGAGCTGGCGGCCGAGCGTGGCGAGCTCATCGGTATTGCCGGTCGATTCCAGCGCGACGATGACGCCGATCTTGCCGAGCCCATCGGCGACCGCGCCGTGGACATAGGTGCCGATCAAGCCGGCCGAGACCTTGAGCTGCGCGACGCGGCGCAGGTTCATGTTCTCGCCGATGGTGGCGATCGCGTTGGCGATGGCATCCTTGACCGTGCCGCCGCCCGGATAATGATGGGCGAGGACCGCCTCGGCGTCGCCGCCGCGCTCCAGCGCGACATTGGCGATGCCATGGGCCAGGCCCTGGAATTCAAGGTTGCGGGCGACGAAATCGGTCTCGGAATTGAGCTCGATGACAACGCCGGCATGGCCCGACACCGCCACGGCGACGAGGCCCTCGGCAGCGACGCGGTCGGCCTTCTTGGCGGCCTTGGCGAGGCCCTTGGTGCGCAGCCAGTCGATCGCAGCCTCGATGTCGCCATCGACGGCGGTGAGCGCGGTCTTGCAGTCCATCATGCCCGCGCCGGTCTTGTCGCGGAGTTCCTTCACCAATGCGGCGGTGATCGCAGCCATCTTTGTCGTCCTCGTCTGTCGTGCGGCGCCAGGCACTCAGGCCAGCCGCGTCATCCCGTCGACCCATCCCCTATCGGGAAACGCCGACGTTCCGTTTCCGGCCGTCGGCGCTGGTCGTATTGATCAAAGTCGAATTTCAGCAACCGGATTGCGACGCGCCGATGACGCGCCGCGCTCCGTTTTGCCATCGTCAGGCGTCGGCGAGCTCGCGCGACTGGGCGACCCAGCCGTCACGCTCGATGCGGCCGGCAAGCTTCAGGTCCTGATCGACCTTGGTCACGTCGGCAGGCGTCATCGCGGCGAACTGCCAGAAGTGGAACAGGCCGCCATCGTTGAGCTTCTGCACGAGCTCGGGACCCATGCCCTGAAGCTTCATCAGGTCGTCCGGGGCGCCGCGCGGCGCGGTCAGAAGCTCGAAGGCGGGGCCGGCATCGGCAGCGGCCGGCTCGGCAGCAGCGGCCTCGGCGATTACCGGGAGAAGGGCCTCCTCAATGATCACCGGAGCCTCGGCAGCGCCGAGATCGATGCCATGGTCACCCGAGGCGCGCGAGATGCCGTCGATGGCCGAGCGGGCAACCAGATCGCAATAGAGCTGGATGGCGCGGCCGGCGTCGTCATTGGCGGGCACCGGGAAGGTGATGCCATCCGGATCCGAGTTCGAGTCGATGATGGCTGCGACCGGGATGCCGAGGCGCTGGGCCTCCTTGATCGCGAGCGCTTCCTTGTTGGTGTCGATGACGAAGATCATGTCGGGCGTGCCGCCCATGTCCTTGATGCCGCCGAGCGCCTTCTCGAGCTTGTCGCGCTCGCGGGCGAGCATCAGGCGCTCCTTCTTGGTCAGACCGGTGCCGCCGCCGCTGAGCAGCTCGTCGACCTTGCGCAGGCGCTGGATCGAGGCGGAGATGGTCTTCCAGTTGGTCAGCATGCCGCCGAGCCAACGCGAATTCACGTAATACTGGGCCGAACGCTTGGCCGCATCGGCGATGGCGTCCTGCGCCTGGCGCTTGGTGCCGACGAAGAGAACGCGGCCGCCGCGGGCGACGGTATCCGACACCGCCTGCAGAGCGCGCGAAAGCATCGGCACCGACTGCGAGAGGTCGAGGATGTGGATGTTGTTGCGCGTGCCGAAGATGTAGGGCGACATCTTCGGGTTCCAGCGATGCGACTGGTGACCGAAATGCGCACCCGCCTCGAGGAGCTGGCGCATGGAGAAATCTGGCAGTGCCATCGTCTTTACGTCCTTACCGGTTGAGCCTCTGGGGTGCGAATAACCGAGCATGAGCTGCAAGGTCACCGGAACGCCTCAGGATATGAGACGGTGCTCCCCATGTGGGATGGGCTGCGCCATACAGGGGATGGCGTAGGAATGCAAGGCGCGGTGCGCCGTGCATCTCACCGAATTCGGATTGCCGCAGCCCTACCTCCCGGCGGCGCGCGTCATCCGCGTCATGCCCTTGCGGGCGGCGAACATGCGGCCATAGACGTCACCGGCAAGATCCGGACGGTAGCAGCGCTGTTCGAGCAGCGGGTCCCAGATATGCTCGACGGTGTCGATCAGGTCGAAATCGGCGCTCAGGCGGGCCGCAAGCTGATCGCGATTCCTGCGGTTCTGATACTCCAGCAGCACCAGCGAGGTTTTCGACAGGTCGATCGAGTCGAGCACGTCGCCCTCACCGCCTTCGATGTCGATCTTGACGATGTCCGCCGATGGCAGGCTGGCGGGATCGACGACCGCGACCTCGTAGCGCTCGACCATGGCGCCATCGACGAAGGTGTCGCCCGCGTAGGAGGCCAGCCCGGATTCGCCGTCGCCGGCAAAGCGGCTGACGAAGCTCGCGGTCTTCGCGCCGCCTGGAAACAGCGCGGCATTGACTGCCACGATGTCGCGGCGCTGGTGCGTGTTGCGCTTCAGCAGTTCGAAGGTGCCGGGATGGGGCTCATAGGAGGTGACCAGACAGCCCGGCCAGCGCGCCGTCGCCCAGAGCGCGAAGGAGCCGACATTGGCGCCGATATCGAGAATATCGAGGCCGACGCCATCAAACCCGGTCTCGTACTCGCCCTCGAGGACGTCCTTGATCGCCCAGTACATGGCATCGGGCACGGCGAGGCTCATCGGGATGTGTGCGACGTAGTGCTTCACGGCTGCCCCCCGGCATCGACGTCGCGGCCCGCCATGGTGGCAGAACCGGACGTCTCTCCGTCAGAATGCATTGCCGGCTGCCCCGCACAAGGGCGGAGCAGGCGATTTCAGCGCAACCCCGCACTCACGACGCCCGGCGCCGCCCGCACTGCATCGGCGATCTGCTGGTTGACCAGGTGGCGGCCGGGCAGCTCGATCTCGACCTCCGGGCGCCGTGATTGACGATCATCACCACGGCAACCTTACCCTCGGCCTCCAGAACGTCGCCCGGCCCCGGGGGCCGGTCACCCTTGCGAAGGGCAGAAGACACGTAGCCTGTGGCCGTCTGGATCGAGCGCCACGAAGGTCCGGCCGAAATCGAGGTCCGTGGGGGCCTGCAGGATCGAGAGGCCGCGCGCGATCCAGTCGGCATGCGTCGCATCGACCGTGGCGGCATCCGACACCGTCATGGCGATCTCGGCTCCGCCGCCCGCGGCCTTGGCGGCCGGCTCGACGGTGTGGCGCGACCAGAGGCCGAGCATGAGGCCCGAGGGCAATGAAAGCATCGCGAAGGTCGGCGATTCCTCGATCGGCTCGCGCCCGAGCAAAGCGGCATAGAAGCGCGCGCTCGCGGCGGGGCTGTCGACATAAAGAAGCACGAAATGGGCGTCGAACATGGGTCTCTCCTGCTGGGTTGTGATGCGGAGAGACTAGAATCAGATGCTGCCAATTTCCGGCAGCGTCGATCACGCAGGCGGCGGGATGCCCTCGCGTTCGCGCCACTCCTTCAGCAGAACCTGACGCCGTCGCGGATAGCGGATGTCCAATGGCGTCATCGTCGCAATCCGGTCGGCGCGAAAGCTTCGAAAATCCTGGCGCAGTTCGCACCAGCCCAGCACGACGCGGACATGGTCGAAGAAGCCCAGAGCGAACGGCCAGATCGTGCGCTGCGTCCGCGCATCGCGGCCATCGGCATAGACCAGCGACAGCTTGCGCTCGGCCCGGATCGCCTTGCGCACGGCTGCGAGGTCGATGTCGCCGCCGGCGAGCGACGTGCCGGGCCCGACGATCAACGCCGAGGTCTCGGTGCTGTCACGCAAATCCCCCGGCAGGACCGCCGCGATCTTGGCAATGGCGTCACGGGCCGCCGCACCGAGGCGATCATCGGCGCGTTCGGCAACCCAGCGGGAGCCGAGCACCAGCGCCTCGATCTCGTCCTCGGTGAACATCAGCGGCGGCAGCATGAAGCCGGGCTTGAGCACATAGCCCAGCCCGGGCTCGCCCTCGATCGGCGCGCCCTGCCCCTGCAGCGTCGCGATATCGCGGTAGAGCGTGCGGATGCTGACGCCGGTTTCCTGCGCGAGCCTGCGGCCGCTGACCGGACGACGATGACGGCGCAGCACCTGGACGAGATCGAGAAGGCGCTCGGATCGCGACACGGACAGCCTCCCGATTCAGCCTCGAGCCCGTCCCCGCCCGGGCTCAGCGCAACTCGACGCTGACCACGCCCGGTGCCGCCCTGACCGCATTGGCGATCTGCTGGTTGACCGGGTAGCGGCCGGGCAGCTCGATCTCGACCTCCTGGGCGCCGTCGTTGAGGATCATGACCAGCGCGATCTTGCCGTCGGCCTTGATGCCGTCACCCCGTGGCCGGACGCGCTCGGCGATGGAGGCCAGCGCCTTGTCGTCGCGCAGATAGACCAGGAGATCCTGCTTCTGGCGCGCAGCGAGATCGTCCAGCACCTCGACATCCTCGATGCGCGGGCGGACATCGTCGCCGTCAAGCACGGCCGAGAGGCGCAGGACCAGCGCCCTGCCCGGCTCGAGCAGGTCGCGGTAGCGCTGCAACGCTTCCGAGAAGAGGATCGCCTCGAACTGGCCGCTGGGATCGGAGAGGTTGACGATGCCCATCTTGGAGCCGGATTTCGTCCGCCGCTCCGATTTGTCGATGACGGAGACCGCGACCTTGGCGACGCCGGTGCCGTTGGCGCGCACCATCTGCGCGAAGTCGGCGAAGCGCTGCACGCGCAAGCGCTTGAGCACGTGCTCGTAATCGTCGAGCGGATGGCCCGACAGGAAGAAGCCGACGGCGTCGTGCTCCCGCTTGAGGCGTTCGGCCGGGGCCCAGGGCTCGACCGGTGGGATACGGAAGGCCTCCTGCGCCGCACCGCTACCGAAGAAATCGGATTGGCCCGCGGCGGCTTGGTCGCGCGTGCGGTTCGAGAGCGCCAGCATGCCGTCGATCGCGGCCATGGCACGGGCGCGTTCAGGCTCCAGCACGTCCATCGCGCCGGCCGCGATCAGGGCCTCAATGGTGCGGCGGTTGACCAGCCTGGTGTCGATGCGGCGGGCGAAATCGGCGAGGTCCCGAAAATCGCCGCCTGCCCGCCGCGCGGCGACGACCGATTCGACGGCCGCCGTGCCGACGCCCTTGATCGCGCCGAGCGCATAATGGATCGCGCCCTCATGCACGTCGAACTCGACGCCGGAGCGGTTGATCGCGGGCGGCAGGACCTTGATCCCCATGCGCTCGGCATCGCGGCGGAATTCCGAGAGCTTGTCGGTGTTGCCCATGTCGAGCGTCATCGAGGCCGCGAGGAACTCGACCGGGTAATTGGCCTTGAGATAGGCGGTCTGGAAGGCGACGACGGCGTAGGCCGCCGCGTGGCTCTTGTTGAAGCCGTAATCGGCGAACTTCGCCAGAAGATCGAAGATCTCCGATGCGATGTCCTTGGTCATGCCGCCCTCGACGGCTCCGCGCACGAAGCGGTCGCGCTGGGCGTCCATCTCGGCCTTGATCTTCTTGCCCATGGCGCGGCGCAGCAGGTCCGCCTCGCCGAGCGAATAGCCCGAGAGTGCCTGCGCCACCTGCATCACCTGCTCCTGGTAGACGATGATGCCATGTGTCTCCGACAGGATCGGCTCCATCTTGGGATGGAGATAGGTCGGTTCTTCCAGCCCGAGCTTGCGGCGGCAATAGCTGGGGATGTTGTCCATCGGGCCCGGCCGGTAGAGCGCGACGAGCGCGATCAAATCCTCGATCCGGTCGGCCTTCATCTCGACCAGCGCCCGGCGCATGCCCGCGCTTTCCACCTGGAACACGCCAACGACCTCGCCGCGCGCCAGCATCTCGTAGCTCTTGGGATCGTCGAAGGGCAGGCTCGCCAGATCGATCGCGATGCCGCGCTGGGCGATCAGCTTCACCGCTGTCGCCAGCGTCGTCAGGGTCTTGAGGCCGAGGAAGTCGAACTTCACCAGCCCGGCCTGCTCGACCCATTTCATGTTGAACTGGGTAACGCGCATGCCGGTGCGCGGATCGACCGAGAGCGCCACGAGTTCTTCCAGCGGCCTGTCGCCGATGACGACGCCCGCCGCATGGGTCGAGGCGTGTCGATGCAGGCCTTCCAACTTCTGGCCGATTTCGAGCAGGCGCGCGACGATCGGCTCCTCCTCCGCCGCTTGCTGCAGCTTCGGCTCGCCCTCGATGGCGTCCTTGAGCGAGATCGGCTTGGCCGGGTTCTGCGGCACGAGCTTGGTCAGCCGGTCGACCTGGCCGTAGGGCATCTCCAGAACGCGGCCGACGTCGCGCAGCACGCCGCGCGCGAGCAGCGTGCCGAAGGTGATGATCTGGGCCACGCGCCCCTCGCCATAGCGATGCTTGACGTACTCGATCACCTCTTCACGCCGGTTCTGGCAGAAGTCGATGTCGAAGTCCGGCATCGAGACGCGGTCGGGATTGAGGAAGCGCTCGAACAGAAGGCCGAAGCGCAGCGGATCGACGTCGGTGATCGTCAGCGCATAGGCGACGAGAGAGCCCGCGCCCGAGCCACGACCGGGACCGACGGGAATGTCGTGGTCCTTGGCCCATTTGATGAAGTCGGCGACGATCAGGAAGTAGCCCGGGAACTTCATCCGGGTGATGATCGAGAGCTCGAAATCGAGACGCTTCTCGTACTGCTCGACCGTGTATCCCGACGCCGGGCCGTGCTTGGCGAGCCGTGCCACGAGACCGGCCTTTGCCTGCGTCTCCAGTTCCTCCGCCTCGTCGCGGCCCGCCTCGCCGAAGCGTGGCAGGATCGGCTTGCGCAGGCCGACGCGCCAGATGCAGCGCATCGCGATCTCGACAGTGGCCGCCAGCGCCTCGGGCAGATCAGCGAAGCGGCGCTTCATCTCGGCCCGGCTGGCGAAATAATGCTCCGGCGTCACCCGGCGGCGCTCGCCATCCGAGACGAGACGTCCGGCGGCGACGGCGAGCAACGCGTCATGGGCGTCGTAATCGGCGGGCTTGGCGAAGAAGGGTTCGTTGGTCGCGACGATCGCGAGGTCGGACTCATAGGCGAGCGCGAGCAGATGCGCCTCGACGGCGGCATCGCCATCCCCGCCATGGCGCTGGACCTCGACATAGAGCCGGTCGCCAAAGATGGCCGACAGTGCCGCAAGCCGGCTGCGCGCCTGCGGCATCTGGCCGTTGCGAAGTGCGAGATCGACCGGCCCGCCATGGCCGCCAGTGAGCGCGATCAGCCCCTCGTGATGGGAGGCGAGCCGCTGCAGGTTCGAGATCGGCTGGCCCGAGCCGCCGCTGGCGAGCGCGGCCTCCGTGACAAGCTTCATCAGATTGCCGTAGCCGATCTCGTTCATCGCGAGCAGGACGAGATGCGGCGGCACCTGCTGGAGGGTCTTGCGACTGCCCTCGGCCTCATCCGCGAAATCGACCGAGAGCTGGACGCCGACGATCGGCTGGACGCCGACACCGACGAGCTTCTCGGAGAATTCGAGAGCGCCGAACAGGTTGTTGGTGTCGGTCAGCGCCAGTGCCGGCTGGCCGTCGGCGGCGGCCATCTTGGCCAGCGTCCCGACCATCAGGGCACCTTCGAGCAGCGAATAGCTCGAATGGACATGGAGATGGACGAAGCCGACCTCGGACAGGATGCGCGCGTCGTCCGGTTGCCGTGTCATCATCCGCCCTGCGCTGCCCATCGCGACTCGATCCGTCGCCTTCAGGGCCTTTATGGAGCGGGGCAGGCTCCGACGTCCACGACGCCGATCGCCACGCTGTGGATGATCAGACGTTGGGTGCCGAGAGCAGCGCCGCCCAGACCCAGATCATGCCGAGGAAGATCCCAAGCGATGCAATCTCCGCGATACCGGCAGCCAATTTGCGCGCTACGATCATGACCATCTCCTCGTGTTTTTGATATGTTCAAATTAGTTCATGTTTTGTTCTCGTCAATGTCTTTGCGTCAATTGCATGGCACGCATGTCAAGCGCGGTTAACGATCAATGAATCGCGTCGGGACGTCGCGGCTGCGCCCTCGGAGACGTCGCGGGCGGCAGCCCTCAGAGAGGCACCACCAGGCCGTCGCGGATCGTCACCTGACGATCCATCCGGCGCGCGAGATCGAGATTATGGGTCGCGATCAGCGCCGCCAGCCCTGATGCCCGCGCCAGCGCGACCAGCGTGGAGAAGACGTGCAGTGAGGTGTGCGGATCGAGGTTCCCTGTCGGCTCGTCGGCGAGCAGCAGGCGCGGCGTGTTGGCGACAGCCCGGCCGATGGCGACACGCTGCTGCTCGCCGCCGGAGAGTTCGCCCGGCAGATGGTCGAGCCGCTCGCCGAGGCCGAGGAAGGTCAGGAGTTCGGCCGCCCTCTCCTCCGCCAGCCCCTTGGCGAGGCCGCGGATGCGCTGGGGCATGACGACGTTCTCCAGCGCCGTGAATTCCGGCAGCAGGTGATGGGCCTGGTAGACGAAGCCGATCTCGGTCCGGCGCAGGCGCGTGCGGCCCTTGTCGTCCAATTTGGCCGTCGGCAGGCCACCGATGAAGACCTCGCCGCCATCGGGCTTCTCGAGCAGGCCAGCGACGTGCAGCAGGGTCGACTTGCCGGTGCCTGACGGTGCGACGAGCGCGACGAGTTCTCCCGGCCACAGGGCGAAATCCGCCTTGCGCAGGATCTCCAGCGGAGCGTCGGTCTGGGGGTAATGGCGCTCGACCTGGGAGAGGAAGAGCGCCGGTGTCTCGCGGGGCGCAGCGTCGGACATGGACCTCACCCCATCCTGAGAGCCTGGACGGGGTCGAGCCGCGCCGCCTTCCAGGCTGGATAGAGAGTTGCCAGCAGCGACAGGGTCAGCGCCATCGCGACGACGCTGACGACGTCGCCCCAGTCGATGACGGAAGGGATGTCGCTGAGGAAGCGCACGGTCGGGTCCCAGAGATTGGCGCCGGTGAGCCAGTTCAGCGAGGCCATGATCGACTTGATGTTCTTGGCGAAGACGACGCCGAGCCCCAGCCCCGCCAGCGTACCGAAGACGCCGATCGCCGCGCCGGTGATCAGGAAGACGCGCAGCACCGTGCCGCTGGTCGCCCCCATCGTGCGCATGATGGCAATGTCGGCAGTCTTGTCCTTCACCAGCATGATCAGCCCGGAAACGATGTTCAGCGCCGCGACGAGCACGATCAGGGTCAGGATGATGAACATGACGTTGCGCTCGACCTCGAGCGCATTGAAGAAGCTGCGGTTGCGTTGGCGCCAGTCGGAGAGCACGAGCGGTCGCGGTGCGTCGGCCTCGATCGCATCGCGCACGCTTTGCGTCTTGTCGGGATTGTCGACGAAGATCTCGATGACGTTCACATCGCCGTCGCGGTTGAAATAGGCCTGGGCCTCGATGAGCGGCATGTAGACGAAGCTGCCGTCGAACTCGGTCATGCCGATCTCGAAGATCGCCTTGACCGGATAGGCCTTGATGCGCGGCGCCGTGCCGAAAGGCGTGGCGGCGCCCTGCGGCGAGACCAGCGTCATCGAATCACCGGCCTGGATGCCGAGCGAATTGGCGAGCCTGCGACCGATGGCGACGCCCGGGGTTCCGTCGAAGCCGTCGAGCGAGCCCGACTTGATGTTGCCGCCGATGAAGGGGATCGCCTTGATGTCGGCCTCGCGGATGCCGCGCACCAGCACGCCGCCATTGCCGGTCTGCGAGGAGGCCAGCGCCTGCCCTTCCACCAGCGGAATGGCGAGCCTGATGCCAGGAATCGAGCGCAGCCGCTGCGAGACGACGTCGTAATCGTCGAGCGGACGATCGATCGGCGTCGCGAAGATGTGGCCGTTCACGCCGACGATCTTCTCCAGCAGCTCCTTGCGGAAGCCGTTCATCACCGACATCACGATGATCAGCGTGGCGACGCCGAGCAGGATACCGAGGAAGGAAAAGCCGGC
Source organism: Allobosea vaviloviae (assembly GCF_001298265.1). Lineage (GTDB taxonomy): Bacteria > Pseudomonadota > Alphaproteobacteria > Rhizobiales > Beijerinckiaceae > Allobosea > Allobosea vaviloviae_B. The sequence goes on along the minus strand of NZ_LGSZ01000022.1, from coordinate 250,503 downwards.
GATGACCGAGACGAAGCCCTCGCGACGGCGTGTGCGCAGATAGCGTCCGGCCAGCAGCCATTCGAAGCCGGCGAAGGGGCGCGTGCCCGTCGGGGCTTTGCTGGGCGGCTCCACGCCGGTTGCGACGCTCACGCCGCCTTGCCCTTGAAGCGATCCAGCGCCGCCTCCAGCGAGACGAGTTCGCGTTCGCCACCGGCGCGACGCTTGATCTCGACCTTGCCCTCGGCCAGCCCCTTGGGGCCGACGATGATCTGCCAGGGCACGCCGATCAGGTCGGCAGTGGCGAATTTTCCGCCCGGCCGCGCATCGGTGTCGTCGTAGAGCGCGTCATAGCCCTTCGCCAGTAGCGAGGCGTAGAGCTGCTCGCAGGCGCCGTCGGTGGCCGCGTCGCCGGCCTTGAGGTTGAGGACCGCAACATCGAAGGGCGCGATTTCGTCGGGCCAGACGATGCCGGCGTCGTCATGGCCGGCCTCGATCAGGGCCGCGACCAGGCGGCTGGGGCCGATGCCGTAGGACCCCATGTGGACGGGCGCGTTCTGGCCGTCCGGCCCCTGCACGGTCGCGCCCATGGGCTCCGAGTACTTGGTACCGAAATAGAAGATGTGGCCGACCTCGATGCCGCGCGCCGAGAGCTGCTTGTCTGCGGGAATGGCGTCGTAGGCAGGCTTGTCGTGCATCTCCTCGGTAGCGGCATAGAGGCTCGTCCACTTGTCGACGATGCCCTTCAGCCCCTCGACGCTGTCGAAATCGGTGTCGACCGCGGGCGTTTCGAAATCAAGATAGTCCTTGTGGCAGAAGACCTCGCTCTCGCCGGTGGAGGCCAGCACGATGAACTCGTGGCTGAGGTCGCCGCCGATCGGACCCGTATCGGCCCGCATCGGGATCGCCTTCAGGCCAAGCCTGGCGAAGGTGCGTAGATAGGCGGTGAACATGCGGTTATAGGCGTGGCGAGCCGACTCCTGGTCGACGTCGAACGAATAGGCGTCCTTCATCAGGAACTCGCGGCCGCGCATCACGCCGAAGCGGGGGCGGACCTCGTCGCGGAACTTCCACTGGATGTGGTAGAGGTTCAGCGGCAAGTCCTTGTACGACTTCACATAGGACCGGAAGATGTCGGTGACCATCTCCTCGTTGGTCGGTCCGTAGAGCATCTCGCGGTCGTGCCGGTCCTTGATGCGCAGCATCTCCTTGCCATAGGCGTCGTAGCGCCCGCTCTCGCGCCAGAGATCGGCGGACTGGACCGTCGGCATCAGGATCTCGATCGCACCCGAGCGGTTCTGCTCCTCGCGCACGACATTGCTGATCTTGTTGAGCACCCGCAGGCCGAGCGGCAGCCAGGAATAGATGCCGGCCGATTGCTGACGGATCATCCCGGCGCGCAGCATCAGCCGGTGAGAAACGATTTCGGCTTCCTTGGGCGTGTCGCGCAGGATCGGCAGGAAATAGCGGGAGAGGCGCATGGACAAACTCGAATGGGGGGCGATGCACGGCGGCTGGCGCATCGAGTCACTTGGTCCCAGAGACACCATCGCTCCGGGTAAAATGCAAACCAAAATCCGCGGGATGTGAACGAGGCCGGGACAAACCCGGCGTCAGCGCTGCGCGAATCGGGCCTTGAGCGCCGGCAGCACGGCGGCGGGGACGAAGGCTGTGACGTCGCCCCCCATCGCGGCGATCTGGCGCACGAGCGTCGCGGTGATGTGTCGGACAGCCGGGGACGCCGGCAGGAAGACCGTCTGGATGTCGGGTGCCATCACCGCATTCATGCCGGCCATCTGCATCTCGTAGTCGAGATCGGAGCCGTCGCGCAGACCACGGATGATGATGGTGGCACCAGCGCGGCGCGCCGCATCGACCGCAAGATCGTCGAAGGTCACGACGTCGAGCGCAGCGCCCGTCCCCGCCAGCAGCGGCGCGGCGACCTCGCGCAGGAGGTCCCCGCGCTGGTTCGCGTCGAGCAGCGGCGCCTTGCCGGGGTGGACTCCGATTGCCAGCACGAGCCGGTCGCAAAGCGTCGCGGCCCCGGCGATGACGTCGGCATGGCCATTCGTGACGGGATCGAAGGAGCCGGTGTAGAAAGCGGTGCGTGTCATCATGCCAGCGTTAAACGCTGGCCCGGCGCGCGACAAGCGACAGGTACAAAGCCTGCGCGCGCTCGGCCTGGGCTGCGCGCTCGGCCTTAAGCCGCGCGGACCTGCACGATGAAGTCCGCGACGCGCGATTTGAGCGAGTGGGCGAGTTGCGTGAGTTCGCTGGACGCCCTCGATACGGCTTCGGCGGCATCCGAGGTCTGCTGCGACGCGGTGGAAACAAGGCTGGTCGCCTCACCGATGCGGCTGAATTCGCTCGTCGCCATGCCGACATCGGAGACGATGGCATGCGTCACGCCGTGCTGGCGCCGCATCGTCTCGGCCGAACGCCTGACGGCCTCGCTGAGGTCGCCGATCATGTCGCGGATTCCCGTGATCGCCTCGACGGTCGCGGTCGTCGCCTGGTTCATTGTCCCGATCTGTCGCGAGATATCGTCGATCGCACGTGCGGTCTGGCCCGACAGGCCCTTCACTTCCGAGGCGACGACGGCAAAGCCCCGCCCGGCCTCGCCGGCGCGGGCTGCCTCGATCGTCGCGTTGAGGGCGAGCAGGTTGGTCTGGGCGGCGATCTCGGAAATCAACCCGATGACATCCGACACGCGCGCGGCGCCGGCGGCCAGCTGATCGACCACGGCACCCATCTGGTCGGCATGATCCTTGGCGGAGCGGGCCGACATGTCGGAGGATTGAACGTCGTCGTCGAGTTGATCGATCGCGAGCCGCAATTCCTGCACAGCGCCCTCGATGGAACGGATGCTCGCGACCGCGCGCGAGGCCGAGCTGTGGACAGTGCAGGCATTCGCCTGCGTCTGCCTCGCGCCGCTGGAGAGTTCCTGCGCCGTCACGCTGAGCTGCTCCGCAGCCGCCGAAACAGCCGCCGTCACGCCGAGTATCGACCGTTCGAGATCGCTTGCCAGGTCGGCCAACAGGATCGTTCGCTGGGTTCCCGCTTCCCGTTCGCGCTCTTCGCGCTCACGCAGGCGCTCGGCTTCGTCCTTCAACATGTTGGCCCGAATCCGCGAGACGGCGGCGGCGATCGCCCCGATCTCGTCGCGCCTGTTTTCGGCCGGAATGCGCTGGTCGGTGCGGCCCGCCGCTATGCCGGCCAGCGCTTCGGCGAGACCCGCGATCGGCTGCGCCACCGACAGCCCCAGCAGCAGCGCCACCAGAAGCAGCGGACCGAGTACGCTCAGCCCGCCGATGATAATGGCCCTGTCGAGCTTGTTGACCACCGCGAAGGCCGCGCTCTCGGGCTCCGACAACCAGAGCAGCCAGGCGCCGTCGCCGACCTTGATCTCGCGGCCGGCTGCGACGAGCCGCTCACCGTCGCGGCTGGTCAGTTTCAGCAACGCTCCGCCGGCTTCCGCCAGCCGGCTTCGGTCGAGCGTGCCTGCGGGCGCCGTCCCGGCGCGGCGCGCGGCCGGGTCGGAACGCATGAAGCCGTCCACGCCGACGACATAGGTCATGATGCCGTGGGACATGCCTGCGATCGAGGCCAGAGTGTTGTCGATGAAGGCGGTGCTGACCGAGACCACGATCGTGCCGACAGGCTCGCGCGAGGTCGGATTGTAGAAGCGCTGAGCCAGGAAGGCGCGGGGTTCGCCGCCGACCAGGTCATAAGGCGCAAAATCGAGGATGACGGGCATGTCGTCGCTCGCTGTCGCAGCTGCGGCGACGACTTTGGCGAAACCGGTGTCTACCAGGTCGGGCTCAGTGACAAGGCGGCCGAACTCCGGCCCCTTGGTGACGCTGTAGACAACGCGCCCCTTCGGCGAAACGAGGTAGATGTCGGCATAGTCGAACTCCCGCAGCGCCGCGAGATAGGTGTCGTGCATCGCCTCATGGCGCTGCAGGTAGCCATGGCTCTGCCCGGCACCGGAGCGCTGCGGGCGCTCGGCACGATCGAACGCGCCGTCCCCCTGGAAGTGCCCGAGGATGGCCCTGCGTTCGTCCGGCAGCTCCATCCACCCTCTGATCTCGTCGAGCGAGGACACTTGGTAGGCGCTGCGGGCCTGGACGGAGAGTTCGGCGCCGAGTCGCTGCCAGCGTCGCTCCAGCGCCCTGGCACGCCCGTCGGCGAGGACACCGAGACGCTCCCTGACAGCCTCCTCGGCCCAGATCGTCACCGCCCGATACCCCGAGAGTCCGACCGCGAGCACGGCCAGGCAGGCCAGCAAGAGCATGGCAGCGGGAAGTCTGACTCTCAGACTGAACAAGGTCCGGAACTCCGGATGCGGCGGCGGATCAGACGAGCGCTAACTACATTGCATCGGAGTTAAATTTGACTGAAGCTTTCGGGTCAGGATGAGGGAACAACAACCGCCAGCGCAGCGATGCTTGCCATGGCGACCGACAGCAAGACCAGCATCGAGGCCGCCACGGAGTGGCGGCGCCGACCGAATGCATTCAGATCAAACAGCATGAAAGTCCCGCCGAATCAAAAGTTCTTGTCTTCCTTTGCGTGAGCGCGACTCCGGGCCAGGAAAGGGCGGGACCGTGGCCGAAACATGGCCGGTGTTTCCGGCGGTTTCGCGATTGCGTTCGGCCCGGCTTCACGCCAAAACCCCGCCATGCTCACGATCAACGACATCACGTACCGTCTCGGCGACCGATTGCTGCTGGACCATGCCAGCGCCTCGCTGCCCGACGGGTCGCGCGTCGGCCTCGTCGGCCGCAACGGCACCGGCAAGACGACGCTGTTCAAGATGATCACGGGCGACCTCTCGCCCGAGGGCGGCACGATCAGCCTGCCCAAGGGGCGGCGCATCGGCGGCGTCGCGCAGGAGGCGCCGGGCGGACCTGAAACGCTGATCGAGGTCGTGCTCGCAGCCGACACCGAGCGCGCCGCGCTGATGACGGAATCGGAAACCGCGACCGATCCGCACCGCATCGCGGAGATCGAGACGCGGCTCGCCGACATGAATGCTCACTCCGCCCCCGCCCGCGCCGCGACGGTGCTGCACGGGCTGGGCTTCGACGAGGCGGCGCAGCAGCGCCCCTGCTCCGACTTCTCCGGCGGCTGGCGCATGCGCGTCGCGCTGGCGGCGGTGCTCTTTTCAGAGCCGGATCTGCTGCTGCTCGACGAGCCGACGAACTATCTCGACCTCGAAGGCACGCTCTGGCTCTACGATTATCTGGAGCGCTACCCGCATACCGTGCTGGTTGTCAGCCATGATCGCGAGCTGCTCGACACCTGCGTCGACCACATCCTTCATCTCGATGGCGGCAAGCTGACGATCTATCGGGGCGGCTACACCTCGTTTGCCAGGCAGCGCGCCGAGAAGCAGATGCAGCTCTCCAAGGCCAAGGAAAAGCAGGACGCCGAGCGCAAGCATCTGCAGGCCTTCGTCGACCGCTTCAAGGCCAAGGCCTCGAAGGCGCGCCAGGCCCAGTCGCGCGTCAAGCGGCTGGAGAAGATGGGCACGATCGACACGATCGTCGACCGCGACGTCCAGCCCTTCAGCCTGCCCGGGCCGGAGCGGCCGCTGGCGCCGCCGATGATCGTGCTCGACAATGCCAGCGCCGGCTATGGCGAGCGCACGGTTTTGTCGAAGCTGAACCTGACGCTTCTGCCCGACGACCGGATCGCCCTGCTCGGGTCCAACGGCAATGGCAAATCGACCTTCTGCAAGCTGATCGGCGGGCGCATGGCGCCGCTGACGGGCACGATGCGGAAATCCTCGAAGCTGGAGACGGCCTATTTCGCCCAGCACCAGCTCGACGAATTGCGGATGGAGGACACGCCCGTCGCCCATCTGCGCGACCTGATGCCCGACGCGCCGGAGGCGAAGGTGCGTTCCAAGGCGGCGCAGATCGGCTTTCCTGCGGCCAAGGCCGAGACCCCCGTCAAGAACCTGTCGGGCGGCGAGAAGGCGCGGCTGATGCTGGGGCTCGCAGCTTTTGGGGGCCCTCACCTGCTGATCCTCGACGAGCCGACCAACCACCTCGACATCGACAGCCGCACGGCGCTGGTCAACGCGATCAACGACTTTCCCGGCGCTGTGATCCTGGTCAGCCATGACCGCTTCCTGATCGAATCCTGCGCCGACCGGCTCTGGATCGTCGGGGACGGCACGGTGAAAAACTTCGACGGCGACATGGAGGACTATCGCAGCCTCGTGCTCGGCGGCGCCAAAGCGGCCAAACGAGAGAAGGCCGCGACCGAGACGACGATGGCAGCCCCCGCCGGCAAGGCCGAGGAGCGCAAGGGCGCAGCCGTCAAGCGCGTCGCGCAGGGGCCGCTTCGCCAGAAGCTCAACCTGGCGGAGGCGAAGATCGCCAAGCTGACCGGGCTGATCGAAAAGGTCGACGGCGTGCTCGGCAACGGCTCGGCCTTCGCCCGCGACCCCGACAAGGCGCGCGAGCTCTCGAAGCAGCGCGCGGTCCTGGCCAAGACGCTGGAGGCGGCCGAGGAGGAGTGGCTGGAGCTGAGCACGGAGCTGGAGAGCGCGTAGGGCGACGTCGGCTGAACTAAAGAAGTCGTGCCCTGATGCCACTGCTACCACGCGCAGGGTCGCTTCCGGATCAAATTAATCTGCTCTAAAGCTACGGCGTCAGCGTTGAGGCTGAACTGCGAAAAGGAGCAGTGGCACGACTCATGCGTCACATGGAGGTTGTTTGGAGAGCAGCGCTCGCAACTACACTCGCTGGCTTTTCACCCATATCGGAGACATTCGCAACCGAGCGCCCGACAATCAATTCGCTCTTTCGTCAAGCTGTACAACAGGTAGAGCGTGAATTTGGACATGAAATTTCTATCAGTCCGATAATTGTAAGCGTCCAAACCTCAAGCGTCGGCAAATTTGGACTTTCCGCAATCGACATGAGTGTTGTCAGAGATGTCGCGGGGCTGAAGTTTGTCTCGGCAGATCGGCGCGGCGCCACTGATGTGGAGTGGAAAGAGGCTATCAGCATCTTGACTGCTATTATTGCCCCAGAGGCCGCCTTCGACGAGAAGCAGCGGGCGCTTGCAGAGCTACAAGATGCCCGGAAAAAGGGCTGCGTGCTAGCCAAGCAGATTTCAAACTCATGGATTATGGCGAGCGGCAATCCGCAAGAAAGTGATAGCTGGTTTGCCTTTCAGATTGGCATGAAGCTCAACGACAAAATTCTCGAACGCCCTGCTCCATTGCCGTCAGCACCGTGCAACGGCCGTTGACGAGCAGCGACCGCCACAAAGGGGCGAAAACCAAGCCCAGCGCTGTCCGTCATCCCTGCCAAGGCTTCACGATGCGGCTAAGCCGGTTGTCGATGAACATATAGATTTCGCGGCCGCCGCCGGGCTCGGCATAGAGGATCAGCGTCTCGATCTGGCCCATGCCGTTCTCGCCGATCAGGACATCGATGCTTAGACCCATGCACCAACTCGCGGGTGATTGCTGCCGGCGGCAGCGGCCCACAGACTTTGCCTTCGAGCTTCGCCTCCCGCCGAGGCACAAAGCTCGAGCGCGCCTCAGCGCCCCCTATCGCAGCTTGGCGATCCCGATTCCGTCGAGCTTGGCGCGATCCTTGATCGATTCCTCGCTGCGGGTCAGCGCCTTGGCGATCGCCTTCAGCGCCATGCCCTTCTTGGCGAGCGTCTTCAGCTTGTCGAGTTCCTCGCCAGTCCACGGTTGACGATGACGTTCGAAACGCTCGGTCACGATCGGCTCTTGCTGTCGAGAGGGAGGCGGATGGGAAGCGGAAGCCCGGCAGTCATCAGGAGCCAAGCCGCCGGCTCACCCCTGCCCCGGCTTCACGATCCGGCTCAGCCTGTTGTCGGTGAACATGTAAATCTCGCGTCCGCCGGGCTCGGCATAGAGCACCTGCGTCTCGCGCTGGCCCTTGCCGCTCTCGCCGATGAGGACGTCGGTCGGGCGGGTGCCCTTGAGCTTGACCAGCTCGCATTCGGTGATGCCTTCCGCGATCAAAGGCGGCAGGGTGCGGCCGGCAGGAGCCTCGGCGCTGCATTCGCCCTCGGGCGTCAGGCTCGCCTCCTGCGTCGCTGCGCGAGCCGGGATGGTGCCCGTCACCGTTGCGGTGCTCGTCGTCGTGGTCGTGCGGCCATCGCGGCTGTCCGAGGTGAAGGCGAAACCGCCCATGTCGACGGCGCATCCGCCGAGCGCGGCGGCGCAGAGCAGCAGAACAGGTAACTTCACGCTTTTTTCTCCCAGCGGCCGGTGTCGTCCTGCTGCCAGTAACTGGCGGCGAGGCCTGACGCCCTGGCCTTCTTCCAATCTTCGCGCGCCGCGGTTAGCGCGTCGGGGTCGTCACCGTCGAATATCAGGACGACGCGCTCATAGTCGGCCATTGCGTCGGGAATGCGGACGCCCTCGGCGCAGATGCGGACCTGCGCGCCATTCGGGTTGTGATCATGCGTGGTCAGCACCACGGGGCTCGTGGCGGCATCGGCCTCCATCGCCGTGACATGGGGCAGGAAGCTCTCGTCGGAATAGCTCCAGAGATGATCGTCGACCGCGCTCAGGCGCTCCTGGCTCGACACCTCCACCACGACCTTCTGGCCGCGCGACAAGGCGCGGTCGAGGATCGTCGGCAGCACCTGCTCGAGCGGGCGCGACTGGAGGTGGAAGAAGAGGATCTCGGCCATCAAATCACTTTGTACCGCATGGGCTTGCGCGCTTCCCCTGCCACAATGATTCAGCCCTCGTAATGTTCCGCGACCAGCCGGTCGAGCAGGCGTACGCCCCAGCCGGAGCCCCAGGAGCGGTTGGTCTCGGAATTGGGCGAGCTCATGCCGGTGCCGGCGATGTCGAGATGCACCCAGGGCGTGTCGTTGACGTGGCGCTGCAGGAACTGGGCGGCAGTGATCGAGCCGCCATGGCGGCCGGCGGCGTTCTTCATGTCGGCGAACTTTGAATCGATCATCTTGTCGTAGGCCTTGCCCAGCGGCATGCGCCAGACCGTCTCGCCGGTCGCCTCGCCCGCCGCGGAGAGCCGCACGGCGAGTTCGTCGCTGTTGGAGAACAGGCCGGCATGCTCCTGCGCCAGCGCGACCAGGATCGCGCCGGTCAGCGTCGCCAGATTGATCATGAACTGCGGCTTGAACTGCTCCTGCGTGTACCAGAGTACGTCTGCGAGAACGAGACGGCCTTCCGCGTCGGTGTTGATGATCTCGATGGTCTGTCCCGAGAGCGAGGTCACGATATCGCCGGGACGCTGGGCGTTGCCGTCGGGCATGTTCTCGACGAGGCCGATGATGCCGATGGCGTTGACCCTGGCCTTGCGGGCCGCGAGCGTGTGCATCAGGCCGACGACGCAGGCCGCGCCCGCCATGTCGCCCTTCATGTCCTCCATGCCGGCACCCGGCTTCAGCGAGATGCCGCCAGTGTCGAAGGTGACGCCCTTGCCGACGAAGGCGACCGGCTGGACGCTGCCCTTGGCGCCGTTCCAGCGCATGATCGCGACGCGGCTTTCGCGGCGTGAGCCCTGGCCGACAGCCAGAAGCGCGCGCATGCCGATCTTCTTGAGCTGCTTCTCGTCGAGGATCTCGACCTCGACGCCGAGCTTCTCGAGCTTCGCGGCCCTGTCGGCGAACTCCTCCGGAAAGAGGACGTTGGGCGGTTCGTTGACGAGGTTGCGCGCCAACTCGACACCGGCTGCGATGGCTTCGGCCGCCTTGAAGGCCTTCTTGCCGATGGAGGGATCGGGAAGGCGCAGCGTCACCGCGATCGGCTCGGCCTCCTCGGGTTTCTTGCTCTTGGTCTTGTACTCATCGAACACATAGGACCGCAGCCGCATGCCCAGCGCGATCTCTGCCGCGTGCTCGGGACCCAGCGGGCCTTCCGGAAGTGCCAGAATCACGTCCGCGCTGCGGCCATGACCGAGGCGGCCGGCAATCGCGCCACCGAGCTTGGCGAAGTCGAGCGTGCCGCGTTCCGACTCGGGACCGACACCGACGGCGATCAGGCGCTCGTAGCCTGCACCGTCCGGCGCCAACAGCGTCAGGCCGGAAAGGGCCTTGCCCTTGAAGCGCTCGGCGGCCGCGCCGCGCGCAAGCAGGCCATGGGCGCCCTCGCCCAGCCATTCCTCGGCCGCCTTGGGCGGCGCCAGCGTATCGGACACCAGGATGACGAGATCCTGCCCCCCTATGGCGTTGAGGGCTTTGATCTCGAGCTTCAGGCGCTGCGACATGGTCGGCTCACGATGTTGCGAGTGGGCTTTGGACGGGGCGAAACGAGACGGCCGCAAACGATTCCTGTTTGCGCCTTGATTGCGCCTATACCATAGGGTCATTTCCGCGAACCACCAGCGCCGGGCCATCCGCCGCTGCCGATACGGAAGTCCCCAGCGTGCTGCTGCAGCGTCTCGACCGCTATATTCTGAAGATGGCGACGATCGCGTCGATCGTCCTCCTGATCGGACTGACGAGCGTGATCTGGGTCACGCAGGCGCTGCGTGAGGTCGATCTGATCACCGGCAAGGGCCAGACGGTGGTGATCTTCTTCACCGTGACGCTGCTCTCGCTGCCGGCGCTGATCGCCGGCATCGCGCCGGTCGCGCTGTTCATGGCGACTCTCTACACGCTCAACCGCCTGAACGGCGATTCCGAGCTGATCGTGATGAACGCGGCCGGCGTCGCGCCGCATCGCATCACAAGACCCTTCATCGTGCTGACCATCGCGGTCTCGCTGCTGGTGAGCTGGATGACGCTGTCGGTGATGCCGACGGGCTTTCGGGTCCTGCGCGACCTGATCACACTGATCAGGGCCGATTTCGTCGCCAATGTCGTCAAGGAGGGCCAGTTCGTCTCGCTCGATTCCGGCATCACCTTCCATTACCGCGAGCGGTCGGGCGATGCGCTGGTCGGCATCTTCATGCAGGATCGGCGCGACCCGAACCAACCCTCGATCTACATTGCCGAGCGCGGCCGCACCGTCGAAGTCGACGGGTCGAGCTTCCTGATGCTGGAGAAGGGAACGATCCAGCGCGAGACCAAGAACACGGACACGACCTCGATCATCTCGTTCGAGCGCTATGCCTTGAACCTCTCGGCACTGTCGGGCGATCCGACCGGCGGAGCGGGCGAAGGCGACGGCGACAAGGTCGTCTACAAACCGCGCGAACGCTCGACCTGGCAGCTTCTCAACCAGGATCCGAACGAGAACTACTACAAGTACCAGGAAGGCCGGTTCCGCGCCGAATTGCACAACCGCCTCTCTGCGCCGCTCTATCCGATGGCCTTCATGCTGATCGCCTTCGCCTGCATCGGCGAGGCGCGCACCACCCGCCAGGGCCGCGCCTTCGCGTTGCAGGCTGCAATCGTGATCGTCGCGACGACCCGCATCGGCGCCTATATGGCGTGGACGGCGAGTGTCCGATCCCCCTTCGCAGCGGTGCTTTTGTATATCCTGCCGCTCGTTGCCATCGCTTGCGCCAGCGCGGTCATCCTCTATGGCCAGCGGCTGAGGCCGTTCCTGTCACGGATGACCGCGCCGCTGCTCGCCCCCCTGGCCGGGCTGACGGCGCGGTTCAGGCGCGCCTGATGCTGCTGACCTCGACCTTCGGACGCTATCTGACGAAGCAGTTCGCCCGCTCGATCCTGGGCGTGTTCGGCACGTTCTTCTTCCTGATCGGGACGCTCGATTTCGTCGAGCTGATGCGGCGAGCCGGCGATTCGCCGGCAGCGACGACGCCGCTGATCGTGCAGCTCGCGCTGTTTCGCGTGCCCAGCGTGGCCGAGCAGATTTTCCCGTTCGCCGTTCTGTTTGGCGGCATGTTCGCCTTGCTGACGCTGAGCCGGAAGCTCGAACTCGTCGTCGCCCGGTCGGTCGGCGTCTCGGCCTGGCAGTTCCTGCAGCCCGCAGCCCTGGTCGCAGGGGTGATCGGCCTGGTCTCGATCCTGGTCTACAACCCCGTCGCGGCCGATCTGAAGCGCAAGGCGACGTCCCTCGAGACGCGGCTGTTCGTGCGGGCCGCCCAGTCGAGCGCAGCACCCGACATCTGGCTGAGGCAGCGCAGCGTCGACGGACAGGCGATTATCCGGGCGGCGGGATCGCTGCCCGACGGCAACGGCCTGTCGCAGGTCGCGATCTTCAGCTTCTCGGCAGGCGGCGGCTTCAGCGAGCGAATCGATGCCAGGCAGGCCGTGCTCCATCGCGGCTACTGGGAGCTGACGGATGCGCGCGTCGTCTCCGCCATGGAAGAGCCACAGACGTACAAGAGCTATCTGTTTGCGACGACGCTGGAGCCCGAACAGGTGCGGCAGAGCTTCACACCGCCCGAGGCCGTCGGCTTCTGGTCGATGCCGGCCGTGATCGAGCGGACGCAGCGGGCCGGCCTCGATACCACCCGATATGAATTGCGCTACCAGTCGCTTATGGCGCGGCCGCTTCTGCTCGTCGCCATGGTGCTCGTGGCAGCATCCGTTTCCTTAAGATTTTTCAGGTTTGGTGGGGTGACCAAACTGGTGATAGGTGGTGTCGCGGCAGGCTTCGTGCTCTATGTTGCGACGCAGCTGTCGGAGGAGCTCGGCTCATCGGGCATCGTCAATCCAATGATCGCGGCGTGGCTGCCGGCAACCATTGGAGCGATGCTGGGTGCTCTGGCCCTCCTCCATCAGGAAGACGGGTAAAACGTACTGTGCCTATGGTTAATTTAGGATTGAGCGCATGCTTCCGGGCGTGACACGCATGGCTCGTTTTGCCGCGGCGACCGCGCTTGCCTCGAGCCTTGCCTATGTCCTGGCATTCGCCGGGAGCGCTTCCGCGCAAACCGCGCCCGCCAAGCCGCAGGAGCGGATGGTCGTCGATGCGCGCGAACTCGTCTATGACAACGACAAGAAGACCGTGTCCGCCGTCGGCGAGGTGCAGATTCTCTATCAGGGCCGCACGATCGAGGCCGACAAGGTCACCTACGACCAGGCCGGCAAGCGTGTCATCGCGACCGGCAATGCCCGCATCACCGAATCGAACGGGACCGTCATCACTGGCGACCGCTTCAACCTGACCGACGATTTCCGCGACGGCTTCATCGATTCGTTGCGCGTCGTGAACCCGGACAAGACCCGCTTCAGCGCACCGCGCGCCGAGCGCACGGACGGCGAAACCTTCATCTTCGAGAAGGGCATCTACACGGCCTGCGAGCCCTGCAAGGACAACCCCGAGAGGCCGCCGCTGTGGCAGGTCCGCTCGGCGCGGATCATCCACAAGAAGGCCGAACAGACCATCTATTACGAGGATGCGCGCCTGGAATTTGCCGGCGTCCCGCTTGCCTACATCCCCTACATGTCGGGACCGGATTCGACGGTGAAGCGGAAGTCGGGCTTCCTGTCGCCGAAGTTCATCAACACCGGACCGCTCGGCTTCGGTGTCGGACTGCCCTATTTCATCAATCTGGCGCCGAACTACGACCTCACGCTCACCCCGACCTACCTGACCCGGCAGGGCCTGCTCGGCCAGGTCGAATGGCGCCACCGACTGGTGAACGGCTCCTACACGGTACGGGCCTCGGGCATCTTCCAGCAGGAGAAGGAAGCGTTCCTCGCGGCACCGCTCGGCGCCGGCGACGACAAGTTCCGCGGCTCCATCGAGACGAACGGCAAGTTTTACATCAATCCGCGCTGGAATTTCGGCTGGAATGCCTCGATGTCGACGGATCGCTGGTTCTACAAGAACTACCGCATCCTCAACGAGAGCCTGAGCGCGACGACCTATCTCCAGGAGGCGATCTCGACCGCCTATCTGAACGGTCAGACCTCAACCGGCTGGTTCGACCTTCGCGGCTATTATTTCCAGCCGCTGACATCGGTGGACTGGCAAAAGCAGCAGCCGGTCGTCCTGCCGGTGCTCGACTACAACAAGCGCATTCACAAGCCGAGCTTCCTCGGCGGCGAGCTGACGTTCAACGCCAACGTCACCCATCTGACGCGCGACGCGGCAGCGTTCCAGCAACTGCCGCAGCAGTCCGCTTTTCTGATCAACGGCACGACGAGCTCCGGTACGGGCTATAACTTGTATGATGGCTGCGCCGTCTACCAGAAGAGCACCTGCCTGGTCCGCGGGCTTGCGGGCAATGTCGCGCGCGCCACCGCCGAGGTCTCATGGCGGCGTAACTTCATCGATCCGATCGGCCAGGTCTGGACGCCGTATGCCTCGGTGCGGGCCGACATCTTCTCGGTCAATCCCGATACCACCGGCTATCCGAACGCCAATGTCCGGACGATCGTCGACACCTCCGACGAGGTCTTCGGCCGCGCAATGCCGGCGATCGGCCTGATGTACCGCTATCCCTTCGTCGCCAAGACGTCCTGGGGCACGCACATCATCGAGCCGGTGGCGCAGATCGTGGCGCGCCCGAACGAGACCAACAGCCTGCGCGTGGCCAACGAGGACGCGCAGAGCCTCGTCTTCGATGCCAACAACCTGTTCGAGTGGAGCGGCAAGTTCTCCGGCTATGATCGCGTCGAGGGCGGCACGCGTGCCAATGTCGGCGCACTCTATACCGGGCGCTTTGGCGCGAATGCCTATGCCAACCTGCTGCTCGGCCAATCCTACCACCTCGGCGGACGCAACTCCTTCGCAACCGGCGATCTCGTCAACACCGGCCTCGATTCGGGCCTGGAGACGGACAAGTCGGACATCGTCGCCCGGGCGCAGATTTCGCCGTTCACGGGCCTATTCTTTACGGGGGCGACGCGGCTCAACCAAACCACATTCGAGACGCAGCGCATCGACGCGGCGGCGACCTATGCAACCAGCGTCGTGACCGCCTCCGTCGGTTATGGACGCTATGAGCCGCAGCCGAGCCTCGGAATCTTCCGCCGACGCGAGGGTCTGTCCCTGAACGGATCGGTCGGCGTGACGAGCAACTGGCGGCTGCGGGCGGGCGTGTTGTTCGACCTCGACAAATACAAATACGACCGCGAGGTGTTCCGCACCCAGTACACCGCATGGCTGGCTTCACCGTCGACGATCGCCATTCCGAAATATGCCAATGGCGGCCTGTTCCAGACGGCATCGACCTCGTTCGGCATCAACTACACGGATGAGTGCACGGTCTTCGACGTCAGCTACTCGCAGAGCTACGCCGACCGCCAGTCGGGCACGACCAAGGATACGCGCACGGTGATGCTGCGCCTGGAACTGCGGACGCTTGGCGAACTCAGCTACTCGCAGAACCTCGACACCTCGTCGACCGGCGACGGCGTGACCTCCAGCCGCTGACCGGAGACCCGCAGCGGCGCGATGGGTGACAGGAACAGACCCATGCGCGCGGAAGCAGTGATGCCCTTGACGGCGAAGCCTTTGGCACCGATTGCCCTGACCCAGGGTGATCCGGCCGGCATCGGGCCAGAACTCACCCTGATGGCCTGGCAGCGTCGGCAGGCGCTGGACCTGCCCGTCTTTGGCTTTGTCGGCGATATCGATCACCTGGGGAGACTGTCGCGGCAGCTCGGCCTGGACGTTCCCCTCGTCGCCTGCGACTGGGACGAGATCGGCCGCCACTTTCCCGACGCGCTGCCCGTCATTCCGCTCGACGAGGCGGTGACCGCGCAGCCGGGACGTCCCGACCCAGCGACGGCGCCCGGAACGATCGCGTCGATCTCGCGAGCGGTCGCGGCCGTGCGACAGGGCCTTGCAGGCGCAGTGGTGACCAATCCGATCGCAAAATCGGTGCTCTACCGGGCAGGCTTCGCCCATCCCGGCCACACCGAATATCTCGCTGATCTCGCCGCCGATGGCGGCACGCCGCCGCTGCCCGTGATGATGCTGTGGTGCTCCGATCTCGCCGTCGTGCCGGTGACGATCCATGTGCCGCTACGCAGCGTGCCGGATCTGCTGACGACGGAACTGATCGTCGAAACCGGCGCGATCGTGGCGCGGGCGCTGAGGCGCAGCTTCGGCATCGCGGCGCCGCGCCTCGCGCTCAGCGGGCTCAATCCCCATGCTGGCGAGAGCGGCGCGCTGGGGCATGAGGATGCGGCCGTGGTTGCGCCCGCGGTCGAGGCGCTGCGCGCGCTCGGCATCGACGCCACAGGCCCCTATCCGGCCGACACGATGTTCCATGCGCGGGCGCGGGCCGGATACGACGCAGCCTTGGCGATGTACCACGACCAGGCCCTGATCCCCATCAAGACAATTGCCTTCGACGAGGGCGTCAACGTCACGCTCGGCCTGCCCTTCATCCGCACCTCGCCCGACCACGGCACGGCCTTCGACATCGCAGGCAAGGGCATCGCCAGACCCGACAGCCTGATCGCCGCGCTGAGGCTCGCGGCGCGGATGGTGGCGCAGCACGAACAGACCGCCCGATGAGCCAGATCGATTCGCTGCCGCCGTTGCGCGAGGTCGTCGAGCGCCATGGGCTGATGGCCCAGAAGTCGCTGGGCCAGAACTTTCTCTACGACCTCAACCTGACCTCCAGGATCGCACGCTCCGCCGGGACGCTCGAAGGCGAGACCGTCGTCGAGATCGGCCCTGGACCGGGCGGGCTGACACGGGCGCTGCTTGCCAACGGCGCCGCCCGTGTCATCGCGATCGAGCGCGACCGCCGCTGCCTGCCGGCGCTGCAGGAGATCGCCGCGCACTATCCCGGCCGGCTCGATATCGTCGATGGCGACGCGCTGGCTGTCGATCTGTCGAGCCGGCTCGACGGAGGCAAGGCCCGGATCATCGCCAACCTGCCCTATAACATCGGGACGCCGCTGCTCGTCGGCTGGCTCAATCTCGACCCCTGGCCGCCATGGTGGACGTCGTTGACCCTGATGTTCCAGCGCGAGGTCGCCGAGCGGATCGTGGCGACACCAGATCAGCGGGCCGATTACGGCCGCCTCGCGGTTTTGTGCAACTGGCGCTGCGAGACGAAGATCCTGTTCGACGTTCCACGCACCGCCTTCGTGCCGCCGCCCAAGATCACCTCGGCCGTGGTGCAACTCCTGCCGCGCCAGACTCCTGAGCCTTGCGACCGGCGCCTGCTGGAACGGATCACGCTCGCAGCCTTCGGCCAGCGCCGCAAGATGCTGCGACAAAGCCTGAAGGCCGTGCTGGCGGAGCCCGGCGCCTGGATCGAAGCGGCCGGGCTGATTGCGACCGCGCGCGCGGAAGAAATCCCCGTGGCAGGCTTTGTGCGTCTGGCGAATACCCTGTCGGAGCACGCCTGAGCGGATCGCGTTGCGAGCCGCGCGGATGCGTTGCCGCCAAACGTTAAAGAGAGCCGCCCCATGTTGCGCATCGCCACGCTGCTGTTGAATGCCTGCCTCTGTATCGCCATGGCGGCGGTTTCTGCGCCTGCCGACGCGCAAAGCCTCGACTTCCCGAGCAAGCCGATCAAGATCATCGTTGGCTTTGCGGCAGGCGGCGCTCCCGACGCACTCGCGCGGATCGTTGCGGAGACTCTGACGCAGCGCTGGCGTCAGGGCGTGACCGTCGAGAACCGCGTCGGCGCCCAAGGCAACACGGCAATGGCTGCCGTCGCGAAGGCCGAGCCAGACGGCCATACGCTCGCGCTGATGCCGGTCGGCAATGCGGCCGTGAACCCGGCGCTCTTTGCCAACCTGCCTTATGATCCGGTCAAGGATTTTGCGCCGGTGACGCAGATTGCGAGCGTCGAGAATGTGCTCGTCGTCTCGGCGTCGTCACGAATCAGCTCGCTGCAGGACCTCGTCGCGCGCGGACGCGCCGGCGCGAACACGCTGACCTATGCGTCGCCCGGCGCCGGTAGCCTGGCTCATCTCGCAGCGGAACTCCTGGCACGCTCGGCCGGCTTCAGCATGACCCATGTGCCCTATCGCGGCGTGGCCCCGGCGCTGACCGACGTCATGCGTGGCGATGTCGATCTGATCGTCGCTCAGCTCTCGACCGCCAAGCCGCTGATTGACGGAGGACAGTTGCGCGCCCTGGGTCTGGCCAGCAGCCGGCGCAGCCCGGTGATCCCCGACTTGCCCACGATCGCCGAGGCGCTCGCCCTGCCCGGCTTCGAGGCCGTGTCGTGGTATGCGCTGATGGCGCCTGCCGGGACGCCGGCTGCGGTCGTCGCCCGGCTGAACGAAGCCGTGGCGCAGGCTGTGCGGTCGCCCGACGTCGCGGCGGCGATGGCAGCGCAAGGGGCCACCCCGATCGGCAATTCGCCGGCAGAACTGGCTGCGGTCATCGCGACCGATACGGCACGATGGTCGAAGCTCGTGCGGGAGGCCGGCATCCAGCCGAACTGAAGCGCGATCCGCCGTTACGGAAGGGTTTCGGTGAGCAGTTGCTCGACGAACTCGCCGAGGCCGATCGCCCGGCTGCGCTTGAGCCGCTCGGCTGCCAGGATCGAGCGAACGGCGTCATAGGCCTTGTCGAGATCGTCGTTGACGATGACGTAGTCGTAGACGGTCCAGCGCGCGATCTCCTCGCGGGCATTGGCGAGGCGCTTGGCGATGACGTCGGGCGCATCCTCGGCGCGGCGCACCAGGCGCGACCGCAGCTCCGCCATCGAGGGCGGCAGGATGAAGATACTGACGACATCCTCCCGGGCGCGCTCCAGGATCTGCTGGGTGCCCTGCCAGTCGATGTCGAAGAGCACGTCGCGCCCTGCCTTCAGCGATGCCTCGACGGGCTTTCGCGGCGTGCCGTAGCCATTGCCGTGGACCTCGGCCCATTCGAGCAGTTCGTCGCGGTCGCGCATTTGCTCGAAGGTTTCGCGATCGATGAAATGGTAGTGCACGCCCTCGATTTCGGAGGGGCGCTTGGCGCGCGTCGTGACCGAGATCGACAGGTCGAGATTGGTTTCGCTCGGCGACTTCGACAGCGTCCGCGTCAGCGTCGACTTCCCCGCCCCCGAGGGCGAGGACATGATCATGATCAGCCCGCGACGGGCCGGGCGCAGAACATCGGCCATCACCACTCACTCCACATTCTGCACCTGCTCGCGCGTCTGGTCGACGACGGTGCGCAGTTCGAGCCCGATCCGCGACAAGCCGGCATCGCCGGCCTTGGCGCAAAGCGTCGAAGCCTCGCGGCCGAATTCCTGAGACAGGAAATCGAGCTTGCGGCCGATTGGCCCGCCCTGCTCCAGCAGCAGGCGCAGCGCCGCGACATGCGCGTGCAGCCGGTCAATCTCCTCACGGATGTCGGCCTTCACGGCCAGCAGCGCAGCCTCCTGATGCAGGCGCTGCGGGTCGAGCGCCTGGCTCGCCTCCAGCAGCGCGCCGACCTGTGCGGCGATGCGCTCGCGGATGGCGTCGACGCTGCGGGCGGGATGCTGTTCGGCCTGTGTGGTCAACCGCGCGATGGTTTCGAGATGGCCCGACAGCACAGCCTCGAGCGCACGCCCCTCGCTGCCGCGAGCCTCCTTGAGCCCAAGCACGACCGCCTCGAGCCCCGCCAGCACCGGCGCCTCGATCACGGTCAGCGTATCCTCGCTCTCCTCCGCGAGTTCGATGACGCCGCGAATCCCGAGCAGCCCGTCATAGGAGGGTGGGCGCACGGTGTCGGAGGCCGGCAGGCGGGCGATGGCCTGCAGCAGCCCCGCCAGCGCCGCCTCGTTGATGCGCGGGCGCGGTGGGCCGGCATCGCTGGTGATCTGGAGATTGACGTGGAGCGTGCCCCGCGCGAAGGCGCCGGTCAGGCGCTTGCGCGCGGCTTCGGCCAGGATTTCGAAACCCGGCGGGACGCGGACGCGGATATCGAGCCCGCGACCATTGACGCTGCGGATTTCCCAGGCCCAGGCGTGGATGGCCACGGTCCCGGCCGCGCGGGCAAAGCCCGTCATGCTCTCAATGGCCATGGTGTCCCGGTCTCCGCCTCAACGCGGCGGGACCCTAGTGGTGGGGGAACCGGGGGGCAAGCGCGCCAGCCGGCGCCGTCGCAGGAAGATGGGGATGGCCGGGCCTTCGGTCGATCGCCATCGTCAAGGCCGCAGCGTGGGAATCTGCTTGGGCGAGTTCAGATCGAACGTCTTGTTCAGCAGCGGGTCGCGCGGCGTCCCCTCCGAGGCATCGAAGGCGCGTGCGCGCGTCCCGGCCGCACCAGCCAGGCTCGCTCCCTGCTGCGTCGGAGCCACACCGGCGCGGCGATTGCCCGGAGCCGGCCAGGTCTCGATGGCTTCTCCTTCCACCGGCTGCTGGGCTGGCGCCTCGGTGCGCGTGTCGGGAGCCGGCGGCGGCTCGACCTTGTCGACAGACGCTTCCGCGGGTGGCTTGCCGGGCTCGCGACGCGTCGACTCGAGCTGGCGCCAGCGGCCGACATTACGATTGTGCTGCTCGAGGGTCTCGGCGAAGGCATGGCCGCCGCTGCCGTCGGCGACGAAATAGAGGTCCTTGGTGCGGGAATGATTGACCACGGCCTCCAAGGCCGCGCGGCCTGGATTGGCGATCGGGCCAGGCGGCAGGCCGTCGATGACGTAGGTATTATAGGGCGTCGCCTGCGTGATCTCGCTGCGCTGAATCGAACGGCCGAGCGTACCCTTGCCGCCGACGATGCCGTAGACGATCGTCGGGTCGGACTGGAGCTTCATCTTGCGGTTCAGCCGGTTGATGAAGACCCCCGCGACGCGCGGCCGCTCGTCGGCACGCCCGGTCTCCTTCTCGACGATGGAGGCCAGCACGACCAGTTCCTGCGGCGTCTTGATCGGCAGGTCGGCGGGCTTGCGCCGCCAGACATCGGCGAGGATCTGGCGCTGGTCGCGCGTCATCCGATCGATGATGCCCTGGCGCGTGAAGCCGCGCGGAAAGCGGTAGGTGTCGGGCAGGATCGTGCCTTCGCGCGGCACCTGGATGACGTCGCCGGTCAACAGGTCATTGTCACGCAAACGCGCCACGATCTGCTCGCTGGTCAAGCCTTCCGGTACCGTCAGCGCATGTTCGACGGCCTTGCCGTCGGCAATGATGTCGAGAATATCGGCCTGGCTCGCGCGCGCCTTGAACAGATATTCGCCGGCCTTGAGCTTGGTCCAATTGCCGCTGACCAGAGCTGAAACGCGAAAAGCCCAGGGGTGCTCGATCATGCCCTCGCGCTGGAGCAGTTCCGCGATCTCGGTCAGACCGCTGTCCTTGGGAATGATCAGGACGCGATCGGACGTCAGCGGACCGGGCGCGCGGCTCTGACTGCCGACCATGGCGATGCCTGCACCGACCAGCCCGGCGACAACCAGCACGGCCGTGAACAACCCGCTCATCATCCCGATGAAAGGGCTGCGTCTGCGACGGCGCGCCTTGGGCGGCGGCGCCGGCGGCGCGACCGGCTTCAACGCCTCGCTGGGGCTCTTGGGGGCGACGCGGGGCGAATGGGTCACGGTTTTAGCGCTCGCACTTCGGACATCATCACGGCACGCCAGGGACGGGCCAGACGGACACGACCCTGAACCCAGTCACTCGGCAGATCGCCAAGGCATTAGAACCGGATTCACGCCGCCTGTGAAAGCGGAATTACCTCCGCCACAGCAGCAGCGCACTCTAATCAACATTATGGCGAAAGCGCGCTGTCTCGCGCCTCAGGCGCCGTCGCGATAGCGTCGCATCACCAGCGAGGCATTCGTGCCGCCGAAACCGAAGGAGTTCGACAGGACGACGTCGATCTTCCGCTTGCGCGCGACATGCGGGACGAGATCGAGATCCGTCTCGACGGAGGGGTTGTCGAGATTGATCGTCGGCGGCGCGATCTGGTCACGAATCGCAAGGATCGCGAAGATCGCCTCAACTGCGCCGGCAGCACCGAGCAGATGCCCCGTCGCCGATTTGGTCGAGGACATGGCAGGCTTCGTCGGCGAATTGGCGAGCAGACGTTCTGCGGCGCGCAACTCGATCTCGTCGCCGAGCTGCGTCGAGGTGCCGTGCGCGTTGATGTAGTCGAGCGCGGACGCAGCGATGCCGGCCCGGTTCAACGCCATCGACATGCAGCGATAAGCGCCGTCGCCATCCTCGGCAGGCGAGGTGATGTGATAGGCATCGCCCGACAGGCCGTAGCCGACGACTTCCGCATAGATGCGCGCTCCGCGCGCCAGAGCATGATCGAGTTCCTCGAGAACCACGACGCCGGCGCCCTCGCCCATGACGAAACCGTCACGGTCCTTGTCATAGGGGCGCGAGGCCTTCTCGGGCGTGTCGTTGAAATCCGTGGACAAGGCGCGGCAGGCGCAGAAGCCTGCGATGCCGAGCCGGTTGATCGCCGATTCGGCACCGCCCGCCAGCATGACATCGGCATCGCCGAGCGCGATCATGCGCGAAGCATCGCCAATCGCGTGCGCACCGGTCGAGCAGGCGGTCACAACCGAGTGGTTGGGCCCCTTAAGGCCATGTTCGATCGAGACATAGCCCGCCGCAAGATTGCTCAGGCGGCCCGGAATGAAGAAGGGTGATAGACGGCGCGGACCGCGCTCCTTGAGCAGGATCGAGGCCTCGTAGATGCCACCGAGGCCGCCGATTCCGGAACCGATGGCGACGCCCGTCGCGATCTGGTCCTCGTAGCTCTCGGGCTTCCAGTTGGCGTCCGTCAGAGCCTGCCGGGCAGCAGCCATCGCGAAGACGATGAAATCATCGACCTTGCGCTGCTCCTTCGGCTCCATCCAATCGTCGGGATTGAAGGTGCCGTCGCTGCCGTCGCCCCGCTGGATGTTGCAGGCGATGCGCGCCGGCAGATCGCTGCAGTCGAAGCTGGTGATGGGGCCGGCGCCACTGGCGCCGGCGAGAATACGCGACCAGGTCAGTTCGACGCCGCTCGCGAGCGGCGTCACCATGCCCAGACCAGTCACGACGACGCGTCGCATCGAGAGACTCTGTGAAACCATGACGCTCTGCTGCGGCCAACCGACCGATAAGGCCGATCAGGCGGTCTTCGACAGGAACTTGACGGCGTCGCCGACGGTCACGATCGTCTCAGCCGCGTCGTCGGGGATTTCGACGCCGAATTCTTCCTCGAACGCCATCACGAGCTCGACCGTATCGAGGCTGTCGGCCCCGAGATCCTCGATGAAATTGGCGCCATCCACGACCTTCTCAGGCTCGACGCCGAGATGCTCGACCACGATCTTCTTCACGCGCTCGGCGACATCGCTCATGGGTCTTTTCCTTGCAGATTGAAAAATACGCAACGCTGGATCGCGTCGCATATGGGGACGTTCACTCCTGAATCCCACCTCACCGAAGCGGTGTCGACGGGTCGGAACTCGAAGCCTGCACAAACGCAACAACCGGGTTCCCGTCAAGCCCCCCCGAACCCTGCATCGCTGCGCGACGGCGCTAGTTAACACACCCGATGAAGGCTGGCGAGAGCGTCCAGAGGCCGATCAGCTTTGTCTGGAAATGCTCTCAACTCTCTCAGATCATTGTCATTCCGCCGTTGACGTGAAGGGTCTGTCCCGTCACATAGGCGGCTTCGGTGCTGGCGAGGTAGACAACTGCGGCGGCAACATCGGCGCCGACGCCGAGACGCCCCATCGGCACGTCCGACAGAATGCCCTCGCGCTGTTTCTCGTTCAGCGCCTGAGTCATCGGTGACTCGATAAAGCCCGGCGCAACGACATTCACCGTGATGTTGCGGCTGGCGACTTCGGCAGCAAGCGCCTTCGACATGCCGATCAGCCCGGCCTTCGAGGCGGCATAGTTGCCTTGGCCGGGATTGCCGGTGGTGCCGACCACCGAGCCGATCGAGATGATGCGGCCATAGCGCCGGCGCATCATCGACTTCACGGCGGCGCGCGAGAGCCGGAAGGCCGCCGTCAGATTGACCGCGATGACGCTGTCCCAGTCCTCGTCCTTGAGACGCAGGAAGAGATTGTCCTTGGTCACGCCGGCATTGTTCACGAGAATATCGAGACCGCCGAGCTTCTCTTCGGCCGCGGGCACGAGCGCTTCGACCGAATCCTTGTCGGCGAGGTTGCAAGGCACGATCACCGCCCGCTCGCCGAGTTCGGTGGCCAGTGCCTCCAAAGCCTCGGCGCGGGTGCCCGAAAGCGCAACGGTTGCGCCCTGGCCGTGGAGCATGCGCGCGATGGCGCCGCCCAGCCCGCCGGTCGCGCCGGTGACCAGGGCCTTCTTGCCCGTCAAATCAAGCATCGTCTCTCCCCTTCGGCATTCTGCCGTCTGTACCCGTTCCGGGTTCTTAGCTGTCCAAGGCCTTGTAACCAGCGATATCGTCGGCCGTTCCGACCGAGATCGGCGTCGCCCCAGCTGCGATGCGCTTGACCAGCCCGGCCAGAACCTTGCCGCTGCCGACCTCGACGAAGCGGGTCACGCCAGCTGCCGTCATCGCCTCGACGCATTCGCGCCAGCGCACCGTGCCCGTGACCTGTGCCACGAGTGAGGCGCGGATGCCGTCGGGGTCGCTGAGCGGTGCAGCGCCGACATTGGCCATCACCGCCACGACGGGCGCCTGCATCGCGACCTGTTCCAGCGCGGCCTGCATGGCCTCCGCCGCCGGCTGCATCAGGGCGCAATGGAAGGGAGCCGAAACCGGCAGAAGCATGGCACGCCGGACCCCGCGCTCACCAGCGAGCACGATGGCGCGATCGATCGCGGCCTTGGCGCCCGAGAGCACCACCTGGCCGCCGCCATTGTCGTTGGCCACTTCGCAGACTTCGCCTTGCGCCGCGTCGGCCGCGATGGCACGCGCCAGATCGAGTTCCGCCCCGAGCAGGGCCGCCATGGCGCCCTCGCCCGCCGGCACGGCCTTCTGCATGGCATCGCCGCGGATGCGCAGAAGGCGGGCGGCATCAGTGATGCTGAAGGTGCCGGCAGCGGCGAGCGCCGAATATTCGCCCAGCGAATGCCCGGCGACGAAGGCCGCGTCGCGCTTCAGGTCCAGCCCGGCTTCCGATTCGAGTACGCGGATCACCGCGAGACTGACCGCCATCAGCGCCGGCTGCGCGTTGCTGGTCAGCGTCAGCTCGTCACCCGGCCCCTCCCACATCAACACGGAGAGCTTCTGAGACAACGCGACATCGACCTCGTCGAAGACAGCCTTCGCGACGGGGAAGTTCTCGGCCAGGGCCTTGCCCATGCCGACGGCCTGGGAGCCCTGGCCAGGAAAAAGGAACGCGGTCGTCATTCGGCAAGCCTCGAATTCAAACGTTTTCAGCGAATTGACGGGGCTGTCACACTGCCTTGGACGCCAAGTCAAGCTTCGAGGCGAGATTTCCGCGCCCGGAACCGCGCTCCGGCACGGATTTCGGTTGCATGACCGCGCCCTAGCCTGTAACGACCGGCTCCTGTTTGTTCGGCCGGAGGCTGAACGGATGGCAGTGCGCCCTCACCGTCTTCGAGATCGCTCCGCAGGCTCCCTATCCTGAGCCGTCATCCCGTGTCTCCGCCTTCGATGAAATCCTGTCGGGCCTTATCCAGGGCTCGGAGGGCTCCGCGCCGAGCGAAACAGTGTGAAACGAGGAAGGCCAACCATGGCATTGTACGAGCATGTTCTGCTCGCGCGACAAGACGTCAGCGCGCAGCAGGTCGAGACCCTTGTCGAGACGTTCAAGGGCATCATCGAGGCGAATGGCGGCTCGGTCCCCAAGGTCGAGTACTGGGGCGTCAAGTCGCTGGGCTATCGCATCAAGAAGAACCGCAAGGCGCATTATTCGCTTTTGAACATCGACGCCCCCTCCGCCGCCGTGCTGGAGATGGAGCGCCAGATGCGCATCAACGAGGACGTGCTGCGCTTCCTCACCATCCGCGTCGAAGAGCTCGAGGAAGGCCAGTCGGCCATGCTCCAGAAGCGCGACCGCGATGATCGCGGCGACCGTTTCGACCGTCCCGGCGGCGGCGACCGCTTCGACCGTGGCGGCGATCGTGGCCCGCGCCGCGACCGTCCTCGTCGCGATGACGAAGGCACCGAAACCACAACCGGCGCGGAGGCCTGATCCATGTCGACTGCATCTGCTGGCGCACGCCGCCCCTTCTTCCGCCGCCGCAAGTCCTGCCCCTTCTCGGGCGAGGGCGCTCCGAAGATCGACTACAAGGATGTGCGCCTGCTCTCGCGCTACATCTCCGAGCGCGGCAAGATCGTGCCGTCGCGCATCACGGCGGTCTCCGCCAAGAAGCAGCGCGAGCTCGCCCAGGCGATCAAGCGCGCCCGCTTCCTCGGCCTGCTGCCCTACGTCATCCGCTGAGCGTATCTGACAATCCCGGCGGCGAGCGATCGCCGCCGGTTTGAACTGCCTGAAATGAACCAGTCGCCCGGTGGTGCAACTTCATCGGGTTCGTTGAGGCAAATGCCTCTCACCCTGCCCGGCCGCTCTAGGCCCGGGAGCAGCGGGACAGCAGGACGAAGAATGATACCGGTTGTCGGCATCGGCGCGGGCCTCGTTGCGGCCCTGCTTTTCTCAGTGGTGATCACCGGATCGCCGCTGGCCGTGCTGTTGTACTCTGCCGCTCCCCTGCCGATCTTCATCGCCGCGCTGGGCTGGAACCACCGCGCAGGACTGGTTGCCGTCGGTGCCGGCGCAGTCGCCGTGGCGATCGCGCTCAGCTTGCCGGCCGGGATCGCCTTCGCCTTCATCATCGCGCTGCCGGCGTGGTGGATCGCCTATCTCGCACTGCTGGCACGGACCGATGCCGCCGGAACCGCCGAGTGGTATCCGCTCGGCAGTCTCATGGTCTGGATCGCAGCGACCGCGGCGATGGCGACGATTGCCAGCGCGCTGGTGATGACGACGGATTACGAGGCCTATCGCTCGGTCATCGCCCGGATCGTCGAGAACCTCCTGTCCGAGATGGTCCGCAGCAAGATGATCAGCCTGCCGCAAGGCACGACGCAAGCCGAGCTTGCGGCGAATGTGACACCACTGCTGGTGCGGGCCGTCCCGCTCGGCATCGGGGCCTCGATCGTCACGACGATCACCGCCAATCTCTGGCTCGCCGCGAAAACCGTGCAGCTCTCGGGCCGTCTGCCGCGTCCCTGGCCCTTCATTCCATCGACGACGCTGCCACGTCAGGCGCTGCTGCTGCTGGTGGCGGGCCTTGCGACCGCCGCGCTGGATGGCTTCGTCGGTCTGGCGGGCGTCGCCCTGGTGGGGGCGCTGCTGGCGACCTTCATGTTCACAGGGCTCGCCATGCTGCACGACCTCTCGCGCGGCCAGGCCTGGCGCACGCCGATGCTGGTCAGCGTCTATGTCGCGCTCGTCCTGATGCAGGCCGTGCTGACGCCGCTGCTGGCACTCGCGGGTGTCATCGACAGCCTTCTCGGCCTGCGCAAGCGGGCTGCCCTGCCTCCACCGCCTTCCACCTGACTTGACCACCAAGACCTGAACACACCAACCGATCTCAAAAGGAGAACAAGACCATGGAAGTGATCCTGCTCGAACGCGTCGCCAAGCTCGGCCAGATGGGCGAAGTCGTCCGCGTCCGCGACGGCTTCGGCCGCAACTACCTGCTCGCCCGCGGCAAGGCGCTGCGCGCCACCGAGGAAAACAAGAAGCGCTTCGAGGGCCAGAAGATCGAGCTCGAGACTCGCAATCTCGAACTGCGCTCCGAGGCCGAGGCCGTCGCCGAGACGCTCAACGGCCATTCGGTCGTGATCCTGCGCCAGTCGGGCGAATCCGGCGTGCTCTACGGCTCGGTCTCGACCCGTGACATCGCCGAGTCCCTGACCGCCGACGGCTTCCACGTCGCCCGCAGCCAGGTGACGCTGAACGCCCCGATCAAGACGCTCGGCCTGCACACCGTCCCGGTCGTGCTGCATCCGGAAGTCTCGGTCACGGTCACGGTCAACGTCGCCCGTTCGGCTCAGGAAGCCGAGCGCCAGGTGCGCGGCGAGAACGTCACCGCTCGCGAGGAGTTCGATCTCGACGATCTCGGCCTCGAGGTCGGCGCAGCGCTGGCGGAAGCCGGCGAGGACGATCGCTGAGATCAACCGGGCTCTTCAGCCGGTTTGGAAGGCGCCGCGAGCCATCGCGGCGCCTTTTTTGATGGGCGTGCCACCTGCACGCTGCTGGGGCAGCCAGCAGCGCTGTCCGCAATTGATCCCTCTATGCGCGAGATCAAGGCGCATGTCTGAGACCCACTTATGAAAGAGGCGCTGGGACGACAAAAGGAACGACGCCGATGAAAGCCGCATGCTGGCACAAGGCTCACGACATTCGCGTGGAGCAGGTGCCCGAACCGACCCCCTCGGCCGGCCAGGTAAAGATCAAGGTGGCGTGGGCCGGGATCTGCGGCAGCGATCTGCACGAATATCTCGCAGGCCCGATTTTCATCCCTGTGGACCAGCCGCACCCGCTCAGCCATGACCGCGCGCCCATCGTGATGGGCCATGAGTTCTCCGGCGAAGTGGTAGAGGTCGGGCCGGAGGTCAGGCGCATTCGGCCCGGAGACCGCGTCGTCGTCGAGCCGATCCTTGCCTGCGGCGTCTGCGATGCCTGCCGTAGGGGCAAATACAATCTGTGCGACAAGCTGGGCTTTCACGGTCTGTCGGGTGGCGGCGGCGGCTTCGCCTGCCACACCGTCGTCGATGAGCGCATGGTCCATGTCATGCCGGAAGGCTTGTCGTTCGAACAGGGCGCCTTGGTGGAGCCCGCCGCCGTCGCGCTTCATGCGGTGCGCCTCAGCAGCCTCAAGGCGGGCGGTACCGCGGCTGTCTTCGGCGCGGGCCCGATCGGGCTGCTCCTGGTCGAGGCGCTGCGTGTCGCAGGGGCGTCAGTGATCCATGTTGTCGAACTGTCCGCAGAACGCGGCGCCAAGGCGCTCGAACTGGGGGCGACGACCGTCACGGACCCCTCGCAGGACGAACCCGTCGCCAAACTGCGCGCGTTGAGCGCCGGGGGCGTGGACGTCGCCTTTGAGGTCACCGGCGTACCAAAAGTGCTCCAGCAATGCATCGAGTCCACGCATTACGAGGGCGAAACCGTCATCGTCTCGATCTGGGAGAAGGAAGCCGCCTTCCAGCCCAACACCGTGGTGCTGAAAGAACGCGTGGTCCGGGGCATCATCGCCTATCGCGACATCTTCCCGGCGGTCATGACATTGATGACCAAAGGCTTCTTCCAGGCCGACAAGCTGGTGACAAAGCGTATCGCGCTCGACGACATCGTAGCGCAGGGCTTCGAAGCGCTTGTGCGGGACAAGCAGCACATCAAGATTCTGGTCCAGCCGCCGCATTGACGCCGGCACCGCCGGCCGCGCCGTCAAGCAAGGATTCGGCCCCCGACGCGTGATGGGGGCCGAAGCTGTGGACAGCGGGCAGAGTTCCGGCTAATTCTGCTGTTCTTGATTTGTTTCCGTTTCTTTGCGGGTGGATTCTGACCTATCGAACCCCATGGCCACTGCAACCGCCCTCGTCACCCGTCTCGAAGCCCGCGAGGCCGAATACCGGGTCCAGCCTCACAACATCGAGGCCGAGCAGGCGCTGCTGGGCGCGATCCTGGTCAATAACGACGCCTTCTATCGCGTTTCCGACTTCCTGCTGCCGGATCATTTCTTCGAGCCGATCCACCAGCGCGTCTTCGAGCTGGCATCGAGCCTGATCCGGGCCGGCAAGATCGCGACCCCGATTACGCTCAAGACCTTCGTCGGCGAGATGGATCTGGGCGGCATCACCGCCTCGCAGTACCTTGCCCGGCTCGCGGCGGAGGCGACCACCGTCATCAACGCGGGCGATTACGGCCGCACGGTCTATGACCTCGCGATCCGCCGGCAGTTGATCGGCGTCGGTGAGGACCTGGTCAACGTCGCCTATGATTCGCCGGTCGACGCCGCCCCGCGCGAGCAGATCGAGGAAGCCGAACGCAAGCTCTACGAACTCGCGGAGAAGGGCCGCTACGAGGGCGGTTTCCAGAAGTTCGACGGCGCGCTGTTCACCGCGATCGAAATGGCCGCCAACGCCTATCAGCGCGCCGGCGGCCTGTCGGGGGTCTCGACGGGTCTGCGCGACCTCGACCAGCGGATGGGCGGCCTGCAATCCTCCGACCTAATCGTGCTCGCCGGCCGCCCGGCCATGGGCAAGACCTCGCTTGCCACCAACATCGCCTTCAACATCGCCAAGGCCTGGCGCGGCGAACGCCAGACCGACGGCACGATCAAGACCGTCGATGGCGGAATCGTCGCCTTCTTCTCGCTGGAAATGTCGGCCGACCAGCTCGCAACGCGTATCGTCGCCGAGCAGTCGGGCATCTCGTCCTACAAGATCAGGCAGGGCCGCATCACCGAGGCCGATTTCGCCAGGCTGACCGATGTCGCGGCGCAGATCGAGAAGCTGCCGCTTTATATCGACCAGACCGGCGGCATCTCGATCGCCCAGCTGGTCGCCCGTGCCCGCCGGTTGAAGCGCCAGAAGGGCCTCGACGTCCTGTTCATCGACTACCTGCAGCTGCTTTCGGGCTCGGCCAAGAACGGCCAGAACCGCGTGCAGGAGCTGACGGAGATCACCACCAGCCTGAAGGCCCTGGCGAAGGAACTGGCCGTGCCGATCGTCGCGCTCTCGCAGCTCTCGCGTCAGGTCGAGAGCCGCGACGACAAGCGACCGCAGCTCTCGGACCTGCGCGAATCGGGCTCGATCGAGCAGGACGCCGACGTCGTGATGTTCGTCTACCGCGAGGAGTACTACCTCAAGGGCAAGGAGCCGCGTCCCGGCACCGAAGACCACAACAAGTGGCAGATCGAGATGGAGGCCGCCCATGGCGTGGCGGAGCTCATCATCGGCAAGCAGCGCCATGGCCCCACCGGCGCGATCGCCCTGCAGTTCGACGCGGAGGTGACGCGCTTCTCCGACCGTGCTGACGAAATGCGACTTCCGGACCGCGAATGATGACTTTCGACACGCCCGATTCCCAAACGACCGGCGCGACGCTGACGATCGATCTCGGCGCGCTGGTCTCGAACTGGCGCGCGTTGAGCGGGCTTGCGGGCACGGGCCACGCCGGTGCTGTGGTCAAGGCCGACGCCTATGGCATTGGCATCGAGCCCGCCGTCTCGGCGCTGACGCAGGGCGGCTGCGATACCTTCTTCGTCGCCCATGTTTCGGAAGGCATCAGGACCCGCGCCGTCGCGCCCGATGCCACCGTCTATGTGCTCAACGGACTTCTGCCGGGCACGTGCGACGCCTATGCCGCGCACCGTCTTTCGCCCGTTCTGGGATCTCATGACGAACTGCTGGAATGGGCGGGTTTCCGCCAGGGCGGAGCGGCGGTGGCCCCTGCCGCCCTGCATGTCGACACGGCGATGAATCGACTCGGTCTTTGGCAGGGCGAGGGCCTGAGCCTGGCGCGCGAGCGCAAGGACACGATCGAGGCGGCAGGGATCGGCCTCGTGATGACGCATTTCGCCTCGTCGGAGGACGTCGGCGATCCGGCCAATGCGCGCCAGATCGCGGCCTTCTCCCATATCGTCGAGGCGCTGCCGGGCATCCCGGCCTCGATCAAGAATTCGTCGGGCCATTTCCTGAAGGACTGCCCCTCCTATCAGGTGACGCGGCCGGGCTATGCGCTCTATGGCGGAAATCCGACACCGGGGCAGCCCAATCCGATGAAGCCGGTCGTGGGGCTGACGGCGCGGATCATCCAGCTGCGCGACGTCGAGGCAGGGATGCAGGTCGGCTATAATGGCCGCTGGACCGCCAAGGGGCGTCGCCGGCTCGCGACGATCTGCCTCGGCTATGCCGATGGCTATCCGCGCAATGCCAGCGCGCCCGAGGGCACGGCCGGCGGCTTTGCCCTGGTCGACGGGGTGTCCTGCCCCTTCGTCGGGACCGTCTCGATGGATCTGATCATCGTGGATGTCACCGACGCAGCCCCCGCAGCCTGCAAGCGCGGCGCGGCCGTGACGCTGATCGGCGGCTCGCTCGACCTCGAAGCCGTCGGCGCTGGCGCCAAGACGATCGGCTATGAAATCCTGACCAATCTCGGCCGCCGCTACACCCGTCGCTATGTCGGGCTGTGAGATGCGGACAGGCGACCCGGCTGTCTTTCCGGGGCTTCGCGACAGCGAAGAACCCGGAACCCACGACTGGGCAAGCGCTCTCGATCGTGCCCTCGGCCGGTCGCGTCCCGTCGTGGGTTCCGGGTTCGCGGCTGCGCCGCGCCCCGGAATGACAGCGTAGCGGCTGATGGCCAAACGCGGTCCCACCTACACCTGCCAAGCCTGCGGCGCGGTCTATCATCGCTGGCAGGGCAAGTGCGATTCCTGCGGGACCTGGTCATCGCTCTCCGAGGAGGCGCAGGCAGCGCCTGTGCCCGGCGCGCGCAGTTCCGGCGGAAAGCCGCGCGGTCGCGTCTTCGCGCTGGAGAGCCTCAAGGGCGACACACAGGATGCGCCGCGCATCGTCTCTGGCATCGGCGAGCTCGACCGCGTCACCGGCGGCGGCTTCGTGCCGGGCTCGGTGCTGCTGATCGGCGGCAATCCGGGCATCGGCAAGTCGACCCTGCTGATGCAGGCCTGCGCTGCGCTGGCGCTGTCGGGACGCCGCGTCGTCTATGTCTCCGGCGAGGAATCGACCGGCCAGGTGCGCCTGCGCGCCGAGCGCATGGGGCTGGCCGAGGCCCCGGTCGACCTCGCGGCCGAGACCAATGTCGAGGACATCATCGCGACTCTGGGCCAGGGCACCCGCCCTGCCCTGGTGGTGATCGATTCGATCCAGACGATGTGGTCGGGCGAGGTCGAGAGTGCGCCGGGCACCGTGACGCAGGTGCGGGGTTCCGCCCAGGCGCTGATTCGCTACGCCAAGACATCAGGCGCCTGCATGATCCTGGTCGGCCATGTCACCAAGGACGGCCAGATCGCCGGACCGCGCGTGGTCGAGCACATGGTCGATGCGGTGCTCTCCTTCGAGGGCGAAGGGGCGCATGCCTTCCGCATCCTGCGCGGGCAGAAGAACCGCTTCGGCGCGACCGACGAGATCGGCGTCTTCGAGATGACGGGCATGGGCCTGTCGGAGGTGACCAATCCGTCCGCGCTATTCCTCGCGGGACGCGACCAGGCGGCGCCGGGCGCGGCCGTCTTCGCTGGCGTCGAGGGTACGCGCCCGGTTCTGGTCGAGATCCAGGCGCTGGTCGCGCCGACATCGCTCGGCACCCCGCGCCGCGCCGTCGTCGGCTGGGAGAACAGCCGGCTCGCCATGGTGCTGGCCGTACTGGAGACGCATGGCGGCCTTCGGCTGGGACAGCACGATGTCTATCTCAACGTCGCCGGCGGCCTGAGGGTGAACGAGCCGGCGGCCGACCTCGCCGTGGCAGCCGCGCTTGTATCCTCGCTGACGGGCGCGATCCTGCCGGCCGAATCGGTGTATTTCGGCGAGATCGCGCTCTCGGGCGCGATCCGGCCGGTTTCGGTCGCCGGCGCGCGGCTGCGCGAGGCCTCCAAGCTCGGTTTCGAGGCGGCCCTGATGCCGTCGGGCGGCGCCGATGCCGGCGACGGCGGCGGGCTGCAGCTGAGGCGTTTCGGCCATGTCACGGAACTCGTTGCGGATATCGCGTCCCGGGCGCCTCGCAGAGATGTGAAATGACGGCTTCGCAATAGTGACGCAGAGCCCCCGAGCGCGTATAGCAAAGCCGATGCGGTCGACCCATCTGCGGCAGGCCATTCCGAGACCATAAAGAAGCGGCTCAACCAATGCCTGTCACCATTCTCGATCTCGTCGTCGTCGGCGTGGTTCTGATCTCGGCATTGCTGGCCGCCGTGCGCGGACTGACGCGCGAGGTTCTCGCGATCGCCTCCTGGGCTGCGGCCGCTGCGGTGGCCTGGGTGTTCCACCCGCAGATGCTGCCGATTCTGAAGCAGTACATTCCCAACGACACGATCGCGCTGATCGCCTCGATCGCCTCGCTCTTCCTGGTGACGCTGATCGTCGTATCGTTGGTGACGGCGCGGATCTCGGATTTCGTGCTCGATTCGCGCATCGGTGCGCTCGACCGCACGCTCGGCTTCGTTTTCGGTGCGGCGCGCGGCGTCCTGCTCGCCGTGATCGGCTATCTCTTCTTCGCGGCGTTGATGGGCGACAAGAACATGCCGAGTTGGGCCAAGGATGCCAAGGCCAAGCCGATGCTCGAGGAGACGGGCCGGTCGCTGATCACCATGCTTCCCCAGGACGTCAACGCCGACTTCATCAAGAATTTGCTGAAGCCCAAGACGGGTGCGGAGCCGACAGAGGCGCCTGCCGAGGAGCCTCGCGCGCCGACAAATCCGACGGCCGACCCGCAGCGCCGCACCGAAGTGCCCAACGCTGCCGACCGCCAGGCGCTGCAGCGCGCCATCGACGCGACGCGCCCGACGGCGCCCGCCCCGACTCGCCCATAATCTTCGCGTAACAACCTGTTCTTCGAGCCGCTTTATCCTTCGAGCCGCGCTCTTCAAGAGGCGCATGGAGCCTTGATATGATCTCGCAATTCGAGACGGGGACTGCCGAGACCGAGGGCGCTTTCGATCCCAACGCCGATCGGCTGCGGGAGGAATGCGGCGTGTTCGGCATCTTCGGCCACTCGGACGCCGCGGCTCTGACCGCGCTCGGCCTGCATGCGCTCCAGCATCGCGGCCAGGAGGCGGCGGGCATCGTCAGTTTCGACGGCACGCGCTTCCATTCCGAGCGCCGACTGGGCCTCGTCGGCGACGCCTTCTCGGAAGTCTCGGTGATCGAGAAGCTCAAGGGCACGCAGGCGATCGGCCATGTCCGCTATTCGACCACCGGCGAGACGATCCTGCGCAACGTCCAGCCGCTGTTCGCCGAACTGCATGGCGGCGGCTTCGCCGTCGCGCATAACGGCAATTTGACCAATGGGCTGACCCTGCGGCGCAATCTCGTGCGCGACGGCGCGATCTACCAGTCGACGTCGGACACCGAGGTGCTGCTGCATCTCGTCGCGCGCAGCCGCAAGCCGCATTTCATCGAACGCTTCGTCGAGGCGATCCGCCAGATCGAGGGCGCCTACGCCTTCGTCGGCATCACCAACAAGAAGCTGATCGGCGCGCGCGACCCCCTCGGCATCCGCCCGCTGGTGCTGGGCGAGCTCGATGGCTGCCCGATCCTGACCTCCGAGACCTGCGCGCTCGACATCATCGGAGCGAAGTTCGTCCGCGAGGTCGAGAACGGCGAGGTCATCGTGATCTCCGAAGGCGGCATCGAGAGCCATAAGCCCTTCCCGCCCGTCGCCGAGCGGCCCTGCATTTTCGAATACATCTATTTCGCCCGTCCCGATTCGATTGTGAAGGGCCAGAGCATCTATGAGCGCCGCAAGCGCATGGGCGCGCAGCTCTCGCTGGAGGCGCCGGCCAATGCCGACGTGATCGTGCCTGTCCCGGATTCCGGCGTGCCGGCCGCGCTCGGCTTCTCGCAGGCCAGCGGGATCCCCTTCGAACTCGGCATCATCCGCAACCACTATGTCGGCCGCACCTTCATCGAGCCGACGCAGAAGGTCCGCGAGCTCGGCGTGCGGTTGAAGCACTCGGCCAACCGCTCGGTCGTCGAGGGCAAGAGCATCGTGTTGGTCGACGATTCGATCGTGCGTGGCACGACCTCGCTCAAGATCGTGAAGATGATGCGCGAGGCCGGCGCCAAGGAGGTGCATTTCCGCATCTCCTCGCCGCCGATCACCCATCCCGACTATTACGGCATCGATACGCCCGACCGGGAGAAGCTGCTGGCCGCCACCCATACGCTGGAGGAGATGCGCCAGTTCGTCGGCGCCGATTCGCTGGCCTTCCTTTCGGTCGAGGGCCTCTACCGCGCCATGGGCCATGAGCGGCGCGATCCCGTCCGGCCGCAGTTCACCGACCACTGCTTCACCGGCGATTATCCGACCTCGCTGACCGACGTCGTCGGCGAGAGCGCCAAGCAGCGCATCTCCCTGCTGGCCGAGGCCGGCTGAGTCGATCCCGGTTCACGCTCAGGTTATTCCGGGCGTAGCGAAGCGAAGACCCGGAATCCATTCCGGAACGCTGTCCGGTCAGTTTCAGGAATGGATCCCGGATCGGCGCGGCTTTGCCACTTGTCCGGGATGACACCGTCATCTGGAAAAGATCACCATGACCAAACCTCTCTCCGGGCGCGTCGCCCTCGTCACCGGCGCGTCGCGCGGCATCGGCCGCGCGGCGGCGCTCGCTTTCGCACAGGCCGGCGCCCATGTCGTTGCGCTCGCCCGCACCAGCGGCGCGCTGGAGGAACTCGACGATGAGATCCGTGCCATCGGCGGCACGGCGACGCTGGTCCCGCTCGATCTCGGCGATGAGCCGGCGATCGAGAAGCTCGGGCCTGCGCTCATGCAGCGCTGGGGCAAGCTCGACATCCTGCTGGCCAATGCCGGCATCCTCGGCCCGCTCTCGCCGCTGACCCATGCCTCGCCGAAGGAATGGGCGAAGGTCTTCGACACCAACGTCACCGCCAACTGGCGTCTGCTGAAATCGGTCGAGCCGGCGCTGCAGGCATCCGACGCTGCCCGCGTGATCCTGATGACCTCGGGCGCGGCGCATAAATGCCTCGCCTATTGGGGGCCGTACTCGATCTCCAAGGCCGCTGTCGAGGCGATGGGGCGCACCTACGCCGCGGAGACTGCGACGACGCCGCTGAAGGTCATGATGGTCAATCCCGGGCCGTTACGGACGCGCATGCGGGCCGAGGCGATGCCCGGCGAGGATCCGCTGACGCTGAAGACGCCGGAGGATCTTGCGCCGCATCTGGTCGCGATCGCCTCGCCCGACTGGGCGCAGAGCGGCAAGATCTTCGATTTCCCGAAGGGCAAGGTGCTCACGCCCCAGATGCCGGGCTGAGCCTCAGACGTCATGCTCGGGCTTGACCCGAGCATCTCTTGCACGAGATTCTCGGGTCTGCGCTTCGCTTCGCCCGAGAATGACGGCTCCGCCCTACCCCGCTCGCTTGTTCTTGTCGAAGGGGTTCTCGCCGCCGCGTGTGTGCAGGCGGATCGGCGTTCCCGGCAGTTCGAAGGCCTCGCGCAGATTGTTGACCAGATAGCGGGTGTAGGACACCGGCAGATGGTCGAGCTGGTTGCCGAACAGGGCAAACGTCGGCGGGCGGGCCTTGGCCTGCGTCATGTAGCGGATCTTGATGCGCCGGCCGGCGACGGCTGGCGGCGGATGGGCCGAGAGCACGCCTTCGAGCCAGCGGTTGATCTTCGCGGTCGAAATGCGGCGGTTCCAGACATCGTAGCTCGCAAACACCGCCTGCATCAGCCGGTCGATGCCCTCGCCCGCCAGCCCCGACAGCGGTACGATCGGCACGCCGCGCACTTGGGCGAGCAGATGCGTCGCCTTTTCCTTGAGTTCGGCGAGCAGTCCGTTCTTGTCGGCGACGAGATCCCATTTGTTCAGGCCGATGACGACGGTGCGGCCCTCGCGCTCGGTGAAATCGACCAGCGTCAGGTCCTGCTTCTCGAAGGGGATGGTGGCGTCCAGCAGCACGACGACGACCTCGGCGAAGCGGATGGCGCGCAACGCATCCTGCACCGACATCTTCTCGAGCTTTTCCTCAATTCGGGCGCGCTTGCGCATGCCCGCCGTGTCGAAGAGCTTCACCGGCCGGCCGCGCCACTCATAGTCGACCGAAATGGTGTCGCGCGTAATGCCGGCCTCCGGGCCGGTCAGCAGGCGCTCCTCGCCGATCATGCGGTTGACCAGCGTCGACTTGCCCGCATTGGGGCGGCCGATGATGGTGACGCGCAACGGCTTGTTGGGGTCGTTGTACTCCGCCTCCTCGTCGACGAAGACGGCGGGCGCTTCGACCCATTTCTTGTCGCCATAGCTCTCGTCGAAGGGCTCTTCTTCCTCCGGCTCGACATCGACATAAGGCGCGAGCGCCTCGAGCAGGTCTGACGTGCCCTCGCCATGCTCGGCGGAGAACGGAACGGGGTCGCCGAGGCCCAGCGCATAGGATTCGAAGATGCCGTCAAGGCCCTTCCTCCCCTCGGCCTTGTTGGCGAGCAGGATGACGGGCTTGCCTGACTTGCGGACGAGATCGGCGAAGGGTTGATCCATCGGCGTCAGGCCGAGCCTGGCATCGATCATGAACAGGATGACGTCGGCCTGATCGATGGCGGTCTGCGTCTGCGCGCGCATGCGGCCAGCGAGCGAGCCCGGATCGGCCTCTTCAAGCCCGGCGGTGTCGACGATGTTGAAGCGCAGATGGCCGAGCGAGGCCTCGCCCTCGCGCCGGTCGCGGGTCACGCCGGGCAGGTCGTCGACCAGCGCGAGCTTCTTGCCGACAAGCCGGTTGAACAGCGTCGACTTGCCGACATTGGGGCGGCCGATGATGGCGACGGTGGCGGTCATGGCAGTTCAGATAATCCTGTTTCGCCTGCGCGGCTCAACGACGTTGATCCTTCGCAACCGATAAAAAACGTGCGGTCATTCCGGACAAGCCGCGAAGCGGCGCCGATCCGGAATCCATGCCGGAGCGCAGCATGGCAAGTCTCAGACATGGATCCCGGGTCTCACTGCGGTCGCCCGGGATGACGGCGTCTGTTCGTGTCTTACTCAGTTCTTGGTCTCGACAGGACCGCCGCGGACCAGCGCCAAATAGAGTTCCGTGCGCTGGCGCAGCACGGCGGGCGATTGCGGGTCGGTGACGATGGCGTCGAACCAGCGGCCGGCATCCTCGAAGAGATTGGCCTTGAGCGCGGCGATGCCGAGGAATTCGCGGGCCGAATGGCGCCAGATGCCCTGCGGCGTCGCCAGCGGCTCCAGCGCCTGCCGAAGCTCGGCATAGGGCACGAGATCGACACGCAGCATGCCGGCGCGCAGGCGGGCCAGGTCGCGATAGAGCTGCGTCAGCGAGCCGTCATTGGCGAGCGCGTCGAAGGCGGTCGCTCCGGCAGCCGCATCGCGCTTGGCGGTCTCGGCGGCGAGGCGGAAGCGCGCGATCTGGCGATAGCCGGCGGGCGTGCTGCTCGCGGCAAGCTCGCCCAGGATCGTCTCGGCTTCCGAGCCGTTGCCGTCGCGCGAGGCCTTCAGCGCCGCCTCCAGCTTGGCGCCGACGATCTGCGAGGCCTGCTGCTCGCGATAGAGCCAGAACTGCCAGCCGGCCACGGCCAGGACGGCTGCAACCGCGAGCCCGACGAAGACAACGCCGTATTTGCTCCAGAGCGCTGCCGCCTTGTCGCGGCGCACCTCCTCGTCGATTTCGCGGAAAATATCGGCCATGGTCGTTTGGAGTTCCTGTGTGGTGGTGCCGGGTAGCATTTTCGCCGGGCGATGGCGAGCCGGAACACGATATTTGCCGTGCCCTCATCCTGAGGAGCCGCGAAGCGGCGTCTCGAAGGATCCTTCAGGAGGCTCCCGAGATCGCTAAAGCATCCTTCGAGACGCGCTCCTGCGGAGCGCTCCTCAGGATGAGGGCTGAGAAACTCGATGCAGAAGGCTGCCATCGCCATAGGAGTAGAAGCGATATCCCCCGGCGATGGCATGCGCGTAGGCGCGTTGCATCAGCTCGAGACCGCAAAAGGCCGAGACCAGCATGAACAGCGTCGAGCGCGGCAGGTGAAAATTCGTCAGCAAAAGGTCCACCGCACGAAAACGATAGCCCGGCGTGATGAAGATCGCGGTGTCTCCCGAGAAGGGTGCGATCACGCCATCCTCGCCCGTCGCGCTTTCGAGCAGGCGCAGCGACGTCGTGCCGACAGCGACGATGCGCCCACCATTCTGCCTGACGGCATTCAGCGCAGCCGCCGTCTGCGCCGATACGCTGCCCCATTCGGCATGCATGCGGTGGTCATCGGTGTCGTCGGCCTTGACCGGCAGGAAGGTGCCGGCGCCGACATGCAGCGTGACGAAATGGCGCGAGACGCCATGCGCTTCCAGCGCGGCGACAAGGTCCGGCGTGAAATGCAATCCGGCGGTTGGCGCCGCGACCGCACCGTCCTCGCGGGCGTGCATGGTCTGGTAGTCGCTGGCGTCCGCGTGGTCGGTCGGGCGCTTGCCGGCGATATAGGGCGGCAGGGGCAATTCGCCCAGGCGGGCAATGGCTTCATCGAGTTGGCTGCCGGCCAGCGTGAAGCGCAGCTCGACCTCGCCGGCCTCACCCTTCCCAACGATCTCGGCCTGAAGCCGGCCGAGCTCGCAGGCGCTGCCCTCGGACTCGTCGCCGAAGGCAATGGTCTCGCCCAGCGCCAGCTTCTTGGCCGGACGGGCGAAGGCGCGCCAGCGGTCGGCCCCCTCGCGTTTGTGCAACATGATCTCGACGCGGGCGACGGAATCGCCGCGCCGGCGCCGTCCACGCAGCCGCGAGGGGATCACGCGGGTGTCGTTGAGGACGAGTGCATCGCCGGGCCGCAGCAGCGCGACGAGGTCGCGGATGCCGCGATCCTGCAGGGGCTCGCTCGCCGCCGGGTTGACGACGAGCAGACGCGCCGCATCGCGCGGGCTGGCTGGCCTCAGCGCGATGCGGTCTTCTGGGAGGTCGAAGTCGAAGAGCCCGATGTTCATCTGCAATCAGGCCGCCCGACGTCGCTCAGGCGACGTCGGCCATCACCTTCATCGAGACGATCGAGTCGGGATCGCGCACGGGTTCGCCGCGCTTGATCGTGTCGACCACCTCCATGCCTTCGACGACATTGCCCCAGGCGGTGTACTGCTTGTCGAGGAAGCGGGCATCCTCGAAGACGATGAAGAACTGGCTGTTGGCCGAGTTCGGGTTCTGCGAGCGGGCCATCGAGCAGACGCCGCGGACATGCGGCTCGGCGTTGAATTCCTGGGCGAGATCGGGATGCTTCGAGCCACCCGTGCCGGTGCCATGCGGGCAGCCGACCTGGGCCATGAAGCCATCGATGACGCGGTGGAAGACGATGCCGTCATAGAAGCCCTCGCGGGCGAGCAGCTTGAGGCGCTCGACATGGTTCGGCGCGAGATCGGGGCGTAGCTTGATCACCACCTTGCCCTTGGTGGTTTCCATGACGAGGGTGTTCTCGGGATCGAGCGACATCAGATCGGCCTTTCTGGGTTTGGCGCGGGGCGCCCTTCTGGGGTCGGCGCGCGGCCGTGGAAGCGAATGGACAAAGGTCGCCCCGCGATAGCCGCTCCGAGCGGCTGGGACAACCTCATAGGTGTGCAATTGCGAACGGCGGCAGCGACCGAGTCGGAGAAGCGTCGGCGCAGATCGGGGGCCGTTTGCCTGGTTTCCCAAGTCACCCGGGGCTGGCCGAAGAGCGAGCCGTCGCGCCGCAGGCTGAACCTGACGGTCGCCATCGCGTCGGTTACGTCGCTCGCGGGCGGAGTCCAGCAGCGTCGCAACGCTGGCGCGATATCCGCCAGCGTGTCGAGCGCCTCACCATCGAAGGCCTTGGTCGCGGGACCGATCGTGCCGATGACGCCGATCTCGCCACTGCCCGAACGGGGCGGCGGCAGGAGCCGGCGGTCTCCGCTGCCGGGAAGGTCGCTGCCGCCAAAGCGCCCACCGACACCCGGCAGATAGCGCTGCCCCGAAGGCGGCGGCAGCACCGGGTTCTGCGAACCCGACGGCGGCGGCAGGACAGGGTTCTGAGAGCCCGAAGCCGGCGGCAGGCCGAAATCGGTCGTGCCTTGCGCATCGACCCGCACGCCGCTGCAAAGGAGCAGGGTCAGCATGATCGAAAGCGCCAATGCCCGCATGACCCGGCCCTGCCTCGCGCGGCCGAGACCTTACTTGGCGTCGGCCTGCAGGCGCATGCGGACGATCTTGTCGGGGCCCGAGACCTGGCCGCTGCCGGCGGCGCCCTTCTTGATCTTGCGCACGGCATCCATGCCCGACACGACCTCGCCGAAGAGCGTGTACTGGCCGGTCAGCGAGCCGCAGCCCTCATAGCAGATGAAGAACTGCGAGTTGCCGGAATCGGGCGATTGCGAGCGCGCCATGCCGACCGAGCCGACCTTGTAGGGCGTCGGAGTGAACTCGGCCTTGATGTTGGGCAGGTCCGAGCCGCCGGTACCGGTGCCGGTCGGGTCGCCGGTCTGGGCCATGAAGCCGTCGATGACGCGATGGAAGACGATGCCATCATAGAAGCCGCGCTTGGTCAGCGCCTTGATCTGCTCGACATGCTTGGGCGCGAGATCGGGCCGCAACCGGATCGTCACCGGCCCGTCCTTGGTTTCCAGGATCAGCGTGTTGTTCGGGTCCGGCGCCTGGGCCTGTGCGGGCATCTGGGCGAGTCCGAGCGAGGCCAGGACGGCAAGGGTAGCGAGCGAGGTGCGCAGCATTGTCATCTCCATCTCCGCCGACGATCCGGCGGGAAATCCTATCCCGGCGCGTGGTAGCGGCATCCTTTGGCCGGAACAAGGCGCGATAGGCCGTCGAATCGCATGATGTTGCACTGCACAAGTGCAACGGAGAATAAATTTGCAAAAATATCGGGCTAGCCATGCCTAAAGTGATGACAGCGCTGTCATGATCGGTTATCAAACTCTCGCTGGACACGCTTTGTTAATCGAAGCGCCGCGGACCAGGTCTCGGGAGGACAAACGCCCGCCTAGTATACGAGTCGCACGCAAACAGACGCGCGCCGTTACTGCGGTAAAAACAGACTAGAGAAGGCAAGGCATCGGCCTTGCCTTTTTCTTTGTCTGCTGTCCGGATTGAGTCTCTGCCGGGCTGCCTCGCTGCCGCCGGCCGGACCGGGCAACAGCCGCCTCGCCTGTCCTACAAATCGAAATTCGCCCAGACATACCAGACGATACCGAAGACGATCGCCGCGATGACCGAGGTGATCGCAGCCTTGCGCAGCAGGCCCGGCATTGCGGGCGCTCCGGGCTCAGTCCCTTGCGTGACCTCTCCGGCGTCCGCCTGGCTGCGGACCCCGAAGGGCAGTACGGCGAAGAGCACCGTCCACCAGATCACGAAATAGACGGCGAGTGCGCTGGCGATGGTCATCGCTGGCGATCCTGCCCCGCATCGCCGGCGAGCGCGATGCATGAGAATGCCACCCGCGCCTGCGTCGGCACGCCGAAGCGCGCGGTGTGCCGGGCCGGCAAACCACCCGGGAAGTGCCTTACATATTCGGCGTTGCAGGCGGCGTAGTCGGCCGGGTCGGTGATCAGCATCGTCATCTGGACGACGCGATCCAGAGAGCTGCCCGCCCCTGCGAGAATTCCGGAGATATGCGCCAAGGCATTGCGGACCTCGTCGGCCGGCGTCTCGCCACGGTGGATGCCGCGCGCGGGATCATGCGGGGCGGAGTGACCGGACACGAAGACGAGCCCGGCGGCGCGTGTCGCGGCGCTGAAGGGACGGGGCGAGCCCGGCTCCGGCTCGCCGAAGAAGCTTATCGGGGAGACATCCGTCACGTCAGGCCTGCTCGAGTTCGACCAGCGTGCCGGTGAAATCCTTCGGATGCAGGAAGATGACCGGCTTGCCATGGGCGCCGATGCGCGGCTCGCCGGTGCCGAGAACGCGGGCACCCGTCGCTTTCAGGCGGTCGCGGGCGGCGATGATATCGTCGACCTCGTAGCAGATGTGGTGGATACCGCCGTCAGGATTGCGCTCGATGAACTTGCCCACCGGCGAGTCGGCGCCCAGCGGCTCCAGCAGCTCGACCTTGGTGTTGGGCAGTTCGACGAAGACGACGGTGACGCCATGCTCGGGCTGCGGCAAGGGCTGCGAGACGTGAGCGCCCAGCGTGTCGCGATAAAGCGCGGTCGCAGCCGCGAGATCCTTCACGGCGATGGCGACATGGTTGAGGCGTCCGATCATGACAGCTCCGCTGGGCGAGTGGCGAAAAGTGACTGGCGAATGGATGACGGAACGGATGGCTTCAGCCTTCTTACCATTCGCCACTCGCTGTTCGCCACTCGCTACACCTCGATGACCAGTGCGTGCACCAGCGGCTTCTTGCCCCACTCCTCGTTGACGGCGCTGCGCAGGCCACGCTCCAGCGCGTTGCGCAGCGCCTCCGGGTCGCGCCGGCGCGCCTTGGGGATGCCGTCGATCAGTTCCGAGACGGCCTCGGCGACATATTCGTCGAAGCCCGTGCCGTCGCGCGTATAGGGCGGCAGGCCCAGCACCGCGATCTCGGGATCACCGGCGAGCCCGCCCTTCTCGTCGATCGCGACGGCGACCGAGATCATGCCGACGAAGGACAGGCGACGGCGTTCGGCGATCGTCTTCTCGAGCGCGTTCACCAGCAGGTTGCCGTCCTGGTAGAGCCGGCCATGCGTGACCTCGTCGATCTTGCTGGCACCCTCGGCCGTGATCGCGACGACGTCGCCATTGCCGGCACGCACCACGGTCTTGACGCCCAGCCCGCGCGCGAAGATCGCGTGCTCGGAGAGATGCAGGTCTTCGCCATGGGCGGGGATGACGATCTTCGGCTTCAGCCAGCCATAGAGCCTCGCCATCTCCTCGCGGCGGGGATGGCCGGATACATGGACGAGGTGGGTCCGGTCGGTGATGATCTCGATGTTGTCGCGGGCGAGCGCGTTCTGGATCGCGCCGACGGCCTTCTCGTTGCCGGGGATGGTGCGCGAGGAGAAGATCACGCGGTCGCCCGCCGTCAGGGTGATCTCCGGGTGGTCATCGGAGGCGATGCGCGACAGCGCGGCGCGCGGCTCGCCCTGGCTGCCGGTCAAAAGGCAGACGACCTTGTCGCGCGGCAGATAGCCATAGGTGTCGGCCGAGCGGAAGGCCGGAATGCCGTCGAGATAGCCGCATTCGCGCGCGACATCGATGACGCGGTCCATGGCGCGGCCGACGACGACGACCTCGCGCTGATCGGCCATCGCCGCTTCAGCCACGGCGCGCAGGCGCGCGACATTGGAGGCGAAGGTGGTCACGGCGACGCGGCCCGGAGCCGAATGCACCAGTTCCTTGAGCTTGGCGGCGACCTCGGCCTCGCTCGGCGAGGTGCCGTCGCGCATGACATTGGTCGAGTCGCAGATCAGCGCCAGCACGCCCTCGTCGCCGAGCTCGCGCAGGCGCTTCTCGTCGGTGGGCAGGCCGACCTGGGGGGTCGGGTCGATCTTCCAGTCGCCGGTGTGGAT
Organism: Allobosea vaviloviae; assembly: GCF_001298265.1. Lineage (GTDB taxonomy): Bacteria > Pseudomonadota > Alphaproteobacteria > Rhizobiales > Beijerinckiaceae > Allobosea > Allobosea vaviloviae_B. The sequence continues at coordinate 205,635 of NZ_LGSZ01000022.1, read as the reverse complement.
GACGAGGCCAACCGGCGTGCGGATGGCGAGCGCGTTCGATTCGGGGATCGAGTGGGCGACGGGGACGAACTCGATGTCGAAGGGACCGAGCTTGAAGCTCCCGCCCTGCGCGATGATGTGCATCGGCACCTTGGGCGCGCCAGGCTCCGAGAGGCGACGCGTCGCCAACAGCCCGGCTGCGAATTGCGTGCAGTAGACCGGCGCGCGGAGGGAGGGCCAGAGCGCGGCGAGCGCGCCAATATGATCCTCATGGGCGTGGGTGATGACGATGCCCAGAAGGTTGGCGCGTTCCTCGATGATGTAGCGCAGATCGGGGAAGACGATATCGACGCCCGGCACCTCCGGCCCGGCGAAGGACAGGCCGCAATCGACCAGGATCCATTTGCGCCGCCCCTCGGGCCCCAAGCCGTAGAGAGCGGCATTCATGCCGATCTCGCCGAGGCCGCCGAGAGGAACGAAAACGAGCTGGTCTTGAGAACGGGACACGGGCAATCCTGACTTGGACGATCGGCGGCGCGACAGCGCTGCAAGAAGTTGAGGGAGCCGTAGCACGCTCGCCACGCAGCCTCCAGACCGCAGCGGACGCTATCGGCTCGCGTTCAGGCGGGCGAGCCGAAATAGAGGTCGCCGGCATCGATGACGCGCAGACCGGCGCCCGTTTCGAGTTCGAGGCGTCCGCTCGCATCGAGACCGGCGAAGCGGCCGCTCAGCGGCCCCTCGGTCAGCCGGATCGTGATCTCCTCGCCGAGAAAGGCGGCCCGCTCGAGCCAGGCGGCTCGGATCGGCCCGAACCCGCCGGGGCGGGACCAGGCCTCGAAGCGGGACAGCCAGGCATCGCTGAGCGCCGCCAGCACCGCCTCGACCGCCACGTGCGGCACATGCTGTCTGAGAAAGGCCGCGGGATAGGGCGTGTCTGATGGGCATGAGGCGATGTTGACGCCGAGCCCGATGACGACATCGAGCCGCCCTGCCCGGCTCTCGCCCTCCAATAGCAGGCCGGAAACCTTGGCGCGCCCGACCAGCAGATCGTTGGGCCATTTCAGCTTCAGCCCCTGCAGCCCGCCGCTGACGAGCATGGCAGCGTCGTGCAAGGCAAGCCCCGCGACGAAGCCGAGTTGCGGCGCCAGCGCGGGCTCGCAGGGTGCGACGAGCAGCAGGCTCGCATAGAGATTGCCGGGCGGCGAGCCCCATTGCCGGCCGTGGCGGCCGCGCCCGGCGTTTTGGCTGCGGGCGACAATCCAGAGCTTGCCGGCGTCGCCCTGTGCCAGAGCGCGGCGCGCCTCCTCCATGGTGGAGCCGACCTCGTCGCGGACAATCAAACGGTAGCCGGCGGCGCGGGCCGCTTCACCGAGCATGGGACGACCCGTCGTTCTCGGGCGCAGCGAAGCGGAGACCCGAGAATCTCCTGCAAGAGATGCTCGGGTCAAGCCCGAGCATGACGGCGGGTTGCATTCAAAACAGCGACTTCGCCGCCGCAGCTGCCGAGTTCAGCAGCGGGGCCGGCAGCAGCGAGAGCGCCAGCACGAAGATCGCCGACACCAGAAGCACGGCCCGAACGCCGAGATCGCCCTTCTCGAAGGCGGGCTTCGCGTCGTCGAAATACATCACCTTGACCAAGCGCAGATAGTAATAGGCGCCGACGACGCTGGTGACGACGCCGATAACGGCAAGGACGTAGAGCTTGGCATCGATGGCGGCGAGGAAGACGTAGAACTTGGCCCAGAAGCCGGCGAGAGGCGGAATGCCGGCGAGCGAGAACATCATCATCGACAGCGCGAAGGCCATCCACGGATTGGTGCGCGAGAGCCCGGCGAGCTCGGAGATGTCCTCGACCGCCTTGCCGTCGCGGCGCATCAGCAGCACGCAGGCGAAGGCGCCGAGCGTCGTGGCGAGATAGATCGCCATGTAGACCATCACGCCCTGGACGCCCGCCGCAGTGCCGGCAGCGAGGCTGACCAGGGCGTAGCCCATGTTGGCGATCGAGGAATAGGCGAGCAGGCGCTTGATGTTGCGCTGGCCGATCGCGGCGAAGGCGCCGAGCGCCATCGAGGCGATCGCGATGAAGATGATGATCTGCTGCCATTCATGCAGCGCGCCGGGGAAGGCGCCGACGAAGATGCGCACCACCATCGCCATTGCCGCCATCTTGGGAGCCGAGGCGAAGAAGGCGGCGACCGGGGTCGGGGCACCCTCATAGACGTCAGGCGTCCACATATGGAACGGCACGGCCGAGATCTTGAAGGCGACGCCCGCGGCAATGAAGACGATGCCGAAGATCAGGCCGATGCCGGGATGGCCGTGCTGCACGGCAGCGGCGATGCCCGGATAGGTCACGGTGCCGGTGAAGCCATAGGTCAGCGATGCGCCGTAGAGCAGCATGCCCGACGAGAGCGCGCCGAGAACGAAGTATTTCAGGCCAGCCTCGGTCGACTTGGCATTGTCGCGGTCGAAGGCGGCGACGACATAGAGCGCCAGCGACTGCAATTCGAGGCCGACATAGAGGCTAATGAGATCATTGGCCGAGATCATCATCATCATGCCGACCGTCGACAGCACGATCAGGATCGGGAACTCGAACCGCATCGAGCCGTCGCGACGAAGCGAATCCGACGACAACAGGATCGCGGCCGCCGCGCCGAGCAGCGTCAGGACCTTGAAGAAGCGGGCGAAGCTGTCGACGATGAAGCCATCGTTGAAGGTCGTCACCTTGCCGGTGCCCGACAGCACCAGCACCAACGCCAGGGCGAAGAGCGCGATCGCCATGCCTTCGAGCAGGCGCGTCGCGCGCTCACCCTGGATCGCGCCGATCAGCACCATCGCGATGGCGCCCAGCGCGAGGATGATTTCCGGAAGCGCCGGGCCGAGAGCGGGCAGAGCCATCTGACAGACCTTACTGAACGGCCAGCATCGCCGTTTTCGCGGCGGTGAGTGCGGCCTGATAGTTCTTGATGAGAGCTTCGGTCGGCGCGGCGAAAGCGTCGAGGATCGTGCCCGGACGGATACCGTACCAGATCGTCAGCACGACGAGCGGGGCGAGGATGACCATCTCGCGCGGGTTGAGATCGAGAATGGTCTTGAGCTCGGGCTTCACCAACTCACCGAACATGACGCGGCGATAGAGCCAGAGCGCATAGGCCGCCGAGAGGATGACGCCGGAGCAGGCGATGAACGACACCCAGGGGTTGGCCTTGAAGGCGCCCATCAGCGTCAGGAACTCGCCGACGAAGCCGGCCGTGCCCGGCAGGCCGACATTGGCCATGGTGAAGATCATGAAGACCACGGCGTAGATCGGCATTCGGTTGACCAGCCCGCCATAGGCCGCGATCTCGCGGGTGTGCATCCGGTCATAGATCACACCGACGCAGAGGAAGAGCGCGCCCGAGACCAGCCCGTGGCTGACCATCTGGAACATCGCGCCCTGGATGCCCTGCGTCGTCAGCGTGAACAGGCCCATCGTGACGAAGCCCATATGCGCAACCGACGAGTAGGCGATCAGCTTCTTGATGTCCTCCTGCATCAGCGCCACCAGCGATGTGTAGACGATGGCGATGACGGAGAGCGCGAAGACGAAGGGCGCGAAATACTGCGACGCCTCGGGGAACATCGGGATCGAGAAGCGGATGAAGCCGTAGCCGCCCATCTTCAGCATGATCGCCGCCAGCACGACCGAGCCTGCGGTCGGCGCTTCGACGTGGGCGTCGGGCAGCCAGGTGTGGACCGGCCACATCGGCATCTTCACCGCGAAGGAGGCGAAGAAGGCGAGCCACAGCCAGGTCTGCATGCCGGCCGGGAACTTGTGCGCCAGCAGCGTCGGAATGTCGGTGGTGCCGGCATTCCAGTACATCGCCATCAGCGCCAGCAGCAGCAGGACCGAGCCGAGCAGCGTGTAGAGGAAGAACTTGTAGGAGGCGTAGACGCGCCGCTTGCCACCCCAGATGCCGATGATCAGGAACATCGGGATCAGGCCGCCCTCGAAGAACAGGTAGAACAGCACGAGGTCGAGCGCCACGAAGACGCCGATCATCAGCGTCTCCAGGATGAGGAACGCGACCATGTATTCGCGCACCCGCTTCGTGATCGAGGTCCACGACGCCAGGATGCAGAACGGCATCAGGAAGGCGGTCAGCACCACGAAGGGAAAGGAGAAGCCGTCGACGCCGAGCTTGAACTTGATGGCATCGGAAACCCAGGCATGGGTCTCAACCATCTGGAAGCCGGGATTGGCGGGATCGAACTGGCTCCAGGCGTAGCAGGCGAGCACGAAGGTCGCGACGGTTGCCGCGAGCGCTGCATAGCGCGCGTTGGAGTCGACCGACGCCTCGTCGCCGCGCTGCGCCAGGATGAAGACCGCGCCGACCAGCGGCAGGACGAGAAGACCGGTGAGGATACCGAAGCCGAACATCATCTCACCCGCGCGCCAAGAGATACCAGGTCACGAAGCCTGCGACGCCGATCAGCATGGCGAAGGCGTAGTGATAGACATAGCCGGTCTGGAGCCGGACGACCCGGTTGGTCACGTCCACGACGCGGGCCGAGATGCCATCGGGGCCAAAGCCGTCGATGACCAAGCCGTCGCCCTTCTTCCAGAGAAACTTGCCCGCCCACATCGCCGGCTTCACGAACAGGAAGTCGTAGATTTCGTCGACATACCACTTGTTGAGCAGGAACTTGTAGAGGACCGGGTTGGCCGCCGCGAGCTTGCGGGGCACGTCGGGGCTCAGGACATACATGTAGAGCGAGAGCAGGAAGCCGAGCACCATCGCGATGAAGGGCGAGGCGACGACCCAGCCGGGAACCTCGTGCATCTCGTGCAGGATGTGGTTGTCCTTGCCGGTGAACAGCGCGGCCTTCCAGAAGTGCTCGTAGTTGTGGCCGATGAAGGCCTCCTTGAAGGCAAAGCCAGCCGCAACCGCGCCGAGCGAGAGCACGGCGAGCGGGATCAGCATCACCAGCGGGCTCTCATGGGGCATGTGATCATGGCCGTGGCCGTGATCGTCATGAGCGTGAGCGGCATGCGCGTGGTCGTCATGGGCGTGAGCCGCATGGGCGTGGTCGTCACGCCCATGGGCATCATGCCCATGCGCGTCCGCGCCCCAGCGCGGCTTGCCCTCGAAGGTCATGAAGTACAGGCGCCAGGAGTAGAACGAGGTCATCAAGGCGGCGACGACCAGCAGCACGAAGGCATAGGAGGCGGCGAAGCCCTTGTGGCCGACGGCGGCGTAGGCGCTCTCGATGATTGCGTCCTTGGAGAAATAGCCGGCGAAGAGCGGGAAGCCGGTCAAAGCGAGCGTGCCGATGGTCATGGCGGCGGCCGTCAGCGGGATGTGCTTGCGCAGGCCACCCATCTTCCGCATGTCCTGCTCGTGATGCATCGCGTGGATGACAGAGCCCGCGCCGAGGAACAGCAGCGCCTTGAAGAAGGCGTGGGTGAAGAGATGGAAGATGCCCGACGAGTAGGCGCCGACGCCCATCGCCACGAACATGTAGCCGAGCTGCGAGCAGGTCGAATAGGCGATGACGCGCTTGATGTCGTTCTGCACGAGGCCGACGGTGGCGGCGAAGAAGGCCGTCGTCGCGCCGATGACGATGACCACGGTCATGGCGACCGGCGCATATTCGAAGATCGGCGAGAGCCGCGCGACCATGAAGACGCCGGCGGTGACCATCGTCGCGGCATGGATCAGGGCCGAGACCGGGGTCGGGCCTTCCATTGCATCCGGAAGCCAGGTGTGCAGCAGGAACTGCGCCGACTTGCCCATGGCGCCCATGAACAGCAGCAGCGCGGTCAGCGTCAGCGCATTCCAGTCATAGCCGAGGAAGCGGAAGCTGCGCTCGGTCAAGCCTGCGATCTGCGGGAAGATCGAGTCGAAGGCGACCGTTCCGGTCAGCACGAAGACCATGAAGATGCCGAGCAGGAAGCCGAAATCGCCGACACGGTTGACGATGAAGGCCTTCATCGCGGCGGCGCAGGCGGAGGGCTTCTGGTACCAGAAGCCGATCAGCAGGTAGGAGGCGAGGCCGACGCCCTCCCAGCCGAAGAACATCTGCACCAGGTTGTCGGCCGTCACCAGCATCAGCATGGCGAAGGTGAAGAGCGACAGATAGGCGAAGAAGCGCGGCCGGTGCGGATCCTCGTGCATGTAGCCGATCGAGTAGAGATGCACGAGGGAGGAGACGGTGTTGACGACGACCAGCATCACCACGGTCAGCGTATCGACGCGGAAGGCCCAGTCGACCTGCAGGCCTCCGGACGCCATCCAGGTCGCGACCTGGATGCGGGTGGTGCCGGAGCCGAAGCCGACGCTGAAGAAGGCGATCCAGGACAGGACGGCGGAGACAATCAGCAGCGAGGTGGTGACGATCTCTGAGCCGCGCGCGCCGATCAGACGGCCGAAGAGGCCGGCGATCAGGAAGCCGATCAGGGGGAGGAAGACGATCGCGTGATACATGGGGCGGTTCCGGGCGCTTTAGCGCCTCAGCCTTTCATCATGTTGATGTCTTCCACCGCGATCGTGCCGCGGTTGCGGAAGTAGACGACGAGAATGGCAAGCCCGATGGCGGCTTCGGCCGCCGCGACGGTCAGCACCAGCAGGGCGAAGACTTGCCCGACGATGTCGCCCAGGAAGCTCGAGAAGGCGACGAAGTTCAGGTTGACCGCGAGCAGGATGAGCTCGACCGACATCAGGATGACGATGACGTTCTTGCGGTTCAGGAAGATGCCGAGCACGCCGAGCGTGAACAGGATCGCGCCGACGGCGAGGTAATGGCCAAGTCCGATCATCAGACCGTCTCCTCCGGCAGGGCTGCGCCCGAGGGCACCTTCTTGACGTCCATCGCGGTGGCCTTGCTGCGGGCGTTCTGGATCGTGATATCCTGGCGCTTGATACCGGTGCGCTCGCGCAGCGTCAGCACGATCGCGCCGATCATGGCGACGAGCAGGACGAGGCCGGCCGCCTGGAAGTAATAGACATATTGCGTGTAGAGCACGCGCCCGAGCGCCTCTGTGTTGGTGATGCCGGCGGGGATCGCCGCCACGGGCGCCTTGACGATCTGCGGATCGATGACCCAGGCGCCGACGACCAGCAGCAGCTCGACCGCGAAAATCAGCCCGATCAGCCCGCCGATCGGCAGGTAGTTCAGGAAGCCCTGGCGGAACTCGGCAAAATCGACATCGAGCATCATCACCACGAAGAGGAAGAGCACCGCGACGGCGCCGACATAGACGACGATCAGCAGCATCGCCAGGAACTCGGCCCCGAGCAGCATGAACAGGCCCGCCGCGTTGACGAAGGCCAGGATCAGGAAGAGCACCGAGTGAACGGGGTTGCGCGAGGTCACCACCATGAACGCCGAAGCGACGGTGACGCCTGCGAACAGGTAGAAGAAAGCCGCTGCGGCATTCATCTCGGTCAGCCTTTCCGCCCCTGCGGGCGGCTCTCGTTTTCAATCACGTCCGACTCTCGCCGGCCGCAGTTTGCAAGGGTCTATAAGGGTGCGAACGGCGAGTGGCGAGTGGAAGGAAGCGGTTCCATTCGCCATTCGCCACTCGCCGCTATCGATAGGGCGCGTCCATCGCGATGTTGCGCGCGATCTCGCGCTCCCAGCGGGCGCCGTTCTCGAGCAGCCTGTCCTTGTCGTAGAACAGCTCCTCGCGGGTCTCGGTGGCGAACTCGAAATTCGGCCCCTCGACGATGGCGTCGACTGGGCAGGCCTCCTGGCAGAAGCCGCAATAGATGCATTTGGTCATGTCGATGTCGTAGCGCGTCGTACGCCGGGTTCCGTCGTTGCGGCGCGGGCCGGCCTCGATGGTGATGGCCTGAGCCGGGCAGATCGCCTCGCAGAGCTTGCAGGCGATGCAGCGTTCCTCGCCATTGGGATAGCGACGCAGCGCATGCTCACCCCGGAAGCGCGGCGACAGCATGCCCTTCTCGAAGGGGTAGTTCAGCGTCGCCTTCGGCTTGAAGAAATAGCGCATCGACAGCGCGAACGCGCCGACGAATTCCTTCAGCAGCAGGCCCTTGGCGGCTTGTGCGAGAGACATGCCTTCTCGTCCTTCCAACTCAGCCAAACACCGTCTGGCCGATCACATAACCCAGCACGGGCGTGACGCCGATCATCAACACGACCAGCGCGACCCTGACCAAGCCGATGCGACGCTCGTAATCGTCGCGCTCGGCTTGCGTCTTCGACGGATCGGTCCGGCGCAAGGCCCCGATGACCAGCCCCGACACGATCCTGTATTCAACGATCCCCACCACGAGCCCGATCAGCGCACCGATCAGGCCGGGCGAGATCGCCATCAGCGCACCGGCCCCCAGCCGGTGACCTGCAGCACGAAGGCGACCACGACCACGGACACTAGCGACAGCGGCAGGAAGACCTTCCAGCCCAGCCGCATCAGCTGGTCGTAGCGGTAGCGCGGCACGAAGGCCTTCACCATCGCGAACATGAAGAAGACCATGCAGACCTTGAGCGCGAACCAGAACACGCCCGGCAGCCAGGTGAAGGGCGCGATCGGGAATGGCGGCAGCCAGCCGCCCATGAACAGGATCACGGTCAGCGCGCACATGGTCATGATCGCCACGTATTCGCCGAGCATGAACAGCAGGTAGGGCGTCGAGGAATACTCGACCATGAAGCCGGCGACGAGCTCGGACTCGGCTTCGGGCAGATCGAAGGGCGGGCGGTTGGTCTCGGCCAGCGCCGAGATGAAGAAGACCACGAACATCGGGAACAGCGGCAGCCAGTACCAGCCGAACATGCCCAGACGGCCGTTCTGCGCCTCGACGATGGCGGTCAGGTTCAGCGAGCCGACGCAGAGCAGCACGGTGATGATGACGAAGCCGATCGAGACCTCGTAGGAGACCATCTGCGCCGCCGAGCGCAGCGCGCCCATGAAGGGATATTTCGAGTTCGAGGCCCAGCCGGCCATGATCACGCCATAGACCCCGAGCGACGAGATCGCGAGGATGTAGAGCACGCCGACATTGATGTCGGCGATCGCCCAGCCCTCGGCCACCGGAATCACCGCCCAGGCGCCCAGCGAGAGCAGGCAGGAGATGAACGGCGCCAGCAGGAACACGCCCTTGTTGGCGCCCGACGGGATGATCGGCTCCTTGAAGGCGAATTTCAGCAGGTCGGCGAAGCTCTGGAACAGGCCGAAAGGCCCGACCACGTTGGGCCCGCGCCGCAGCTGCACCGCCGCCCAGATTTTCCGGTCGGCGAGCAGGATATAGGCGATGAAGACCAGCAGGCAGACCAGCAGCAGCAGGCTCTTGCCGAGCATGATCGCGATCGAGAGGACGAGGTCCCAGTTCATGGCCGCTTACTCCGCCGCCTGCTGGAGCCGGCCCGAGGCCAGCGCCGAACACTCGGCCATCACGGCGGAAGCGCGCGCGATCGGGTTGGTCTGGTAGAAATCGGTCACCGGCGAGACGAAGCCCGCCTTGTCGGCGTTGCCGCCGAGATCGGCGAGCGAACCGAGCCCGGCCGGGTCGGCCGCCTGCAGCACATCGAGCGCGGCGAAATGCGGATGCGCTTCGTAGAGCGCCTTGCGCAGGCCGGCGAGCGAGTCGAAGGGCAGCGTCTTGCCCAGCGTCGCCGAGAGCGCCCGCAGGATCGCCCAGTCTTCGCGGGCATCGCCCGGCGGGAAGGTGGCGCGGTCGGTCATCTGAACGCGGCCTTCGGTGTTGACGTAAGTGCCGGACTTCTCGGTATAGGCCGAGCCCGGCAGGATGACGTCGGCGCGATGGGCGCCCTTGTCGCCATGCGTGCCCTGATAAACCACGAAGGCGCCTGCCGGAACATCGATCTCGTCGGCGCCGAGCAGGAACAGCACATCGAGCGCGCCGGGCGTGAGCATGCCGGCGACATCCAAGCCCCCCAGTCCTTCAGCACTTTCTTGCGGCACGAAGCCGAGATCGAGCCCGCCGACGCGGGCAGCCGCCGTGTGCAGCACGCCGAAGCCGTTCCAGCCATCCTTGACGACGCCGAGCGAGCGGGCGGCCTTCGCAGCCATCGCCAGGATCGCCTCGCCATCGGGACGGGCCAAGGCGCCCTGCCCGATCAGCAGCATCGGCTTCTGCCGATTGGCGGGAGCGTGATCGACGAAGCCCGCGAGCGTATCGGGGCCAGCGCCGAGATAGGCGTAATCATAGGTCAGATCGGCCTTCTCGCCGATCATGCCGAGCGTGAAATCGCCACGCAGCCAGCGCTTGCGGATGCGCGCATTGAGGATCGGCGCCTCCTTGCGGGGATTGGCGCCGATGATCATCAGCGCGTCCGCCTGCTCGATCCCGGCGATGCCGGCATTGAGGATGTAGCTGGCGCGGCCGAACTTCGGATGCAGCTTGGAGCCGTCCTGACGGCAATCGAGGTTGGCGCTGCCGAGCGAAGCCATCAGGCTCTGTAGCGCGAACATCTCCTCGACCGCGGCGAGATCGCCGGCGATGGCGCCGATCTTTTCCGGCTTCGCCGCCTTCACCTTCTCGGCGATGACAGCGAAGGCTTCGGCCCATGAGGCCGGGCGCAGCGCGCCGCCTTCGCGGATATAGGGCCGGTCGAGGCGCTGCGTGCGCAGGCCGTCGACGATGTGGCGGGTCTTGTCGGAGATCCATTCCTCGTTCACCGCCTCGTTGAGGCGGGGCAGGATGCGCATCACTTCCTTGCCGCGCGAATCGACGCGGATGGCCGAGCCGACCGCATCCATCACGTCGATGGACTGGGTCTTGGTCAGCTCCCAGGGGCGGGCCTTGTTCTGGTAGGGCTTCGAGGTCAGCGCGCCCACCGGGCAGAGATCGACGACGTTGCCCTGGAGCTCCGAGGTCATCGCCTGCTCGAGATAGGTGGTGATCTCCATGTCCTCGCCGCGACCGATGGCGCCGAGATCCTGGCCGCCGGCAACTTCCGTGGTGAAGCGGACGCAGCGCGTGCACTGGATGCAGCGCGTCATCGAGGTCTTGACCAGCGGGCCGATATACTTGTCCTCGACGGCGCGCTTGTTCTCGGCATAGCGCGAGGTGTCGACGCCATAGGCCATGGCCTGGTCCTGGAGATCGCACTCGCCGCCCTGGTCGCAGATCGGGCAATCCAGCGGGTGGTTGATCAGGAGGAACTCCATCACCCCCTCGCGCGCCTTCTTGACCATGGGCGACTTGGTCGAGACGACCGGCGGCTCGCCATTGGGGCCGGGGCGCAGGTCGCGCACGCCGATGGCACATGAAGCCTGCGGCTTGGGCGGGCCGCCCTTCACCTCGACCAGGCACATGCGGCAATTGCCGGCGATCGAGAGCCGCTCATGGAAGCAGAAGCGCGGCACCTCGGCGCCTGCCGCCTCGCAAGCCTGCAGGACCGTGTATTCGGCGGGAACGTCGACCTCGATGCCGTCGATGATGAGTTTGGTCATTGTTGCCTCTCCAGGCGCTCGACGCGCTTGGCTTCGTCTTCATATTGCGCTCGCGAACCGGCCTCGAGCAAAGAGACGCGCTCGCTCAAGACTGCGATCTGCCGGAGGATGAGGTCCAGCTTTGCATCGATGCCGACAAGCGAAACCTCTCCGACATCGTCAGAAGCCCGATCGGCCTTCAACGCGCTCGCGCGACAATAGATTTCCGCCGGTGGCTTGTCGAAATAGCGGAACAGGGCCGGGCAGAGCCAACCCTGCTGGCGCGTCTCCGGCCACCCATACCAGTTGCCATCGTACTCACGGCGCAGCCAGATCAGCTTCACTTGGAAGTCTGGAAAGGGCTGCGCCGAAAAGGTCAGCTCGAAGCCATCGGCCGCGTTCGGAATATCCTTCACGAATGCCTCGATCATCTCGGGCACGCCCGACACGAAAGGCTCCTGCTCCAGGCCGACCGACGCATCGTCGAACACCCAAATGCCTTCGTGCAGATACGGCCTGATGACAATCATGGCATTTGCCATCGATCTCACTCCGCCGCCATCAAGCGCACAGGCTCGCTATGCGGGTTGGCGGCATAGTCGTCGATGCGCTTCTCGATCTCGTGACGGAAATGCGCGATCAGGCCCTGGATCGGCCATGCCGCGGCGTCGCCGAGCGCACAGATGGTGTGGCCCTCGATCTGCTTGGTGACGTCGAGCAGCATGTCGATCTCGCGCTTCTGCGCCCTGCCCTCGGCCATGCGGTTGAGCACGCGCCACATCCAGCCCGTGCCCTCGCGGCAGGGCGTGCACTGGCCGCAGCTCTCATGCTTGTAGAAATAGCTGATGCGGGCGATCGCGCGGACGATGTCGGTCGACTTGTCCATGACGATCACTGCCGCCGTGCCGAGGCCCGAGCGCAGCTTCGAGAGCGAATCGAAATCCATCGGCGTGTCGATGATCTGCTCGGCCGGCACCATCCTGACCGAGGAGCCGCCGGGGATGACGGCCATCAGGTTGTCCCAGCCGCCGCGCACGCCGCCGCAATGCCGCTCGATCAGCTCGCGGAAGGGGATGCCCATGACCTCTTCGACATTGCACGGCTTGTTCACATGGCCGGAGACGCAGAACAGCTTGGTGCCGACATTGTTGGGGTTGCCGAGCGACGAGAACCAGGCCGCGCCGCGACGCAGGATGGTCGGCGCCACCGCGATCGACTCGACGTTGTTGACGGTGGTCGGGCAGCCATAGAGGCCGACATTCGCGGGGAATGGCGGCTTCATCCGGGGCATGCCCTTCTTGCCCTCGAGGCTTTCGAGCAGGGCCGTCTCCTCGCCGCAGATATAGGCGCCGGCGCCGTGATGGACGTAGAGGTCGAAGGGATAGCCGTGGATGTTGTCCTTGCCGATCAGCCGGGCCTCATAAGCCTCGTCGACGGCGCGCTGCAGCGCCTCGCGCTCGCGGATGTACTCGCCGCGAATGTAGATGTAGGCGGCGTTGGCGTTCATCGCGAAGGAGGCGATCAGGCAGCCCTCGACCAGCGTATGCGGGTCGTTGCGCATGATCTCGCGATCCTTGCAGGTGCCGGGCTCCGACTCGTCGGCGTTGACGACGAGGTAGCTGGGCCGCCCGTCGCTCTTCTTGGGCATGAACGACCATTTCAAGCCGGTCGGGAAGCCGGCGCCGCCGCGTCCGCGCAGGCCGGACTTCTTCATCTCGTCGATGATCCAGTCCTGGCCCTGCTCGAGCAGGAATTTGGTGCCGTCCCAGGCGCCGCGCGCCATGGCGCCCTTCAGCGACAGGTCGTGAAGCCCGTAGAGGTTGGTGAAAATCCGGTCGCGATCAGCAAGCATGGCCGTTATCTCACTTCACCGGCTTGGGAGCGGCGGCGTCCGCCGACTTGGCGGCTTCACCGGCGGATTTGTCGTCGACTTTTCCCTGGCTGGCCGGCGTATCGTTGGCCGCGCTGGTGGGCTGTCCCGGCGAGGATGGCTGAGGCCGCCCCGGCGACGCCGTCTCGGTGGCGGGCTTGGATGGCGTGGCCGGCGTCGCCTCGGCCTTGACCGCTTCCGCCTTCTTGGCCTCGGCCTCGGCAGCAGCCTTGGCGGCAGCCGCTTCGGCCGCTGCCTTGCGCTGCTCGGTGACACGCGCCTGCCAATCGCCGGCGCCGATCACCGTGCCGTCATAGAGCGCGGGGTCCTTCAGGGTCTCGCCGCCACCGACCGGCTCGGAGCCGGAGCGGCCGATCTGCGAGCCGGTCTTGACCGGGCGGCCATGGCGCAGGTCGTCGAGGAGCGCCGTGAAATTCTCGGGCGTCAGATCCTCGTAATAGTCGAAATTGATCTGCACCATCGGGGCGTTGCAGCAGGCGCCGAGGCACTCGACCTCGAGCCAGGAGAGCTTGCCGTCGGCGCTCACCGTCGATTGCGGGCCGATGACGTCCTCGCAGACCTTTTTGATCGCCTCGGCGCCGCGCAGCGCGCAGGGCGTCGTTCCGCAGAGCTGGATGAAGTGCTCGCCCACCGGCTGGAGGTTGAACATCGTGTAGAAGGTCGCGATCTCCATGACGCGCATCGGCGCCATGCCGAGCTTGCGCGCGACGGCCTCGATCGCAGCGCGCGGCACCCAGCCTTCATGCTGCTCCTGCGCCTTCCACAAAAGCGGGATCACGGCCGAGGCCTGGCGGCCTTCCGGATATTTGGCGATCTGCTGGTCTGCCCAGTTCTCGTTCGCCGGATCGAAGGCGAAGGAGGCGGGCTGGACGTGATCGGGGGCGAGACGACGGACGGACATCAGTTGAACTCCCGAAGACCGTTCGAATGAGCGATCTTCGTAAAACAAGCTTCGCAGATGAGCTGGATATCGAACTTTGTTTCGATGTCGCTGGTCAGTTCGCCACCGTTATCGTCGATGGCGTCCGCACAGCGCGAGCAATACGCATTGATGCAGCCATCGTGATCGCGCGACCAGAAAACGCCGCGAGCCTCCCCGTCCCTCAGCGTCTCGACGAGATGCGAGCAGACGAAGGCAGCGGTATCCGAGCCGTGGGTCGCGCAACGCACGAGATGGGAGCTCACCGATCGACCTCCCCGAACACGATGTCCAGCGAGCCCAGGATCGCGGAGACGTCCGCCAGCATGTGCTTGCGGCACATGAAATCCATGGCCTGGAGATGGGCGAAGCCCGGTGCCTTGATCTTGCAGCGATAGGGCTTGTTGGTGCCGTCGGAGACGAGATAGACGCCGAATTCGCCCTTGGGCGCCTCGACCGCCGCGTAGACCTCGCCCTCGGGCACCTTGTAGCCCTCGGTGTAGAGCTTGAAATGGTGGATCAGCGCTTCCATCGAGCGCTTCATCTCGCCGCGCTTGGGCGGCACCATCTTGCCGTCGAGCGAAGAGATCGGCCCGCCGCCTTCGGGGGCCAAAAGCTTCTCGCAGCACTGCTTCATGATGCGCACGGACTGGCGCATCTCTTCCATGCGGATGTGATAGCGGTCGTAGCAGTCGCCGTTCTTGCCGACGGGGATGTCGAATTCCATCTCCTCGTAGCACTCATAGGGCTGCGACTTGCGCAGGTCCCAGGCGGCGCCGGACCCGCGCACCATCACGCCCGAGAAACCCCATTTCCAGCAGGTTTCGAGATCGACGACGCCGATATCGACATTGCGCTGCTTGAAAATGCGGTTGTCGGTCAGCAGGCCCTCGAGATCGTCGCAGACCTGGAGGAAGGGGTCGCACCATTCGGCGATGTCGTGGATGAGGCCGGTCGGCAGGTCCTGATGCACGCCGCCGGGCCGGACATAGGCCGCATGCATGCGCGCCCCGCAGGCCCGCTCATAGAAGATCATCAGCTTCTCGCGCTCCTCGAAGCCCCAGAGCGGGGGCGTCAGCGCGCCGACGTCCATCGCCTGCGTGGTGACGTTGAGGATATGCGAGAGAATGCGGCCGATCTCGGAATAGAGCACGCGGATGAGCTGGCCGCGACGCGGAACCGTGACGCCCATCAGCTTCTCGACCGCGAGCGAATAGGCATGCTCCTGGTTCATCGGCGCGACATAGTCGAGCCGGTCGAAATAGGGCAGCGCCTGAAGATAGGTCTTGGCCTCGATCAGCTTCTCGGTGCCGCGATGCAGCAGGCCGATATGGGGGTCGACGCGCTCGACGATCTCACCGTCGAGCTCCAGCACGAGGCGCAGCACGCCATGGGCGGCCGGGTGCTGCGGGCCGAAATTGATCGAGAAGTTCCGGATGTTGTGTTCTGACATGTCCGGCTCCGATCAGGCCGTCTTCGCTTTTTCGTCGCCCGGCAGGACATAGTCCGTACCTTCCCAGGGCGAGAGAAAGTCGAAATTCCTGAATTCCTGATTCAGCTTCACCGGCTCATAGACGACGCGCTTCTGCTCGTCGTCGTAGCGGACCTCGACATAGCCGGTGAGCGGGAAGTCCTTTCGCAGCGGATGCCCCTCGAAACCGTAATCGGTGAGGATGCGGCGGAGATCCGGATGGCCCGAGAACAGGATGCCGTAGAAGTCATAGGCCTCGCGCTCGTACCAGTTCGCCGCCGGAAAGACCTCGATGATCGAGGGCACGGGTGTCGCCTCGTCGGTCTGGACCTTCACGCGGATGCGGCGGTTCGAATAGGGCGCCAGCAGGTGATAGACGACGTCGAAACGCTTCTCGCGGCCGGGATAGTCGGCGCCCGCGATGTCGGTGAAATTGACGAAGCGAAAGCGCGGATCGCTGTAGAGCGTCGCCATGACCTCCAGGATCGACGCCGCCTGCGCGTGAACCGTCAACTCGCCGAAGGTGACGACGGCATCCGTCACGGCGCCGGGCAGCGCCGCCTTGATCTCTTCGCCGAGTGCTACGAGCGCTTCGCTCACTTGTGCGACTCCAATTCGCGGACCTTGGCTTCGAGCGCTTCGATGCGCTCCTCGAACTCACCGGTCACGAGTTTGCTCATCAGCGTGTCCGCAGTCAGGGCGTGCCGGAAGGACTCGATATGCCCCTCAATCTTCGACAGACGCTTGTCCACGAGGTCGAAGCGGGTCGAATGCTGGTCGAGGCGAGCAACGATATCGGCGCGCATCTCACGAAGCATCGGAACGATCATGTCCGTCGGCTCAGCCATGCCTCACCTCTCGATCGTGCCGGTGCGGCGGATCTTCTTCTGCAGCAGCAGCACGCCATAGAGCAGAGCTTCCGCCGTCGGCGGGCAGCCCGGCACGTAGATGTCGATCGGCACGATGCGGTCGCAGCCGCGCACGACGCTGTAGCTGTAGTGGTAATAGCCGCCGCCATTGGCGCAGGAGCCCATCGAGATGACGTAGCGCGGCTCCGGCATCTGGTCGTAGACCTTGCGGAGAGCTGGGGCCATCTTGTTGGTCAGCGTGCCCGCAACGATCATCACGTCCGACTGGCGCGGTGACGCGCGCGGCGCGAAACCGAAGCGCTCGACATCGTAGCGCGGCATCGAGAGCTGCATCATCTCGACGGCGCAGCAGGCGAGCCCGAAGGTCATCCACATCAGCGAGCCGGTGCGCGACCAGTTGATCAGGTCGTCGGTGGCGGTAACGAGGAAGCCCTTGTCGGCCAGTTCGCTGTTGATCGAGGTGAAGAAGGGATCGCGCTGGCCCACCGGCAGGCCATCGGGCCCGAGCACGCCCTTCGGCGCGGGCGCGACGAGCGGATCGCCGCGGTCGATCGCTGTTGTTGCCATGAAACGAACCCTTGTGAACCCGTAACCGTCAGATAAGTCGCGAAGTCTGTGCCGACGATGGGACGATCAGTCCCACTCCAGCGCGCCCTTGCGCCACTCATAGACGAAGCCGACCGTCAGCACGCCGAGGAAGATCATCATCGAGACGAAACCATACCAGCCGAGCCCGCCGAACGCGACCGCCCAGGGAAACAAGAAGGCGACCTCGAGATCGAAGATGATGAACAGGATGGCGACGAGATAGAAGCGGACGTCGAACTTCATGCGGGCATCGTCGAAGGCGTTGAAGCCGCATTCATAGGCCGAGAGCTTCTCGGGATCGGGCTTGGAATAGGCGATCGCGAAAGGCGCGATCAGCAAGGCCAGACCGATGATCGCGGCAACGCCGATGAAGATGACCAGAGGCAGATAGTCGTTCAGCAGCGATGGCACTGGGAGAGCTTGCATGGACGATCCCGCTTCAAACGGCCGATGACGGCGCGCCGGTTTCTGTCGATTAGCCCTTGCATTAGAATGAAGCAAGACTCTGCCGCGCCGCAGCATCGCGCAGCCGGGTTGAAATTGACGCAGGCGCGGCGGAGTTCGGCGCTCGTCACCGGATCGGCGTCCGACTGTGCCGGATTTTTGCCGCTTCTCGCCGGCTTCCGACTGGCGAAGGCGGCCATGACGCGACACACTTGCGGCGAATCGGTTTCCGCGCGGCGCATGTCGCATTCGAGAAGGGCGGCTCAATGCGCACGCGTTCCACGATTTTCCCGACAGTCCCCGCTCTCACGGCAGCAAGCCTCATCGTCATGACGGCGTTCGCCCCGTCCAGCGTCCGCGCCGAGGGCATCGATCTGACTCGCGCGCGGTGCGCCGATTTCATCGCGATGACCGAGGGCGACCAGAGCCAGCTCTCGCTGTGGCTGGCTGGCTACTTCGCCGGCAGCGCAACCCGTCCGGTGCTCGACCTCGAGAAGATCACCGCCGCTCCCGCGGGGCTCACCGCGCTTTGCACCAAATCCCCGCAACTGCCCCTTGTCGGCCCCGAAGCGCGGGACATCTTCATGCCGCCCACTGCTCCCTGAATGCCGTGAAGCCGTGCCTCCACGTCGCATTGGGGCTGGCGCTCGCCGGCGCCCTGAATCCTGCCGTCGCCTGGGCGCAGGACGGGCAGATGATCCGCTCCCCGCTTCCCCCGCAGCGGCCCTTCGACCTCGAACTGCCGGGCAACCCGGCATTGCCCGCGATCGTCGTGCCGCCCCCCGCGCCTGAGCCGCAGAACGCCTCCCGCGACGTGTCCTCCGACGCCACCTCGCCGGTGACGGCCGAACCCGACGAAGATGAAGGGCCTGAATGGCCGCAATTGACGCCCGGCCAGAAAGCCGGCGCCGAGCCGGAGTTCGACCCGAACGAGAAACCCGACAGGCCAGGCATATCGACCGATCCGGGAACGTCGACCGCCTGCCTGCCGCAGCGGCTGAAGCTGATCCTGGCGAAGATTTCCGACAAGTACGGCGCGGTGAAGGTGACGTCGACCTGGCGCCCCCCCTGGCGCGCGCGGCGCGGCTCCTTCCACAAGCGCTGCGAGGCGATGGATTTTCGCGTTCCCGGCGTGCGCCCACGCAGCGTCATCGAATGGGTGCGCGCCCTGCCCGAGGTCGGTGGGCACAAGGTCTACTGGAACGGCATCCTCCATGTGGATACGGGGCCGCGCCGGCCCTGGTGAAAGGCGAGAGGCGTGCGCTCACTCGAGCGCCGGCTCCATGCTTTTCTCGGCGAGGATGGGTTTTCGCGAGGGCAAGGGATCGAACGCTGCCATCGGCGCCGGTCACGGTTCACACAACTGTGAGCAGGCACTTCACGGAACGGGACACTGACAAAGGCGATGAGGCTTCGCCGATGCCTTCCGACGCAGGCAGCGCCACCCACGATCGGCAACATCGGGCGCCGGAGGCTGATCGAACGCGCCGCATGGCTGCTGGCGATCGAATCGTCTGCAGGCTGCCCTCAGGCGGCGAAGAGCCTGCCGAAGCTTGCGGGAAAAGTGGCGGCCCAGCCTGCGGCCCGCAAGGCGCCACACAACGTCACGGTCACGCAATCGATCACCAGTATGCCGTGCTCGGCCTTCCAGCGCATGACATGGCCACAGGGGTGCCTGGACGTTCGGTAGCGGGATGATGCGAGGTGAGGCATGATCGAGACCGCGCAAACGCAGCACGACGCGCCAATCGGCATGGGCGCCGTCGCGGCCGGCACCGTCTTGCCGGGCCGGGACCACGCCCATCCCCCCTCCCGCGCACGACCAGCAAGGAGTTTCCCGGATGACCGGCTTCGTGAAGACCAAGGATGGGCTCGACATCTTCTACAAGGACTGGGGACCGAAGAACGCCCAGCCGATCATGTTTCATCACGGATGGCCACTGTCGTCGGATGATTGGGACGCACAGATGCTGTTCTTCGTCTTGAACGGCTATCGCGTCGTCGCGCATGATCGCCGCGGCCACGGTCGCTCGACGCAGGTCAGCGATGGCCACGACATGGATCATTACGCAGCCGACGCCTTTGCGGTCGCCGAGCATCTCGACCTGCGCAACGCCGTGCATATCGGCCACTCCACCGGCGGCGGCGAGGTCGCCCGTTACGTCGCCCGGCACGGCCAGCCCGCCGGCCGCGTCGCCAAGGTGGTCCTGGTGAGCGCCGTGCCCCCGCTCATGCTGAAAACGGCAGCCAATCCAGAGGGTCTACCGATCGAGGTCTTCGACGGCTTCCGCCAGGGCACGGCCGAGAATCGCGCTCAGCTCTTCCTCGACGTGGCTTCAGGCCCATTCTACGGCTTCAATCGCGAAGGCGCGACGGTCTATCCGGGCGTTGTCCAAAACTGGTGGCGGCAGGGCATGATGGGCTCTGCCAAGGCGCATTACGAGGGCATCAAAGCCTTCTCGGAGACCGACCAGACCGAGGATCTGAAGGCGATCACCGTCCCGACCCTCGTCATGCATGGCGACGACGACCAGATCGTCCCGATCGCCGATTCCGCTTTGAAATCGGTGAAGCTCCTCAAGAACGGCACGCTGAAAGTCTACAAGGGCTATCCGCACGGGATGCTCACAACTCATGCGGAGGTGATCAACCCCGACCTGCTCGCCTTCATCAAGGGCTGAAGCCGGCATGCGGCCGGTGGTTTGCGCGCCGGAGTTTCACGCCGGTCGCAAGCTCTCGCCCGCCGCCAGGCAGGCCTCATCAGGCCCTTGGCAAGGCCACTCCCACCTGCCGATCAACGAGGGCACAGAAGCCTGCCTCGACGAGCGCTTGTGCCCTCGTCCAGCTTGGACAGACCCTCGCATCCATCGACATCACGGTGTCGACTCGTGCTGGCATCATGAGTTCGGGAGGACTTCAACTATCTGATTTATATGGCGCGGGCGACGGGGCTCGAACCCGCGACCTCCGGCGTGACAGGCCGGCACTCTAACCAACTGAGCTACGCCCGCGCAGGGCGGCTGCGACGCGGTGGCCGTCAGCGAGGTGTGGATTATGGCGATGGGCCGGAAGTGTCAAGCGTGTGTCAGCGGATAAAACGGCAATGCGCTAAAACGGCCGTGGACGGATCGAGCTGCATCGCCGATCGGCAGCGACTCAATGCTTGATGGCCGGGGCACCAGAGCTTACATCCTGCTGCACCGGGCGGTTAGCTCAGTCGGTAGAGCATCTCGTTTACACCGAGAGGGTCGGCGGTTCGAGCCCGTCACCGCCCACCAGCGCCTCAGGGCGAGGCGATCTCCCGCGACAAGGCGCAGGCGTGCTTGTCCAGAACCTCGACCGTCGCGTCGACCCTCCGGGACGCCTCGTCCAGGGCTTCGAAGCTGCCACGGGCGGCCTTGGTCTCCGTTCTGATTCGATCGAGGGCGTCGAGCATGGCGCGCGCCTCGTCGAACACGGTGCGCATGTGCCGGCCGATGTCGCCGGAGACCGCAACGTCCTCGCGCAGCCTGTGCGCCAACTGCCCTGCCCTTTCTCCCTCTCCCGCCAGCCCATCGGTCATGCTGGTGATCTGAGCGGCGACCTCGCCTGACGCCGTCTGGATCGTCGCGATTCGATGCGCGATGTCCTCGGTCGCCGATGCCGTCCGCGAGGCGAGGGCCTTGACCTCGGCGGCAACGACGGCAAATCCTCGCCCGGCGAGACCGGCACGGGCCGCCTCGATCGTGGCGTTGAGAGCGAGCAGGTTGATCTGCTCGGCGATGTCCCGGATCACGCCGACGACGTCTCCGATCCCCGCCACCTCCGATGCGAGGCGCAGTGTCCGCTCCTCGGCATCGCGCGATCGCTGGATGTTCCAGACGGCGTGGTCACCGACCGTGGTCAGGTGCGTCTCGACCGCGCTGACCGCCGTGCCGATCGCATCCGCCAGACCGATGACCGACTGGCCGGCATGGGCGAGCTTGTCGGCGTGCTGCTCGGCATCCCTCACCAGGTCGCCGCTGACGGCAGACAGCGTGGCGACTTCTGCGGTGGCGGCTCGGATCGCGCTGGAGGACGAGGCCACCTCAGAGCGAAGTCTGTCGAGGTCCTGCCCCAGCCCCGCGTTGAACTCATGCAGGCGTCCGGCGCGCGCCAGCCGGCTTCGCGCCTCCTCGTCAGCTTCGCGCCGCAGATGCAGGAAGGTTTCACGCTCGCGCTTGAGCATCTGCAGAGCACGCGCGACGATCCCCAATTCATCGCGACGCTCGACATAGGGCACGGTCACGTCGTTGCGATCACGCGCCAACTGGCCGATCGTTCCCGTCAGGTCACGCAGCGGCCGCACCACGCGCATCGCGACGATCGCGAAGACGAGCAGCAGGACCAGGGTTGCAGCCGCCCCCCAAAAGGTCAGCCGCCAGACGATCTCGCGCGCCTCCTGGGTGACGACCGCGAGGGGCTGCTTGATCTCGACCAGGCCGCGCACGTCGCCGAGCTTCCAGTCCTTCTTCGGGGACTGGGGATGCGAATTGTGACAATCGACACAGCTCTGCGCCATTCGATCGGGAACAGCGACGCGCAGAACGGCCTGGGGACCGCTGCCCTCGATGCTGCTGAAGGAGCCGACGCCGCCTTGCGAGAGGGCCTTCCATGCATCGGCCTGGAAACCGTCGAAGGCTGGCCGCCCCTGACGCTGCGGCCAGGGAAAGGGGCTAATGAGCCTGATCTCGTTGCCCGGCCCAGAGATCCGCGCCGCATAGTCGAGGATGAAGGTCGTCGGGACGGGGATCGCATGCGGCTGCCCGATATAGTCGGCCGTCGCCTTCGTCTCGCCGCCCGACGACAACTTGGCGACGACGTTCCCGGAATACATCGCGCGCAACTCGGTCAGTTGCGCGCCCCAGGCGATCGCTCTCGCGCGGGCCGCGCGAATTTCGATCCCGACGATCGTATCCGGCAGATACACCACCAACGCCGCCAGCAGGAGGCAGGTCACGGCGGCGACGGGAAAAATGATCGACCAAACGAGTGAACGCCCCGCCGTCACATACGCGACGGAATCGGGACTCGGCGCCGGATCCGACATGCTGGGATTTCGCTGTTACAGACAGTCGGACAATGGAACCCTTTTGATTAACGTTACGTCAAAACAAAGGCCGCCGGTTGCCCGGCGGCCTTGTTGATTGCATCCGAGGCGATGCTCAGTGAGCGACGAGGCCCGAGGCGTCATCCTCGACCGGCTTGGCGGGGATCGCCTTCAGATCCTCTTCCCAGACGATCGGCGCCGGCACGCGGGTCAATGCGTGCTGGAGCACCTGCTCCATGCGCGAGACCGGGATGATCTCCATGCCCTCGCGGACCGACTTGGGCAGGTCGATCAGATCCTTGGCGTTGTCCTCCGGGATCAGCACCTTCTTGATGCCGCCACGCAGCGCCGCCAGGAGCTTCTCCTTCAACCCGCCGATGGGCAGCACCCTGCCCCGCAGCGTGACCTCGCCGGTCATGGCGACGTCGCGGTTGGTCGGGATGCCGGTCAGGACCGAGATGATCGAGGTCGCCATCGCGATGCCGGCCGATGGACCGTCCTTCGGGGTCGCCCCTTCGGGAACGTGGACGTGGATGTCGCGCCTGTCGAACAAAGGCGGCTCGATGCCGAAATCAAGAGCCCGCGAGCGGACATAGGACGCCGCTGCCGAGATCGATTCCTTCATCACCTCCTTGAGGTTGCCCGTGACGGTCATCTTGCCCTTGCCGGGCATCATGACGCCTTCGATCGTCAGCAACTCGCCGCCGACCTCGGTCCAGGCCAGGCCGGTGACGATACCGACCTGATCCTCGGTCTCGGCCATGCCATAGCGATAGCGCGGCGGGCCGAGATACTCCTCGAGCAGTTCGTTATTGACCGCGACCTTCTTCTTCTTGGTCAGCACGATGTCCTTCACCGCCTTGCGGACGGTGTTGGAGAGTTCGCGCTCGAGATTGCGGACGCCCGCCTCCCGCGTATAGCGGCGGACCAGCGTCTGCAGCGCGTCGTCGTCGATCGACCATTCCTTGGATTCGAGGCCGTGCTTCTTGATCGCGTTCGGGATCAGGTGACGCCGGGCGATCTCGGTCTTCTCATCCTCGGTATAGCCGGCGATGCGGATCACCTCCATCCGGTCCAGCAGGGCCGGCGGGATGTTCAGCGTGTTGGCCGTGGTCACGAACATGACGTTCGACAGGTCGTAATCGACCTCAAGATAGTGGTCGTTGAAGGTGCCGTTCTGCTCGGGATCGAGCACCTCCAGCAGGGCCGCAGAGGGATCGCCACGGAAGTCCTGACCCATCTTGTCGATCTCATCGAGCAGGATGAGCGGGTTGGCGGTCTTGGCCTTCTTCATCGACTGGATGATCTTGCCGGGCATCGAGCCGATATAGGTGCGCCGGTGACCGCGAATCTCGGCCTCGTCGCGCACGCCGCCGAGCGACATGCGCACGAACTCGCGCCCCGTCGCCTTGGCGATCGACTTGCCGAGCGAGGTCTTGCCGACGCCCGGAGGGCCGACGAGGCACAGGATCGGGCCGGCGAGCCGGTTGGTCCGCTGCTGCACGGCAAGGTACTCGACGATGCGGTCCTTGACCTTGTCGAGGCCGAAGTGATCATCGTCCAGCACCGCCTGCGCAGCCGCCAGATCCTTCTTGATCTTCGACTTCTTGCCCCAGGGGATGCCGAGCATCCAGTCGAGGTAGTTGCGCACCACCGTCGCCTCGGCCGACATCGGCGACATCTGCCGCAGCTTCTTCATCTCCGCGATGGCCTTGTCACGGGCCTCCTTGGAGAGCTTGGTGCGGGCGATGCGCTCCTCCAGCTCGGCCAGCTCATCGCGGCCTTCCTCGCCGTCGCCGAGTTCCTTCTGGATCGCCTTCATCTGCTCGTTGAGGTAGTACTCGCGCTGGGTCTTCTCCATCTGGCGCTTGACGCGCGAGCGGATGCGCTTCTCGACCTGGAGCACCGACATCTCGCTTTCCATCAGCGAGAGAACCTTCTCCAGCCGATGTGTGACATGGGCGATCTCGAGCACGGCCTGACGGTCGGCGATCTTGACGGCCAGATGCGAGGCGACCGTATCGGCGAGCTTGCTGGGCTCATCGATCTGAGAGACGGCCGCCACGATCTCGGGCGAGATCTTCTTGTTGAGCTTCACATAGCTCTCGAACTCGCTGACGACCGAACGGCCCAGCGCCTCGACCTCGACCTTCTTGCCGTCTTCCTCGGCCAGGCCGATGGCCTCTGCCTGATAGAAAGCCTCGTCGGCGACATAGGCCGTGGCCTTGGCGCGACCGACGCCCTCGACCAGCACCTTCACGGTGGAATCGGGCAGCTTCAGCAATTGCAGCACGCGGGCGAGCGTGCCGATCTCATAGATATCCTTGGTCTCCGGATCGTCGTCTCCGGCGTTCTTCTGCGTCGCGAGCAGGATCAGCCCATCGGTCTTGACGACCTCCTCGAGGGCACGGATCGACTTCTCGCGGCCGACGAAGAGCGGCACGATCATATGGGGGAAAACGACGATGTCGCGCAGGGGGAGAACCGGATAGGTGCCGGTCTCACCGGAAACGAAAGGAGCGCGGGGCGCCGAGCCAGTCATGACTTTTCCTTTGTGGTTGCGCCCGGAGCATCCCCATAATGGGCGAAGCGATCGGACGTAAGCGACCGGAGCGACCATTCACCCCGTCCGCCCCCGCGCATCGCACCCTGAACAGGCATGCGACTCTCGCGAGTGATGCTAAAGTGGAGACTTCCTCGCCGGCTTTCAAGCGAGCCGCCGCGGCCTGCCCCCAGAAGTTTCATCCGCGTCGATTTTCTCCAGCCCAGTCGAGGGCAGGATATCGAGCCGGGGCAACACATCGTATCGAGATTCCGATCAAATCCGATCGCTGAACTGTGAAGCAAAAAGCGCGCTATGCTGGCTTGATACGCAAAACGCGCGCCAATCGGCGCGCGCTTGCTGTTTCGAACACTGCCGTCAAGCGAATCGAACAAGGCCCGATGCTCACGCGGAAGCGGATTTGGCCTCGTCCTCGCGCTCCGAATAGATGAAGAGCGGACGGGACTTGGACTCGACGGCCTCGGGACCGATCACGACCTGCTCGACGCCTTCCAGCCCCGGCAATTCGTACATGGTCTCGAGCAGGATGCCCTCCATGATCGAGCGCAGGCCGCGCGCGCCGGTCTTGCGGTCGATCGCCTTGCGGGCAATCATCGCGACCGCTTCGTCGGTGAAGGTCAGCTCGGTGTCCTCCATCTCGAAGAGACGCTGATACTGCTTGACCAGGGCGTTCTTCGGCTCGGTCAGGATCGTCTTCAGCGCGGCCTCGTCGAGATCCTCGAGCGTCGCCAGGACCGGCAGACGGCCGACAAACTCAGGGATCAGGCCGAACTTCAGCAGATCCTCGGGCTCGACCTCGCGGAAGATCGCGCCCGTGCGGCGATCATCGGGCCCCTTCACGGTCGCGCCGAAGCCGATCGACGTGCCCTTGCCGCGGCCCGAGATGATCTTGTCGAGGCCGGCGAAGGCGCCGCCGCAGATGAACAGGATGTTGGTGGTGTCGACCTGCAGGAATTCCTGCTGCGGATGCTTGCGCCCGCCCTGAGGCGGCACGGAGGCGACCGTGCCCTCCATGATCTTCAGCAGCGCCTGCTGCACGCCCTCGCCCGAAACGTCGCGGGTGATCGACGGGTTGTCGGACTTGCGGCTGATCTTGTCGATCTCGTCGATATAGACGATGCCGCGCTGCGCCCGCTCGACATTGTAGTCGGAGGCCTGGAGCAGCTTGAGGATGATGTTCTCGACATCCTCGCCGACGTAGCCGGCCTCGGTCAGCGTCGTCGCGTCCGCCATGGTGAAGGGCACGTCGAGGATGCGGGCGAGCGTCTGCGCGAGCAGCGTCTTGCCCGAGCCGGTCGGCCCGATCAGCAGGATGTTCGACTTCGCCAGCTCGACGTCGTTGTGCTTCGTCGCGTGGCTGAGGCGCTTGTAATGGTTGTGGACCGCCACCGAGAGCACCTTCTTGGCGTGCTCCTGGCCGATGACGTAGTCGTCCAGGACCTTGCGGATCTCCTTGGGAGTCGGCACGCCGTCCTTCGATTTCACCAGCGCGGATTTGGATTCCTCGCGGATGATGTCCATGCAGAGCTCGACGCATTCGTCGCAGATGAACACGGTCGGGCCCGCAATCAGCTTGCGAACCTCGTGCTGGCTCTTGCCGCAGAAGGAGCAGTAAAGCGTGCTCTTCGAATCGCCGCCGCTGACCTTACTCATCGTCCATCTCCATTCTCGGAGCCGGAGACCACACCAGCGTTAGCGGATGCAACCGTCGTCTCTCCGTCATAATAGGCGCCCAGTTCACGCTCATCTGGTTAACGCGCCGTTCCGGCACGCCCGAATTTGCGGCTGATCCACAACAGGATCAGGCTGGGACACCTTCGGGATCATCCCGGGGCCTGTCCGATTCCCCATGCAAACACGGGGCCGGTTCTCATGCAATATGGGCGCGGGATGCGGCCGCGCCAACCCACAGGCGGCGCGCCCGCTGGTCGCAGCCGCTCAGGCAGCGAGTTCCTCGGGCCGCTTGTCGATGACCTTGTCGATCAGGCCGAACTCGCGGGCCTGTTCGGCGGTCATGAAATTGTCGCGCTCGAGCGCGGCCTCGATGTCCGCGTAGGAGCGGCCGGTGTGCTTGACATAGATCTCGTTGAGCCGGCGCTTCAGGCTCTCGACCTCGCGGGCATGGATCAGGATGTCGGTGACCTGGCCCTGGAAACCACCAGAGGGCTGGTGAACCATGATGCGGGCGTTGGGCAGCGCGAAGCGCATGTCCTTGGCGCCGGCGGTCAGCAGCAGCGAGCCCATCGAGGCGGCCTGGCCGACGCAGAGCGTCGTGACCGGGCAGCGGATGAACTGCATGGTGTCGTAGATCGACATGCCCGAGGTCACCACGCCGCCGGGCGAGTTGATGTAGAAGGAAATCTCCTTCTTCGGGTTCTCGGCCTCGAGGAAGAGGAGCTGCGCCACGATCAGCGAGGCAGAGTAATCCTCGACCGGGCCGGTCAGGAAGATGATGCGTTCGCGCAGCAGGCGCGAATAGATGTCGAAGGCGCGCTCGCCGCGGCTCGACTGCTCGACCACCATCGGGACGAGATTGTTGTAGGTCTCGATCGGATCGCGCAGCATGAAAATGTCCTTGGATGATGGAGGCCGGGAACCGGCATTGGTCGAATCGCGGCTGTCTTGAGAAGACACCACATAAGCACGGCAAAGGCGGCTGAAAAGAGAAGCGCCGCCCGGCACGGGGCCGAGCGGCGCGAATGTTGCGATTAAGGTTTCCGCGCCGCTCAGGCGGAGGCGTCGTCGGCAGCCGTCTCGTCAGCCTTGTCGGCCTTCTTCGCCTTCTTGGCGGCAGCCTTCTTCGGCTTCGCCCCGGCCGCCTCGTCGGCGTCCTCGTCGGCATAAAGCGCCTCGCGGGAGACCGTCTGGTCCTCGACCTTCACCTGGCCGAGCAGATGGTCGACGACCTTCTCCTCGAAGATCGGGGCGCGAATCTCGGCCAGCGCCTGCGGGTTCTTGCGGTAGAACTCCCAGACCTGCTTCTCTTGGCCCGGGAACTGGCGGGCGCGCTCGACAAGCGCCTGGGTGACCTCGTCATCCGATATCTGGACCTTGGCCTGCTCGCCGATCTCGGCCAGCACGAGGCCCAGCCGCACGCGGCGCTCGGCGATCTTGCGGTAGTCCGCCTTGGCGGTCTCCTCGGTCGTGCCCTCGTCCTCGAAGGACTTCTTGGCGTCCTTCATGTCGGCCTCGACCTGGCTCCAGACGCTGGCGAACTCCTGCTCGACCAAGGTCGGGGGCAGCTCGAAGGTGTACTTGCCGTCGAGCGCATCGAGCAGGCTCTTCTTGAGCTTGCGGCGCGACTGGGTGCCGAAATCGCGGCCGATCTGCTCGCGGATAGCAGACTTCAGCGCATCCAGCGACTCCAGCCCAAAGGCCTTGGCGAGCTCGTCATCGATCTTCACCGCTTCCGGGGCCTGGACCTCGGTGACGGTGACCTCGAACTCGGCCGGCTTACCGGCGAGCTGCTCGGCGGTGTAGTTCTCCGGGAAGGTGACCTTGACGGTCCGGATCTCGCCGGCCTTGGCGCCCTCGAGCTGCTCCTCGAAGCCGGGAATGAACTGGCCGGCGCCGAGATCGAGCGGAATGCCCTCGCCCGTGCCGCCGTCGAAGGGCTTGCCCTCGAGCGTGCCGACGAAGGAGATCAGCAGGCGGTCACCGCTGGCGGCGACGGCGCCCTCGCCCTTGTCGGCGAAGGTGCGGTTCGACGCAGCCATGCGCTCCAGCGAGGAATCGACATCGGCGTCGGGCACCTCGGCGACCGGCTTGACCAGCGCTACGTCCGAGAGATCGGCGAGCTCGATCTTGGGGAGCACTTCGAGCGCGACCGTGAAGGCGAGATCGCCCTTGGCCTCCATCGCGGCCTCGATCTCGTCCTTGTTCTCGGGGAACTTGATCTGCGGCTCGAAGGCGAGCTTCAGGCCGTTGTCGGCGACGATCTTCTGGTTGGCCTCGTTGACCGCGTTCTGCAGCACATCGGCCATGACCGAGCGGCCATAGAGCCGGCGCAGATGGCCGACCGGCACCTTGCCGGGCCGGAAGCCGTTGATCTTGGCCTTGCCCTGGAGGCCCTGGAGGCCGTCATCGAGCCGCGTCTTGAGGTCGGCAGCGTTCAGCACCACCTGAAATTCGCGCTTGAGGCCCTGCGAGAGGGTTTCGGTCACGTTCATCTTTTTCGATCCGCCAACAGCTCGTTATGCAATGTCCAAAGCGCGACGTCGTTACCGCCGCCGCGCTCGCGAAAGCCAATTCGATGGTGCGGGCGGAGGGACTCGAACCCCCACGACTTTCGCCGCTGGTACCTAAAACCAGTGCGTCTACCAGTTCCGCCACGCCCGCCGGCCCGATGGCGCCAGCGCGCGAGAATACGCAGCGCGGCCATCATTGGGCGCCGGTGCTATACGCATTTGTGCCGCGCCATGCAGCAAAAAAATGACGGTTCTGCAAAACACGCCAAGCAATGCCGGGCTTGGTTCCGCGCCGCGCCCCCCTCGCCATCGGGCGCGCCGGCAATTATGCCGGTGGCCATGAGCACAGCGAACGAACGCAACGAAGCCCATGAACGCCCTGCCGCCCCGACGCGCCGCGCGGCGCTCGCCGGCCTTGGCGCTGTGACGACGCTGGCGTTGACCGGAGCGGCAGCGGCACAGACGCCGGCCGCAGCGCCCGAAGTGGCGCCGCGTATCCTCACAGCCGGGCCGGCCAAGGTCCGGCTCAGGCCGACGCCCGCGGCCGAGACCGAGATCTGGAGCTTCGATGGCGTGACGCCGGGTCCGCCCCTGCGAATCAAGCTTGGCGAGACGCTTCGGCTGACCCTGGCGAACAGGACGACGAGCCCGCTGTCGCTGCATTGGCAGGGCCTGCGGGGCGATGCGGCGATGGATGGCGTCGGCGGCTTCAGCCAGCCGGCGATCGCGCCGGGCGAGAGCTTCACATACCGGCTCAAGCCAACCGACTCCGGCACGATCCTGTATCGCCCGCTCGTCATCGGCGGCTCCTCGGAGCCGGCCGGGCGCGGGTTGAGCGGCCTGCTGGTGGTCGAGGAGCCCGAACCGCCGCCGGTCGATCTCGACCTTCCCGTCCTGGTGACGGACTGGCTGCTCGGCGACGACCACGCGATTCAGGCTTTCTCCGCCAGCAGCCCCGACGGCGCTGCGGCCGGGCGGCTGGGAAGCTGGATCACGGTGAATGGCGGCTCGCCGCCGCAGCGCGTCGCGGTCGCGCCCGGTGCGCGGGTGCGCCTGCGCCTCGCCAATGCCTGCAATGCCCGGATCATGCGGTTGCGCTTCGACGGCATCAAGGCGGTCGTCGTCGCGGTCGACGGCCAGCCGACCGAGTCCTTCGAGCCCGTGCGTGCGCAACTGCCTTTCGCTCCGGGCACCCGCTACGACCTGCTGATCGACATGCCCACGGAGATCGGCGCCACTGCGATGGTGACGGCCCTGATCGGCTCAGGCGTGCCGCTTGTCCGGCTCGTCGCCGAGGGGGCCGCCAAGCCGACCTCGACGGCTCCGATGGCGCTGAAGGCGAACCCGACCCTGCCCGCGGCCGTCCGTCTCCAGGACGCGGTTCGCCCCGCCATCGTGATCGAGGGCGGAGCGAAGGTCGCGGCCGATTTCAAGCTCGATCTGACGGGACTCGACCCCGCCCGCCCCTGGCGCATCAATGGCGGCCTTGGCGAGGCCGGCGCCAAGCCGCTGTTCAGCGTCAAGCGCGGCACCCCGATCGTGCTCGCCATCGAGAACAGGACGGCGTTCTTCCAGCCGATCCATGTCCACGGCCATTGCTTCCGCCTGCTGCATCCGCTCGACGATGGCTGGGAGCCCTATTTCCTCGATACCGTGCAAATCCCCGAAGGCAAGCGGCTGCACATCGCCTTCATCGCCGAGAATCCGGGCCGCTGGCTAATCTCCTCGACCGTGCTGGAGCGCTTCGACCGCGGCCTGTGGACCTGGTTCGAGGTAACGTGACGCTCCTGCCGCACCATCGCCTCGCGATGCGCTGGCTGATGGCGGCGTTCTATCTCGGCGCCGGGCTGTTGCATCTGCGCTCGCCCGACGCCTTCCTGCCGATCGTGCCGGCATGGGTCCCCGAACCGCGCCTGGTGGTGATCGCCACCGGCGTCGCGGAAGTTCTCGGCGCGATCGGCTTGTTCGTGCCGCAGCTGCGCCGGGCGGCAGGGATCGGGCTCGCGCTTTACGCGCTGTGCGTCTTCCCGGCCAACATCAAGCATGCGATCGAAGGCATTACGCTGGCAGGGCTTCCGTCGAGTTGGTGGTATCATGCGCCGCGCCTGGCGCTGCAGCCGGTTCTGATCTGGTGGGCGCTCTATGTCGGCGGCGTCATCGACTGGCCATGGCGTCGGCCGTGACCGCTTAACGTCAGTCCTTCAGGCCAGCCCGAGCCTTGTCATCACGTCGGAGACGATCGCCTCCTTGGAGGATTCGACCGAGACGACGAGCGGACCCTCGTCCTCCCCCGGCTCCTCGAGCGCCGCGAACTGGCTGTCGAGCAGGGCCGGCGGCATGAAGTGATGCTGGCGCTGTGCCATCCGGGCACCGATCAACTCGCGCGATCCCTTGAGATAAACCAGCGCGACATCGGGCCTGTCGCCGATGATGACACGGCGATAGGCGCGCTTCAGCGCCGAGCAGGTGACGATGCCATTGCCGCCGGACGCGCGCAGATCGTCGATCCAGGCGGCGATCGCGGTCAGCCAGGGCTTGCGATCCTCGTCATTGAGCGGCGTTCCGCCCGCCATCTTGGCGACGTTCTCAGGCGGATGGAACGAGTCGGCGTCGCGGAAGGGCCAGCCGAGCTGGCCGGCGAGACGCTCGCCCAGCGAGGTCTTGCCCGAGCTGGCGACGCCCATGACGACGACGACAGCCGGCCTCACATGCGACATCTGCTGTGTCACCACGGCTCAGCCCTGCTTGCCGGAGACGACCGGAATCGGTGCCGCGCCGACCGCGACGGGGCCCGTCGGCAGGACCGTGCCGGGCTTGGGCTCGACATGGCCGCCGAAGCCGGCGCGCATGGCCGAGAGCACCTTCTCGCCGAAGGTATGGTCGACGCGGGAGCGGAAGCGGGCAAACAGCGCCGAGGTCAGCACCTCGGCGGGCGTCGCCGTCTCGACGGCGGCATCGACCGTCCAGCGGCCCTCACCCGAATCGGAGACGGTGCCGGAATAGGCGGCGAGTTCCTCATCGGCGGCCAGGGCCTCGGCCGTCAGGTCGAGCAGCCAGGACGTCACCACCGAGCCCCGGCGCCAGACCTCGGCGATCTCGGCGGTGTCGAAATCGAATTCGTATTCGGGCGGCAGGCCCTCCTTGGCGGAGGCGTTGCGCAGCAGGTCGAAACCCTCGGCGAAGGCCTGCATCATGCCGTATTCGATGCCGTTATGGACCATCTTGACGAAGTGCCCGGCGCCGACCGGGCCGCAATGCAGATAGCCCTGTTCGCTGGTCGGATTGCGACCGTCGCGATGCTTCGTCGGCTCGATGTCGCCCTTGCCCGGAGCCAGCGTCGCGAAGATCGGCTCCAGCCGGTCGAAGGCCTGCTTGTCGCCGCCGATCATCAGGCAATAGCCGCGATCGAGCCCATGCACGCCGCCCGACGTGCCGACATCCATGTAATGGATGCCCTTCGCCGCGAGTTCCCGCCCACGCCGGACATCGTCCTTCCAGAAGGCGTTGCCGCCGTCGATCAGCGTGTCGCCGGGCGAAAGCAGGCCGGCGAGCTCGGCCAGCGTCCCCTCGGTGATCTTGCCGGCGGGAAGCATGACCCAGATCGCACGCGGGGCCGTGAGCTTGGCGACCATGTCCTTGAGGTCCGACGCCACCACGGCGCCATCGGCGGCGAGCGCCACACCCGGCTTCGGATCGCGGTCATAGACCACGCTGTCATGGCCGGCGCGCATCAGGCGACGCACGATATTGCCACCCATCCGGCCGAGGCCGATCACTCCCAGCTGCATCGCGCAAACTCCTGACGTGCCGGCGGGAATGCCGCCGAGCCTTTGCCGGCGTTGTTGCATCCTCTCCGCCATGGCGGCAAGCCGCTGCGGCGCAGGGCACCCCGCACCGCCTCGGCCTGCCATCAAGGGAACATCAGCGCGAGCGGCTCCATCGACCAGATCGGCTGGACGCGCAGGACGCGCGCAGGGGTCGCATCCGTGAGAATGCCCTCGCCGCGCCAGCGCTCGATCAGCCCGGCCGCCGCGGCGGCCCGCGTCAGGCCGATCGCGACGACGTCGCGCTCACGCGCGTCAGGACCGCCAGCTTCCGTTGCGACGAAGCTCAGCCGTCCCTGTCCGGACAGCGCCAGCGCGCCGACGCGCTCCAGCAGGGCGGCGCGGGCGGGCGCCGTGCCCGCCCCGAACTCCACCAGGACGACGACCTCCATCGCCGTCAGCCGTTGCGGAAGGTGTAGCTGTAGCCGTTGATCGCAGGCACGCCGCCGAGATGGGCGTAGAGCACCTTCGAGCCCGCCGGGAAGAAGCCCTTCTTCACCAGGTCGATCATGCCCTGCATCGATTTCCCCTCATAGACGGGGTCGGTCATCATGCCCTCGAGCCGGGCCGAGAGCCGGATGGCCTCGATCGTCTCCTTCGAGGGGACACCGTAGACCGGATAGGCGTAATCCTCGTTCAGGACGATATCGTCTTTGACGATGTCCTTGCCGCCAACCAGGGCCGAGGTCTTCTGGGCGATGTCGAGCACCTGCGCCTTGGTCTGGGCCGGGGTGAAGGAGGCGTCGATGCCGATGACGTTGCGCTGGCGGCCGTCCTTGGCGAAGCCGACGACCATGCCGGCATGGGTCGAGCCCGTCACGGTGCAGACGACGATATAGTCAAACTGGAAGCCGAGCTGCGCCTCCTGCGCCCTCACCTCCTCGGCAAAGCCGACATAGCCGAGGCCGCCGAATTTGTGGACGGAGGCGCCGGCGGGGATCGGATAGGGCTTGCCGCCCTTGGCCTTCACGTCCTCCAGCGCATTCTCCCAGCTCTGGCGGATGCCGATGTCGAAGCCCTCGTCGACGAGCTGAACGTCGGCGCCCATCACCCGCGACAGCAGGATGTTGCCGACGCGGTCATAGACCGCATCCTCATGCGGCACCCAGCTCTCCTGGACGATGCGGCACTTCATGCCGATCTTGGCAGCGGTCGCGGCGACCATGCGGGTGTGGTTGGACTGCACGCCGCCGATCGAGACCAGCGTATCGGCGCCCGAGGCGATCGCGTCCGGCACAATGTATTCGAGCTTGCGCAGCTTGTTGCCGCCGAAGGCGAGGCCGGAATTGCAGTCCTCGCGCTTGGCGTAGAGCTCGACCTGGCCGCCGAGATGGGCGGAGAGACGCGGCAGCGGCTCGATCGGCGTAGGACCGAAGGTCAGCGGGTAACGCTCGAATTTCGACAGCATGGTTCTTGCTTGCTCCGGATTGAACTCCGGAAAAGCTAGCGAAAATCGCCTGAAAGGTACTTCCGAAGTTGGGGCACGGAAAGGTGTCTTGACGCCACGTTTGATCCTACCTCCTGTTATGGCTCTCAGATTGATCCCCTTTTTCGGAAGATCCTTTCATGGAGCCCAAACTCGACCGGACCGACCTCAAGATTCTGCGGCTGCTGCAAAGCGACGGGCGGATGGGCAATGCCGAAATCGCCAAGCGCGTGAACACCAGCGCCGCGACCTGCCACAGGCGGATCCAGCGTCTGTTCGCGGAGGGCTATGTCAGCGGTGTGCGGGCGCAAATCTCGCCGCAAAAGGTCGAGATGGGCACGCTCGCCTTCGTCGGCGTGGTGCTGGACCGCTCGACACCCGAGAGTTTCGGCGATTTCGAGACGGCGATCCGGGGCATGCCGGCGATCCTCGACTGCCACATCGTCGCCGGCGATTTCGACTACATCCTCAAGATCCGGGTCCGCGACATGGCGGATTTCAACAAACTCCACGCCGACAAGCTGATCGCGCTGCCCGGCGTGCGCCAGACCCGCACCTTTTTCGTAATGAAAGAGGTCGTCGACAACGCGCCGCTGGCGTTTTGACCTGCGATCAGGATTGACCCGGAACCTGCTCGTCGCGCTCGTAGACGAAATTGGCGCGGCCGATGAGCAGGGTATCGACGGCTCCAATGCGGTCGACGTCCTTGCCGGCATAGGGCAGCGAGCGCAGCACATAGCGAAACGCGTTGAGGCGCGCCCGCTTCTTGTCGTCGGACTTCACCACCGTCCAGGGCGAGTCGGCTGTGTCGGTGGCGAAGAACATCGCCTCCTTGGCCGCCGTGTAGTCGTCCCATTTGTCGAGGCTGGCGAGATCGACCGGCGAGAGCTTCCACTGCTTCAAGGGATGGGCCTCGCGCTCCTTGAAGCGCCGATGCTGCTCGTCGCGGCTGACCGAGAACCAGAACTTGATCAGGTGGATGCCGCTGCGCACCAGGTTGCGCTCGAACTCCGGCGCCTGGCGCAGGAACTCGCGGTACTCGGGGTCGGAGCAGAAGCCCATGACGCGCTCGACGCCGGCGCGGTTGTACCAGCTGCGATCGAACAGCACGATCTCGCCCGTCGTCGGCAGATGCTGGACATAGCGCTGGAAATACCACTGGCCGCGCTCGACCTCGCTGGGCTTCTCCAGCGCGACCACGCGGGCGCCGCGCGGATTGAGATGCTCCATGAAGCGCTTGATGGCACCGCCCTTGCCGGCCGCGTCGCGGCCCTCGAACAGGATGACGACGCGCTGGCGCGATTCCTTCACCCAGGTCTGGAGCTTGAGAAGCTCGGACTGGAGCCTGAACTTGTCGCGCTCGTAGTCCTTGCGCAGCATCTTGTAGCGATAGGGGTAGGCGCCATTGCGCCAGTCGCCCGACAATTCGTCGCTGGTTTCGCGCGGCTTCCCCTGCGCCTTCGGCAAGCCGAGCGCGCTGCGCAGCCGGCGAGCGTCGTCGGGAGCGGCGCCGGCAAGGATCGCATCGATGCCTCCCGCCGTATCGGCATCTCCTGCCACCGAGGAGATCGCGGCGATCTGCGCTTCCTGGACCGCTTCCGTCCGCTCCGCCGCCAGCCCGGCCTCGATTCCCTCTGATGTCGGGGCCGGCTCGACCGTGGTCGGCTCTGGACTCGGCTGCCGACGCATGGCGCCGGAAGAGGGCTGTCGACGGGTCGCCAAGATCAATCTCCTTCGGATGGGCCGTTGGCCCGATCTTGGGAGTGTCCCTGCAAGCGCCGCGGCGTCGCCTTGATCTGGATCAATCCGCCGCGGCCGGCACCGCCGGAGGGGCACCACCCCAGGCCGACACACTGACGCTCAGACCTGGATCAGGCGCTGCACCTGGTTGGCGTCGAGGTCCGCCATCGCGCCCGAGAGCACGACCTCGCCGCGATCCATCACGAACATCGTGTCGGCGAGGTCGCGGGCGAAGTCGAAATACTGCTCGACCAGGACGATCGCCATATCGCCCTTGGAGCGCAGATAGTCGATCGCGCGGCCGATGTCCTTGATGATCGAGGGCTGTATGCCCTCGGTCGGCTCGTCCAGCACCAGCAGTTTGGGCCGGGTGACCAGCGCTCGCGCAATGGCGAGTTGCTGTTGCTGGCCACCCGAGAGGTCTCCGCCGCGTCGGCCCAGCATGGACTTGAGCACAGGGAATAGGTCGAAGAGTTCGTCGGGAACGTAGCGCTCCTTGCGGGGCAAGGGGGCAAAGCCGGTTTCGAGGTTTTCCTTCACGCTCAGCAGCGGAAAGACCTCGCGGCCCTGCGGCACGAAGCCGATTCCGGCCCGCGCGCGGTCTTCGGTGCGCAGCGTCGAGATGTCCTGCCCGCCGAAGGAGATCGAGCCGGCGCTGATCGCCTGCTGACCGACGATGGCGCGCATCAGCGTGGTCTTGCCGACGCCGTTGCGGCCCATCACGCAGGTGACCTTGCCGGCTTGCGCCGTGATCGAGACGCGGCGCAACGCCTGGGCTGCGCCGTAGTGGAGATCGATGGCGTCGACGGTCAGCATGGAAGCGTTCCGATCTTGGTGGCGACCTCGCATGAGCAAACGCGTGTCATCCCGGGCGCAGCGAAGCGGGGACCCGGGATCCATTCCGGAGCGCGTACCGGAAAGGCTCCGGAATGGATCCCGGATCGGCGCCGCTTCGCGGCTTGTCCGGGATGACCGCGGAGGTGAACCGAGGGGTTGAGCGCGAACATCCTCATCGCCCCAGATACACTTCGACGACGCGCTCATTGGCGCTGACGACATCGAGCGGGCCTTCGGCCAGCACCGAACCTTCGTGCAGCACCGTGACCTTCACGCCGAGTTCGCGGATGAAGCCCATGTCGTGCTCGACGACGATGACCGAATGGTCCTTCGCGATCTCCTTGAGCAGCACCGCCGTCTCGGCGGTCTCACCGTCGGTCATGCCCGCGGCGGGCTCGTCGACGAGCAGCAGCTTGGGATCCTGCGCCAGCAGCATGCCGATCTCGAGCCACTGCTTCTGGCCATGCGAGAGGGAGCCGGCGAGCCGGTCGCGGGCGTCCCCGAGCTTGATGATGCCGAGGATGTCGTCGATGCGCTTCGCCTGGGCGGCCGCCGTCTTCCAGAACAGCGTCTTGGCGACGGAGCGCGGCGCCTTCAGCGCCAGCAGGATGTTGTCCTCGATGGTGTGGAAATCGAAGACGGTGGGCTTCTGGAATTTGCGGCCGATGCCGAGATTGGCGATCGCGGCCTCATCCAGCTTGGTGAGATCGATCGACCCGCCGAACATCACCGTGCCGACATCGGGCTTGGTCTTGCCGGTGATGATGTCCATCATGGTGGTCTTGCCGGCGCCATTGGGGCCGATGATGGCGCGCATCTCGCCGGGTTCGATCGTCAGCGACAGCCCGCGAATGGCCTTGAAGCCATCGAAGGAGACGCTGACGCCGTCGAGATAGAGCAGCGAGGAGGTCAGGGCTCCGGGGTTTGAAGCGTTCATCGCAGTCACTCCGCCGGTGCCGGTTCGGGGGTGGCGGTGGGCGCGGGCTTGCGGCGCTTCTCCCAGAGCTGCTGCGCCGTGCCGAGGATTCCCTTGGGCATGAAGATGGTGACGAAGACGAAGAGCGCTCCGAGCGCGAACAGCCAGTATGGCGCCATGAAGCCCGAGGTGAACACCGTCTTGGCGTAGTTGACGACGACGGCGCCGAGCGCGGCGCCGACCAGCGTGCCGCGCCCGCCGACGGCGACCCAGATCACGGTCTCGATCGAGTTCGCGGGCGCGAATTCGCTGGGGTTGATGATGCCGACCTGGGGGACGTAGAGCGCGCCCGCCACGCCCGCCATGCAGGCCGAGACGGTGAAGACGAAGAGCTTGAAACGGTCGACCCGGTAGCCGAGGAAGCGCGTGCGGGATTCGGCGTCGCGGATCGCGATCACCACCTTGCCGAGCTTCGAGACGACGATGCCGCGCGCGATCAGGAAGCCGGCGATCAGCATGACGCAGGTCATGGAAAACAGAGCCGCGCGAGTCGCTTGCGCCTGGACGTTAAAGCCAAGGATGTCCTTGAAATCGGTCAGGCCGTTATTGCCGCCGAACCCCATGTCGTTGCGGAAGAAGGCCAGCAGCAGCGCATAGGTCAGCGCCTGGGTGATGATCGAGAGATAGACGCCGGTGACGCGCGAGCGGAAGGCAAACCAGCCGAAGATGAAGGCGAGCAGGCCCGGCGCCAGCAGCACCATCAGCATGGCGAAGGGGAAGGAGGAGAAGCCGTACCAGTACCAGGGCAATTCCTGCCAGTTCAGGAAGACCATGAAGTCCGGCAGGATCGGGTTGCCATAGGTGCCGCGCGAGCCGATCTGGCGCATCAGATACATGCCCATCGCATAGCCGCCGAGCGCGAAGAAGGCGCCATGGCCGAGCGAGAGGATGCCGCAATAGCCCCAGACGAGATCGAGCGAGATCGCCAGCAGCGCGTAGCAGAGATATTTGCCCCACAGCGACATGGTCGAGGTCGGGACGTGCAATGGCGAGCCCGCCGGCACAGCTAAGTTGAGCAGCGGCACCAGGATGCCGATGGCGGCGACGATGGCGAGGAAGGCGTAGCCCCGCTTGTCCATGTTCTGGAGGAGAAAGCGCGAGATCATGCTTCCACCGCCCTGCCCTTGAGCGCGAACAGGCCGCGCGGGCGTTTCTGGATGAACAGGATGATGAAGACGAGCAGCGCGATCTTGCCGAGCACCGCCCCGGCATAGGGCTCGAGCAGCTTGTTGGCGACGCCGAGCGTCATCGCGCTGATCAGCGTGCCCCAGAGATTGCCGACGCCGCCGAAGACCACGACCATGAAGCTGTCGATGATGTAGCTCTGGCCGAGATTGGGGCTGACATTGTCGATCTGCGACAGCGCGACACCGGCCAGCCCAGCGACGCCGGAGCCGAGCCCGAAGGTGAGCGCATCGACGCGCCCTGTGCGGATGCCCATGGCCGAGGCCATGCGGCGGTTCTGGGTGACGGCGCGCATTTGAAGGCCGATCGGCGTCAGCTTCAGGATCGCCAGCAGCGCGGCGAAGACGAGGCCGGCGAAGACGATGATCCAGAGCCGGTTCCAGGTGATGGCGAGCTGGCCGATCTCGACCGCGCCGGACATGAAGTTCGGTGCGCCGACCTCGCGGTTGGTCGGCCCAAACGCGGTGCGCACCGCCTGCTGCAGGATCAGGCT
Source organism: Allobosea vaviloviae (assembly GCF_001298265.1). GTDB lineage: Bacteria > Pseudomonadota > Alphaproteobacteria > Rhizobiales > Beijerinckiaceae > Allobosea > Allobosea vaviloviae_B. The sequence continues at coordinate 165,771 of NZ_LGSZ01000022.1, read as the reverse complement.
GATGCCCCAGGTCGCGAGCAGCGTCTCCAGCGGGCGACCATAGAGGAAACGGATGACGCCGCGCTCGATCGCAATGCCGACCAGCCCAGCCACCATGAAGGCCAGCGGCACCGCGATCAGCAGCGAATAGTCGAACAGGCCGGGAAAGCGCGTGCGGATGACCTCCTGCACGATGAAGGTGGTGTAGGCCCCCAGCATCACCATCTCGCCATGGGCCATGTTGATGACGCCCATCACGCCGAAGGTGATCGCCAGCCCGATCGCGGCCAGCAGGAGCACGGAGCCGAGCGAGAGGCCGTACCAGAGGTTCTGGCCGGCCCGCCACAAGGCAAGCTTGCCCTCGATGGCCGAGACGGCGCGGCCTTGCGCCTCCTTCAGCGCAGGCGAGGAATCGGCGGGCAGGGAACGCAGCGTCGCCAGCGCATCCTGGTCGCCACGCTCGCGCAGCACGTCGATGGCGGCGATGCGATCGAAGGGCGGCGCATCGGATTTTGCGACGAGGATCGCCGCCTGGGCCTGGCGCAGCGCGGCCTTGGCCTTGGCGTCCGTCTCCTTGGCGATGGCGCCTTCCAGCACCGGCAGCAGGGCGACGTCGCGCGACTTGAAGACGGCCTCGGCGGCGGAAATGCGCTTGGCCGGGTCGGGATTGAGCAGTCCGAGACCGCCGAGCGCGCCCTGAATGGTCCGGCGAACGCCGTTGTTGAGGCGCACGGGAGCCAGTCCAGCCGGTTCGGCCGCGAGGGCCGAGCCCGTCCTGGCGTCGAGAATCTTGCCGTCCGTCGTCTTGATGACGACCGCGCCGGCGCCCGCCAGCAGCCGGCCGGCGGCCAGAGCCTCGATGATCGCAGCCGCCTGCGGATGGGCGTTTACGATCAACAGTTCGATCGCCCGGTTGGTATCGGAGAAACTATCGGCGCCGAGCCTGGTGAAGGCTTCGTCGGCGCCCTGTGCGCTGGCGACGCCCGGCTGGAGCGCAAGCAGGGTCGCGAGCGCAATCATGCGCAGAAGGCAGGAGACAATCCGCATGGGCTCGTTTCGGCTTTGCAGGTCGGCGGCTTTGCAGGTCGGCGGTGTCGAACGCCCCCGGCACTGGGCTGGGGGCGTCGTCTCATTCGAGGGACGGCCAGGTCTTATGAGCCCGTGCCGCCCCTCCCCCTCAAACTTTCACGCGCCGCCGCACTTGCCGGTCTTGACGTTGAAGTTGCCGCACTTCTTCTCGACCCAGTCGCCGACCAGGTCCTTGGAGCCGTCGAGTTCCTTGGACCAGGCGTCGCCAGCCACCAGTCCGGTCTTGGAGACCACGTCGAACTGGCCGTCGGCCTTGATCTCGCCGATCAGGACGGGCTTGGTGATGTGGTGGTTGGGAAGCATCTTCGAGATGCCGCCGGTCAGGTTCGGCGCCTCGATGCCGGGCAGTGCGTCGATGACCTTGTCGGGATCGAAGCTCTTGGCCTTCTCGACAGCCTTCACCCACATGGCGAAGCCGATGACATGGGCCTCCATCGGGTCGTTGGTGACGGCCTTGTCGTTCTTCTTGTAGGCCTTCCACTGCTTGATGAAGGCGTCGTTCTCGGGGGTCTTGACCGACTGGAAGTAGTTCCAGGCGGCGAGATGGCCGAGCAGCGGCTTGGTGTCGATGCCGGCGAGCTCTTCCTCGCCGACCGAGAAGGCCACGACCGGGATGTCGGTCGCCTTGATGCCCTGGTTGCCGAGTTCCTTGTAGAACGGCACGTTGGCGTCACCGTTGATGGTCGAGACCACGGCGGTCTTCTTGCCGGCGGTGCCGAACTTCTTGATGTCGGAGACGATCGTCTGCCAGTCGGAATGACCGAACGGGGTGTAGTTGATCAGGATGTCTTCCTGCTTCACGCCCTTCGACTTCAAATAGGCCTCGAGGATCTTGTTGGTCGTGCGCGGGTAGACATAGTCCGTACCGGCGAGAACCCAGCGCTGGACCTTCTCCTCCTTGGCGAGATAGTCGACGGCGGGGATCGCCTGCTGGTTCGGGGCGGCGCCGGTGTAGAACACGTTGCGCTCGCTCTCCTCGCCCTCGTACTGCACGGGGTAGAACAGGATCGAGTTCAGCTCCTTGAAGACCGGCAGAACCGACTTGCGCGAGACCGAGGTCCAGCAGCCGAACACGGCCGAGACCTTGTCCTTGGTGATGAGCTCGCGGGCCTTCTCGGCGAAGAGCGGCCAGTTCGAAGCGGGATCGACCACGACGGCCTCGAGCTTCTTGCCGAGCACGCCGCCCTTCTTGTTCTGCTCGTCGATGAGCATCAGCATGACGTCTTTCAACGTCGTCTCCGAAATCGCCATCGTGCCGGAGAGCGAGTGGAGGATGCCGACCTTGATGGTCTCCTGCGCCGAAGCCGGCAGCCAGGAGCCCAGAACCGTGGCGCCGGCGAGAGCGGCACCCAAAATAACGCGACGTGTGGTGTTCACGGACATATCCCCCGAACCATCCCTGGTTTGCCGCGCCCTTGAGCGGGCAGCGGCGGGCCTCCCCGGCCCGAGGCAGACGGCTCGCAAGCGACGTGCCAACCGCACGACCGGACGTCAGGGTACGACAAGTCTCTGCCAGCCGTGACCTTCTGACGGCATTTCCTGCCGCTGCAGCCCAGTGATACGCAAAAATCATGCGACGCCTCGGCTTTTGGTTATATTTTAGGCATGCACGACGGCGCCAAAATGAGCAGGGTGGCGCGATGCGACAAATCCGCCGTGCCAGCCGTCGGTTGCGGCTCTTTCGGCAGCGCGTTTTTTGACATTTACGTGGCAACGAGAATCGCCCTAGCCTCATCTCGTCGGTAACAACTGAAAGGAGGTGATCCAGTGTCTCATTGTCATCAACCGCTGGTTCAAAGCGGGCGGACCTGGGCTCTTTCCACGTGGGGTTCTTGTTACGCGTGAGCTTTTGAATCTTCAGGCCCGGTTACCGGGGCTGCGGTTCGGCAATGGAAGGGCTGCCCGAAAGGGCGGCCCTTCTTCCGTTTCGGGCACGGCTCTCGGTTCCGGCTTGCCTGCGGCACGCACCGGGCCACGGCCCCGGCTTCTGGCGCCGAAGCGCCGCGCGTGGCAGACAGGGATGTGATCATCCATTTTTCCTCCCCGTCGATGAGCCCTGCCCTTGCCAGTCTCCGCGCCTGAACCGAGCCGCGAGGCCATCCTCGACTTCATCGAAACCGAGCGGCAGGCCGGGCGCGAGGCCGGTCGGCGCGAGATCGCGCGGGCCTTCGGCCTCGATTCCGGTGGCAAGATCTGGCTGAAGCGGCTGCTGAAGGAGATCGCCGAGGACGGCGCCATCAGCGGCGACGGCGACGAGCACCCTGTACATCTGCGCGGCGCGTTGCCCCCCGTCATGCTCTGCGAGATCAAAGGCAAGGACCGTGACGGCGACCCTTACGCCGCGCCGCTCGAGTGGAACGAGGCGGATCAGGGTGCAGCCCCCAAGATCCTGATCGAGCGGCAGCGCGAGTTCCGGGCCAAGCGCCATGCCGCGCCCGCGCCCGGCATCGGCGACCATGTCCTGCTCAAGCTGACGCGGCTGAAGGGCGTCGACGGCTTTTCCTATTCCGGCCGCGTGCTCAAGGTGATGGGCAAGGGCAAGGCGCAGGTGCTCGGTATCTTCCGCGCCTTGCCCGACGGTTCAGGCCGGCTGATCCCGATCGACAAGAAGTCGCAAGGTCGCGAGGCGCTGATTCCGAAGGGCCAGACCGGCGACGCGCAGGATGGCGACCTGGTCTCCGTCGCGTTGCGCAGCGAGAGCCGGTTCGGCCCGCCGGAGGCGCAGGTGCGCGAGAGGCTGGGCTCGATCAAGTCGGAGCGCGCCGTCAGCCTGATCGCGATCCATGCCCACGGGATCCCCAACATCTTCCAGCCGGCGACGCTGGCCGAAGCGGAAGCCGTGCGCCAGGCCGGAACAGCGGGCCGCGAGGACTGGCGCGCGCTGCCCCTGATCACGATCGACCCGGCCGACGCCAAGGACCATGACGACGCGGTCCATGCCGCGCCCGACGACGACCCGGGCAATCCCGGCGGCCATGTCGTGACGGTGGCGATCGCCGATGTCGCGGCCTATGTCCGGCCGGGCTCTGCGCTCGACCGGGAGGCGCTGGAGCGCGGCAATTCGGTCTATTTCCCCGACCGCGTCGTGCCGATGCTGCCGGAGCGGATCTCGAACGATCTCTGCTCGCTGCGCGAGGGCGAGGATCGGCCGGCGCTGGCGGTCCGGCTCGTGCTCAAGGCGGACGGCTCGAAGGCAAGCCACTCCTTCCATCGCATCCTGATGCGCTCGGCTGCGAAACTCTCCTACCAGCAGGCGCAGGCCGGCATCGACGGCCAGGGCGACGAGAAGGCGGCAGCGGTTCGCGATGCGATCCTGATGCCGCTCTGGGCGGCCTATGGCGTCGCCTCGCGGGCCCGCGATGCGCGCCAGCCGCTCGATCTCGACCTGCCGGAGCGCAAGCTGATCCTCAAGGCGGACGGCTCGGTCGATCGCGTCATCGTCCCCGAGCGGCTGGCGGCCCACAAGCTGATCGAGGAGTTCATGATCCTCGCCAACGTCGCGGCGGCCGAGACGCTGGAGAAGGCCGGCAGCCAGTTGATCTATCGCTGCCATGACGAACCCTCGGTCGAGAAGATGCGGGCTCTCGGCGAGGTTCTGGCCTCGATCGGGATCAAGCTGCCCAAGGAGGGCGCGCTGAGGCCGGTGCTGTTCAACCGCATCCTGGGCATGATCAAGGGTTCCGAAAACGAGACCTTCATCAACGAGGTCGTGCTGCGGACGCAGGCGCAGGCCGAATATGTCGCGGAGAATTACGGGCATTTCGGCCTGAACCTGCGCCGCTATGCGCATTTCACCTCGCCGATCCGGCGCTATGCCGACCTGATCGTGCATCGCGCCCTGATCTCCTCGCAGAAATTCGGCGATGACGGCCTGCCCAAAGGCACGACCCTCGAGGCGCTGCGCGAGGTCTCGACCCGGATTTCGGCGGCCGAGCGGCGCGCCATGGCGGCGGAACGCGAGACGACCGACCGGCTGATCGCGCATTTCCTCGCCGACCAGATCGGCTCCTCATTCGACGGGCGCATCGGCGGGGTGAACCGCGCCGGGCTCTTCATCAAGCTCGACGGCACAGGCGCCGACGGGTTCGTGCCGGCCTCGACGCTCGGCGCCGATTACTACCGCTATGACGAGGCTGCGCATGCCCTGATCGGCGAGCGAACCGGCGAGAGCTTCCGGCTCGGCGACCGGGTCCATGTCAAGCTGGTCGAGGCGGCTCCCGTCGCGGGGGCTCTGCGGTTCGAATTGCTCTCCGAGGGGCGCCAGGGCTCGGTGCGGTCCGCTGTCCGGGCAAGCCGTGGGGCCTTCTCTGGAGGCGGTCGGCCGGGTTCGCCCTTCGGGCCGGGCCGTGGCGGTGCAGGCAAAGGCGGACCCGGCCGAGCCGGCGCCGGCAAGCCCGGACGCGGCAAATCCGGCAAGCCAAAGACAGGCAAGAGGCGCTGATGGCGATCCAGATTCACACATCCGCCCGCACGCCGCCGGAACGCGACTGGCGCATGGCGATCGGCAACGGCCTGCGCGGCCGCTGTCCGCATTGCGGCCAAGGCAAGCTGTTCAAGGGCTTCCTCAAGCCGGTCGATGCCTGCGCCGTATGTGGCGAGCCGATGCATCATCAGCGCTCCGACGACCTGCCGCCCTATGTCGTCATCACCATCGTCGGCCACATCATCGTGGGCGGCATCCTGCTCGCCGAGAAATATGCCGACTGGTCGATGGGCATGCACATGGCGATCTGGCCCGCGCTGACCGTCATCCTGTCGCTGCTGCTGATGCAGCCGGTCAAGGGTGGCGTCATCGGCCTGCAATGGGCCATGCGAATGCACGGCTTCGGTGGCGTTCCCGATCTGCCGGAGCGCCAGCCCCTTCCTCCAACGGTGCGTCCATCATGAACGATCACGCCGTCACACTGACCCAGGCCGAGAGGGTGCGCGTCGCCAGCAACATCCGCCCCAGGGATGCCGCGACGATGATGATCCTCGATCGCAGCGCGTCCAAGCCGCGCATCCTGATGGGCAAGCGCCACCCGAGCCACAAATTCATGCCGGGCAAATATGTCTTCCCGGGCGGACGCGTCGATCCGGGCGACCGGCGGATGACGGCGACCGGCGCGCTCGCACAGATCTGCGAGGACAGGCTCTGCGCCCGCACCGTGCGGCCCACCGCTTCCAAGGCCCGGGCGCTGGCTCTCGCCGCCATCCGCGAGACCTTCGAGGAGACCGGGCTGCTCTTCGGCTCCAGCGAATACGGGGCGCCCGAGAAGCCCCCCGCCGGGAGCTGGAGCGAATTCGCCGGCCATGGCATCTATCCCGATCTCTCCGCGGTTTCCTTCGTCGCGCGCGCGATCACGCCGCCGCGCCGGCCGAAGCGCTTCGACACCCGCTTCTTCACGGTCGACGCTTCGGCCTCGGCCAAGCGAATCGAGAATGTGGTCGGCCCCGATTCGGAGTTGATCGACCTCGTCTGGGTCGATTTCGAGGAGGCCAAGCTGCTCGACCTGCCGACCATCACCAAGGTCATCATCCAGGAGGTCGAGGCCCGCATTGCGGGCGGCTTCGCGCCTTATCTGCCGGTGCCCTTCTTCTGGGAGAAGAACGGCAGCTTCGTGCGCGAGGAACTCTGAGGGCGGGCGCAGCCGCCCAGTCGCGAAATCCACCGCGCCGCGCCATTCTTTCTTGACTTCAACGGGCCTTTGCGGCATTCCGACGCCCGACGGTTTGCCGGGTTCGCCCGGCCTTTCTCATTTAACGTGGGCCTCACCAGCCCCTCATGGTTCGAGGATATCCCCATGGCCAAGGCCGTGACCATCAAGATCAAGCTGCTGTCGACCGCTGACACCGGGTACTTCTACGTGACGAAGAAGAACTCCCGCACGATGACGGAAAAGATGTCGATGAAGAAGTATGACCCCGTCGCGCGCAAGCACGTCGAGTTCAAGGAAACCAAGATCAAGTAAGGCGGTTTCGCCTGCTGATCCCGGGTCATAAAGCGATCTCGCTGTTGACACCGGATCGCGATTGAAAGCCGCCCTTGCCGGGCGGTTTTTTATTGGCGGGCGTGGCGCGGGCGAACGGCATCAATCAGGAACGCTTCCCATGAGCATCGACCGGCCCCGCCGTCCCGTCAGCGCCCGCGACAAGGCGGAAGCGCTCTTCGGCAAGGCCACTGCGACGAGACCCGCCCCGGAGGCGACGGTGCGTCCGAGCGTGCCGGGAGCGCGGGAGCTCGTCTCCCTGCGCATCGACAGCGACGTGCTGGCGCATTTCCAGGAGGACGGTCCTGGCTGGCAGGAGCGCATCAACGACGCCTTGCGGCGTGCGTCCGGGCTCTAGCTCAGCGCCGCGTTCCCGGACCCATCCTTGCGGTCTGTCGTCCCAGGATGGATGGGACGAGCGCCCTGGGGCTCAGCGTGGTCTCAGGCGTTCAGCACCTTGCCATAGGCATCCAGCACGCTTTCCTTCATCGTCTCCGACAGCGTCGGATGCGGGAAGATCGTGTGCATCAGCTCTTCCTCGGTGGTCTCGAGGTTCATCGCCACGACGAAGCCCTGGATCAGCTCGGTCACTTCCGCGCCGACCATGTGAGCGCCGAGCAGCTTGCCGGTCTTGGCATCGAAGATCGTCTTGACCAGGCCTGAGTCCTCGCCGAGCGCGACCGCCTTGCCATTGGCGACGAAGGGGAAGCGGCCGACCTTGAGCTCGTGGCCGGCGGCCTTGGCCTTGGCCTCGGTCAGGCCGACGCTGGCGATCTGCGGGTGGCAATAGGTGCAGCCCGGCACCATCGCCTTGTCCATCGGGTGCGGGTGCAGGCCCTTGATCGCCTCGACGCAGACCACGGCCTCATGCTCGGCCTTGTGGGCCAGCATCGGCGGGCCGGCGACGTCGCCGATGGCGTAGATGCCCTTGACGTTGGTCTTGCAGAAGCCGTCGATCGCGATGAAGCCGCGATCGGTCTTCACGCCGAGCGCCTCCAGCCCGATGTTCTCGATGTTGGCGACGACGCCGACGGCCGAGATCATGCGATCGGCGGTGATCGTCTGCTTGCCGCCCTTCTCGTCCTCGATATGGGCGGTGATCGAATCCGCGGATTTTTCGACCTTGGTGACCTTGGCCCCGGTCAGGATCTTCATGCCCTGCTTCTCGAAGGCTTTTCGCGCGAAGGCGCCGATCTCGGCATCCTCGACGGGGACGACCTGCGACATCACCTCAACGACGGTCACCTCGACACCCATCGTGCGGTAGAATGAGGCGAACTCGATGCCGATCGCACCCGAGCCCATTACCAGCAGGGATTTCGGCATCTTCGCCGGCACCATGGACTCGAAATAGGTCCAGATCAGCTTGCCGTCCGGCTCCAGGCCCGGCAGGGCGCGCGGCCTCGCGCCCGTCGCGATGATGATGTGGTCGGCGGTATAGGTGCCCTCGCCCTTGGCGTTCTTGGGCGGTGGCACCTGCGGCTGCATCGCCGGCTTCCTGGTCGGCACGACCGAAACGGTGCCGGGTTTGGTCAGCGTGGCCTCGCCCCAGATCACGTCGACCTTGTTCTTCTTCATCAGGAACTGGACGCCGTTGTTCATCCGCGCCGCGATGCCACGCGAGCGCGCAACGATCGCCGCCAGGTCCGCCTTGAACGAGCCTTCGAGCACGAGCCCGTAATCCTTGGCATGCTGGCCGTAATGCAGGATCTCGGCCGAGCGCAGCAGCGCCTTGGTCGGGATGCAGCCCCAGTTCGAGCAGATGCCGGCAAGATGCTCGCGCTCGACGATCGCCGTCTTGAAGCCGAGCTGCGCGGCACGAATGGCAGCGACATAGCCGCCGGGGCCGGAGCCGATGATGATGATGTCGTAGTCAGCCATGGAAGCGCTCCTGCTCGGGCGTCTTTAGAGAAGATGGCCGGTCGCGGCCTTGACGCAATCCTCGTTGATCGCGCCGAACTGGCGGTCGGCCTCGGCGAAGAGCTTCTCGAACTCCTCCCTCGGCATGCCGCCGATCTTTTCGGCGATCGTGTTCAGCTGCCAGCTCAGCGCGGTGTAGCGTTGCCGCGCGACCTCGGCGTGGAAATTCGCCAGAAAGGTGCCAAGCGCACCGAACTGGTAGGCAATGGCCTTGAGCTCGACGCCGTCCATCGCGACCGCCCCGGCGGCGTTGGCGACCTCGGCCTTGAGCCGGAAGCGGAAGAACGTGTCGATCAGGTCTCGACAGGTCCGCAAGCTCTCGGTCCGAAGGATGTTGCGCTGCATATTGTCGATGCTGTGCAGGTAGTTGACGCTTTGGAACACCGATGCGCCGAGCGAGAACAAGGCGATGACGACCGAGACAAGCGCCAGCCGGCTTGTGCCGGAGCGCGTCTCGGTCGACGACACCATCAGGACCGCCCGCTCACACAAGCATCGCCAGCGGCTTCTCGATATAGCCCTTGAAGGCCTGCATCAGCTGCGCGCCCAGCGCGCCGTCGACGGCGCGGTGGTCGGCCGAGAGCGTCACCGACATCACCGTGGCGATGGCGAGAGCGCCGTTCTTGACCACGGCGCGCTGTTCGCCGGCACCGACCGCGATGATCGTCGCATGCGGCGGGTTGATGATCGCGGTGAAGTCCTTGGTGCCGAACATGCCGAGATTGGAGACCGACGAGGTGCCGCCCTGATACTCCTCGGGCTTGAGCTTGCGGTTCTTGGCGCGGTTGGCCAGGTCCTTCATCTCATTGGAGATCTGGCTCAGGCCCTTGTGGCAGGCGTCGCGGATCACCGGCGTGATCAGCCCATTGGGGATCGCGACCGCGACACCGACATCGGCATGCTTGTGCTTGAGCAGGGCCGTCTCGGTGAAGCTGACATTGGCGTCGGGCACGGCGCGCAGCGCCAGCGCCAGCGCCTTGATGACCATGTCGTTGACCGAGAGCTTGTAGCCCGGCTTGCCGTCGATCAGCGGGGCGGCATCGTTGAGCTCGCCACGCAGCTTCAGCAGGGCATCGAGCTCGCAATCCACCGTCAGGTAGAAATGCGGGATCGTCTGCTTCGATTCCGTCAGGCGACGCGCGATCGTCTTGCGCATGCCGTCATGCGGAATCTCCTCATAGGAGCCCGGCTCGAACAGCTTCCTGACGGCGTCGTCGGACATGCCCGAGGCGACCGGGGCAGCGGCAGGCTTGGGCGCTGCCGCAGCAGCAGGGCCGCTTGCCGCCGTTGCGGGCGCAGCCACCGACGCCGCCTTGGCACCGCCACCGGCCTTGGCCGCCTCGATGTCCTTCTCGACGATGCGGCCATGCGGACCCGAGCCCTGAACCTTCGCGAGGTCGAGCCCGGCTTCCTTGGCGAGGCGTCGCGCCAGCGGCGAGGCGAAGGCGCGCTCGCCAGAGGACGCGGACGGCGCGGAGGTGACAGGAGCGGCAGCGGCCGGTGCCGGCTTCGGCGCCTCGGCCTTGGCGGCTTCAGCCTTGGGGGCCTCGGCAGCCTTGGGAGCCTCGGCAGCCTTGGGCGGGGCCGCAGCGGCCTTCACGTCCTCGCCCTCGGCCGCGATCACGCCGATGATCTCGTTGACCGCGACATCGGCCGTGCCTTCCGGCACCACGATCTTGGCCAGGATGCCCTCGTCGACGGCCTCGACCTCCATCGTCGCCTTGTCGGTCTCGATCTCGGCGATGATGTCGCCGGACTTGATCGTATCGCCTTCCTTCTTCAGCCATTTGGCGAGATTGCCCTTCTCCATGGTGGGAGAGAGCGCGGGCATCAGGATGTTGGTTGGCATCGGTCAGCCTCTCAGCGGTAGCAGACGGCCTTGGCCGCCGCGACGACCTCGCCGACATTCGGAAGGGCGAGCTTCTCGAGGTTCGCCGCATAGGGCATCGGCACGTCCTTGCCGGTGACGCGGGCGACCGGCGCGTCGAGATAGTCGAACGCCGCCTCCATGATCTTCATGCCGATCTCGGCGGTGACGCCGGACTGGGGGAAACCCTCCTCGACCGCGACGCAGCGATGGGTCTTCTGCACGGATGCGATGACCGTCTCGATGTCCATCGGGCGGATCGTCCTGAGGTCGATGACCTCGGCGTCGATGCCGTCCTTGGCCAGCGCCTCGGCGGCGCCCAGCGCATAGGTCATGCCGATGCCGAAGGAGACGATGGTGACGTCGCTGCCCGGCCTCACGACCTTGGCCTTGCCGATCGGGATCAGGAAGTCGTCGCCCTTGGGCACGTCGAACTGGCGGCCGTAGAGGATTTCGTTCTCGAGGAAGATGATCGGGTTGGGGTCGCGGATCGCGCTCTTGAGCAAACCCTTGGCGTCCGAGGCGCTGTAGGGCACCACGACCTTGAGGCCCGGCACGTTCGAGTACCACGCGCTGTAATCATGGCTGTGCTGGGCGCCGACGCGGGCGGCCGCGCCGTTGGGGCCGCGGAAGACGATCGGGCAACCCATCTGGCCGCCGGACATATAGAGCGTCTTGGCCGCCGAATTGATGATCTGGTCGATCGCCTGCATGGCGAAATTGAAGGTCATGAACTCGACGATGGGGCGAAGCCCCGTCAGCGCGGCGCCGACGCCGATGCCGGCAAAACCATGCTCGGTGATCGGGGTGTCGATGACGCGCTTGGGGCCGAATTCCTGCAGCAGCCCTTGCGTGACCTTGTAGGCGCCCTGGTACTCGGCGACCTCCTCGCCCATGACGAAGACATCGCCGTCGCGGCGCATTTCCTCGGCCATGGCGTCGCGCAGTGCCTCGCGCACGGTCATGCTGACGATCTCGGCCCCGGCGGGGAATTCGGCCGATGAATCGTAGCTCTTGGCGGTGGCCGGCGGGTTGGCGACGGCCGATTCCGCCTTCGGCGCGGCGGCGACCTTGGGCGCCTCCCCCACAGCTGCGGGCGGTGCCGACTGGGCGGCCTGGGGAGCGGTGTCAGCCGGCTTGTCCGACTTGCCCCCGCCACCGCTTGCGGCGGCGTTGATGTCCTCGCCCTCGGCGGCGATCACGCCGATCGGCGTGTTGACCGCGACGTTTTCGGTGCCATCCGCGACCAGGATCTTGGCGAGGATGCCCTCATCGACAGCCTCGACCTCCATCGTGGCCTTGTCGGTCTCGATCTCGGCGATGATGTCGCCGGCCTTGACGGTGTCGCCCTCGGCTTTCAGCCATTTGGCGAGCTTGCCCTGCTCCATCGTGGGCGAAAGGGCAGGCATGAGAATGTCGATCGGCATGAGCAGACCCTGAACGGTGAGAGCGTTTAGATATGGGCGAGTTGCGAGGCGATGGAGCGCGTGCGCTCGCTCTCGACCTCACCGGTGTGTTTGGTTGCGGCGGGCTCGACGAACAGAACCTGCGCCTCGCCACCGACCGTGAACGGAAGGTGCTCGACGCCTCTGGGCACGACATGGAAATCGCCGGGATTTAGCAGCACCTGCGAGCCATCGCGGAAACGCAGCCCGAAGACGCCGCGCTGGCAGAGGAAGAATTCATCCTCCTCGGCATGGGCATGCCAGACCAGTTCCCCTTCGACACGGGCGATCTTGACATATTGTCCGTTCGCCTCGGCGATCACGCGCGGCGACCAGTGCTCTGTGACGGCAGCGAATTCCGCATCGAGCGATTTCCCGGAGGCCAAGGCTCAGGCCTCCAGCAGGATGTCGGTGTACAGCTCCGACGGATCGGGCTCGGGATCATGCGTCGCGAACTCGGCCGCATCGTTGACGATCTCGCGGATCTTTGCGTCGATCGCCTTGAGTTCGTCCTCGCCAACCTTGAAATCGCGGGTCAGACGCCCCCTGACCTGCTCGATCGGATCGTGCTCCTCGCGCATGCGCTGGACCTCGTCCTTGGAGCGGTACTTCGCGGGATCCGACATCGAGTGGCCGCGATAGCGATAGGTCTGCATCTCCAGGATGTAGGGGCCCTTGCCGGTGCGGGCATGCTCGATCGCGCGATTGGCGGCGTCGCGAACGGCGCGAACATCCATGCCATCGACCTGCTCGCCGGGGATGCCGAACGACACGCCGCGGCGCGAGAAATCGGTCTGGGCCGAGGCGCGGTTGACCGAGGTGCCCATCGCATAGCGGTTGTTCTCGATCACGAACACGACCGGCAGCTTCCAGAGCTGGGCCATGTTGAAGCTCTCATAGACCTGGCCCTGGTTGGCGGCGCCGTCGCCGAAATAGGCCATCGAGACGCGCCCGTCCTCGCGGTACCAGTTGGCGAAGCCCAGGCCCGTGCCGAGCGAGACCTGCGCGCCGACGATGCCGTGGCCGCCATAGAAGTTCTTCTCGCGGGAGAACATGTGCATGGAGCCGCCCTTGCCGCGGGAATAGCCGCCCTGCCGGCCGGTCAGCTCGGCCATCACGCCGCGCGATTCCATGCCGCAGGCCAGCATATGGCCGTGGTCGCGATAGCCGGTGATGACCTGGTCGCCATCCTTGGAGGCCATCTGCATGCCGACGACGACGGCTTCCTGGCCGATGTAGAGATGGCAGAAGCCGCCGATCAGGCCCATGCCGTACATCTGGCCGGCCTTCTCCTCGAAGCGGCGGATCAGCAGCATCTCGCGATAGGCGTCGAGATCTTCCTGCTTGGTGAAGACCGGAACATTGCTGGGCGCGGGGGCGGCCCCCTTCTCGCTTCCCGGCTTCGGGGAACGCGTCTTGGCCGGCTTGGCGGCGGCCTTGGCTTGGGCGGGAGCTTTCGTCTTGCGCGCGGCAACGGCCATGGGCGGTCCTCCAAGGATCATTCAACCTTGGTTGTAGAGGATCGCAAAACCCTTGGCGAGAAGGCTATCTCGCATTGCAGCATGACCCAAGCCACTGGAATCATGCAGATTTCACAAATCAACTTGATTCCAGTTAATCGATACGTCCGGGACTATTTGCCGGCTGCCGCGCTGCTGCCCTCAACGCCCCATCAGGATGACATCATTGCGATGGACCCGGCCAAGCGTGTCGCGAGCGCGCTCCTCCAGGACGTCCCGGTCGACGGCCTCATCGCGGACGAGCGAAAGCCGCTGCTCCCAGAGCTTGCGCTCGGCGGTCAGGCCGGCGAGTTCGGTCTCCATTTCGCGCAGCGTCCCCTGCAGGGTGTCGCGCGCATCGAGACCGCGCGCGCCGTGCTGGGCGTGGAACATGAAATAGCTCACCGCCGCACCCGACACGAGGTAGAGCGCGAGCGTGATGAAGACGGATCTGACGCCACGGCGGATGACCATGGCGTCACGCTAGGACGCGTTGGTTTATCACGGGTTAACGATCTGCAGCGACGGCCTCCTTCGCAGCTTTCCCCGCCGCGTCGGCTCGCGACGGTTGACCCGCGCGCGGCGCGTCCGTATGTCAGCGGCCCAGTGAGGGCGGGTAGCTCAGTGGTAGAGCACGTGACTTTTAATCATGTGGTCGAGGGTTCGATCCCCTCCCCGCTCACCATTTTGGCTCCGCCGCCGTCTCCCGCAAGCGAACGTCGCATCGACCGGCCCCCCTCAGCCGAGACGACGCACCGGAGGTCGGGCTGCCGGCGCAGGCCCCGGTGTAGAGGGCCGGTAGGCCCGATAGCCAGCCTGGCCGAGGCCGAGCGCCGGCCAGCCCGGGTCGGAATATCCCAGCAACTCATCGCAGCGATGGCGGGCCAGTTCCCGCGCGGTTGTCGCATCGGCGCATATCGAGGCCTGGGAGCGCTGCCAGAAGGCCTGCGACGGCGACGGCAGCGTGATCGCGGGACAGGTCAGCGCCAACGCGAACAGGGCTTTGGTGACAAAGGGTTTTGTTGTCATGTCGCCTTCTGGCATCGGCTTCGCGGCGGCGCCCGGTTCTGGGGCTGCTTCGACAACGAATCACGCAGCGAAAACTTGAGGAAGGCTTAAACCGGCCGAACCGGACAGCATCGTGCCGCGACGCGGAACCGAACGGCGCGCCAAAGGTATAGCCTTGACCAGGAGCGCCTATGTCCGGGAGAGTTAGCGATGCGAGCAACGATAGAACACGCGCCGCATTCCGGCGAAGACGACCGAGCCCGCTTCAGGATCGAGACGATCGAAGACTACGAACTGGCGACGCAGCGGATCGCCGCACTCGACTCCTCTCCACGCGGCGAGGATGAGGAGCGCGAGCGCGATGCTCTGGTCAAGGCGGTCGAGCAATGGGACCGCAAGCACGACGACGCGACGCATTGGAAGGACCGACCGTGAGAGAGCCGATCGCCATCCATACCGAGGAAGACTACGAGCGCGCCCAGCAACGCGTCGAAGAGCTGAACGCAGCGCCTGACAGCGGCGACAAGGAGCACGAGCTCCAGGCGCTTGCCGAGGCGATGCTGGCGTTCGAACTCAGGCGCGACGAGGCTCTCGACTGAAGGCAGCAATCCTCTGCGTCCGGACCCGTAAAAGCCTTGCCGAGCCTTCGCCTGCAAGGCGCGCCTGCCTGCTCATTCATCGTTGCTGGCGTTGAGTTCCTCAGGCCGTAGACCTTGATCGATCTCTGGATGACCTGCGCGCAGCTGAGCCCGGGCCCAGTGTGCAATGATCCTCGATAGCGCCTGTTCGCGCGTCAGCGCGGGCATCGCATGACGGATCGAGCGGTCGAGCGCTGCCAGTTCCGCTTCTTCCAGGGCGATCGTCACGGTGGTAGCAGGCATCTGATTCTCCCTTGATACGGTCCATCTGAGACTGGACCACGCGGCTTGGCTGCAAAGATAGGTCGCGAACCGTCAAGGGCGCCCTGTCCGGGCGTCCAGAACGTGAATCCGTTCTGGCATCGAACGCGAGGGGCGGGGTTGCGTTCCGCTGCAAGCCCATGCTGCTTCGCGATCGATCGGCGGGACGCGCTGGCACTCGCCAGACGCCAGCACTGCCGCGGGAGGTCGGCGACGTTCAATACTGCCTACCGCTGGCTCGGCGCGATTTTGTCGATGATGATCGTGAACAAAACGCGGGACCAAGCGTTTCCTCTGCAAGCCGCTGTCACGCGGATACTTAAGGAGGACATCATGTTCAAACGTCATATTGCAGCGACGTCGCTGGGTTTCGCCCTGCTGACCGCCACCGCCATCGCCCAGACCAGCGCCCCCTCGCCGACCGCACCGGCCGCCACGCCTGCTCCGGCAACGGATGCCATGAAGGCCCCTGCCACCAATCTCGCGGGCCAGGGCAAGTGGCGCGCGACCAAGCTGATCGGCGTCGACATCTATGGTCCCGACGACAAGAAGGTGGGTGACATCACCGAGGTCCTGTTCGACAAGACCGGCAAGATCGAGATGGTGACGGTCGGCGTCGGCGGATTCCTCGGCTTGGGCTCGAAGGATGTCGCGATCCCGTTCGAGCAGGTCAACTGGAGCGACCAGCCGATGGCTGCGGCAGCGCCGGCCCCGTCGGCGGGCGGCAGTTCGGCCAGCGGCACGACGGCCACGGCCCCCGCCGCATCGGCTCAGAAGGCCCCGGCGATGTATCCGGACCACGGCAAGATCACCATGACGAAGGAGCAGCTCACCAGCGCTCCGGCCGTGACTTACTCCGGCAGCTGATCGCCCGAGGTTGACCGACTTCGTTGCGTGAGTTGAGTTTCAAGTCGCGTCGCGGCCCGCCTTCTCCGGAAGGCGGGCCATTCTTCGTGCCATAGCGTGGCGCTCCGTTAGGGGCGTCCTCGCCCAGCAGGCGCCAGACCGCCTCGGGCAGATCGTCGGCGATCAGCCCGATGCCGGCATCCTCGCCCGCGCGGCCATGCAGCCAGACGGCGGCGCAGGCCGCCTCGAAAATCGGCATGCCCTGGGCCAGCAGGCCCGCGATCAGCCCGCCGAGTACGTCGCCTGAGCCCGCCGTCGCCAAAGCGGGCGAGCCGGTGGTGTTGATGGTGGCGCGACCGTCAGGCGAGGCGATCACCGTGTCGGGGCCCTTTAGGACGATGGTCGCGCCGGTCTGGCCGGCAGCACGACGCGCCCGTTCAAGTTTGGACGGAGCCTGGGCAATCTCGGGCACAGTGCGGAAGAGGCGATCGAATTCTCCCTCATGCGGCGTCAGCACGCAGGGTCCGCCACGCCGCTCGAAGAGCCGCTTCAGGCTGCCGGTGCGCGCAGCCAGGATCGTCAGCGCATCGGCATCGAATACGGCAGGAACGCCTGCGCGCAGGACTGTCGTCACCGCGTCGCGGCCCCGAGTATCCAGCCCGAGCGCCGGGCCGATCAGGACCGCCGAAAGACGCGGCTCCGCCAGCAGGCGCTCGAGCGCTTCGTTATCGGCTATCGCGCGCTGCATCAGCGCATCGGGGCCTCGCGCGGCATGGGCCGCCAACGCCTCAGGATGACAGGCGATGGTCGCCAGACCCACGCCGATCCGCAGCGCTGCGCGCGCGCCCAAACGCGGCGCTCCGACGCCGGTGAGTCCGCCCGCGACGACGAGCACCGCACCGCGCCGATATTTGTGGGTGTCCGTGGCGTGCGCGGGCCAGGTCTCGCGCCAGAGCGCCGGCGCGTTGCGGAAGGTCGTGGGCGGTCGATCGGCCGTGAAGACGAGCTCGGGCGCTATCCCGATATCAGCGAGCGTGACCGTGCCGCAGAGCGTGCGGCCTGGCTGCAGCAGATGGCCCGGCTTCAGGCGGAAGAAGGTGACGGTCTGCACGGCCCGAACCACCTCCCCATGGCTCGCGCCGGTATCGCCGGAGAGGCCGCTGGGAACATCGACCGCAACGACCGGCCGGCCGGACGCATTGACCGCGCAGACCAGCGCGGCGACCTCGCCCTCCAGAGGCCGGCTCAACCCGGCGCCGAACAGCGCATCGACGATCAGGTCGAATCGTTCCGGCCGCAGCCCGGCGATCGGATCGATCGCACCCGTCCAGCGCTGCGCCATCGCCGCCGCATCACCGGCCAAGTGCGAACGGGGGCACGCGAGGGCCACCGTCACGCGCAGGCCCCGCTCCGCCAGCAGCCGCGCGGCGACGAAGCCATCGCCGCCATTGTTGCCGGGGCCGCACAGGACGAGGACGCCGGCGCCCGGCTTGGCCCGTCTGAGGACGGCGTCCGCCACGGCCTGGCCCGCCTTCTCCATGAGGAGCAGGCCCGGTGTGCCGCCTGAGATCGCAGCCTGATCGGCCAACGCCATGCCGGCGACATCGAGCAACGCAAGTTCGGTTGGATGCGCCGGGTTCATCCCACCATCATCGGAGAGCGGACGAAGCAGGGCAAGCGGGATCGCGTTTGACGTATATGATTATCATTTAGGCATTTGATTATTTTATAATCTGTTTTTTGCCCTATGATCTAGCCAGCAGGACGGTGCTGCCGCATGGCGGGGTGAATGCGCCGATGCTATGAGCAGTCCAAGGATGTTCTTGACCGTCCCCGCGAGATCGGGCCGGGCCCCTGGCGGCCCGGCGTCGATCGCAAACGGGGCGGGTGGATCGAAGGTTCCGAGCAGGCTTTTCGGAACTCGGGTTGGCACGCAAGGGAGGCCGGTCGGCGCATGAAGAAGATCGAAGCGATCATCAAGCCGTTCAAGCTGGACGAGGTGAAGGAAGCGCTTCAGGAGGTCGGCCTGCAGGGCATCACCGTTCTGGAGGCCAAGGGCTTCGGGCGGCAGAAGGGCCACACCGAACTCTATCGCGGCGCCGAATACGTCGTCGACTTCCTGCCGAAGGTGAAGATCGAGATCGTGCTCGCCGACGAGATGGTCGAAGGCGCCATCGAGGCGATCATGAAGGCCGCCCAGACAGGGCGCATCGGCGATGGCAAGATTTTTGTATCGACGGTGGAGGGGGCGATCCGCATCCGTACCGGCGAGACCGGCGCGGACGCGATCTGAGGGCTCATCCCGACCCAAAAGTTCGGCGTCCCGGCGGTCAGGCGACCCCGCGGATCGTATGAGTTGAGAAACGACCATAAGAGGAATGCTGAGATGAAGAACGCCAAGGATGTCCTCAAGGCGATCAAGGACAACGACGTCAAATATGTCGATTTCCGCTTCACTGACCCGCGCGGCAAGTGGCAGCACGTGACGTTCGACATCACCATGATCGACGAGGACATCTTCGCCGAGGGCACGATGTTCGACGGTTCCTCGATCGCCGGCTGGAAGGCGATCAACGAGTCCGACATGCTGCTGATGCCCGATCCGACGACGGCCGTCATGGACCCGTTCTTCTCGGCGGCGACCATGGTCATCACCTGCGACGTGCTCGAGCCGGCCACCGGCGAGCCCTATGGCCGCGATCCGCGCGGCATCGCCAAGAAGGCCGAGGCCTACCTCAAGTCCAGCGGCATCGGCGACACCTGCTATGTCGGTCCTGAAGCCGAATTCTTCGTCTTCGACGACGTCAAGATTTCCGCCGACCCCTACGACACCGGCTTCAAGCTCGACAACGTCGAGCTGCCGATCAACGGCTCGACCGAATATGAGGGCGGCAATCTCGGCCACCGCATCGCCACCAAGGGCGGCTATTTCCCCGTCCCGCCGCAGGATTCGGCGCAGGACATGCGCGGCGAGATGCTGGCGGCCATGGCGGCCATGGGCGCCAAGGTCGAGAAGCACCATCACGAGGTCGCCTCGGCCCAGCACGAGCTCGGCCTGAAGTTCGACACCCTGACCCACATGGCCGACACCATGCAGGTCTACAAATACGCCATCCACAACGTCGCCCAGAGCTACGGCAAGACCGCGACCTTCATGCCGAAGCCGATCTATGGCGACAACGGCTCGGGCATGCACGTCCACCAGTCGATCTGGAAGAACGGCAAGCCGATCATGGCCGGCAACAAATATGCCGACCTGTCGCAGGAGTGCCTCTGGTACATCGGCGGCATCATCAAGCACGCCAAGTCCCTGAACGCCTTCACCAACCCGTCGACCAACTCCTACAAGCGCCTGGTCCCGGGCTATGAGGCCCCCGTGCTGCTCGCCTATTCGGCGCGCAACCGCTCGGCGTCCTGCCGTATCCCGTGGACGAACTCGCCCAAGGCCAAGCGCGTCGAGGTTCGCTTCCCCGATCCGATGGCGAACCCCTATCTCGCCTTCTCCGCCCTGCTGATGGCCGGCCTCGACGGCATCATCAACAAGATCGATCCGGGCCCGGCGATGGACAAGGATCTCTACGACCTGCCGCCGCGCGAGCTGAAGAAGATCCCCACCGTCTGCGGCTCGCTGCGCGAAGCGCTGGACTCGCTCAAGAAGGACAACGCCTATCTCAAGGCCGGCGGCGTCTTCAACGACGACTTCATCGAGAGCTATATCGAACTCAAGATGCAGGATGTGGCGCGCTTCGAGATGACGCCGCACCCGGTCGAGTTCGCGATGTACTACTCGTACTGAGATCACACCCACCGAGGGTTTCGGCTGGCCTGGCGGCCGCCGCGAGTTTCCTCCCGACCGCGTCCGCGCGGTCCACCTGACAAACCGGGGCGGCAACGCCCCGGTTTTTTTGCGCGCACCGTCGGCGGGCCGCGAGCCACGGGCAGGCGTCGGAAACGCCGTCTTTACGCGCGCGTTGCCACAGTCGCCGGGATGCGCATGGTCAAGCTTGCGCGCGGGGACGCCGGTTCTTGAAGACGATCAGCATCAATGGCCGCTTCTTGGCGCAGCCCGTCACCGGGGTGCAGCGCTTCGCCCGCGAGTTGACGCAGGCTCTGGATCGCAAGATCGCCGCAGGCGACGTGCCCCCTGCCCTGCGGAGCGCAAACTGGCGGCTGGTCGTGCCCCGCGATGCCCGGGCCGAACTCGATCTCTCGGCCATCCGGATGGAGCGTCTCGGCGGCGGCTCGGGCCATCTCTGGGAGCAGACCGCGCTCGCCTGGCGGACGCGCAACGACCTGCTCGTCGGCTTCGGCGGGAGTGGCCCGCTGCTCCACCGTCGCCAACTCACCGTCATCCATGACGCGACGATCTTTCGCCACCCGGACTCCTTCAGCCGCTCCTATCGGCTCTTCCACAGCCTGCTCGGCTTTGTCCTGACCCGCACGGCGACGATCGCGACCGTCTCGCATTTCTCGCGGCGGGAATTGGGCGAGATTTTTCGGGTCGATCCGGACGGGATTTCCGTCGTCTACAATGCCACGGACCATTTCGCCGGGCTGGCGCCGGACGAGGCCATTCTCGAGAGGCTGCACCTCGCGGGCGGCGATTATTTCCTCCTCGTCGGCACGCTCAAGCCCAACAAGAACATCGGCTTTGCGATCAAGGCCTTCGAGACGCTGGCGGCACCCGGACAAAAACTCGTCATCGTCGGCGGCATCCATGCGCGCGTTTTCAAGGGCGGCGAATATGGCGAGGGAGACGATCTGATCTTCGCCGGGCGCCTGAGCGATGCCGAGATCGCGGCGCTCGAGCGGCACGCTACGGCCTTCATCTTTCCCAGCCTCTATGAGGGCTTCGGTATTCCACCGCTGGAGGCGATGTCGCAGGGCTGTCCCGTGCTGGCCTCCGATATTCCACCCGTGCGGGAGGCCTGCGGCGAGGCTGCGCTGTATTTCGACCCCTCGAACGCGACGACGCTGGTAGAGGCGATGCGGCAGGTGCTCGATGAACCCGCCCGGCGCGACAGGCTGATCGCGGAGGGCTATGCCAATGCGAAACGCTTTTCCTGGGCCGGCAGCGCCGACGCCTTGCTCGCCATGATCGCGCGGCTTCAGTCCATCGCGCCCGCGGGCGCCTGAAGCGGAGTCAGTCGAGATGCCGCCGCTGTGCCTCCGCGAGGGCCAGCGCGCTCTCGTCCGAGGAGACAGGAATGCTCGGTCCGCGACTTGCCCGGTAGAGGCCATTCAGCGAGAGCAGGCCGAAGCCGGCCGCCCCCGCAATGCCGATCGCAAGCCCCGTGAGGGAGCCGTTGGCCGATACGAGATAGGCGGCGCCGGGCACCAGCGCGGCCGCAAGCGCGGCGATGACAGGGCGTGCGTCCATCTCGAAGGGCAGCGAGCGCACGACCCTGAGCCCGGCCATCATCGCCATTGCAGCGCCCATGGTTGCGCCGACGGTGATGCCGAGGTCGGAGACGCCGTGCAGGGTCACGGCAAGCACGGCGCCGAGGTTCATGAGCACGCAGTCGATGCCGGCCAGGACGATGATCGCGACGAGGTTCTGCCGCAGATGCGCCGGCGTCGGCATCAGCGTCTGGGTCATCGACCGCAGCAAGGCGAGCAGGACGAGGACAGGCGCCGTCCGCAGGAAGGCTATCTGAAGGTCGGACGGCACGACGATCCCGGCGACGGGACGCAGGCAGGCGATGATGCCGGCCGCCGTGAGCAGCGCCAGGCTGGCCAGCAGCCCATAGTAATTCCCCAGCGATCGGCGCAGCTCACGGCCCGCCGGATCGCGGTCGAAGATCGCGACGATGTCGGGATAGCGCACCGAATGCAGCGCGTTGACGACCAGCACGAAGGGGCGTTGCAGGAGGTCGAGCGCCAGCAGCGCGCCCGCGGCCGCCTGCGCGCCCAGAAGAGCCGTCAACAGGCTTTTCAGCCCAAGCGGCGCCAGCAGGCCGATGACGGAGGCGAAAGCCGAGACGCCGCCATAGACGAGATGCCGGCGCACCACCTGGCGTTGCCAATGGGCGCGTTCGAGCGGTGCGGGCCGAGGTACGGCCAGCGCAATGCCGAGATAGACCAGGTAGCCCAGCAGCGATCCGCCTGCCGCGCCGACGAGGCTGGGTTGCATCAGCGTACCGGCCAGCGTTGCGCCAGTGACAAGCGTCGCGCGCGCGCCCTGGAGCCAGGAAAAGGTCCGGAAATCCTGACGGAACCGCAGCATGGTGAGATGGAGTTCGGTCGCGCCCTGGCCGATCGCGATCAGCGCCGCAGCGCTGGCGATGACTGGCGGGATGCCAAGCGCGATCGCGCCGAGCGCGATGACACCGCACAGTCCCGAACAGACCGCGAGTTCGACACGCATGGTTCCGCGCTCGATCGCTTCGCTGACGGCATCGGAGCCCGGATAGAAGCGGCTGCAGGCGAAGCGTATCCACTCGAAGCAGGCAATCGCGACGAATTGCGTGACCGAGATGAAGATCGAATAGGCCGCATAGTCGGATGGCGCCAGCACATGCGACACCGCGATCAGCAGGCCGAAGGCGAGTGCGGCCTGATAGACATAGGCGCCGAGCGCGGCGATCCGGCTCATTCGCCGAGACCGAAATCGCTGGTGATGATGCGCACCGAAGAGCCCTCCGCAGTCCTGCGTAGGGCCAAAAGGTTGATATTTCTGCGATGCGCCGGAGCGCGGACCAATCAGCGGGTGCTGATCACCAGCAGCCCCACCAGGCTCGCCAGCCCGGCAGCGAGCCAGAGGAGCCAGCGCGAGGGCTGAAACGCAGCGCGGCTCAGAGGCGACAGCGGAGCCGGCTCCTCATGGCCAAAAGCCTCGCCGGCAAGACGCGCGGCCCGCTCGAGGCCGGCCACTCTGACATTCGGGACAAACGCACCATACGCCACGACAGTCTCCCCCCATTTTTCGGCGATCATAACAGCCGGCGGCGCGGCGCCCAGCCCTTCGATCGTTGCAGGCAGTGTGCGCTCCGCAGCATTAATGCGGGCTGAAGGGTTTCGTTCCATCGACGTCCCTTTGCGGAGTTGCGTGACGGCCCGATGACGGGAACCGACAAGCGGCCGGTTCCCTCGCCGCGCCTGGCCCTGTAGGAAGAGCCGCAGCGCGGCTGGGCTGCATCTGGGCTATCATTTGAAGTCGCGAATCATAGGGCCTGCGGACACGATGGCGGAGAATGGCGATCTATTCGGCTCGGAGCCGGCGCTGCCGGCGGCAGCGGCGCCGCGGACTGCCGCGCCGGTGCCTCAGCCGTCGCGCGCCCAGGCTGCGACCCGCGCCACTCCCACCCGCCCCGGCACGCAGGCGGGCGAGTCCTTGAACAGGCTCGCTCAACCCGCGGCGCCTGCGCCGCAGCGCAACGGCACCCTGTCTGAGACGGGCTATGATGCGTCCGCCATCGAAGTCCTCGAAGGGCTGGAGCCGGTGCGGCGGCGGCCAGGCATGTATATCGGCGGCACCGACGAACGCGCCCTGCACCATCTCTTCGCCGAGGTGATCGACAACGCCATGGACGAGGCCGTCGCCGGCCATGCCAGCTTCATCGATGTCGAGGTGCTCGACGACGGCTCCATCGCGGTGACCGACAACGGCCGCGGCATCCCGGTCGATCCGCATCCGAAATTTCCGGGCAAGTCGGCGCTCGAAGTCATCATGACGACGCTGCATGCCGGCGGAAAATTCGACTCCAAGGCCTATGAGACCTCCGGCGGCCTGCACGGCGTCGGCGTCTCCGTGGTGAACGCGCTGTCCGACGATCTCGAGGTCGAGGTCGCACGCGGCAAAACGCTCTATCGCCAGCGTTTCTCACGCGGCCTGCCGCTGGGGCCGCTGGAGACGGTCGGGGCCGTCGCCAACCGGCGCGGCACCCGCGTGCGCTTCCATCCGGACGCGCAGATCTTCGGCGAGGGTGCGCATTTCGTGCCCGCCCGCCTGTTCCGTATGGCGCGCTCGAAAGCCTATCTGTTTGGTGGCGTCGAGATCCGCTGGCGCTGCGCCCCTGCGCTGCTGAAGCCCGAGGGCGATGTCGCGGCGGAAGCCGTGTTCCGCTTCCCCGGGGGGCTGCGCGACTATCTGGGCCGCGAGATCGAGGGCAAGGACCTCGTCGCCGAGCCGATCTTTTCCGGCAAGATCACCAAGGACGGCAGCCACGGCTCGCTGGAATGGGCGATCGCCTGGCTCGCGACGGGCGAGGACGGCTTCTCCTCCTCCTATTGCAACACGATCCCGACGCCTGAGGGCGGCACCCATGAACAGGGCCTGCGCATCGCGCTGCTGCGGGGCTTGCGCGACCATGCCGAACGCATCGGCCAGTCCAAGCGGATGGCGCAGGTCACCTCCGACGACGTGATGGCGACCTGTGCCGCGATGCTGTCGGTCTTCATCCGCGAGCCGGAGTTCCAGGGTCAGACCAAGGACAAGCTCGCCACCGTCGAGGCCTCCCGCATCGTCGAGAACGCGGTGCGCGACGCCTTCGACCATTGGCTCGCCCAGGCGCCCCAGCAGGCGTTGAAGCTGCTCGACTGGTCGGTCGATCGCGCCGATGAGCGCCTGCGCCGCCGGCTCGAAAAGGAGGTTTCGCGCAAGACCGCGACGAAGAAGCTGAGGCTCCCCGGCAAGCTCGCCGATTGCAGCAATGCCGGCGCCGCCGGCTCCGAGATCTTCATCGTCGAGGGCGATTCCGCCGGCGGCTCGGCCAAGCAGGCGCGCAACCGCGCCACGCAGGCGATCCTCCCGCTGCGCGGCAAGATCCTGAACGTCGCCAACGCCACCCGCGAGAAGCTCAACGCCAACCAGCAACTCGCCGACCTGATCCTGGCGCTCGGCTGCGGCATCGGCAGCCAGTTCCGCGAGGAGGAGCTGCGCTACGAGAAGGTCATCGTGATGACCGACGCGGATGTCGACGGCGCCCATATCGCCTCGCTGCTGGTGACGTTCTTCTGGCGCCAGATGCCACGGCTGATCGAGAAGGGGCATCTCTATCTCGCCGTGCCGCCGC
Organism: Allobosea vaviloviae; assembly: GCF_001298265.1. GTDB lineage: Bacteria > Pseudomonadota > Alphaproteobacteria > Rhizobiales > Beijerinckiaceae > Allobosea > Allobosea vaviloviae_B. Next base: position 140,236 of record NZ_LGSZ01000022.1, on the reverse strand, counting down.
TCTACCGGCTCCAACACGGCGGCAAGTCGGTCTATGCGCGCAACGACCTCCACAAGGACGAGCTGATCGCCTCGGTCTTCAAGGGCAAGAAGCCCGAGATCAGCCGCTTCAAGGGCCTGGGCGAAATGATGCCGGCGCAGCTCAAGGAAACCACGATGGACCCGAGCAAGCGCATCCTGCTCAAGGTCATGGTCGAGCACGAGGCCCGCGACGAAACCTCCGACGTCGTCGAGCGGCTGATGGGCAACAAGCCGGAGGCGCGCTTCCTGTTCATCCAGGAGCGAGCGGCCTTCGCAGGCGAGCTGATCGACCTGTGACGGCTGAGGCGCACCCGCAGATTCGCGCCGACCCCGGCATTCCTGCGGGGTTGGGCGGCAATCCTGCCGGGCTGCCACCGCGACTGGAGACCGGCATGCTCGGGCCATGTCGAACGAACCGCGCCATTCTCCTCGCCCGTGCCAGCATGACCGACCAGCATCCCCCGGCCATCCCATCCAATCCTGGCCGCTGATCTCATGGGGCAGCCTGCTCCCGCTTCATCTCGACGCGACGGCGATCTGGCAGCGCCGGGCTGGGACGACATCGGCATCTTCCACACCATCGCCGAATGTGGGTCGCTGGCCCTGGCGGCGGTCAGGCTCGGCCTGAGCGAAGCCACCATTGCGCGAAGGCTCAAGGCCTTCGAGCGAGAGCTGGGCCTGCTGCTGTTCCGGCGCGGCGCGAACCGCCTGAGCCTGACGGCGGCAGGCGCCGAACTCGCCCGCGAGGCCAGCCTTGTCGCGGCGGCGGCCGGGCGCTTCGCCAGTTGCGCGCGCGCCACGCGGCCGCTGGCCGATGCGCCCGTGCGCGTGACGGCGACGACCTCGATCAGCCTGTTCCTGACCCGGAATGCGACGGCGATTTCGGCCGGCGCGGGTGGGGTCGAGCTGGTGATCATCAGCACGCGCGACCGGCTCGATCTGGCGCGTGGCGATGCCGACATCGCCGTGCGGATGCACAGGATCCCCGACGAGCCCGGCTATTACGGCCAGAAGGTCGGGCGGCTGGTGCAGGCGCTCTATGTCCGGCGCGATGTCGATCCAACGACCGCGCCGATCATCTCCGTCAGCCGCGAGACCTCGTCGCGGATCGACGAACACATCCTCGCCTTTGCGCAGGGGCGGCCGATCGCAGCGCGCGTCGGGGATTCGGCGGCGCGCTACGAGAGCGTGCGTTCGGCCGGCGCGGTGTCGATGGTGCCGTGCTTCATGGGCGATGCCGACGAGACGCTGCTGCGGCTGGCGCCGCCGCCCGACCGGACGGCCGACGAGATCTTCCTGGTGACTCATGAGGTCTCGCGCCAGCGCCCGGCGGTGATCGCGGTCCTGGCCGCGCTGCGCAAACTGTTCCGCGAGAACAGGGCACTGCTGGAGGGACAAGCGCCGTAGATCCTGATCGAGCCGGCGTTTGCGCGATCGCCGACGATAGGCTGCAAGGTTTCGCTAACCATCTTTTTACGGCTGCATGCGCAGGATGCGCTCTCAGGGGCGTCCATGCCGCCCCTCTGACGCAGGAGGGCCCGATGCGGCTCGTGGATCTTTTCTGGAAGAACGAGCGGGGCGCGATGGTCGCCAACATCGCCAAGGCGGCCGCGGCGATCGCGTTCCTCTCGGTCATTGCCGCCAATTTCGTCTCGAGCCATACGGCGTATTTCGACAAGCAACGCCTCGCCGACGTCTCAGCTGCGGCGAGCAAGGGCAAGCCGACAGATCCGATGATCACCGGCTCGATCCGCAAGGCGATCAGCGAGACCAAGCTCGACCCTTGCGTGGTACCGCGCTGACCCGACCCACCCGCGATCGTCGCGCGCATATTTGGATCAGCGGATATGCAGGTCCTGAATCAGGCGCGTGCCGTCGACCATCGACGCCTTGCGCCAAGAGCTACGGTCGTTCAGCGTCTGCCAGCGACGCTCGTTGACGATATAGTTTTTGTCACTCTCGTTTTGCCAATACGTCTTGGCGCCGCGGGCCTCGATGATGTTCAGGATTTCGTTATCGTGGTAGTTCTGCGGATCGAAATCGGTCAGTGATCGCTGGGCCGTTTCTGAATACATCGCATTGAGTTCGAGCATCAATTCGGTGGTGGCATCGTCGGATTCTTCTACGGGCAATCCGATCGCCTTCGCTTCGCGGCTGGTGATTGGATAGCTGTGTGAAGGGTAGTCCGAATTCAGGCGGCGGCTGATTTCATCAATCTGTGCCAGATCCGTCATGTGGTACGTCAGAACCTCCACGCAAATCTTCACCGATAGCGACATCGATCTGTCTATTGCGCCAATCACCAGCGGATGGATGTATTTGAACAGGTCGGAATGCGGGTTTTCATGGTGGTCTTTGGCGTTTGAGAGCCATAGGCGCACGATCCGGGTAATCTCGTCGCTGCTCACACTCACCAGATTATTGGTAATCTGGTTGATGGGTGAAAGTTCGTGCCGCATCGATGTATCGATCGGTGTCAGATGACCGATCGGACTCATGATTATTCGGTCGGCGGCCAGTGCAACGATCGTGGCCGCCGAAGCACATTGCGCGGGAACCAGGACGGTGATCCGCTCGGCATAGCGCCGCAGCACATGGACGAATTTCAGCGAGGACTCGACAAAACCTCCGGGTGATTTGAGGTAAAGCGCCATCTCTCCCATAGGGCCGATCCGGCGCAGCAGATCGAACAGTGCGACTGCGTCGTTGTCGCAAAGGTTTCCCCTCCCCGAACCCCAATAGGTCACAACCGGCATTCCGACGATGTTTTCGAGCGCCTCGATCTTCGCCTGCGTCTCGTCAAACAACAGGGGCGGCTGATTGATGAGTTTCTTTTTCGCCTCGACCACGGCCTCGGCCGCAACATCATTCATCTCAGCCTCGTCTCACAGAATGACAGGGAGGTAGTCCGCCGGGCGGCGACCGCTTTCCCCGGCAGAGTTGCAAATTTGCTCGATCCGTCAAGCCGCCTCCGGTCCCGACGCTGATGACCATCAGCCAAGCCACGCCAGCAGTTCAGCCGTCACGGTCTCAGGCGCCTCCAGCGTCGAAAGATGGCCGCAGCCCGGCACCGTCACGAGCCGGGCATGGCTCCCAATGCCGGCGGCAATGTCCTGCGCTTCCGCCGGCGGTGTGATCACGTCCTCCTCGCCGACCAGCACCAGCGTCGGGACCGTGATCGCGGCGAGGCCCGGGCGCGAATCCGGGCGGCCCATGATGGCCCGCTGCTGGCGCACGAAGCCATCCGCGCCGATCCGTTCGGCCATCGCCCGCACCAGCAGCCGCAACGGCTCGTCGGTCAATCGCGCCGGTGCGACCAGCCTCTGCCAGAGCAGCGTGGTGACGTTGTCATAGGCGCCCTTTTCCGCCAGCGCGATCATCTGCTCGCGCGGGACGTTGGACTCGGGCGTCGCCGGCTTGGCGCTGGTATCGAGCAGGGCCAACCGCGTCACGCGCTGTGGCGCCTGCCTGAGCACCTCGAAGGCGGCATAGCCGCCCATCGAGAGCCCGCACAATGCAAAACGCTCCGGCGCGGATGCGAGCAGCCGCGCCACGAGCGCCGGGAGGCTCTCGTCGCGGTCGTGCTGCGCGACCATGATCGGCCGGCCGGGCGCGAGCGCGGGCCATTGCGGCCCATAGAGGCTGGCATCGCAACCCAGGCCCGGAATCAGGACAAGCGGTTCGGTCATCGGCAGGCGGGCTCCTCAAAGCGCTAGTTTATTGACTTTGCCCTACTTTTTCTGCATTGCACACGAGTCCGAAGGCGCGCTGGAAAGAGAAGTCGCGCCACCGTCGCGGTTGAGTAGGTCATCCCGCTACGCGTAACCGACCCTAAAGAAGCGCAACATTCGATGTCATTCGCCGAACTCGGCCTGAGTGAAAAGGTTCTGACAGCCGTCACGACCGCAGGCTACAACACCCCGACCCCGATCCAGGCACAGGCCATTCCGCATGTGCTCGCCCGCCGCGACGTCCTGGGCATCGCCCAGACCGGCACGGGCAAGACCGCCGCCTTCACCCTGCCGATGCTGACCATCCTGGAGAACGGCCGCGCCCGCGCCCGGATGCCGAGGACACTGATCCTCGAGCCGACGCGAGAGCTCGCAGCGCAGGTCGAGGAGAACTTCACCCGCTACGGCGTCAACCAGAAGCTCTCGGTGGCGCTGTTGATCGGCGGCGTCTCCTTCGGTGACCAGGACGCCAAGATCACGCGTGGCGTCGATGTGCTGATCGCTACGCCCGGCCGCCTGCTCGACCATGTCGAGCGCGGCAAGCTACTGCTCACCGGCGTCGAGCTGCTCGTCATCGACGAGGCCGACCGCATGCTGGACATGGGTTTCATCCCCGACATCGAGCGCGTCTGCAAACTCGTTCCGTTCACCCGGCAGACCCTGTTCTTCACCGCAACGATGCCGCCCGAGATCACGCGCATCAGCGAGCAGTTCCTGCACAATCCGGTGCGCGTCGAGGTTTCGCGTCCGGCGACCGCCGCGACCACCATCACGCAGCGGCTGATCGCCTCCAACGGCCAGGATTTCGAGAAGCGCGAGACGCTGCGCAACCTCATCAAGGGCGCCAAGGACCTGCAGAACGCGATCGTGTTCTGCAACCGCAAGCGCGATGTCGCGACACTGCACAAGTCGCTGCAGAACCACGGCTTCCCGGCCGTCTCCCTGCATGGCGACATGGACCAGTATGCCCGCATGGCCGCGCTCGAATCCTTCCGGACCGGCGAGAACCCGATCCTGGTCGCGAGCGATGTCGCGGCACGTGGCCTGGATATTCCCGCCGTCAGCCATGTCTTCAACTACGATGTCCCGACCCATGCCGAGGATTATGTCCACCGCATCGGCCGCACCGGCCGCGCCGGCCGCGAGGGCGCGTCCTTCACCATTGTCACGCGCCATGACGAGAAGCTCGTCGCCGCGATCGAGAAGCTGATGGGCCAGGCGATCTCCTGGGACGAGGGCCGCGGCCTCGATGCCCTGCCCCCCGGCGCACCGCGTGAGGAACGGTCCGGTGGCCGTGGTGGTCGCGGTGAAGAGCGTCGCGGGCGTGGCGGCGAGCGCGGGCGTGGACGCACCGAGCGCGGCCCGCGTGCCGAGCCCGAAACCGCTCCGCGCCCGATCCGGGTCGAGCGCCCTGCGACGGAGGAGGATGCCACGCCGCGCCGCCGTCGCGCCGCATCCGACGAGCCGACGCGCACCAAGATCCGCGGCGAGGCCGCCGCCCCGGTGGCTGCCGCTGCACCGGCTGCGCCTGCCTCCAGGCCCGAGCGCGCACCCCGTCCCGAGCGCGCGGCACCGCCTGAGCGCACAGCCGAGCCGCGCTCGGCCCGCCCCGAGCGCTCCTCGGAACCGCGCCGTCGCGACGATGATGACGGGCCCAAGGTCAAGGGCCTCGGCGATCATGTTCCGGCCTTCCTACTGCGTCCGGTTCGTGTCGGATAAGTTTCCCGCATCAACGGCATTTTAACTACCCTTGCGTAGGGTCATGTGGTGGACGCGACGAAGGTCGTGATCACGGACGGGCGCATGCCGCCGTTGAGACGGACAGGATGTCCCGCTTCGATTTTCAATCGAGGCTGTCATGGCTCAAGCCATGAGTCGGCTTCACGTCCGGATTGTCGAAGGCATGAGCGACCACGCGCCTCCCTCCCCGTCGGATGACCTCGCAGAGCGCGTGGTCTTGGCGATGCGCGAGCATGGCTCTCCAAGCTATCCGCGCGCTTTCGAGGTCTGGTACGCCCATCTCAGCGGAGAGATGCCGGCGGTCAGCATGGCCATGAGCGCGATCATCGCCTCCAGCGAGGGCAAGGTCGGCGCAGCCGACATCGACACGCTCTATGACCGCTTCATCGGCACGGAGCGCCTGGCACGCCATGCCGAGCGCACAAGCCTGCAGGTGCTGGGCGAGATCGATGGTCTGATGTCGCTGGTCGACAAGGCCCTGGATTCGAGCGAGCGCTACCATGGCCGGCTCTGCGCGATGTCGGAGGATGTCCCGCCCCCGGCCGATCGCCAGAAGCTGCGCGAATGGGTCGAGGCGCTGGTGATGTCGACGCGCGAGGAGGTGACGCGCAAGACCAAGCTCGAGGCTCAGCTGCGCGACAGCTCGAACGAAATCCGCAACCTGCGCGAGGCGCTCGAATCGACACGGGCCGAGGCCCTGACCGATCCGCTGACCGGCCTCGCCAACCGCCGCCATTTCGAGGAGATGCTGCAGAAGTCGATCGACCAGGCGACGCTGCGTCGCGAACCCTTCGCGCTGGTGATGGCGGATATCGATTTCTTCAAGCAGTTCAACGACGCCCATGGCCATCTGACGGGCGATCAGGTGCTGCGCCTCGTCGCGCGCACCATGAAGGACAAGTTCAAGGACAAGGCCGTGATCACGCGCTTCGGCGGCGAGGAATTCGCGATCATCCTGCCCGATGCCGACGTTATCGCCGGCAAGTTCGGCGCGGAGACGGTGCGCCAGGCGCTGCTGACGCGCGAACTCGTCAAGCGCTCGACCAATGAGAATCTCGGCCGCATCACGATCTCGCTCGGCGTCGCCAGCTATTCCCGTGGCGACACCGCCGCATCGCTGACCGACCGCGCCGATCAGGCGCTGATGCTGGCCAAGCGCAGCGGCCGCAATCGAACCGTCACCGAGGACGCGATCGAGGCAACGAGCCGCGTCGCCTGACCGCTGCTCGCTGACGCGATCGATCCGTTATTGGCAGCAGATCGGCTCAGTGCGCCGCGACAGCGGCCTCGGCGCGCGGCTTGATCTCGACGGATTCGCCGCAGCCGCAGGCCGAGACCTGGTTGGGGTTGTTGAACACGAAGGTCGAGGAGAAGCGGTCGGTCCTGAAATCGAGCTCCGTCCCGAGCAGGAACAGCACGGCCTTGGCGTCGACGATCACCGTGGCATCCTTCTCGGTGACGATCTCGTCGCCCTTTGCGGCAGCGCGCGCCACCTCGAAGGTGTACTCCATGCCAGCGCAGCCGCCCTTCTTGACGCCGACGCGCAGGCCAAGCGCCGGTTCGTCGCCGGCCGATTGCGCCATGATCTCTCGGATGCGGGCCGCCGCCGCGTCGGTGAGCGAAACGACCTTCAGGCCGGGTATCGAAAACATTCCACGTCCCTCCCCAGTCGGGTTCAAGGCCCGATGAAGCAAGATTGCAGGCAACTACATAAGGATTGCTGAGCGAAAGGTCGAGATGCCGGCGCGCAGACCGTCCTGTCGGCGCGACATATTGCATGGCAGGCGTGCTCATGCACTGTGGCGGCTCGCAAACCGACATCACCATCTGGCGACGAGATCTCATGGCCTATCGCACGCACCGTCCCGAAACGCTTTGCCGCCTCGCCCAGGACATGATCGTGAAGACCGGCTGGACCCAAGACGAGGCGCGCGAAACCGCCGAGCACCTGGTCCTGGCCAATCTCAGCGGCCATGACAGCCATGGCGTCGGCATGCTGCCGCTCTATTTCCAGTCGCTGGCGGACGGCAACCTGTCGCCGCGCTCGCAGCCGAAGACGCGGCTCGACGCGGCGCCCTTCCTAATCGTCGATGCGCAGGTCTCGCTCGGCCAACCCGCCGCGCGCAACGCGGTGGAGCAGGCGGCCGCCATGGCAAAGACAGGCGGCGTCGCGATCCTCAATCTGCTCGACGCCCATCATATCGGCCGCATCGGCCATTATGCGGAGGCCGCTGCCGCGCAGGGGCTGATCTCGACGTTCTGGGTCAATGTCGCGGGCCGACCGCCGATCGTCGCGCCCCATGCCGCGAAAGAGGCGCGCTTCGGTACCAATCCGCATGCGATCGGCATTCCGGTGCCCGGCGGCGATCCGATCATCCTCGACTTCGCCACGAGCCGCATGGCCCATGGCAAGGCCCGGGTCGCGCTGAACAAGGGTGAGCCGGTGCCGCCGGGCTATATCATCGACGGCGAGGGGCGGCCGACGACTGAGCCCCGGCACGTCTTCCAGCATGGGCTCGTCGGCGATGAGGCGCTCGGCGCGCTCCTGCCCTTCGGCGACCACAAGGGCGCGGGACTCTCGCTGATCGCCGAACTGCTGTCGGCCGGGCTGATGGGCGCGGCGCGCATCGACGAGAAGCCAGCGAAGAGCTGGATCATCAACTCGCTCTTCGGCGTGCTGATCGATCCGGCGCGGCTCGAGCCCGATGCCGAGCTCCGCAAGAGCCGGATCGAGAGCTATCTCGCCTTCGTCCGGGCAGCCAAGCCGCAGGACGAGGCCCATCCCGTCCTCGCTCCAGGCGACAAGGAGCGTGCAATGCGGATCGAGCGGGCTGCGAACGGCATTCCGCTCGACGACGAAACCTGGTCGCAGATCAAGGCGGCGGCGGCCGCCCATGGCATCGATGCCGAGAGCTACTGACGACGGGAGCGACCGACCCGCATGACGCTCGACGACTACAATGCGTTCTGCGCCAGCCTCCCCGCCACGCGCACAGTCGTGCAGTGGGGCGGCGCCCATGTCTGGAAGGTCGGCGACAAGGTCTTCGCGATCGCGCGGACCGATGACGGCGTCGGCCTCTCCGTCACCTTCAAGTGCTCCTGGGCAAGCTTCGACATTCTAAAGGAGCAGCCCGGCCTGCGCCCTGCCCCCTATCTCGCCTCGCGCGGCATGAGCTGGATCCAGCGGCTGACGGATGAGAGCATGCCGGACGATGCCCTGACGGACTATCTGCGCGAGAGCCACAGGCTGGTGGCGGCGGGGCTGACGAAACGGGTACGGGCGGAGCTGGGGCTCGACGCTCCAACCCGTTCCCGCCAGGCGTAACCGCATCCGCGCGTCGTCTCGGACAAGCCGCGCAGCGGCGCCGATCCGGGACCCATTCCGGAGCATCGATCGGAGAAGCTCCGGAATGGATCCCGGGTCTTCGCTGCACTGCGCCCGGGATGACCGCCGCCACCTCTCAGGGTGCCAGGTCAGTCTGCCGTCACAGCAGGGCCTCGCCGCGAAATACCGGCACGCAGGAGCCGCCGACGGTCGCGCGGATGCCGTCCTCGCCGCGCCGCGCGGTCAGGTGCAGCAGGCTCGGGCGCCCCATCTCGACGCCTTGAGTCAGCGTGAAGGCGGCGCTGTCGCCGCCGTCGAGCGACAGCAGGAGCGCGGCGACCGTGGCGCTGGCACTTCCCGTTGCAGGGTCCTCCCAGGTGCCGCCGATCGGCGCGAACATCCGCGCCCTGATCTTCGCGCCGTCGCGGGCATAGACGAACAGCGAGAAGCGTCCCTCCAGTTCGGGCGCCGCATCGCGGACGGCGCGGAAATGGCTGAGATCGGGCGTTGCACGGGACAGCGCCTCGCCCGTCACCTCCGCGAGGACGAAATGCACGCCGACGGAGGCGCGCACCGGCCGGTGGTTGGTCACGACGATGTCGGCGGGCGTCAGCCCCGTGCAGGCGGCAATCGCCCCGGCGGGCAGTTCGATACCCGTCGAGAGCGGCTGCGGCGCGGCGATGGTGGCGCCGGAGACCTCGCCGCCGGCATTCATGGCCACCTTGACCTCCACGAGGCCTGCGATCTCCTCGAAGCGCAGCACGCCGTCGCGGTCGCGGCCATGGCGCGCCAGCACGAAGGCGGTGCCGACATTGGGATGGCCGGCGAAGGGCATTTCATGCACGCGGGTGAAGATGCGCACGCGGGCCGTGTTGGCGGGATCGTCGGGCGGCAAGACGAAGGTCGTCTCGCTGTAGTTCATCTCTGCGGCGAGCGACTGCATCTCGCTGGTGCTCAGGCCGCGCGCATCGGTGAACACGGCAAGCTGGTTGCCGCCGAAACGCTCTTCCGTGAAGACATCGACGGTCTCATAGGCGTATGTGCGCATGACAGGCTCCCCGCCGCGCGCTGACGCGGCCCGGATGCCTTGATGCCATCGATCCGACGCCGGGGATAATCAAGCTCGCAGATGCGATCGATCATCGCCGCTGATCGACGGCGCGGAACGAACGGTGCGGCCTCCGGTTCTCCCGAGACGAACAGCGATCGGAGGAGAACATCATGACGGACCGTACCGGCGACACGAAGGACCATCCCGGCGCCAGCCCGGATTCAAGTCGAGCGGCGCAGCGCATCAAGCGGGATGCCGCGGGGCAATATGGCGAAGCGACGACCAGCCCGAACAAGGACGGACTGACCAGTGCCAATCCCGTGGTCCTGTCGGAGGATGGCGATGCCACGAGCGGCAACGGCCATGGCCGCGACAGGGACGGCTCGAAGACAGCGCAGGACTAGCGCCGCCTTCGGCGCTCACCACATGTCGAGCGCGACCCTCGCCTCGTCGGACATGCGCGACTGGTCCCAGGGCGGGTCGAAGGTCATGTTGACGGTCACCGAGGCGACGCCCTGGACCGTCGACACGGCGTTCTCGACCCAGCCCGGCATCTCGCCCGCCACGGGGCAGCCCGGCGCCGTCAGCGTCATGTCGATCGAGACCTGGCGGTCGTCGGCGATGTCGACCCTGTAGATCAGGCCGAGCTCGTAGATGTCGGAGGGGATCTCGGGATCATAGACCGTCTTCAGCGCCGCGACGATGTCGTCGGTCAACCTGTCGATCTCTTCCGGCGGCAGTCCGGCACCGGCGCCCATGGTCGGGGCATTCGGCTTGATCTCGTCTGCGATGGTGTCGGTCATGGCTTTGCAATCCTACTCAGGCGAACAGGCTCTCGGCCTTTTGCAGGGCTTCGACGAGACTATCGACCTCTTCCAGCGTGTTGTAGAGGCCAAACGAGGCCCGGCACGTCGATGTCACCCCATATCGTGCCAAAAGCGGCATGGCGCAATGGGTGCCGGCCCGCACCGCGACGCCGGCCCGGTCGATCACAGTGGCGACGTCATGCGCGTGGGCCCCCTTCATCTCGAAGGCGACGATGGCACCCTTGTCCCTGGCCTTCCCGAAGATGCGGATAGAGTTCATCGCGCCGAGGCGCTCCATCGCATAGGCGCCAAGACGCGCTTCATGCGCCGCGATGTTCTCAGCCCCCAGCGCCATCATGTAGTCGAGCGCTGCGCCCAGGCCGACAGCCTCGATGATGGCCGGCGTGCCGGCCTCGAAGCGATGCGGCGGATCGTTGTAGGTGACGGTATCCTCGGTCACGGTGACGATCATCTCGCCGCCGCCTTCATAGGGCGGCAGCTTCTCCAGCCATTCCTTGCGGCCCCAGAGAATGCCCGAGCCGGTCGGGCCATAGGTCTTGTGGCCGGTGAAGCAGTAGAAATCGCAGCCCAGCGCCTGCACGTCGACCGGCAGATGGACCGCGCCCTGGCTGCCGTCGACCACGAGCGGAATGCCGCGCGCCGTGCAGATCGCGGCGATCTCGGGGATCGGCAGGATGGTGCCGATCGCGTTCGACATATGGGTCAGCGACACGACTTTGGTGCGCGGGGTGATCAGCTTCTCGAATTCCTCGATGAGGAAGTTGCCGTCCTCATCCACACCAGCCCATTTGATCACGGCGCCGTGGCGCTCGCGCCAGTAATGCCAGGGCACGATGTTGGAGTGGTGCTCCAGGATCGAGAGGATGATCTCGTCGCCCTCGCCGATCTGCAGATGGCGGCCGAGCGAGGAGGCGACGGTGTTGAGCGAACCCGTCGAGGAGCGCGTGAAGACGATCTCCTCGAGATGCTTCGCGTTGAGGAAGCGGCGCGCGCTTTCGCGAGCGGCCTCATAGGCTTCGGTCGAGGCGTTGGCGAGGTAATGCAGGCCGCGATGGACGTTGGAATAGTCCTCGCGCATCAGCCGCGACATCGCCTCTATCACCACCTCCGGCTTCTGGGCTGAAGCCGCGTTGTCGAGATAGACGAGCGGTTTGCCGTAGACCTCGCGCGACAGGATCGGGAAATCCCGGCGGATTGCTTCGATGTCGTAGGGCTTCACCGGCGCGTTCATGGGCTCAAGCCTTTCCCGGCGAGGCAGGGGCCTTGTCTAAAGCTGCCTTGTCGGCGACCAATTCGCCGCCATGGCCCCAATCCTCGCGTTCGATCTCCTGGATCACGATATGGGTGTTCTGCGGGTTCTTGCCGAGCACGCGGACCAGCGTCTGCGTGAACTCCTTGACGATCTCGGCCTTCTGGGCCCGGGTCGCACCCTTGGTGATCTGCAGATTGACGTAGGGCATCAGATCGCACTCACCACGGAGGAGGCCTCGCGCAGGCTCAGCCAGGTCTCGATTTCGCCCATGACGAGATCGCGCAGCGCCTCGTCCTGGACGAACTCGACCGCCTCGCCGGCGAAGGCCTGAAGCACCAGCGCCTCGGCCTGCGGGCGCGGCAGGCCGCGCGCCATCAGGTAGAAGAGCTGCTCGCCATCGATCTGCGCCACGGTGGCGCCATGGCCGCAGACGACGTCGTCGGCGAAGATCTCGAGCTCGGGCTTGTTGAACATGGTCGCGCCGTCGTTCAGCAGCAGCGCATTGCTCTTCATGCTGCCATCGGTCTTCTGGGCATGCTGGCGGACGATCACCTTGCCCTGGAAGACACCGGTGCCCTCCCCGCCGATGATCGACTTGAACATCTCGCGGCTGGTGCCGTTGGGCACCTCATGGTCCATGACCAGCGTCACGTCGGAATGCTCGCTGCCGCCGAGCAGGTTGACGCCGCGCAGGCCGATCGAGCTGTGCTCGCCGGCATAGCGCACGAAATACTGCTGGCGCAGTGTGCCGGCGTTCAGGACCAGCGCAAAGGACTCGAAATTCGCCTGCGCACCGACCGTCGCGAGCAGGCTCTGGACCTGCACCGTCTCGGGCGCATGGCGGGTGACCATGCGCAGATGCTGGACGTCGCTCTCGTCGCCGGTCTCGAAGACGATGGCGCCGTTGATCTGCGAGGCGGCGGGACCGGCGCTTTCGCTGATTTCGACCACCGTCGCCTTGGCACTGGCTCCGGCCAGCACGACCGAGCGGTGGAAGATCGCGCGCTCATCCTCGCCGGAAGCCAGCGAGACGATGGCGATGGGGGCTGCCAGCTCGGTGCCGGCGGCGATCTCGATGAAGACGCCGTCGCGCATCAGCGCCGTGTTGAGCATCAGTCCGGCATCGGCGTCGGCGACGCCGGGGCCCGACAGCACGCGGGCGATGTCGTCGCGGCCGGCGACCAGCGCATCGGCGAGGCTGTGGACGGCGAGACCTTCCGGCAGTCCTTCCAGCGTGGAAAGCTCAGGCACGAAGACGCCGTCGACCAGCACGAGCCTGATGCCGTCGAGCGCCAGCGCGGCGAGCCGCGCGCGCACCGCGTCGCTGACCACGGCCGTGTCGGCAAGCGGGCGCGCCTCGCGCAGCAGCGAGCGCAGATCGGTATAGCGCCAGGTCTCCAGCCGGCGATGCGGCAGGCCCTTGGCCTCGAAGCCGGCGAAGGCGTCCTCGCGCAGCTTGCGCACGGGCAGCGCGCCCGGCAGTTCGGCCTTGGCGGCGGCGAACTGGGCGCTGAGCGCCTGTTCGGCGGCCGTCTTCAGCGGGGTGACGACGGACATCAGGCCGCCTCCCCATAGGCCGCATAGCCCGACTTCTCGAGTTCGAGCGCCAGCTCCTTGCCGCCGGTCTTCACGATCTTGCCCTTCGACATGACGTGGACGGTGTCGGGGATGATGTGGTCGAGCAGGCGCTGGTAATGGGTGATGACGAGGAAGCCGCGCTTGGCGTCGCGCAGCGCGTTGACGCCCTCGGACACGATGCGCAGCGCGTCGATGTCGAGGCCGGAATCGGTTTCGTCGAGGATGCACATCGACGGGGCGAGCAACGCCATCTGCAGGATTTCCATGCGCTTCTTCTCGCCGCCGGAGAAGCCGACATTGAGCGGCCGGCGCAGCATGGCCTTGTCGATGCTCAAGCGATCGGCGGCGCCGTTGACGGCCTTGATGAAGTCGGGCGTCAGCAGCTCGGCCTCGCCGCGGGCGCGGCGCTGGGCGTTCATCGCCGCCTTCAGGAAGGTCATGGTGGCGACGCCGGGGATCTCCAGCGGGTACTGGAAGGCGAGGAAGATGCCCGCAGCCGCGCGGGCATCGGCCTCCATCTCCAGCACGTTCTCGCCATCGAGCAGGATCTCGCCGTCGAGGACCTCATAGTCCTCCTTGCCGGCGATGACATAGCTCAGCGTCGACTTGCCGGAGCCGTTGGGGCCCATGATGGCCGCGACCTCGCCGTCGTTGACGGTGAGGTTGAGGCCGTTGAGGATCTGCTTGTCTTCGTCGGCGATCTTGACGACGAGGTTGCGAATTTCGAGCATTGGTCAGAGTTCCATTCTGCAGGAGATGGTCGGGTCAGGCCCGACCATGACGCACTGGGTCCCGGCGTCATGCCCGGGCTTGACCCGGGCATCTCGGAAACGATCGGGCGTCAGCCCACGGAGCCTTCAAGGGAAATGGTGATCAGCTTCTGCGCCTCGACGGCAAACTCCATCGGGAGCTGCTGCAGCACCTCCTTGACGAAGCCGTTGACGATCAGCGCCACCGCCTCCTCCTCGGAAAGGCCGCGCTGCTGGCAGTAGAACATCTGGTCCTCGCCGATCTTCGAGGTGGTCGCCTCGTGTTCGAAGACGGCGGTCGCGGTCTTGGCCTCGATATAGGGGATGGTGTGGGCGCCGCACTGGTCGCCGATCAGCAGCGAGTCGCAGTTCGTGAAGTTGCGCGCACCCGTCGCCTTGCGGTGGGCCGAGACCATGCCGCGATAGGTCGAGTCCGATTTGCCTGCCGCGATGCCCTTGGCGATGATCTTCGAGGTCGTGTTCTTGCCGAGATGGATCATCTTCGTGCCGGAATCGACCTGCTGGGCCCCGTTAGACACCGCGATCGAGTAGAACTCGCCGCGCGAGCCGTCGCCGCGCAGGATGCAGGACGGATACTTCCAGGTGATCGCCGAGCCGGTCTCGACCTGGGTCCAGGAGATCTTGGAGTTCTTGCCTCGGCAGTCGCCACGCTTGGTGACGAAATTGTAGATGCCGCCCTTGCCCTCGGCGTCGCCCGGATACCAGTTCTGGACGGTCGAGTACTTGATCTCGGCGTCGTCGAGCGCGATCAACTCGACCACCGCCGCATGGAGCTGGTTCTCATCGCGCTTGGGCGCCGTGCAGCCTTCGAGATAGCTGACATAGGAGCCCTCGTCGGCGATGATCAGCGTGCGCTCGAACTGGCCGGTGTTCTGCTCGTTGATGCGGAAATAGGTCGACAGCTCCATCGGGCAGCGCACGCCCTTGGGGATGTAGACGAAGGAGCCGTCGGTGAAGACGGCACAGTTCAGCGTCGCGAAATAATTGTCGGTCACCGGCACGACGGTGGCGAGGTACTTCCTGACCAGCTCGGGATGCTCGTGGATCGCGTCCGATATCGAGCAGAAGATCACGCCGGCCTGGGCCAGCTCCTTCTTGAAGGTCGTGACGACGGACACCGAGTCGAACACCGCATCGACCGCGACGCGGTTCTCGGGCGCGACGCCGGCGAGGACCTCCTGCTCGCTGAGCGGGATGCCGAGCTTCTTGTAGGCTTCCAGGATCGCCGGATCGACCTCGTCGAGCGATTGCGGCGCCGGGCCCTTGGGGGCGGCATAGTAGTAGATGTCCTGGTAGTTGATCGGTGGGTACTGCACGCGCGACCAGGCCGGCTCGGTCATCGTCTTCCAGCGACGGAAGGCGTCGAGCCGCCATTCCAGCATCCATTCCGGCTCGCTCTTGCGCGCGGAGATGTAGCGGACGGTGTCCTCGGTCAGGCCCTTGGCGGGCTTCTCGACCTCCAGCTCCGTGACAAAGCCGTATTTGTATTCGGTCACGTCGATCGACTTGACCTGATCGATGGTCTCCTGGACCGCTGCCATGTCTATTCTCCTGTCGCGGGTTCAAGGCCCGCCGGTTTGGTCTTCGTCGTGCGCAACGCGTCAGGCGGCAGCCCGGGCGTTCCGATCAGAGGTCGCAGCCAGCGCTTTCGCATAGGCGGCGAGAAAGAGGTCGATGTCGGCCTCGCAGGTGGTCCATCCGAGCGAGGCCCGCAAGGCCCCCGCGCTCATGGCAGGGTCTATAGCCATGGCGGCCAACACATGCGAGCGCTTGACCTTGCCCGAGGAGCAGGCCGACCCCGATGACAGCGCAACCCCGGCGAGATCGAGCTTGATCAGCGTCGTCTCGGCCGTGAGGCCCGGCGTCGCGAAGTTGCTGGTATTGGGCAGGCGCGGCGCGCCACGGCCGAAGATCGCCGTGTCCGGCGCCAAAGCGAGAAGTCCCGCTTCGAGCCGGTCGCGCAGGGTGGCGAGCCGCTCCGCTTCGGTCGCCAGCGCCGCCTGCGCGATCGCGGCGGCCGCGCCGAAGCCGACGATGCCCGGAAGGTTCTCCGTGCCGGCGCGCCAGCCGCGCTCCTGCCCGCCGCCGCGCATCGGCTTGTCGGCCAGTTCCAACGCTCCCGTGCGGAAGACGATCGCGCCGATGCCCTTGGGGCCGCCGATCTTGTGGGCGGACAAAGTGATGACGTCCGCGCCCAGCGCGCCAAAGTCGATCGCGATCTTGCCGGCAGCCTGGACGGCATCGCTGTGGACGAGCGCGCCGAAGCGCCTCGCCAGCGCAGCGACCTTGGCGATCGGCTGGATCACGCCGGTCTCGTTGTTGGCGAGATGCAGCGAGACGAGCGCGCGAGCGCCCGGATGCTCGACGGAGAGCCGCTCCAGCCGGGCGCCGAGCCAGGCGAGATCGGCAAGGCCGTTCGAATCGACGGGAATCGTCTCGGCAGCGCCGGCGGGGAAGCGATGGCCGTCGCTCACGCAAGCGTGCTCGGTCGCGCCATGCAGCAGCAGCGTGGCCGGCACGCGCACGCAGTCGCGCCCGCCATCGCAATTCATCAGGCCGGGCGAGAGCACGGTGGCGTTGGCCTCGGTGCCGCCGCTGGTGAAGACGACGTTGGAGGGCTTCGCGCCGACCAGGCCTGCGACCTGCTCGCGCGCCCGCTCGACTGCGGCGCGAGCCGCCCTGCCCTCGGCATGCACCGATGAGGGATTGCCGGGCATCATCAGTGCGCGCGCCATCGCCTGCGCCACCTCGGCACGAACCGGCGTGGTGGCGTTGTGGTCGAGATAGGCACGGGCCTGCGCGGTCACGATCGCGGATGCTCCAATACGGCTTCTTGCCTCATGCGGGGCGGCCGGCACGAAATGCTTGAATTCGCACCCCCGCACCGTGCTATAGCCGCCCGTCCGAACCGGTCTGGCCGGGGGCGACGGCAATGCCGAAATGGCGATCTGCGCGTCTGTTCCCGACTTGTTCACGGCCGTTAGAACCATTCTAAGCGCTTGATGTAGGGCGCGAGCGGCGGGGCCGTCAAGGGCGACTGGGCTATTGGGCGGCAATCCTGCCGTCTTTTGGCAGTCGCCGATGGCCTCGACCCAACAAAAAGGCGACAAGACGATGCCAGAGGTGATTTTCAACGGACCCGCCGGTCGGATCGAGGGGCGCTACCAGCCCGCCAAGAAGCGCGGCGCGCCGCTGGCGATCATCCTGCACCCGCACCCGCAGTTCGGCGGGACGATGAACAACCAGATCGTCTACAACCTGTTCTACACCTTCGTGAACCGGGGCTTCTCGGCGCTGCGCTTCAATTTCCGCGGCGTCGGCCGCAGCCAGGGCCATTTCGACCATGGCGCCGGCGAGCTTTCGGATGCCGCCGCCGCGCTCGACTGGATGCAGGCGCTCAACCCCGAGGCCAAGAGCTGCTGGATCACCGGCGTCTCCTTCGGCGCCTGGATCGGCATGCAGCTGCTGATGCGCCGTCCCGAGATAGAGGGCTTCATGTCGATCGCGGCGATGGCCAACCGCTACGATTTCTCCTTCCTGGCCCCCTGCCCCTCCTCGGGCCTGTTCGTGCACGGCTCGGAGGATCGCGTCGCCCCCGTCAAGGAGGTGATGGCCGTCATCGAGAAGGTGAAGACGCAGAAGGGCATCCAGATCGAGCATACGGTCGTGGAAGGTGCCAACCACTTCTTCGACGGCAAGGTCGATGTCCTGATGGAACAGGTCGGCGCCTATCTCGACCGCATGGTCGGTCCGGAGATCCTGAAATCCGAGCAGGAGCAGGTCTGACCCCCTGACGCGACCGCGTCATTCCGGACGAGCCGCGAAGCGGCGCTGATCCGGGATCCATCGGAGGGCACGGCTCTCTATGATGGATTCCGGCGCTCCGCTTCGCTACGGCCGGAATGACGGCACGGCCGACCAGCCCAGAATGACCCGAGCATTGCCATGACCACCTACAAGTCCGATTTCCTGCGCGTTCTCGACGAGCGCGGCCTCATCCATCAGGTCTCAGACCCAGCGGGCCTCGATGCGCTGTGCCTGCAGGGCACCCAGACGGCCTATGTCGGCTACGACGCCACGGCGACATCGATCCATATCGGCAACCTGATCTCGTTGACGATGCTCTACTGGTTCCAGGAGACCGGGCACCGGCCGATCACGCTGATGGGCGGCGGCACCTCGATGGTGGGCGACCCCTCCTTCCGCGACGACCAGCGCAAGCTGCTGACGGTCGAGGAGATCGCGACCAATATCGAGAGCATCAAGCGCGTCTTCGGCCGCATCCTGCGCTATGGCGACGGGCCGACCGACGCGATGATGGCCAACAATGCCGACTGGCTTTTGAAGCTGAACTATGTCGAGTTCCTGCGCGAGGTCGGCCGGCATTTCTCGGTCAACCGGATGCTGTCCTTCGACTCGGTGAAGCTCAGGCTCGACCGCGAGCAGTCGTTGTCCTTCCTCGAATTCAACTACATGATCATGCAAGGCTACGACTTCGTCGAGCTCAACCGGCGCCATGGCTGCCGGCTGCAGATGGGCGGCTCCGACCAGTGGGGCAACATCATCAACGGCGTCGATCTCTCGCACCGGATGGGCGGGCCGCAGCTCTATTGCGTGACGACACCGCTTTTGACGACAGCTTCGGGCGCCAAGATGGGCAAGACCGCCAATGGCGCGGTCTGGCTGAACGCCGACGTCTTCAGCCCCTATGATTTCTGGCAGTATTTCCGCAACACCGAGGATGCCGATGTCGGCCGCTTCCTCAAGGTGTTCACGCGCCTGCCGCTGGACGAGATCGCGAAGCTGGCCGCACTCGGCGGCTCGGAGATCAACGAGGCCAAGAAGATCCTGGCGACCGAGATCACCGCCATCGTCCATGGCCGCGAGGCGGCCGAGGCAGCGGCCGAGACCGCCCGCAAGACCTTCGAGCAGGGCGAGACGGCGAGCGATCTGCCGAGCGTGACGATCCCGCGCGGCGAGCTGGACCCGGGCATGGGCGTGCTGAACGCCTTCGTGAAGGCCGGGCTCGTGCCCTCGACCGGCGAGGCCCGCCGGCAGGTGAAGGCCGGCGGCCTGCGCGTGAACGACGCGGTGGTCGCCGACGAGCGCGCAACGCTCGGCCTGGCGGAGCTGAGCGCCGATGGCGTGATCAAGCTCTCCTTCGGCAAGAAGAAGCACGTCCTGCTGCGGCCGGAATAGTCGGCTCAGCCGGGCGGGCCTGTCAGCGCGGCAACACCTGCCCGGGCTGCACCGGCTTCTGCGCCGGGGCGCCCCCCAGGGGATCGACGAACCGGCGCAGGATGCCGGGCGCGATCGCCGACAGCGGGTTGATCGACATCGTCGGCGCGCTGGCCGCGCCGGAAATCCGGAAATTGACGGCAAACAGCCCGCCATACTGGCTGCCGCCGCCCAGGAGCGCCCCCACGACCGGCACCTGGGCGAAGGCGTTGTTGAAGGCATAGCCCGGCACGAAGGTGCCGCCGATATCGACGCGGTCGCGGCCGTAATCGACGTTGCCCTGAAGGGTGAATCCGACCTGCTGGCCCCAGATCACCATGTCGGAGACGTCGAGGCGGCTGGCCGAGCGCGTGAATTCCGCCCGGAGCTTGATGAAGGTCACTTCATTGACGTCGATCTGCACAGGCGGCGCGCTTCCGGCCCGGTCCCCCGAGAGCGCCTGGACCGATTGCTCGCCGACGACGCGCCGCAGTGCCGGTTCGTCGCGCACCACGAAGTTGCGGAACAGCAATTCGCCACTCTGGCGGGTATCGCCCGGGCCGATGGTCAAGACCAGATCGCCGCCATGGGCCCTGCGGTAGAGATCGACGAAGCGCAGCAGCGCGCCGCCATTCTCCGACTGGACCAGCATGCCGCCCGCGGCCTCGCCCTGTCGCGAGGTCTGCTTCACGGTGACGTCAGAACGTCCGATGCGGCCCTGGAAGGCGATGGCTCGCAAATCTCCGCCACGCTTCGAGAGCTTGAGCGTGGCATTGGTGATCGCCTCGTTGTTGAAGCCCGTCAGGATCGGCACATCGAGATCGACGTCGAGGTCACTGCCGCGTGCAGCCTTGTCGCCGCGTGCGGCGGTCGGTCCCGATGCGGTCTGGAGATCGCGAATGAAGGGCCGCACATCGGCGACAGCGCCGCGGATGGTGAGCTTCGTCAGATTGCCGTCGCGCTTGGCCTCGACCTTGAGATTATCGCCGGCAGAGAGTCTGAGCTGCGACAGGCTGGCGCTTTCGAAGGCGTTCTGGCGGTTGAGCTCAATCTTGCCGCGGATCAGGACCGGGTTGGAATCGAACGTGAAATCGGCGAGATCGGGCCCGTCGGAATCGGCGATGTAGTTGAACGTCGCTTTGGCTGCCCGCCCCACCGGCTTGCTCAACCCGGGGATCGCCCCGTCGAGCGACGCCTTGGCCAAATCGACCTCGACCCGCGGCGGCGAGTCGATGCCTTTGCCAAGCGCCTTGGCGACCTTGACCTGGACCGGGCCGTTGATACCGGCCTCAGGGCCGAGGCCACGTTTCTGCCGCGCCGCGTTGTCGAGCGTCAGCGACAGGGTCGCCTCGCCCTTGCCGCGCGGATCCTGCTTGATCTCGACCTGGGCGCGGTCGCCACCGACGCGGGCCTCGCCGCGCAGCGCAAGGCCGGTGCGATCGACATTGACCGTGAGATTGCCGCCATCGAGCTTCTCGGTACCCAGAAGCGTGTCGGAGGCGACGCCGGACAAGGTGCCGGCGCTGGTGACGACGATCTCGCCGGGGCGCGGATCGTCGACCAGTGCCAGCGTCACCACGCTCTTGAGGTCGCTGGTGCCGCGCAGGCTCGCCGGATCGATCGCGCCGGGCGAGAATTCCTTCAGCGCCGGGAAAGCGAACAGGGCCGCCAGCGCCTCCATCGAACCGGTGGTGCGGAAGCTCGTGCGGGCCTGGGCGCGCGGCATCCAGGTCTCGGGGATCTCGAACATGCCCTCGCTGAGCTGGAGCTGGCGTCCGCCGCCGAGATCGGCCGTGGCCTTCGTGATGGCGAGCTGAACCGTGCGCCCGCTCGCCTTTCCGGAGACGCTGGCGTCGACCAGGGGCGGCAGTCCAGGCGCCGGAAGGAAGCGGATCTGCGAGGCATCGACCACGACGGAAAGGGCTGCGTCGGGAATGCCCGCCCCCTGCAGCAGCCGGGCATGATCTTCCGCCGGCAGATCCATATCTACGCGCAAGGAGGACAGCCGGCCGCTGAGGAACTGGCGCGAGAGCGTCCGGTGTACGTCCGGCGAGGTCCATCGGGGCCAGAGCGCCAGCGCGGCGCGCGGGTCGGAATCCGTCGCCGTGATCGAGAAGCGCTGCAATGGCGAGGTGCCGACCTGCTGGACCAGCCCGCTGCCCTGTGCCCGGATCGCCGGCCCCTGCACGGACATCGACTCGATCAGCGCCTCGTTGATGCGTGGGTCGAAGCGCAGGTCGAGCTTGGCCGCATCGATCGCGACCGGAGGATCGGCATCGACGCCCGAGATCTGGCCCCTCGCCTCGAGGCTGGTGCGCCAGGCGCCGCCATCTGCGCGCAGTGTGCCGGCTGCCTTCAGCTGCGTCGCTGCGGCATTGAACTCCAGCGATTTTACGTCGATGGTCGAGAGGTCGCCGCTGCTGGCGATCTCGAGATGGGCTCCGTCCACGACCAGCGGGGGGATCGGGCCTTCCGGGAAACGAATGGTTCCCGGAAGCACGTCGATCCGGGCCGAGAACGACCTGCTGCCGTCGGGCGCCTGCCTGAGACTGGCCTTGCCGTGCACCGGCAGGCCATCGATGGAGAGGCCTCCGGAGCCGAGGGCGAGCGCCACGACCTCCGCCGGCTCGAAACGAACGATATCGATGTCGGCGCGCTGGGTGCCGTCGGCCTCGGCCGACAGGTCGATGGCGAGCTCTTTCCAGCGCTGGCCGCTGCGACCCTTGAGGGTCAACCGGGTGCCGCGTTCGCCGGTGCGCGTCAGCCGGATCTCGACATCCTCGAAACCCGCCCTCTGCCGGCCGGACGGATCGACCAGCGAAAGACGGGCGCCGTTCATGCCGGCGGTCTCCAGCGCGCCGAGCAGTCCGTCCCCTTTCGCCAGCGTCGAGACCGCCGCCATGATGCCGGTGAAAGCATCCCACTGCTCCACGTCGGGCAGCGTCGCTGGCGGCGATCGTTCCGCCGGGGCCGAATCGGCGTTGACGATCAAGGCGCCGTCCTTGTTCACGCCAAGGCGGACATTGACGCCGCGCAGATCGACCGAGGTCAGCCGGATGCTGCCGCGCAGCAGCGCCATCGGCTCATAGCCGAGAATCGCTTCCGGCGCCCGGATGGCGGCACCGCTCTTGTGGCGAAACGAGACCTGCCGGACGCGCAATTGCGAATGCCCATCGATCCGGCCGAGTTCGGCGGCTGCGGCCTCGACCGTCCAATCCGGCCCAAGACGCTCCTCGATCGCTCCTGCGATCCGCCCCTCCAGTCCCGAGAGCGGGACGAGGCCGGTGATCAGCAGCGTTGCAGCCGCGCCCGCCAGCGTCACGATGGCGACGACGACCGCGACGACAATCGTGACGAGACCCGCCTTTGCGCGCCGCTTGACCTCCGCGACATCGCAGGTCGCTTCCGCCGGCGTCGCGAGCGATGCCGTGGCGGCGTCCTGCCTGTTCGCGTCCTGGTCCAGCAAAGCCTTCTCGATCCTCTCGAGCGAATGATCCATTGCGGGATGGCGTCGCGTTGCGATCCCCATCGTCATCCGAGTTGGTGCCCGGATGTCCTGTCGATGCCGCGGCACAAAGCGATTCGGCAAGAAGCGGGGGTTTCCCGCTGCCTGGCCACACTCTATCACAGCCCAAGATGCCTAGCCGGCACATGCAGGGCGAAGGCGACGAAAGGAAGGCAGATCAATGGCTTTGCAGGATGGCGACCAGGCCCCGGATTTTCGTCTCGCACGCGATGGCGGCGGCACCGTGTCGCTGGCGGATTTCAAGGGGCGCAAGCTGGTGCTCTACGCCTATCCCAAGGACGATACGCCAGGCTGCACGCAGGAGGCCATCGCCTTCAATGGGTTGCGCCGCGATTTTGCCGCCGCGGACACGGATATCGTCGGTATTTCGCCTGATCCTGTGAAAAAACACGACAAGTTCAAGAGCAAGCACGGCCTCGACTTCCCGCTCGTCGCCGACGAGACGCAGGCCACGCTGCAGGCCTATGGCATCTGGGTCGAGAAGAGCATGTATGGCCGAACCTATATGGGCGTCGAGCGAACCACCTTCCTGATCGATCGCGACGGGCGCATCGCGCGGATCTGGCCCAAGGTGAAAGTCGCTGGTCATGCCGAGGAGGTTCTGGCGGCCGCGAAGGCGCTTTGACCGTTTTCGGCGCGCGATTTGCGAAAGATTAACCTTAACGGCCTCTGATAGCAGGATCGGCAGCGTAATTCCCGGTCCCGCGTACATGACTCATCTTGCCTCGACAGGTCCCGCCCTTCCGGTCTCCGGCCTTGTCACACACAAGACCTATACGATCAGACGCTCGACGGTGCTGGCGGGCCTCGCCTGGCTCGCGCTGACGACCGCCGGCAGCGGCGCCGCCGGCTGGTACGTCCTGAGCAAGGACGACCTCGCGGCGCGGCTGATCGCACGGGAGACCAGCCGCCAATACGCCTATGAAGACCGGATCGCCTCCCTGCGCGCCGATGTCGATCGCCTCGCCAGCCGCGCCTTGCTCGATCAGGACGGCGTCGAGGCCCGCGTCGATGAACTGGCGACACGCCAGGCCGAGCTGGAATCGCGGCAGTCGCTCGTCACGGCGCTGGCCGACACGCTGCAGGCCGGCGGCATCGTGAGCGCTCCCAAGGCGCCGTTGCGGCCGCGCATGATCAAGCCCGACGAACCGGTTCGGGCCTCGGGGGTGACCAGCTTCGCGCCGATCATGCCGACGAAGCCGACACCTGCGCCCGATTCGCCGGTGCTGCGCGGTGCGGACGTCAACCAGAATGCGCCCTGGCGCTCGGGCGAGGCCGTGGCCCAGCCGCCAGCGCAGCGTGTCGATGCGGCACTGACCCGCCTCGACCGCGCCATCGCCCACAGCTCGGGCGCCCAGATCGCCGCGCTGAAGGAGATGGACGAGGCGCTGGCCGGTTCGCTGAAGCGTCTGCGCGGCGCGCTGTCCGAGACCGGGCTCGACACCGACCGCCTCGCCGCCCAGAGCGGCATCGCCAAGGGTGTCGGAGGCCCGTTCGTGCCGTTCAAGATCGATGCGTCCACCGGCCCCTTCGAGGCGACGCTGAGCGCGCTGCAACCGCGAATCGCCTCGGTGATGCGGCTTCGCGGACTGGTCGAGCAACTGCCGCTGGCCAAGCCGATGACCGGCGATGTCGATTTCACCTCGAACTACGGCTATCGCGTCGACCCGTTCACGCGCAGCCCGGCGATGCATACCGGCGTCGATTTCCGTGCCGAGAGCGGGTCGCCGATCCGCGCCACAGCGCCGGGCAAGGTCGTCACGGCCGAGTATTCCGGCGGCTACGGCAACATGGTCGAGATCGAGCATGCCAACGGCATCACCACCCGCTATGCGCATATGTCGGCGATCCTGGCTTCGGTCGGCCAAAGCGTGACGACCGGCACGGTCGTCGGCCGCGTCGGCAGCACCGGGCGCTCGACCGGCCCGCATCTGCACTACGAGACCCGCATCAATGACGAGCCTGTCGACCCGACCCGCTTCCTGCGCGCTGGCGGCAAGCTCGCTGCTGCCAGCTGAGCCATCGCTCCAGGCCCGATTCCCCCGGGAAAACGCCAAGACGCCTTGCAAGCCGCCGCCTGCTTGCCTATCGCTCGCCGCAATGGGCAACCGAGCGGATTGAAGGCGTAACGACATGAGCAAGCCCGGCGCGAACGGACTGACCTATGCGCAGGCGGGTGTCGACATCGACGCCGGCAATGCGATGGTCGACCAGATCAAGCCGCTGGTGCGCGCGACGCGCCGGCCCGGCGCCGATGCCGAGATCGGCGGCTTCGGCGGCCTGTTCGACTTGAAGGCTGCCGGATTCAGCGACCCGATCCTGGTCGCGGCCAATGACGGCGTCGGCACCAAGGTCAAGATCGCCATCGAGAGCGGGTTGCATGCGACGATCGGCATCGACCTCGTGGCGATGTGCGTCAACGACCTGATCGTGCAGGGCGCGGAGCCGCTGCTGTTCCTCGACTATTACGCAACCGGCAAGCTCGATCCCAAGGTCGGCGTCGAGATCGTCCGCGGCATCGCCGATGGCTGCCGCCAGGCCGGCTGCGCGCTGATCGGCGGCGAGACCGCCGAGATGCCCGGGATGTATGCCGAGAAGGATTACGACCTCGCGGGCTTTGCCGTCGGAGCGGCCGAGCGCGGCGCGCTGCTGCCGCGTGCCGATCTTCAGCCCGGCGACGTCGTCTTCGGTCTGCCCTCGTCAGGCGTCCATTCCAACGGCTATTCGCTGGTCCGGCGCATCGTCGCGCTGAGCGGGCTCGGCTGGGACGCCCCTGCCCCCTTCGCCCCGGAGACCAGCCTGGCCGAAGCGCTGCTCGTGCCGACGCGGATCTACGTCAAGCCGCTGCTCCAGGCGATCAAGGCCACCGACGGCATCAAGGCGCTGGCGCATATCACCGGCGGCGGCTTTCCCGACAATATCCCGCGCGTGCTGCCCGATGGGCTCGGCGTGTCGCTCGATCTCACGGCCATTCCGGTCCCGCCCGTCTTCGGCTGGCTGGCGAAGGTCGGCGGCGTCGCCGAGCGCGAGATGCTGCGGACCTTCAACTGCGGCATCGGCATGATCGTCGCGGCCGAGGCCGCCAAGGCCGACGAGGTTGCAGCGGCGTTGACGGCGACCGGCGAGGCCCCCGTCAGGCTGGGCGAGATCGTGCGCGTCGGCGATGGCGAGGAGCAGGTCGCCTATCGCGGCAAGCTTTCGCTGTGAGCGCAGCGGCGCCTCGCCCGCGCGTCGGGATCCTGATCTCCGGGCGCGGCTCGAACATGGTCTCGCTGGCCGAGGCCGCCCGCGCCGACGGCTTTCCCGCTGAGGTCGCGCTGGTGCTCTCGAACGTGCCCGGCGCCGGCGGGCTCGACCGCGCGGAGGCGTTGGGCATCGCCACTGCGACGGTCGATCACCGCGCCTTCAAGGGCGATCGCGAGGCCTTCGAGCGCGCCATGGACGAGGTGCTGCGTCTCAACCAGATCGACCTCGTCGTGCTGGCGGGCTTCATGCGGATCATGACGCCCTGGTTCGTGCGGCGCTGGGAAGGCCGCATGATCAATATCCATCCCTCGCTGCTGCCCTTGTTCAAGGGCACCCATACGCACCGCCAGGCGCTCGAGGCCGGCGTTACGGAGCATGGCTGCAGCGTGCACTACGTCGTGCCGGAACTCGACGCCGGCCCGGTGATCAAGCAGGCGAAGGTCCCGGTTCTGCCCGGCGACGACGAGGACACGCTGGCCGCGCGCGTGCTCGTGCAGGAGCATCTGCTCTACCCGCTTGCGCTCGCCGACGTCGCCTCCGGGCGCGCCGCGCTCGTCGATGGGACCATCGTCAGGCGCTGAGCCTCCTCGCGCCGGTCACTGTCCTCCTTGCAGCGCGCCTCTTCCTCTTTCTGCCAGCGCCGGAAGAGATCGGCGCGGCGGGCCGGATAGCGCTCCTCGCGCGCGACGAGGTCAGTGATGCGGTCGGTACGGAAATGGCGGAAGGCCTGGCGCAGTTCGCACCAGGCGATAACGATGCGCACGCGATCATAGAAGGTCATGCTGATCGGCCAGATCATGCGCTGCGTGTCCTGCCCGCCCTCATCGCGATAGCGCATCTCGATCTTGCGCCCCTGGCGGATCGCGGCGCGCACGGCGGCGACATCGACCTGATCGACAGGAGCGTCGCGGCCATGGGCGGGCGCGAACAGGGCGCCGTCGAGCAGGATCGGCCGCAGATGGGTCGGCAGAACCGCCGCGATCTTGCTGACGACGTCCTCCGCCGCGCGCGCCAGCACGGGATCGGCGCGCTCGCCGAGCCAGCGCATGCCGACCAGCACGGCCTCGATCTCGTCGGGCGACAGCATGAGCGGCGGCAAGTCGAAACCGGCGTCCAGCACATAGCCGATGCCGGCCTCGCCGCGCACGGGCACGCCCTGCCGCACGAGCGCGGCGATGTCGCGATAGACCGTGCGGACCGAGACATCGAGTTCGGCCGACAGGGTCTCGGCCGTCACTGGCCGCCGGCGGCGGCGCAGGCTCTGGATCATGTCGAGCAATCGTTCGGCGCGCTGCATGTCGACGGTTCCCGCTTGGGCTTGAGCAATCGTAGAATGCCCTAGCGCTGCTGACAGGTTTTGTCAGTAGCGTGTCAGTAGCGTCGCGATCACGATGACGTGGAACTTCGGAGGGGACGATGATCACGTTGCACAGTTTCGGGCCGGCTTTCGGGCTGCCCGATCCGAGCCCGTTCTGCATCAAGGCAGAGCTTCTGCTGAAGCTGTCGGGCCTGCCCTATCAGCGCGTGACCGGCAATCTGCAACGCGCGCCGAAGCGCAAGCTGCCTGTCATCGTCGATGACGGCGTCACCGTCGCCGATTCCAGCTTCATCCGCTTTCACCTCGAAAGCCGGCACGGCATCGATTTCGACAAGGGCCTGAGCGCCGAGCGGCGGGGCACGCTCTGGGCGCTCGAGAAGATGCTGGAAGAGCAGGTCTACTGGATCGTGGTCGACGAGCGCTGGCTGGACGACGGCAATTTCGCGCGAGGCCCGGCGCAGTTCTTCAAGGCGGTGCCGGCGCCGCTGCGGCCGCTTATCTGCGCGATGATCCGGCGCAAGGTTCGGCGCAATCTCGACGGGCACGGCATCGGCCGGCACAGCCAGGCCGAGAAGATGGTGCTGGCTGGGCGCGCCCTCGACGCGATCGTCGGCATCCTCGGCGAACGCGACTATCTCGGCGGAGAGACGCCGGCCGGGGCCGACGCCGCGCTCGGCGCCTTCCTGATCGCGGGCTTGTGTCCGCTGTTCGATTCCCGCTTTCGGGAACTGGTGGAAGCGCGCCCGAGCCTCACCGCCTATGCGGCGCGCATCGGTGAGCGCTTCTTTCCCGCGGCGGCGGTCAGATCGGCCGCTTGAGCTTGCACTGGTCGATGAAGCCCAGACCCTTCTCGCGCGCCGAATCGTTGAAATAGCCGGTGTCGCGGAAGGCCTGAATCTCGTCCTTGGTCATCGCGGTCACCGTGCCCTTGGCGTAGCAGCTACACGGCGTGTGCACCGCCTCGCGCGTCGTCTTCAAAAGCTGAGACTGCGTATGAAGGCAGGCGTCGAAGGCGCGAAGCTGGATCATATAGGGCGTCAGGTTCTTGGCGGTCGGGTCGGGCGGCGGCAAGGCGCTCGTGCCGCTCGCCGCATAGGCCGAAAAGCCCGCCAGCACAGTCAATCCACCGGCCAGGAAGACCGCACCCATCCGCCGCATCATCATGATTTCGTTCGTCCTTCGAAAGCAGGCGCATCAGGTCCGCGTCATGCCCCGCCTGCGGGGGCGATGGTTCATATCGCCACCGGGACGTCAAGGGTCCGCGCTGTCACGCTTTCCTGATCCAGACCTTATTGTCGTGGAAGGCCGCGCCGCCGAAGGGTGCGGGCGCATCGGCGCCGGTGATCGTGTTGATGCCACGGCCATGCCTGTGCGCAGCGTTCGGCCAGATCGATTCGGCGATGACGACGCCCGGCACGACGCCCTCGAACAGCACCGCCGTCAGATAGACGCTGCCACGGCCATTGCCGACGACGATCTCCTCGCCGGCTTCGATGCCGAGCCGGGCGGCGTCGCCGGGATGCAGCATCAGCGTCGGCCCGCCCTCCTTCTTCAGCGAGCTCGGCGTCTCGGTGAAGGTCGAGTTCAGGAAGCTGCGGGCCGGGCTCGTTGCCAGCCGGAACGGGTGCTCGGCGTCGGCGTTCTCCAGCACGTCCCACTGGTCGGGCAGCGCCGGCATCTGCTGCCACGGGCCCATCGGTCCCGCATTGGCGTTCGGCACCTTCGGCCAGTCCGGCTTGAAGCGGAACTTCCGATCGGGGTAGCCGAAGCCGTCAAGGTAATGCGCCGTGCGAAAATCCGGCTGCACGTCGAGGAAATCATTGGCGACGAGTTCGTCGAGCGTGCCGCGCTTGCTCTCGCGCAGGGTCCAGTCGACGATCTCGCGCGGCGTCATCGTGAAGCCGCGATGCTGCGCGCCGAGACGCAGCGCCAGCGCGCTGACGACCTCGTGGTTCGAGCGGCATTCGCCGGGCGGCTCGACCAGCTTGCCGCCCCACATGATGTGCTGGTGGCCGCCGCCCTGGTAGAGGTCGTCATGTTCCATGAACTGGGTCGCGGGCAGCACGATGTCGGCCATCTGAGCCGTCTCAGTCATGAACTGCTCGTGGACGACGGTGAACAGGTCCTCGCGGGCGAAGCCCTGCTTGACCAATTCCTGTTCGGGCGCGACCGAGACCGGGTTGGTGTTCTGGATGAAGAGGGCCTTGACCGGCCCGCCCTGCCGCAGGGCCTGCGCATCGCCGGTCAGGACACGGCCGATCTGCGACTGGTCGAGTTCGCGCACCTTGGGATCGCGCAGGTCGAGACCCTCGATCAGGCCCTTGCGCCATTTGTAGATGCCGCTGTTGCTGTGGAAGGCGCCGCCGCCCTCATGTTGCCAGGCTCCCGTCACGGTTGGCACGGAGAGCGCCGCATGCATCGAGACCGCGCCATTGCGCTGGCGGGCGAAGCCGTAGCCGAGCCGGAAGAAGCTCTTCTTGCGCGTGCCGACGAGCGCAGCGAATTCCTCGATCTGCGCGACCGAAAGCCCAGTGATGGCGGCCGCCCATTCGGGGTTACGGCTCTGCAGATGCGCCTCGAGCTCGTCGGGCGCATCGGTATGGGCTGCGAGATAGGCGCGGTCGGCATGGCCGTCACGGAAGAGGACATGCATGACGGCGCAGGCGAGCGCCGCATCGGTGCCCGGCCGCAGCACCAGCGCGAGATCCGCCTGGGCCAGCGTCGCATTGTGGTAGATATCGATGGCGACGATCTTGGCGCCGCGCGTCTTCCGGGCCTTGATGGCGTGGTGCATCACGTTGACCTGGGTGTGCACGGCGTTGGTGCCCCAGATCACCACGCAGTCGGACTTCGCCATCTCGCGCGGATCGGGTCCGGCGAGGCGGCCGGTCCCGGCGATGAAGCCGGTCCAGGCCATGGTCGTGCAGATCGTCGAATACTGGTCGGAATAGCGCTTGGCATGGCGCAGGCGGTTGATGCCGTCACGCATGACCAGCCCCATCGTGCCCGCATAGTAATAGGGCCAGACGGCATCCGCGCCATGCTGCGCCTCGATCGCCAGGAAACGCTTGGCGATCTCGTCGAGCGCCTCGTCCCAGGAGATGCGTTCGAACTGGCCCGAGCCCCTGGGCCCGGCGCGGCGCATCGGATGGAGCAGCCGATCGGGATGATGGATGCGCTCGGCGTAGCGGGCGACCTTCGCGCAGATCACGCCATCGGTGTAGCTCTGGCGCTTGCTGCCGCGCACGCGGCCGATCGAGCGCCCGTCGATGACCTCGACCTCCAGCGAACAGGCGGAGGGGCAGTCATGCGGGCACACCGAGGGGTGATGGGTGATGCGTGGCAATTCCGTCATAGCCCCTTCGTAACGCATGGCGAAAAAAAGGAAACCGGCCTGGACGGTGGCCTCTCACACCCGCCCCGTGCATCCTCGCCGCATATCGCCGCGCGAGGCGCGGCATCAACCCGGGGTTAATCCTAATGCTTCATTCTGCCGGTCTCTGGTCATGAGTGGCGCCGTCGCGCCGGAGTTGAGTACCATGCGTAGCGTTGCGTTCCTGGCGGGCCTCGTCGCCTGCGTCCTGATGTCCTCGCCCGAGCGGGCGCAGGCCCAGTCCCCCGACTACACCACCCTCACCTCACCCCAGTCGGCCCAGAACTGGACGCTGACGCTGGGTGCCGGCCTGCACCGCCAGCCCGATTATCTCGGCTCCAACGACTACATCTTCCGGCCGAAGCCGATCATCTCGTTGAGCCGCGGACTGAAGAGCACATGGTGGTCGGCGGAGGACGACGCGATCTCGATCGGCTTCTTCTCCGGCACGGCCTGGCGCGTCGGCTTCTCCGGCAATCTGCTGTGGGAACGCAAATCCAGCACCAACCGCGCCCTGATCGGCGTACCGGACGTCAAGTTCGGAGCGGAGGCCGGCGCCTTCGCCGAATTCTACCCCGCGTCCTGGCTGCGTGCCCGCGTCGATCTGCGCCGCGGCATCGTCGCCCATGACGGCCTGGTGGCCGAGTTGAAGCTCGACGCCTTCGCCCGCATCAACGACACCTGGAAGCTCGGCATCGGGCCGCGCGTGGTCGTCACCAGCTCTGACTATGTGCGGACCTATTTCGGCTCGCTTCCCGGAGCGGCCGGCACCGGCGGGCTGCTGCAGCGCTTCAACAGCGGCGTCCTGTCCTACGGCGCCATCGCGCAGGCGACCTACAACTGGACCGAACGGTTCCAGACGACAGCTTATGTCGAGTACAAGCATCTGGTCGGCGACGCGGCGAAGTCGCCGATCGTGAGGACCTTCGGCCAACGGGATTCGATCACCGTCGGCGTCTCCGCGAGCTACGCCTTCGATCTGGGCTTCTGAGACCTAGAGCCGCCGCTACGGATCGACGAAAGCCGCGCCGTCATTCCGGACAAGCCGCGAAAGCGGCGCCGATCGGGAATCCATGCCTGAACCGGTCCGGCATGGATTTGCGGGTCTCCGCTGCGCTGCGCCCGGAATGACAGCGCAGTGGCAATGAACCGACATAGAAAAGGGGGCAGGTCGATCACGACCCGCCCCCTTTTCATTCAACTAAACAAGAGCCGTCGATCAGCCGACGATCTCGTTGCCGGAGAAGAACTGCGCGATCTCGACGGCGGCGGCCTCGGGCGCGTCCGAACCGTGGGCGGTGTTCTCGCCGACCGATTCAGCGAAGAGCTTGCGGATGGTGCCCTCGGCCGCGTTGGCCGGGTTGGTGGCGCCCATCACGTCGCGGTACTTGGCGATCGCGTCCTCGCCCTCGAGCACCTGCACGACCACGGGGCCGGAGGTCATGAATTCGACGAGCTCGCCGAAGAAGGGGCGCGCGGAGTGGACCGCATAGAAGGTCTCGGCCTGAGCCTTGGTCAGGTGGATGCGCTTCTGGGCGACGATGCGCAGGCCAGCCTTCTCGATGACCGCGTTGACCGCGCCGGTGAGATTGCGCCGCGTCGCATCGGGCTTGAGAATGGAAAAGGTACGCTGAACAGCCATCGATGAATCCTCGGGGAAATCTTGGGGGAATGCGGCGCGCTTATAGCTGCGCCCTCCCCGCCCCACAAGGCTCGTCGATGGGAGCTTTGCGCTCCGGCAGGGCGTTTCAGTGGCGGGTGAGGAAGGTCCTGGCCTCGCGCAGCGCCTGTGCGACCTGATCGCGGGTCATCTCCAGCGCCAGTTCCTGGCGGTGTGCGGCGGCCCGGCCGCAGCCGCGGGCCTGGGCGACGTTGAACCATTTCTGCGCCGTGACCAGATCGACCGGGATGCCGCGGCCAGCGGCATACATCAGGCCGAGCTCGTAATAGGCCTCGGCGGATGCCTCGCTGGGGACCACCAGCGCGGCGGGGATCGCGTTCATTTCCATGCGTGCCATGACAACCACCCTCGTTTTATCTTTGTCGTTGCATCCGGGAGTTCGGTTCACGCTTCAGATCAAATGACCCTCGACGACCTTGCTCCCGTCGCCGGCCACCCGTCCAAGGCCCCGGCTTCGTGAGGATGAGATTTGGCCTTCAGCCTTAAAGGCAGCGCTAAAATTCGCGATGAATCGAAGCTCAACGAGAGATGAGCGAGCGGTTAAATCAACGCCTGATTCATGCTTGAATCCCGAAAAGCCCAACCTTTTCAACGGCTCTTAGGGAGAATTCGGGGAAGCGCGTTGACGGAGGATTCACTCTCTCTCGCGGAGGCGCACCTTTTGGCTGCCGCTGCGGCAGCTTGGAAGCCGTTAGCTTCTGGGATATAGTTCATATCTGAACCATGCAGCATAGCGTGGTCTGACAGGGAGGATATCATGCTGAGCGGATCGGGCGCCTGTCGCGCGTCCATGGCCGGAATCGGCCTCTTCATCGGGCTTTCAGCGGGTGGCAACGCACTCGCGCAGGACGTCACAGGAACCTGGCTGCGCGACACCGGCGCCTCGCGCGTGCGCTTCGCCAAATGCGGCGAGGCGATGTGCGGCACCCTGGCCTGGCTGAAGGACACCACCGGGCCGGCCAAGGTCGGCCAGCGCATCTTCTACGACATGAAGCCGTCCGGAGACGGCAAATGGAGCGGCAGCGCCTTCAACCCGGAAGACGGCAAGACCTATTCCGGCACGATGACGCTGGCGGGCGACGCGCTGACGACGTCCGGCTGCGTGCTGGGCGGGCTGATCTGCCGCTCGGTGAAGTGGACGCGGGCGAACTGAAGTGAAGGGCGTCATTCTCGGGCGGAGCGCAGCGCAGACCCGAGAATCTCATTCCGGATGAGGCACCGGCGACGTCTGGTCCCGAGATGCTCGGGTCAAGCCCGAGCATGACGGTGCGAGTGATCGTTACCGCGTCGCTTCAGCGCGCCTTCTGCCCGAACAGGACCGCCTTCTCCTCCGGCGTCGAGATGCCGGCGGGGTTGCGCAGGGCTTCGCCGACCTTGATGCCGCGCTGCACGGCGGGGCGGGCCATCATGGTGTCGAGCCAGCGCGCGACATGAGGGAACTGCTTGAGGTCCTGGCCCTGCTTCTCCCAGCCCCGCGCCCAGCCGATGCAGGCGATGTCGGCAATGGAATAGTCGCCGCAGATATAGTCCCTGCCGTCGAGGCGCTTGTTGAGCACGCCGTAGAGCCTGTTGGTCTCGTTGGTGTAGCGATCGATGGCGTAGGGGATTTTCTCGGGCGCGTAGAGGCGGAAGTGATGGGTCTGGCCGAGCATCGGCCCCAGGCCGCCCATCTGCCAGAACAGCCATTCGTCGACGGCGACGCGGGCGCGCTCGTCGGCCGGATAGAACAGGCCGGTCTTGCGGCCGAGATATTGCAGGATCGCGCCGGATTCGAAGACCGAGATCGGCTCGCCGTCCGGCCCTTCGGGATCGACGATCGCCGGCATGCGGTTGTTGGGCGAGATCGCCAGGAAATCCGGCTTGAACTGGTCGCCCTTGCCGATGTTCACCGGCACGACGTTGTAGGGCAGCCCGCACTCCTCCAGCATGATGCTGATCTTCTGCCCGTTCGGGGTCGGCCAGTAATACAGGTCGATCGGCTTGGTCTGGCTGATGGGCATGGACGTCTTCCTGCGGCGAACAGCGCCAGCCTATGTCGCCTCCGACGATAACGGAAGGCACGCCCCGCCCTCCTCGCCGCCGTCGGCCGCCCGCTTGACTTCGATGCAATCCTTGGTTGTATTTACTAACTTCTGCAATTTAAGATTTTATGGACGACGGGGGGTATGTGATGGCGGAGCGTTCTGCGGATTTGATGGTGTCCAACATCCTCGCCGACGACGATACGAGGGCGGCGTTGCAGGCGGCGCCGGAGGCGACCTTGAAGCGCGCGGGGTCGAGGCAAAGCGCCAGTTGCCACGAGATGGCGATGTCATGGTCTATCGGATGGTGGTGGGGTTCCTGGGCTCGACGGTGCTGATGGTCGCGCTGGGCACGATCGCACTGACCTGGC
Source organism: Allobosea vaviloviae (assembly GCF_001298265.1). Taxonomy (GTDB): domain Bacteria; phylum Pseudomonadota; class Alphaproteobacteria; order Rhizobiales; family Beijerinckiaceae; genus Allobosea; species Allobosea vaviloviae_B. Next base: position 105,189 of record NZ_LGSZ01000022.1, on the reverse strand, counting down.
ATGGCGTTGGAAACATGCCGGATGTGTTGACCGCGCTGGGTTCGGCCGCCGTGGGAGCTCTCGCCGGACTGCTCGCACCGACACCCAATGGCGGCTGATCACAGCTCCATCTTGAAGCCCTCATGGCTCTGCGCGAAGCCAAAATTGCGATAGAAGCGGTGCGCGTCGACGCGGTCCTTGTTCGAGGTCAGCTCGACCAGTCCGACGCCGTGCTGCCGGGCGAAATCGACCGCATGGCGCATCATCACGGCGCCGATGCCCTGCCCTCGCCGCTCGGGCGCGACATGGACGCTCTCGATCTTGGCGCGTTTGCGTCCACGGGCGACGAGGCCGGGGATCAGCGTGATCTGGAAGGTGCCGACGACCGTGCCGGCCTGCTCCGCCACGAAGAGCGTGTTGTCGGGGCTCACCAGGACGGCGGCGAAGGCCTCCTCATAGGCGGGATCTGCGGCCTCCGCCGCGATCTCCGCGTCCGTCATCGTCTGCTTCGCGGCGCCCTGCATGATGAGGGCAGCGATGCCGGCGACATCCTCGCGGCGCGCTTGGCGGATGGTGACATCTGTCGGCTCGGGCTTCGCTGTGTCCATCAGACGTCTCACAGTACAATCGCTTGAAGGGAAGCTCATTCCCTCCCCCCGCTTGCGGTGGGGAGGGTTAGGGTGGGGGGCCGGAAAGCCAAAGCTATTGCCTTGCGCCGTTTCACCGAGCGGCACTGCCCCCCACCCCGGCCCTCCCCACCGCAAGCGGGGGGAGGGAGAAAGCGGTGTCACTCGATCAGCTCTTACGGCGACGCACACTCACTCGGCAAAGAGCCGCTTGGCCATCAGCAGGGTGTTGGGTGTGTCGTCGCGGCCGTCGAAGCGGGCCTGGCGCTGCAGGAAGAAGCCCATCCGCTCGTAGAAGGCGATCGCCGGCTCGTTCTGGCTCTCGACCTCGAGGCGCGCCACCGGCGCCTGCGGAAAGCAGGCCAGCGTCACCTGCAGCAGTGTGCGGCCGACGCCGACGCCCTGATAGGTCGGAATGACATAGAGCCTCGTCAGCAGCGCGGCATGATCGCGCTCGATGCGGGCGGATGCGGTCGCGATGATCTCGTCCCCGACCAGGGCGACGAGGAAGGCGCCGTTCTCGCGGCCGAGCTGGGACGAGAGGTTTTCCAGCGAGTGCCAGGCATTGGTGATCTCGGCGACGCGCTGCCAGCCATAGATGCCGTCATAGGTCGCATGCCAGGTCTCGACCAGAAGCGCCCGCACCGCCGGCAGATCGGCGGCCTCGGCATCGCGGACGATGAGACCGTCGGGCGTCATTCCGATCGTCCAGTTCGCGCAGGAAACAACGCCGTCATCCCGGGCTTGACCCGGGATCCATGCCGGAGCGCTTCCGAGGACGGTTCAGGCATGGATCCCGGATCTCCGCTTCGCTGCGTCCGGGATGACGAGGGGGATCACTCGATACCCAACTTTGCTTTCAGGATTTCGTTCAGCGCCTGCGGGTTGGCCTTGCCGCCCGACGCCTTCATCGCCTGGCCGACGAACCAGCCGAGCATGGTGGGCTTGGCCTTGACCTGCTCGACTTTGTCGGGATTGGCGGCGATCAGCTCGTCGACCGCCTTCTCGATGGCGCCGGTGTCGGTGACCTGCTTCATGCCGCGGGTCTCGACGATCACGCGGGGATCGCCGCCTTCCGACCAGAGGATCTCGAAGAGGTCCTTGGCGATGCGGCCGGAGATCACGCCTTCGCCGATCAGATCAACGAGCCCGCCGAGCTGGGCGGCAGAAACCGGCGAGGTCGAGACGTCCTGGCCTTCCTTGTTGAGGCGGCCGAACAGCTCGTTGATGACCCAGTTGGCGGCGGCCTTGCCGTCGCGCCCCTTTGCAACCGCCTCGAAATAGTCCGCCTGCTCGCGCTCGGCGACGAGCACCGAGGCGTCATAGGGCGAGAGGCCATAGTCCGCGATGAAGCGGGCCTTCTTGGCGTCCGGCAGCTCCGGCAGATGCGCCTTCAGCTCGGCGACGAAGGCATCGTCGAATTCGAGCGGCAGCAGATCAGGGTCGGGGAAGTAGCGATAGTCATGCGCCTCTTCCTTGGAGCGCATCGAACGCGTCTCGCCCTTGACCGGATCGTAGAGGCGCGTCTCCTGGTCGATGGTGCCGCCATCCTCGATGATGCCGATCTGGCGGCGAGCCTCGACATCGACGGCCTGGCCGATGAAGCGGATCGAATTGACGTTCTTGATCTCGCAGCGCGTGCCGAGTTCGTCACCGGGCTTGCGGACGGAGACGTTGACGTCGGCGCGCAGATTGCCCTTCTCCATGTCGCCGTCGCAGGTGCCGAGATAGCGCAGGATGGTGCGCAGCTTGGTGACATAGGCGCGCGCCTCGTCGGCCGAGCGCAGATCCGGCCTGGAGACGATCTCCATCAGCGCCACGCCCGAGCGGTTGAGATCGACGAAACTCATCGTCGGATGCTGGTCATGGATCGACTTGCCGGCATCCTGCTCGAGATGCAGCCGCTCGATGCCGATGGTGATCTGCTCGGTCGGCGAGAGATCGACGACGATCTCGCCCTCGCCGATGATCGGGCTCTTGAACTGGCTGATCTGGTAACCCTGCGGCAGATCGGGGTAAAAGTAGTTCTTGCGGTCGAAGACCGAGCGCTTGTTGACCTGCGCATTCAGCCCGAGACCGGTGCGGACGGCCTGGCGCACGCATTCGGCATTGATGACGGGCAGCATGCCGGGCATGGCGGCGTCGACGAGGCTGACATGCGCGTTGGGCTCGGCGCCGAAGCTGGTCGAGGCGCCGGAAAACAGCTTGGCGTTGGAAGTGACCTGTGCATGGATCTCCATGCCCACCACAACCTCCCAATCGCCGGTCGCGCCCTTGATCAGCTTCTTGGGGTCGGCGGGGCGGACATGCGCGTTCATCATCGGTCTTCCGGCTCGAAGGGGTCGCCTCCCGGTTACGATTTCGGCGGGCGTGCGGCAAGCTTCTGTTGCGCTCCCGACACCTCTTGGCGGGATTGTGTCATATTATGGCCCATTCCACTCCCGTGACGGGTGATGGAACTTGACAATCGTCAGTCGTCACCTCTTGTAGCGGCACAGGCCGGAAACCCGTCAGGGTTGCGCCGGCCCAGCCATCCGGAGTTTTAACATGTCAAACCGTCGCTCGGGTCTGATGCTTGTCGCCTTGTCGGCCGCGACGCTGACGACCTCCGCCGCCATGCTTTCGCCCCGCGACGCGCGCGCCCAGGGCGCCCCGCCGGCGCCGCCTGTCCAGATTTCAGCGCCGCTGGCCCAGCGCGTGACCAATTGGGACGAGTTCACCGGCCGTTTCGAGGCGAGCGAACAGGTCGATGTCCGCGCGCGCGTCTCCGGCTTCCTCGACTCGCTGCACTTCAAGGATGGCGATCTCGTCAAGAAGGGCGATCTGCTCTTCACCATCGATCCCCGCCCCTACCGGCTCTCGGTCGATGCCGCCCGGGCCGAGGTCGCACGCGCCAAGGCGCAGGTCGAGCTCGCCCAGAACGAGGTCGAGCGCGCCGAGGGCCTGACGCAGAACCGCACCATCACGGCGCGCGACGTCGATCAGCGCCGGGCCAATCTGAACAGCGCGATCGGCAGCCAGCAGGGCGCCGAGGCCAATCTGAAGACAGCCGAGCTCAATCTCGAATGGACCGAGGTGCGGGCGCCGCTGGCAGGCCGTCTCTCCAACCGCCGCGTCGATCCGGGCAATCTCATCGCCGGCGGCCAGTCGGGCGCAACGCTGCTGACGACGATCGTCGCGGTCGACCCGATCTACTTCACCTTCGACGCCTCCGAGGCCGATTACCTGCGCTATCAGCGCCAGGCCACCAATCTGCGCTCCAGCGCCTCACGCCAGGACGGCACGCCGGCCGAGGTCCGCCTCGCCGACGAGGCGGAGTGGAAGCGCCGCGGCAAGATCGACTTCGTCGACAACGCGCTGAATGCCCGCTCGGGCACCATTCGCGGCCGCGTCGTCTTCGCCAATGCCGACCAGTTCCTGACGCCGGGCACTTTCGGCCGGCTGCGCGTCTATGCCGGCGAGGCCGATGCGCTGCTGGTGCCCGACAGCGTCGTCGTCTCGGACCAGGCGAGCAAGATCGTCCTCACCGTCGGGCCCGAAAACAAGATCGTGCCGAAGCCGGTCGTCCTGGGGCAGATCACGGGGGGTCTGCGCGTCATCCGCAGCGGCCTGACGCCCCAGGACAAGGTCGTGATCGGCGGCTTCGCCAATCCGATGGTTCGCCCCGGCGCGACGGTCACGCCGCAGCCGGGCCAGATCAAGCCGCCCGCAACGAACTGACGGCCGCCTTCGAGATCGCGTTTCGGACGGCCCACGGCCGTCCTCCCTGACGTCAGGCCAGGACACCATTTCATGTTCCGCTTCGCTCATTTCTTCATCGACCGTCCGATCTTCGCGACCGTGCTCTCGGTCCTGCTGACGATCGCCGGCGCCATCGCCCAGCGCGGCCTGCCGATCGCCGAATATCCGGAGATCGCGCCGCCGACCGTCTCGATCACCGCGACCTATCCGGGCGCCTCGGCCGAAGTCGTCGCGGCGACCGTCGCGACGCCGATCGAGCAAGAGGTCAACGGCGTCGACGACATGCTCTACATCCAGTCACAGTCGACCGGCGACGGGCGCGTGACGATCAACGTCGTGTTCAAGGCCGGCGTCGACATCGACCAGGCCCAGGTGCTGGTGCAAAACCGCGTCTCGGCGGCGGAGCCGCGCCTGCCCCAGGAGGTGCGCAGCTTCGGGCTCCAGACCCGCAAGGCGTCGCCCGATCTGATGATGGTCATCAACATGATCTCGCCGGACGGCTCGCGCGACGCCCAATATGTCTCGAACTACGCGACCCTCTATGTGAAGGACGTGCTGACCCGCGTCGAAGGCGTCGGCAATGTGCAGGTCTTCGGCGCGCGCGACTTCTCGATGCGCGTCTGGCTCGATCCCGCCAAGATCTCGTCGCGCAACCTGACGGCCGGCGATGTGGTCGCCGCGCTGCGCGCCGCGAACATCCAGGTCGCGGCGGGCGCGATCAACCAGCCGCCTGCGAAGTCGGACGGCGCTTTCCAGCTCTCGGTCAATACGCTGGGCCGCCTGACCGACATCGCCGAGTTCGAGAACATCGTCGTGCGCTCCGACGCCAATGGCGGCACGATCCGCATCCGCGACATCGCGCGCGTCGAACTCGGCTCGCAGGACTACACCACCAACGCCTACCTCGATAACAAGAACGCGGTCGCCATCGGCATCTTCCAGCGGCCGGGCTCGAACGCGCTCGCCACCGCCGAGACGCTGATCAAGACCATGGACGGCATGGCGCGCGAATTCCCCACCGGGGTCGAGCACCGCATCATCTACAACCCGACCGAGTTCATCGGAGAATCGGTCAGCGCCGTGGTCCACACGCTGATCGAGGCGATCGCGCTCGTCGTCGTCGTGGTGATCCTGTTCCTGCAGACCTGGCGCGCGGCGATCATTCCGATCATCGCGATCCCCGTCTCGCTCGTCGGCACCTTCCTGGTGATGAGCGCGGTCGGCATCTCCTTCAACACGATCTCGCTGCTGGCGCTGGTGCTCGCCATCGGCATCGTCGTCGACGACGCGATCGTCGTCGTCGAAAACGTCGAGCGCTATCTCGCGCAGGGCATGTCGGCGAAGGATGCCGCGCACAAGACCATGGACGAGGTCGGTGGCGCCTTGCTCGCGATCGCGCTCGTGCTCTGTGCCGTGTTCATCCCCACCGCCTTCATCAGCGGGCTGCAGGGCACGTTCTACCAGCAGTTCGCCGTCACCATCGCAGCCTCGACGGCGATCTCCTGCTTCGTCTCGCTGACGCTCTCGCCCGCGCTGGCGGCGTTGCTGCTCAAGCCGCACGGCCATGACGACGGCCAGAAGAAGGGCTTCTTCCACACACTGGGCGCGCCGGTGCGCGGCTTCTTCCATTACTTCAACAAGGGGTTCGACTGGCTCTCGCGCAGCTATGGCTCGGCCACGTCGCGCCTGATCCGCTTCTCGGTGATCCTGCTGATCGCCTATGCCGGGCTGATCGCGCTGACCGCGCAGCGACTCACGGCGACGCCGACCGGACTGGTTCCGCAGCTCGACCGCGGCTACTTCATCGTCGCCTTCCAGCTGCCGCCGGGCTCGTCGCTGACGCGCACCGACGCGGTGATCCGCAAGGCGACCGATGTGGTGCTGTCGCGCCCCGGCGTCGTCCATGCGGTCGCCTTCGCGGGCCTCGACGGCGCCACCTTCACCATCGCGCCGAACACGGGCGTGATCTTCGTGACGCTCGCCCCCTTCGTCGACCGCACGAAGCAGAAGTTGACCTCGGACGGCATCCTCGCCGATCTGCGCCAGCAGATGTTCGCCATCAGCGAGGCCTTCGCGCTGGTGATCCCGCCTCCGGCGGTGCCGGGCATCGGCACGGGCGGCGGTCTCAAGGGCTATGTCCAGGATCGGTCCGGCCGCGGACTCGCCGCGCTCGAGGGCGCGACCTGGGTGGTTGCCGGCTCGGCGGCGCAGGTGCCCGGCATCCAGCAGCCCTTCACCCTGTTCTCGACCAAGACCCCGCAGGTCTTCGCCGATATCGACCGCACCAAGGCCGAGATGCTGGGCGTGCCGATCACGCGCGTCTTCGAGACGCTCTCGGTCTATATGGGCTCGGCCTATATCAACGACTTCAACCTGCTCGGGCGGACCTACCGCGTGACGGCGCAGGCCGACAATCCGTTCCGCCTCGACCTGCGCGACGTCGCCAATCTCAAGACCCGCAATGCCGATGGCGAGATGGTGCCGATCGGCTCGGTCGCCTCCTTCTCGGATACGACCGGCGCCTATCGCGTGCCGCGCTACAACCTCTATCCGGCGGCCGAGGTGCAGCTGTCGATGGCGCGTGGCTTCTCGACCGGACAGGGCATCGCCGCGATCGAGAAGATCGCCGCCGAGCGTCTTCCCTCGGGCTTCGGCTTCGAGTGGACCGAGATCGCGCTGCAGGAGAAGCTCGCCGGCAACACCGCGATCATCGCCTTCGGGCTGGCCGTCGTCTTCGTGTTCCTGCTTCTGGCGGCGCTCTATGAGAGCTGGATGCTGCCGCTGGCGGTCATCCTGATCGTACCGATGTGTATTCTCGCCGCGATGTTCGGGGTGAACTATGCCGGGCTCGACCGCAACATCCTGGTCGATATCGGCCTCGTCGTGCTGGTCGGCCTCGCCGCGAAAAACGCGATCCTGATCGTCGAGTTCGCCAAGCAGGCCGAGGAGGAAGGCATGCACCGGCGCGATGCCGCCATCGCCGCCGCCCGCACGCGCTTGCGGCCGATCCTGATGACCTCGCTCGCCTTCATCCTGGGCGTGCTGCCGCTGACGATCTCGACGGGAGCGGGTGCGGAAATGCGCCAGGCGATGGGCATCGCGGTGTTCTCCGGCATGGTCGGCGTGACCTTCTTCGGCCTGATCTTCACCCCGGTCTTCTATGTGGTGGTGCGCTGGCTGGCCGATCTCGGCAAGACAAAGACGCCGGCTTCGCCGCCGCATGGGGATGCATCCGCCGCCCACTCGTGATTGGATCGCCCCCGTCTCGGATTCGACCAGGCGGGGGCGGCAATGACGACATGGATGATCGGGCTCGTCGCGTTGCCCCTTGCGACGCTGGCGATCGCGGCCGTTCTGTTCGTGCCGACCTATCGCCGGCTGAAGCGGGCCGAGTTCATCCGGACCTATGAATGGCCGCCGGGGCTGCTCGACAAGCTGGCGGGCCACCATCGCGGCTTTACGCGCAAGGAGAGCGCGCTGGTCGCTCAGGGGCTGCGGCAGTTCTTCCTGGCCTATCTCAACAGCGGGCGGGCCTATGTCGCGATGCCCTCGCAGGTCGCCGACGACCTCTGGCACGCCTTCATCCTCTACACCCGTGCCTACCAGGAGTTCTGCCAGAAGGCCTTCGGCGGCTTCCTGCACCACACGCCGGCCGTCGCGCTGAAGGAGGGCCGCAAGAAGGACAATACCGGCCTGCGCCGCGTCTGGCTGCAGTGCTGCAAGCTGGACGGCATCAACCCGGTCAAGCCGACGCGGCTGCCCCTGCTGTTTGCGCTCGACACCAAGCTGAACATCCCCGGCGGCTATCGCTACGAGCCCGACTGCGCGCAGCTGCGCCGCAACGGCGATGCCGGCTCCCAATGCGGCGGCGACTTCTCGAGCTCGTCCTATGACGGCGGCACGGACGGAATGAGCGATGGCGGCCGGTCCGACGGCAGCAGTTCGGATGGCGGCTCGGGGGATGGCGGCGGCGATGGTGGCGGCTGCGGCGGAGGCGGCGGGGATTAACCGTCTTCCTTCTCCCCTCGGGGGAGAAGGTGGCAGCGCGCAGCGCTGACGGATGAGGGCAGAGCCTCAAGCTGAAAAGAAAAAGGGCCGCTCGCGCGACCCTTTCCTCATCCGTCTGCTCCGCAGACACCTTCTCCCCCAAGGGGAGAAGGGTTCACCACCAGCGCTCGCTGACGGGGAAGCGACCCGCCGCATCCTCGATGACCTGCCCGAGCGAGAACAGCGTCTCCTCGTCGAAGGGGCGGCCGATGAGCTGGAGGCCAAGCGGCAGGCCCTGGCGGTCGAGGCCGGCGGGAACGGCGAGGCCCGGCAGGCCGGCCATGTTCACCGTCACCGTGAAGATGTCGTTGAGATACATCTCGACCGGGTCCGACGAGCCCTTCTCGCCGATGCCGAAGGCGGCCGAGGGCGTTGCCGGCGTCAGCACCGCGTCGATGCCGGCGGCATAGGCCTCGTCGAAATCGCGCTTGATCAGGGTGCGGACCTTCTGGGCGCGGACGTAATAGGCGTCGTAATAGCCGGCCGAGAGCACATAGGTGCCGATCATGATGCGGCGCTTGACCTCGGTGCCGAAGCCGGCGGCGCGGGTGTTCTCATACATCTCGGCGATGTCGCGGCCCTGCTCGCGCAGGCCGTAGCGGACGCCGTCATAGCGGGCGAGGTTGGACGAGGCCTCGGCCGGAGCGACGATGTAATAGGCCGGCAGAGCGTATTTCGTATGCGGCAGCGAGATCTCGACGATCTCGGCGCCGGCCGCCTTCAGCCAGTCGATGCCCTGCTGCCAGAGCGCCTCGATCTCGGCATTCAGGCCTTCGAGCCGGTACTCCCGGGGTATGCCGATCTTCATGCCCTTGACGGAGCGGCCCACCGCCTTCTCGTAATCGGGCACAGCCCTGTCGACCGAGGTCGTATCCTTGGGGTCGTGGCCGGCCATGGAGCGCAGCATCACCGCGCAGTCGCGCACCGTCTTGCCGATCGGCCCGGCCTGATCGAGCGAGGAGGCGAAGGCGACGATGCCCCAGCGCGAACAGCGGCCATAGGTCGGCTTGATGCCGACCGTGCCGGTGAAGGCGGCGGGCTGGCGAATCGAGCCGCCGGTGTCGGTGGCGGTGGCAGCGAGGCAGAGATCGGCCGCGACGGCGGAGGCCGAGCCGCCCGACGAGCCGCCGGGCACGAGATGGGCGCCCTCGACGGCACCGGTGGAGCCTGCACCGACATTGGAGCCCTTGCGGCGCCAGGGATTGACGACACTGCCGAAAGCCGAGGTCTCGTTCGACGAGCCCATGGCGAATTCGTCATTGTTGAGCTTGCCGAGCATGACGGCGCCGTCGCGCCAGAGCTGGCCCGACACGGTCGACTCGTAGGGCGGGATGAAATTGCCGAGGATCTTCGAGCAGGCGGTGGTGCGCACACCCTTGGTGGCGAAGAGATCCTTGATGCCGAGCGGAAGGCCCTCGAGTGGACCGGCTTCGCCCTTTGCCAGCTTCGCGTCGGAAGCGGCCGCCTGGGTCAACGCGTGCTCGGGGGTCTCCAGCACATAGGCGTTCAGCGCGCGCGCCTTTTCGACCGCGGCGATATGGGCCGTGGTCAGCTCCGTGGCGGAGAAGGTCTTGGCCTTGAGCCCATCGCGGGCCTCGGTCAGGGTCAGGCGGGTCAGATCGGTCACGGGCAATATCCAGATGAAGTCTGTCGGCAAAACGTCATTGCGAGGAGCGCAGCGACGAAGCAATCCAGGGGCCGCCGCGCTCGACGCCTCCTGGATTGCTTCGCTTCGCTCGCAATGACGGGAGGCACGCGGCAGCGCCGCTCACTCGATGACTTTGGGCACCATGAAATAATTTTCGTCGGAGGCGGGCGCATTCGCGACGATCAGGTCGGCGATCTCGCCATCGGTCACGATGTCCTCGCGCTGCGTCATCGCCATCGGCGTCACCGAGGTCATCGGCTCGACGCCGGAGACGTCGACCTCGTTCAACTGCTCCACGAAACCGAGGATGGCGTTGAGTTCGCCTTGCAGCCTCGGCAGATCGGCCTCCGGCACGGCGATGCGCGCCAGATGCGCGACGCGTTTGACGGTGGCGAGATCGACCGACATGGTGGGCTCCTGAATGGAAGGCGGCGCAGAGCGCCGGATGGTGTCAGGGCTATAAGCGGGCGAGCACCGGCCCGCAAGACGATGGCGGCCCGGCGGCCTCGCGGCCATCGGCTGACTCAACCGACGCGCGTCGTCCGTCTCTCCGTTTCAAACACAATCGGGGAGACTGCAGGCCATCATCGCCCGCCGCCGACGCGCAGGATCGAGCCAACGACATAAGAGGCCGCATCCGAGAGCGCGAACAGCACGACCTCGGCGATTTCCTCCGGCTGCGCGGCGCGCTTCAACGGGATCGACGGCGCGATGCGGGCGACGCGGCCGGGCTCGCCCGACGAGATCGCATGGATGTCGGTCTCGGTCATGCCCGGCGCGACGGCGTTGACCCGAATGCCGGAGGAGGCCAGCTCCCGGGCGAGGCCGAGCGTGAAGGAATCGATGGCGCCTTTCGAGGCCGCATACCAGACGAACTCGTCGGGCGCGCCGAGCCCGGCCGCGATCGAGGAGATATTGACGATCACCCTCTCCTTCGCGGCGCTGTTGGCGAGCAGCGCACGGGCCGCCTCGCGTGCCACGAGGATCGCGCCGGTGACGTTGACGTCGATGCAGGTGCGGATCACCTGCGGATCGGCATCGGCCAGCTTGCTCGCCGGCCCGGTGATGCCGGCATTGTTGACGACATGGGTCAGAGGGCCGAGCGCGGCCTGAGCTTGCGCGAAGACGCGGACGATGTCGGCATCACCAGCCATGTCGCCCTGGATCGCGACCGCCCTGGCGCCTGCGGCCTCGCAGGCCGCGACGACCTTCGCCGCCGCATCGGCATTGGCCTGAAAATTGACCGCGACGTCATAGCCGCGCTGCGCCGCCATGATGCAGGTGGCGGCACCGATGCCCCGGCTGCCGCCGGTGACGAGGAGGACGGGTCGGGACATGGGTCGGCTCCTTGAAGGTCGCTTTGACACTCAAGCCCTCATCCTGAGGAGCGGGCCGAAGGCACGCGTCTCGAAGGATGCTCCCGGAGGCTCTTGAACCATCTGGAACATCCTTCGAGACGACCGCTTCGCGGTCTCCTCAGGATGAGGGCTGAGGAAGAGCAGTGAATACGAAAAGGGCGGCTCTTGCGAGCCGCCCTTTCCACATATCGGACGTTCTGAAAACGATCAGCGCTTCGAGAACTGGAAGCTGCGGCGGGCCTTGGCCTTGCCGAACTTCTTGCGCTCGACGACGCGCGAGTCGCGGGTCAGGAAGCCGCCCTTCTTGAGCGGGCCGCGAAGCTCGGGCTCGTAGAAGGTCAGGGCCTTGGAGATGCCGTGACGGACGGCACCGGCCTGGCCGGAGAGACCGCCGCCCTTGACCGTGACGACGACGTCGTACTGGGTCATGCGCTCGACGAGCTGCAGCGGCTGCTGCAGGACCATGCGGAGCACGGGACGGGCGAAGTAGACCTCCTGATCACGGGTGTTGACCGTGATCTTGCCGGTGCCGGGCTTGATCCAGACGCGGGCGATGGCGTTCTTGCGCTTGCCGGTGGCATAGGCGCGGCCCTGGGCGTCGACCTTCTTGACGTGGACGGGAGCATCCGGCTGCGCGGTCTTGGCGGCGCCGCCGAGATCAGCGAGAGACTGGAGAACTTCAGCCATGGTCAGACCCTCGCATTCTTGCTGTTGAGCGCGGCGACGTCGAGCGCCTCCGGCGACTGGGCGGCGTGGGGATGCTCAGCGCCCTTGTAGACACGCAGGTTGCCGAGGATCTGGCGGAACAGCGGGCCGCGCGGGAGCATGCGCTCGACAGCCTTCTCGACGATCCGCTCCGGGAAGCGACCCTCGAGAATGAACTTGGCGGAGCGCTCCTTGATGCCGCCGGCATAGCCGGTGTGGTGATAGTAGACCTTCTGGTCGCGCTTGCGGCCAGTCAGGACGACCTTGTCGGCATTGATGACGATGATGTTGTCGCCGCAGTCGACATGGGGGGTGTAGGCAGCCTTGTGCTTGCCACGCAGACGCAACGCCACAACTGCGGCGAGACGGCCGACGACGAGCCCGGAGGCGTCGATCACAACCCATTTCTTTTCGACATCGGCGGGCTTGAGCGAGATGGTCTTCATCGCGGGCACCCCTTCGGTGGCTGGAGAAAAATGACAAGCCGCCGGAGACCGGCGGCGATGTGAGGCGGGGGATAGGGGCGGCGCGGCTGGATGTCAAGCATGTCCGCAGGGGCGATATCGCGAAAAACGCATTGTTTTCAGCGAAATGGACAAAACGGTATTTGGATACCGTATCGCGCCTCTGCCCCGTCAGCGTTCCGCGGGAATCGAATAGGTTCCCGTCGCATGGGCGACCATCGCGCTCTCGCCCTGCGAGTACAGCGCGACCTCGCCGACCGCGAGCCGCTTGCCGAGCTTGAGCAGCTTCGCCTCCCCGATCAGCGCGGTCGGGCCCGGCTTGCGCAGGAAATTGAAGTTGAGGCTCGTCGTAACGGCGAGCGCGACCGGGCCGATCTGGCCGAGGATCGCGGCATAGAGTGCGAGGTCGGCGAGCGCCATCATCGTCGGGCCGGAGATCGTGCCGCCCGGCCGCAGATGCTTCTCGTGATAGTCGCAGCGCATCCGGGCCGTCATCGGCCCGACCTCCTCGACGAAATAGGTGCGCCCACCGAGATGGAGCTGCGGGAACACCTCGTCGAGATAGGCTTCGAGCGCGGATGCGGTCATGGCGATGGTCATGTCTGGCAGATGCTCATGTCTTGGCCGGCGCGGGCCGAGGTGGGGCCATGCCCCTTGCAGCATGAGCCGGCGCATCCGACAATACGGCAAAACGCAAAGGGAAACGCTGAAGGTGACGTCATGAATGCCCATCACAGGCACGATGCCGCTCCTGCGCTGCGGCGCGAGGATGCCGACAGCGTCGCGACGCTGACACTCGACCGGCCGCAATCGCGCAACCCGCTGAGCGAGGCGATGCTGGCTGCCCTCAGCGACGCCTTCACCGCGATCGCCACTGACCGCACGATCAAGGCGGTCGTGCTGGCGGCGGAAGGGCCGGTCTTCTCCGCAGGCCACGACCTCAAGGAAATGAGCGCGCACCGCGCCGATTCCGACCGGGGCCGCGCCTACTTCACCGAGATCCTCGGGCGCTGTTCCAAGGTGATGCAGCAGATCAGCGCCCTGCCCCAGCCGGTGATCGCGGCGGTGGAGGGCACGGCGACGGCGGCCGGATGCCAGCTCGTCGCAAGCTGCGATCTCGCGGTCGCGGGCTCGAATGCGAAATTCTGCACGCCCGGCGTCCATATCGGCCTGTTCTGCTCGACGCCGATGGTGGCGCTGACGCGCAATCTCTCGGCCAAACACGCCATGGAGATGCTGCTGCTGGGCGAGATGGTTCCGGCGGAAGAAGCCGCACGGATGGGGCTGATCAACCGGGTGGTGACGGCCGGTGACGCGCTGGCGGAGGCGCGGCGGTTGGCGGCCGTCATTGCCTCGAAATCGCCGGCGACGATCCGCATCGGCAAGCGCGCCTTCTACGAGCAGCGCGAGATGGGGCTGGCCGCAGCCTATGATCACGCCTCGGCCGTGATGGTGGACAACATGTTGGCGCGCGATGCGGAAGAAGGCATTGGGGCGTTTGTCGAGAAGCGCGCGCCGGTGTGGGAGGGGTAGGGCCGCCCACAACCCGCTCGTCATCCCGGGCGACCGACGGGAGACCCGGGATCCATGCCCGAACGCTGATCGGTAAGGCTCAGGCATGGATCCCGGATCTCCGCTTCGCTACGTCCGGGATGACGCCGCGTTTCCATCCGCTCTATAGCCATCTCCCTTCCCATCTCTCCGCAAAGTTCAACCCGATGACCCACGACGCCTACCCCGACAGCCAGATCCGCGACATCCTCAAGAGCGTGAAGCGCATCGCGCTGGTCGGCGCCTCCGCCAACGAGGCCCGGCCATCCTGGATCGTCACGAAATACCTGATCGATCGCGGCTATGACGTCGTGCCCGTCAACCCGGGCCTTGCCGGCCAGACGCTGCTGGGCCGGACGGTCTACGGCACGCTCAAGGACGTCCCCGGCGCGATCGACATGGTCGAGATCTTCCGCAACTCGGACGCTGCGGGGCCGATCACCGATGAGGCGCTGACGCTCGATCCGCTGCCGAAGGTCATCTGGATGCAACTGTCCGTGCGCAATGACGAGGCGGCGGCGAAGGCCGAGGCGAAGGGCGTCACCGTTGTGATGAACCGCTGCCCCAAGATCGAATACGGCCGGTTTTCGGGCGAGATCGGCTGGCAGGGCATCAATTCGCGGCTGCTGTCCTCGAAGAAGCCGACCCTCGCCGGCAAGGGCTTCCAGAAGCTGACGATCCACCGGCCGGGAACGTGAGCGAGCTTAAGCCGCGCGGCTCAACCGCTCCATCTCGCGCGCGAAATCAAAACGAAGCTGATCGGCCTCGTCGGCCGGCAACCAGTTCGCCATGTTGGGAAACACCGTCTGCCACATGCGCGCGTCGCGCTCCGACCACGGCATGGCCTCGGCAGCGCGCGCGCGCGCCAGGAGGGCATGCAGCCGCGAGCGGACGTCCTGCGGATCGGGCAGAACGTCGCGCCGCGGCGCGGCCATCCGCCCTTCTTCCTCGCCAAACAGGCTGCCCTGCATCGGCCTATGGCCGAAGAGATCGGCTGCGTCGCTCATCCGGGGCCTTCACCACACATCACAATCCCAGCGCCTCCCGACTCAACGGGTTGGCGATGGCGTCGGCGAGAACCGTATCGGCCCCTGCGAAGAGTTCAATCAGCTCGGCAATCCGCCCACAGATATCGCGCAGCTCGCGAACGAGAGCGAGATCGGCAGGCAGTCCCTGACGCCCGTCGATCCAGCGCGGCAAGACGCGGTAGCCGCTGACGGAAAACTCCCAGACCTCCCAGGGGATGCCGCTGATGCGGCCGGAACCATCGGCGCAAAGCGTGATGGCGCCATCGACATAGGCGACGGGGGCGACGGGGCCACGCGGCTCACTATCGACGCGCGTAAAGCCCGGCGGCCGTGCAGCCGGCGCACGCACGAATGTCTCTAGCGCTCGTATCTCAGCACCGATCCGGCCCGCCTCGTCGAATGTCGCGCGTGCCGCCGGGAAAGGAACATGGGGAAAGACATCCTCCAGATCCTCGGCGAAGCGCAACGTGTAGGAGGTGGCCGAGAGCAGGCCGAGAATGGCGTCGAACGTCGCCTCGGGCGTCACCGCTGCGCCATAGGCTGCGGCAAGGCCCGCCAAGAGAGCCGGCGACAGATTGGTCCCGGCGCTTTCGGGGCGGCGGTCGTGCAGCGGAAAGGCATAGCCGCCATAGCTGCCGCGAAACGCGTGATAGTCGGGCAGCAGCCCATGACACCAGACGGCAGGACCTGAGCCTACGCCGCCCGGCAGAGCATAAAGTGCGAGATTCTGCTGCCCCCACACGGCTTGAAGTTCAGGTCTTGGGCGGTCAATGAATGCGAAGTCGTTATAGAGCCACCGAACATCGAATGGCCTGTAAGCTGATCGTATTGCATGGCGATCTTCAAAATCGCGCGCCCTCGCGCTGGCCAAGGTGCGCGCGGCTGTGGGATGAAAGAGGTTCGCAGCTTGCTCATCAGGAATGCGCCGGAGCGTATCGATCCGCTCCCGCAAGAGTTGGCGCGACGTTGCATAGGCGAAAGAGTCGCGTTTGGTTTGGACGCCGCTGCGCTGGAAGCCAAAGAGCTCAGACAGTGAGACCCACTCGCCGTTCATGAACGGCTCTGGGCGAAAGTCATCAAGTTCCGGCCGCTCAACCGATACGTCGTTCGCCAGCCGTCCGACCGCCGCCGCATTTTCCAGCCATTCGAGCTTTGCGCGCCGGGAAAACCGCCCTTCCGCCCAGGAGTCGAGGTAACGGACCTCCGCCAAGGCCCCCTCTGCCTTGC
The DNA here is from genome assembly GCF_001298265.1 of Allobosea vaviloviae. Classification (GTDB taxonomy): domain Bacteria; phylum Pseudomonadota; class Alphaproteobacteria; order Rhizobiales; family Beijerinckiaceae; genus Allobosea; species Allobosea vaviloviae_B. The sequence continues at coordinate 88,815 of NZ_LGSZ01000022.1, read as the reverse complement.
TGCCGTCGGCGATCGCGATGGTGATCGCCGTTCCGACCTGGATGTTGAACACGCCCTGGTCGTCTTCGACGCCGGCGCGCTCACCGCGCCGCACATCTCCGCGAAGGTCGATGATCTCGATGCGGTCGAAGCGCCGGCGCATCATCTGGCGCAGACCCGCATAAGGCCAGCCGGTCAGGAATTTGCGGTTGGTGATGAAGGCGACGACGCCGCGCTGCGGCGCATCGTCGGAATCGAACAGCTTCCAGAGGGCCCAGCGCCAGAAGGCGACCGAGAATTCCGGAAAGGTGTTGAGTTGGCCTCCCTGGCCGGCGTCCCTGACCGGGCGCTTGAGGTCATCCCAGAGTCCGTCCATCCAGTCGCCGACGAGGGTCCGGTTTTCTCCCTCCTCGAGCCGTCGGTAGGGCGGATTGCCGATGATCGCCATGATCGGCTGGGCCGCCTTGATGCGGTTCGCCTCGCGCCGCTCCTCGGCGATGCCTTCGCCGACGAAACCAAGATGACCGGCCGCAGCATCCGCGCCCGGCCGCGACAGCGTATCGGCGAGGTAGACGCCCAGCCGCGGGAGTTGCAGCGCCGGCCGGGGCGCTTCGCCCGGCCCGGCTGGACGCTGCAAGGCATGATGCAGACGATAATGCGCCACAGCATAGGGTCCGACCAGAAGCTCGAAACCGAAGAGCCGCCCGGCGAGATTGCGCAGCTCAAGGGCCGCCATGCCAGGCCCGTCGCTGGCCGCGGCCTGCGACCAGACCCGCTCGGCCAGTCCGAGCAGAAAGGTGCCAGTGCCGGTGGCCGGATCGAGGATGGTGACCGCCTCGTCGCGGAGCCCACGCGGCGCCAGCCGCTCCTTCAACGCGCAGTCCAGCGCGCCGCACATGAAGCGCACGACCTCGATCGGTGTGTAATAGACGCCGAAGCGTTCGCGCGCGTCGGGATCGAAGGTTTCGAGGAAATTCTCGTAAAAATACAGGATCGGGTCGCGTCCATCGGCGCCGACTGCGAGGATGTCGGGCGTGAAGCTGTTGATGGTGTCACGCATCGCGTCGAACCCAACGCCGATCTCCGCCACCACCTCGTCGAAGCTCAGCAGGCGCAGCGCGGTCTGCATCAGCGGATGCTCGCCGGGCATATGACGCCAGGCATCGGCCCCGACCGGCTCGTTACGCGCTTCCCTGACAAGCAGGAGACCGAACGCCAGAGTCTGCGCAAATGCCGCCGAGAACAGCACGTCGAAATCGGCCTCGGGGTATCCGCCAGCTTCCGGGTGGGCGTAGAGCTCGTCGCGAAAGACCCGCCGCACATCGAGCAGCGCGTGCTGGTCCACACCCAGCCGCCTGAGTTCGCTCAGGCGATCCTGCACGATGCCGCGCACCAGCCGCGCCGAATGCGCCAGCAACTTCGCCAGATGCGGCGCGTCCCGAGCCGTCGGTTCCTGGCCGGCAGAGAGGCACAGCCGCTCGACCAGACGGATCAGTGGCGCGCTGTCATGCTGCGCGATCAGCCGGTCCGCCCGGGCGTCGTCACGGTCGGGACGCAGCGCGGCCTCAGGTACGACGCTCGCCAGCGCGACCTCCTCGCCGCGGGCGAACAGCCTGATCTCGTGAAAATTACAGCTCGCCCATGAGGCGAGCTCTTGGGCCAAGACGAACTGGCGCCTGTCATTGTCGCGCCAGCGCGTCGGATCGGCAGGCTTGGAGAGTGATTTCAGCTCGACGAAAGCCCGCGCCGGGCTTCCCGCCCGCATGAGCGCGATATCGGGCCGCCCAAATCCGGGATTGTTGAATTCCGGGACGACGGTCAGCCCCTGGCCGGCGAGCGGCCCAGCGGTCAGAGCTTGCAACAGCGTCTGGAATGCGGGAGCCAGCCCGGTCTCAGGCACATCCGCATTGGCGCGACGCAGATCTCGGATGCGGCGCGCATAAGCCTGAAGCAGATTGATGGTCGTCATCCAACGTTGCTAACTCAACCCTGCGGCCACGTCACGGTGCGTCAGGGCGGCAATGGGTTTGACGCCCCCTGGTTCGTTCTTTAAAACGAACGCAACGTCTCGCATTTCAGAAGATCGCAGGGAGTAGGCCATGACCGACCGGGCACCCGGGTTCCATACGCTCGCCATCCATGCCGGCGCCGCGCCCGATGCGGCCACCGGCGCGCGCGCCACGCCGATCTACCAGACCACGTCCTTCGTCTTCGACGATGTCGACCATGCCGCCTCGCTGTTCGGGCTGCAGGCCTTCGGCAACATCTACACCCGCATCGGCAACCCGACGAATGCCGTGCTGGAGGAGCGCGTCGCGGCGCTGGAGGGCGGCACGGCGGCCCTCGCCGTGGCGTCCGGCCATGCGGCCGAATTCCTGTGCTTCCACGCGCTGATGCAGCCAGGCGACGAGTTCGTCGCGGCGCGCAAGCTCTATGGCGGCTCGATCAACCAGTTCAACCATTCCTACAAGAATTTCGGTTGGAACGTGATCTGGGCCGATTCCGACGATCTGGAGTCCTTCGCTGCGGCGGTGACGCCGAAGACCAAGGCGATCTTCATCGAATCCATCGCCAATCCCGGTGGCGTCGTCGTCGACATCGCCGGCATCTCGGCGATCGCCAAAAAGCACAACATCCCGCTGATCGTCGACAACACCATGGCGACGCCCTACCTGATCCGGCCCTTCGAACACGGCGCCGACATCGTCGTGCATTCGCTGACGAAGTTCCTCGGCGGCCACGGCAATTCGATCGGCGGCATCATCGTCGATGGCGGCTCGTTCAACTGGGTCGGCGACGATCGCTACCCGATGCTCTCCAAGCCGCGGCCGGAATATAACGGCATGGTGCTGGGCGAGACCTTCGGCAATTTCGCCTTCGCCATCGCGACCCGCGTGCTCGGCCTGCGCGACATGGGGCCGGCGCTCTCCCCCTTCAACGCCTTCATGATCCTGACCGGCATCGAGACGCTGCCGCTGCGCATGCAGCGCCATTGCGAGAGCGCGCTCGCGGTCGCGACGCATCTCTCGAAGCATCCGGCGGTGGAATGGGTCAGCTATCCCGGCCTGACCGGCGACAAGTATCATGATCTCGCCAAGCGCTATTCGCCCAAGGGCGCCGGCGCGGTCTTCACCTTCGGGCTCAAGGGCGGCTACGAGGCCGGCGTCAAGCTGGTCACCGAGCTGAAGCTGTTCTCGCATCTGGCCAATATCGGCGACACGCGCTCGCTGGTGATCCACCCGGCCTCGACCACGCATCGCCAGCTCAGCGACGAGCAGAAGACGGCGTCCGGCGCCGGCCCGCAAGTCATCCGCCTGTCGATCGGGCTGGAGGATGTGCAGGACCTGACCGACGATCTCGATCAGGCGCTGGCCTGAGCGGAGCCCTGATTCTCGGGCGAGGCCCCCGGGTCCGATCTGCGATCGGCCCGGGGATAGACCGCGCGCCCGGGTCTCTCACGCGGCGATCATAGTTCGACCGTCTCGCCCTTTCCCGGAATCAGCGCCTTCACGTCAGACCCGCTCAGTCCCGCGGCGAACGCATCGGCGTTCTGGTCGATCATCGGAAACGAGCCGTAATGGCAGGGGATCGCCGTCTGCGGCTTGACGAAGCGGGTCATGGCGAGCGCCGCGACCTTGCCGCCCATGGTGAAGCGGTCGCCGATCGGGCAGATGCAGATCTCGACGCCGTGGATCTCGCTGATCAGCGCCATGTCGGCGAAGATGTCGGTGTCGCCCATGTGCCAGAGCGTCTTCTCGCCCTTGGCCTTGATGATCGCGCCATTGGGATTGCCGAGCGGAAAACCGACGCCGGCCTCGACCAGACCGGCCGAATGATCCGCCCGGACCAGGCTCACCGAGAAGGCCCCGCAATCGACCGTGCCGCCCGTGTTCATCGGCTCGAACCGCTTCAGCTCCTTCGAGGCGAGATACATGCACAGGTCATAATTCGTGATCACCGTGGCGTCATTGGCCTCGGCGATCGCGAGCGCATCGCCGATATGGTCGCCATGGCCATGGGTAACGACGATATGACTGACGCCCTTCGTGACAGCCGCGGCATCGCCCTCAAAGGCCGGATTGCCCGTGAAGAACGGGTCGATCAGCAGGGAGGCCCCGGCGAGATCGATGCGGAATGCGGAATGGCCGAACCAGGTGAGTTTCATCGAGGGCTCCAGAATAATCGCTCAGTCGAGATGCGTCGTCGGATATAGATCATTCCAGTCCAGGTTGGCGCGCTCGATCAGCGCAATCTTCCAGGATCGGCGCCAGTGCTTGATCCGCTTTTCCTGGGCGATGGCTTCGTCAGGCGTATCGAAATGCTCGGCATAAACAAGGCGCAGAGCGCCATGGCGGGCGGCGAATTCCGAGCCCCGGCCGTCACGATGCTCCGATACGCGACGCGAGAGTGAGTTGGTGACGCCGACATACAGCGTGCCGCCTTTCTTGCTCGCAAGCAGATAGACCCACATCCCCGTCCCTTAGCGCGCCGTCGTCCCGGGCGAAGCGTAGCGCAGACCCGGGACCCATTCCGGAACGATGCCAGATGAACGCCTTGGCACTCAAGCGTTGCCGTTCCGGAATGGATCCCGGGTCGGCGCGGCTTCGCCGCTTGCCCGGGATGACGCGCGCGCGAACGGATCGACAATCCCAATTGCCCCATGCAGGTTGGCAGCGACGCCACCCGATTGGACACGACCACATGACCGATGCCGCCACACTCGCCCGCCGGATCGCCCAGGGACATGGCGACGAGCCCGCCGATCTCGTCATCAGAGGCGCGAGGCTGTTCGACCTCGTCACCGGCGCCCTCGTCGAGAGCGACATCGCCGTTTGCGGCGACACCATCGTCGGCACGTATGGCCGCTATGAGGGCAAGGTCGAATTCGACGCCGCCGGGCTGATCGCCGTGCCGGGGTTCATCGACACGCATCTCCATGTCGAATCCTCGCTGGTGACGCCGCTGGAGTTCGAGCGCTGCGTCCTGCCGCATGGCGTCACGACCGCGATCTGCGATCCCCATGAGATCGCCAATGTGCTCGGCGTCGAGGGCATCGCCTACTTCCTGGAATGCGCGCAGGCGATGCGGATGGACCTGCGCGTCAACCTGTCGAGCTGCGTTCCGGCGACGCATCTCGAGACGGCCGGGGCGCGGCTGGATGCCGGCGACCTCACGCCGATGATGGACCATCCCAAGGTGATCGGGCTGGCCGAGTTCATGAACTTCCCCGGCGTGATCCATCGCGATCCCGCATGCCTCGCCAAGCTCGAAGCCTTTTCCGAGCGTCATATCGACGGGCACGCGCCGCTGGTCCGAGGGATGGACCTCAACGCCTATCTCGCCGCCGGCATCCGCACCGACCACGAGACGACGACGGCGGACGAGGCCCGCGAGAAGCTCGCCAAGGGCATGGCGATCCTGATCCGCGAGGGTTCCGTCTCGAAGGATCTGCACGCGCTGATCCCGCTGATCTCGCGCGACGCCTCGCCGTTTCTGGCCTTCTGCACCGACGACCGCAACCCGCTCGATATCGCCGAGGAAGGCCATCTCGACTACATGATCCGCTCCGCCATCGCCCATGGCGCGGATGTGCTGGCGACCTATCGCATCGCGACGCTTTCCGCAGCGCGCAATTTCGGCCTGTTCGATCGCGGCTTCATCGGGCCGGGCAAGCGCGCCGACATCGTGCTGGTCGAGGATCTCGCGGCCTGCTCGGTGCAACAGGTCTTTGCGGGCGGCAGGCTGGTCGAACCAGCGCTGTTTGCAGACCGCACCCCAATCAAGCCGGTCGGGCTCGGCAGCGTGACGTGCCGCGCACTGACGCCCGCCGACTTCAAGGCAGTGGCGCGAGGTGGCGAGACGCCGGTGATCGGCGTCGTGCCGGGGCGGATCATCACCGAGCGGCTGAGCATGTCCCTGCCCTCGCGCGATGGCGAGGCCCTGCCCGATCTCGATCAGGACGCCGTCAAGGTCACGGTGATCGAGCGTCACGGCAAGTCGGGGGGCATCGCGACCGGATTCGTCCATGGCTTCGGGATGAAGCATGGGGCGATCGCCTCCTCGGTTGGGCATGACAGCCACAATCTCTGCGTCGTCGGCGTCGACGAGGCCTCGATGGCCGCCGCCGCCAACCGGCTGATCGAGATCGGTGGTGGGTTCGCGGTCGCCGATCGCGGGGTGGTGACGGCGGAACTGGCGCTGCCGGTGGCGGGGCTGATGAGCGACCAGCCTTTCGAGACGGTGCGGCATGGGCTGGAGGATCTACGCGCTGCCGCCAAGGCGCTCGGCGTCGTGCTGGCCGAGCCCTTCCTGCAGGTCGCTTTCCTGACGCTGCCGGTGATCCCGCATCTGAAGATCACCGACAAGGGGTTGGTCGATGTCGACAAGTTCGACTTCGTCTGACTGTCCCGGCTGCGAGACCCGTGTTACATTTTGAGCCTCGCCTATGGAGGTTCGCGATGGATGATCCGAACACGACACTGACGGTGACGCTCGGCGATCTCGCCGAAAAGGTCGAGGAGCGCGTCCGCTCCGGCGAATATGACTCGCCTAGCGAGGTCGTGCGTGCCGGGCTGGAAGCACTGGCACGCGAGGAACGTGCTTTCGACGCCGAATTGAAGGCGAAGGTCGAGGAGGCTATGGCTGACCCGCGGCCGTCAATCCCCGCTGAACAGGTTTTCGAGGAACTGGAGAAGCATCACAGGCAGCGCATGGCTCGCGATGCCGCCAGGCTTTGAGATCACGCTGAGGCCTGCCGCGCGCGAGGATCTCCGCGAAATCTATGACTGGATTGCGGAGAGAGGCAGCGCACATACTGCGATTGGCTACATCCGGCGCATCCAACGGAGCTACCGGTCGCTCGCCTTCTTTCCGGAGCGCGGCACGCGACGTGATGATCTCTACCCTGGCTTGCGAACGTTCGAAGTTGAGCGCCGAGTGACGATCGCGTTTCGGATCGATGCGCAGCAAATCGTGATCATGCGTATCCTCTATGGTGGCCGCGATCTGAAGGGAGCCTTCGATCAAGGCACCTTCTGACACGCTCAGAGTGCCAATAGCTCCTCACCCACCTCGATCCCTTCCGCCCTCGCCTTCGCCCGCAACGCCAGCCGCCTGACGCCCGGCAACCTGGTTCCCTCCTGCGCCTCGATGGCGTGAGTGAGGACGCGCATACGCTCGTCGAACCAGTTGCCGCCCATGGCGTGCGGGTCGATGGCGAGGATGAGCTGGCCCGTGTCGGGCGGCCCGCCCACGGCATCGATGAAGGACGAGGCTTGGAAGCCGAAATGCGCGCCGACCAGCGCCGCCGCAAGGATCTCGACCATCATCGCCAGCGTCGCGCCCTTGGCGTCGCCGAGCGGGACCATGGTGCCGGCGAGCGCGGCGGCCGCATCGGTCGTCGGCTTGCCGTGGACGTCGAGCGCCCAGCCCTCGGGAATCGCTTCGCCCTTCTGCCTGGCCGCGACGATCGGGCCGCGCGCGACCTTCGACAGCGCCATGTCGATGACGACAGGCTCGCGGCCGGCGAGCGGGGCGGCAAAGGCGATCGGGTTCGTGCCGAAGACAGGCTTCGAGCCGCCCCAGGGGGCGATGGCGCCAGGGGTGTTGGCGAAGAGCATGGCGACGAGGCCTTGCTGCGCCAGCCGCTCGACATGCAAGCCGGCGGCGCCGCAATGGCTCGACCGGCGGATCGGGCAGGCGACCACGCCCTGCGCGCGGGTCATATCCGGCAGTTCGATCACGGCAAGGTCGATGGCGGGATAGGCGAAGCCGTGGCAGGCGTCGATCGCCAGAACGCCGGGCTTCGGGCGGCTTTCGATCGGAACCGCCTGACCGTCGATCTTGCCGGATCTGAGCATGGCGAGATAGGTCGGCACCCGCGACAGGCCGTGGCCCTTCAAGCCGTCCGCTTCCGCCATCACCAAAGCCCAGGCGACGGAGGCCGCGTTGGCGGGCGAGGCGCCCGCTTCGGCGAAGATCTCGGTCAGGCGACCTTCAGCCTGCTCGATGGACAGCCGTGTCATGCCCTGCCCTCCAGCGCCGCCATGACGCGCTCGGCGACCAAGCCGGAGACGCGGCCGTTGGACTCGACCGTGTTGCCGGCGATGTGGGGCGTCAGGATCAGATTGGGGACGTCGGCGAACAGCTTGCCGGCCTCGCGCAAGGGCTCCTGCGCGAAGACGTCGATCGCCGCGCCACCGAGCTTGCCTGATGTCAGGGCCGCGACCAGCGCCTCCTCGTTCATGATGCCGCCGCGCGCCGCGTTGATCAGGATCGCGTCGGGCTTCATTTTGGCGAAGGCGTCCTTGCCGATCAGGCCCTTGGTCTCCGGCGTCAGCGGCAGATGGATGCTGATGACATCGGAGGTCGAGAGCACGGTGTCGAGGTCGAGCCGTTCCGTCCCGGCCCAGGCCTTGTCGGCGGCAGGGACGTAAGGATCGTAAGCGACGGTGGTCATGCCCAGCATGCGGCCATGGGCGGCGGCATCGCGGGCGATGGCACCGAAGCCGATGAGGCCGAGCCGCTTGCCGGCGATCTCACGGCCGATCAGCTTCGTCTTGGGAAATTCCCCCGCCACCATCGCGGCATTGGCGAAATAGGCGCCGCGCAGCAGCACCATGGCGCTGCCGATGACGTATTCGACGACCGAGAGGCTGTTGGCTCCCGTCGCAGGGAAGACCTTGATGCCGCGCGCAGTGCAGACATCCATGTCGATGTTGTCGAGGCCGACCCCGAGACGGCCGACCACCTTCAGCGTCTTCGCGGCGGCGAGCACATCCCCCCTCACCTGCGTCTGATTGCGCACGATCAGGGCCGGGACATCAGCGACGAGCCTGGCCAGTTCATCGGTCTTGCCGAAGAGCTCGGGGTCGTGATGGACCTTGTAGCGGGCGCTCAGCGCAGCAACGGCCGCCTCGTCCATGAACTCGGTGATGACGATGTCGGTCATGGCTTGCGCCTTCCAGATTTTGACGGTCAGCCCAGAACGATCAGGCCGCCCGCGACGATGACGAGAATGACGAGGCTCGTGCCCGTGACAAGGACCATATGGCGCCAGCCGAGCCGGGCCATGGCGCCAAGCGAGGTGCCGAGCCCGAGCGCGGCGATGGCGATGAGAAGGCCCCATGTCGAGATTGACAGCAGCAGCGCACGGACCGGCGGATAGATGTCGGCCAGGGCCGGCTGCATGGCGAGCACGCTGTTCACAAGGCACAGCACCAGGAACATGATCGCGAAGACGGGGACCGGCACCTTGGCCTTCTCTGCGACATGGCCGGCGCGCTTCGCATCGTCGTGGACGAGCCACCAGCCGACGATCAGCACGGCCGGCAGCAGCAGGAAGACGCGGAACAGCTTGACGATGATCGCGGCATTCGCCGCCTCGACTGAGACCGACTGGCCGGCGCCGACGACCTGCGCCACGTCATGGATGGTGGCGCCGAGCATGATGCCGGTCTGGGCGGGCGTGAAGCCGAGCCAGACGCAGATCAGCGGATAGGCCAGCATCGCCAGCGTCGAGAGCGCGTTCATGGCGATGACGGTGAAGGCGACGTCGGCGGCCTTGCTCCTGTAGTCGGGCACCACCGTGGCTGTCGCGAGTGCTGCGGAGGCGCCGCAGACGGCGGTCGCGACGCCGCCGAGCGCGCCCATGCCGGTCTCGCGGCCGAGCCAGCGCGCCAGCAGGAAGCCCGAGAGGATCGTGGCCGCCATTGCAACGATGACGAGCAGCGCCGTGGTCGCTCCGAGCGCGATGATGTCACCGAGCGCGACGCGCAGGCCAAGCAGCGCGATTGCCCAGCGCAGCATCTTCTTGACGCAGAAGGTCATGCCCGCCTGGAAGCGGGGCGCGTTGGCGACGGGATGCAGCAGCATGCCGATGATCAGGGCGATGACCACGGCAGGAATGCCGAAACGCCCGCCGGCGGCGGATTTTACCAGCGGTTCCGCGATGTAGGCCGCGACCGCGACCGCTGCCGACAGCGCGATCCCGTCGAGGAGCGGACGCCAGGCACTGAGGCGGGTGGTCGTCGCGATGGACAAGGCTTGCAGGCTCCCGAGGTTCTGGCCGGGGCGGATTTGAAAAGGCCGGAGCGGCAAACGCCGCCGCCCCGGCTGTTAGCAGCGGCTCAGGCCGAGCGGTAGAGCTTGGTCATCGAGAATTCGCGGTGCCCCAATGCTTCCGCCGCAGTCAGCCGGCCATTGGCGGTGCGCACGATGTTCTCGATCAGCGCGTCGCCGGCCTGCGGGATCGTCATGTCGCGGCGCAGGATGCCGGAAACGTCGACGTCGATATGCTCCGGCATGGTCCGCATCGTCTTGGGGTTGCCGGTGATCTTGATCACGGGGACGATCGGGTTGCCGATGACGTTGCCCTGCCCGGTCGGGAAGGTGTGCACGACATAGCCGCCCGCCGCCATCAGGGTGACGCATTCGGCAGCAGCCGAGGAGGTGTCCATGTAGTAGAGGCCCGGGCCCTTGGTCGGTGCCTGTGCCGGCTCGAGGATGTCGATGTATTTGCACTCGCGGCCGATCTTCTCGAGATTGCCGAGCGCCTTTTCCTCGATCGTGGTCAGGCCGCCGGCGATGTTGCCCTTGGTCGGCTGCGAATCCGAGAGGTCGTCGGTCTTGTGGGCCTCGATGACGTCGTCCTGATAGGCCTTCCACATCTTGTACCAGCGCTCGCCGACCTCGGGCGTCGCCGCGCGGGCCTTGCAGAGATGCTCGGCGCCGGTGATCTCGGAGGTCTCGCCGAAGACGCCGTAGACGCCGCGCGGGATCCACTTGTCGTACATGTTGCCGACCGTCGGGCAGGAGGACAGGCCCGTGGTGGTGTCGGATTCGCCGCATTTCGTGGAGACCCAGAGCTCCTCGATGCCGCAGGTCTCGCGCTGCAGCTCGGTCGCCCACTGCACGAACTCCTTGGCGACATAGGAGGCCTTGGCGATGGTGGCGATGTCGCCATGGCCCTCGATCCCGAAGCCGACGACAGGCTTGCCGGTCTTGGCGATGCCGTCGACGACGCGCTTGGTCCAGCCATCCTCGATGCCGATGACCACGACGGCGGCGACGTTGGGGTTCGAGCCCGTGCCGATCAGGGTACGGAAATGGATCTCCAGGTCCTCGCCGAACTGCAGGCGGCCATAGGCATGGGGGATCGCGAGCGTGCCCTTGACGTTGTTGGCGACGGCCTCGCAGGCGGCGTTGGAGAGATCGTCGAGCGGCAGCAGCAGGACATGGTTGCGCACACCGACGCGGCCGTTCTCACGACGCCAGCCCATGAAGGAGTCGAGGCTGGGGCCGGTCGGGCGCTTGACCATGGGCGCCTTGAACGCCGGGGCCTCGATCTGCCGGCCCTTGAAATCCTCGAGCGTCCCTTTGACGAGATCGAAATTCGCGACGATGGACATGGGTGTTTCCTCTTGTGCCTGGCGGGCTCGACCTTGCCGGGAGCCCGTTCTGGTTGAGATCAGTTGGGAATCGACAGAGCCGCGCTCACCAGCGCTTGGTCTTGGCGTTGTGGACGTGCAGGTGCTCGCCCTGCTTCACATCGGCCTTGGCCTGGCCGATGTCCTGGCCGTATTTCCAGATCGTCTCGCCCTTGGCGATGTCCTTGAGCGCGACCTTGTGGCCGATCGGGATGTCCATCTTCGCGGTCAGGTGGAAATCGGAATTGTCGTGCGTGACCACGCACAGCATGTCGGTGCCGGCCTTCAAACCCTCGACGACGACGACGCCGACGGTGTCCTTCTTCTCGTGAACCAGGAGGTGGGGCTTGCTCATCGGTGTCTCCTCACAGCGCTTCTTGTCACAGCGTTCTTGCCGTTCTGGGCAGGCCGCCCTGATTCAGGACTCGACCAGCTCTCGGACAAGTCTTATATAAGACACATGACTGAGCACAAGGTCGAAATTGCGATGCGGCCGGATGGGCCCGCCGGCGCCGAAATTCTTGGGTTTCGGCCGCTCTACCAGCAGGTCAAGGCGAATTTCGTGCGCCGACTCGTCGATGGCAGCTGGGCGCCCGGCATGGCACTGCCGAGCGAAAGCCAGCTGGCCAGCGAGATCGGCGTCAGCCAGGGCACGGTCAGGAAAGCGCTGGACGAACTCGCCGCGGAAAACCTGCTGGTGCGCCGCCAGGGGCGCGGCACCTTCGTCGCGGAGCATGACGAGCAGCGCATCCTGTTCCGGTTCTTCAAGCTGATGTCCGATGACGGCATCGCGCGCTTTCCCGACAGCAAGGTTCTCGACGGCACCTGCGGCCCCGCCGACGCAGCAGAGCGCACGGCGCTGAACCTGCAGGCGCAGGAGGCGGTCATCCGCATCCGCCGCATCCGTTCGCTCGGCGGCAAGCCGCTGGTCCTCGAGACCGTCAGCCTGCCTGCCCATGTCTTTCCGGGGCTGGAAAACGGCCCGGTTCCGAACAATCTCTACAGCCTGTTCGCCACGCGCTACGGCATCACCATCGCCAACGCCCGCGAGCGGCTGAAAGCCGTTGCGCTCACGCCCGATCAGGCCGAGCATTTGCGTGTCGCGGCGGGAACGCCCGCGCTCGAGATCGACCGCATCGCGCTATCGCTCGACGGGTCCGCCGTCGAGCGACGTCTCAGCCTGTGTCTGACCGAGGAGGCTCACTACCAGTCAGATTTGCGCTGATACGTTCGAGGTCTGAGAACTTACCCACCAAAGCCGACACAGAGCGGCCGTTCACCACGACCCAAGGAGGATACGCATGAGCATGACCAAAAGGGCAGCCCTTGCCGGGTTGCTGACACTAGGCCTGTCCGCATCGAACCTGACGGCGCCAGCGCAGGCGCAGGCCTTTCCGACCAAGCCGATCACGGTGATCGTGTCGTTCGCCGCGGGCGGGCCGAGCGACGTGATCGCCCGCCTGCTGGGCGAGCAGATGAGCAAGACGCTCGGCCAGCCAGTCGTGGTCGAGAACGTCGCCGGGGCCGGCGGAACGGCCGGCGCCAAGCGCCTCGCCGCAGCCGACCCCGATGGGCATACGATCCTGATCCATCATCTCGCGCTGGCGGCCGCCCCCGCGCTTTACGCCAATCTCGGCTACGACACCAAGACGGCCTTCGCGCCGATCGGGCTGGTCAATACGGGTCCGATGGTCATCGCCGGCAAGCTCGGCTTGCCGGCGCAGGATGCGAAATCCTTCTTCCCCTATATCAAGGAGAACGCCGACAAGCTGACGGTCGCCCATGCCGGCGTCGGCTCGAACTCGCATCTCTGTGCCGTGCTGATGTCGCAGCAGCTCGGGGCCAAGTTCAACCAGGTCGCCTATCGCGGCACCGGCCCGGCGATGAACGACCTCGTCGGCGGGCAGATCGACATCCTCTGCGACCAGTCGACCTCGGCGATTCCGCAAATCCAGGGCAAGAGCATCCGCGCCTATGCGGTGACCTCGGCGCAGCGGCTCGACGTGCTGCCCGACACGCTAACCATGGCGGAAGCCGGCGCCAAGCTCGACATGACGATCTGGCATGGCCTCTACGCGCCGAAGGGCACGCCTGTGCCCGTGCTCGACAAGCTGAACGCGGCACTGCGGGTCGCGCTCAAGGATCCGGCCGTGGTCGAGAAGTTCAAGGCCTTCGGCACCAGCACCTTCCCGGAGGCCGAATGGACCCGCGAAGCGCATGCCAAGGCATTTGCCGCCGAAGTGGACAAATGGGCCGCATCGCTGGCAGCAGCCGGCGTCAAGCCGCAGGGCTGATTTCCCCCTCGAACCATGCGCCGCTCGCCTCGCGCGACGGCGCATGCTACCGCCGGGCCATGTCCAGCAATGTCGTTGACCTCGAAGCCTTCGTCGCCCTGCCCGATCACGCAAGGCTGCTCGGGCTCGACCTCGGCACCAAGACGATCGGCCTGGCCCTCTCCGATCTCGAGCGGCAGATCGCCACGCCGCTCGAGACGATCAAGCGCGTCAAGTTCAGCCTCGATGCGGTCGCGCTGCTGAAGGTGGCGGATAAATACGCGGTCGCGGGCCTCGTGATCGGGCTGCCGCTCAACATGGACGGAACCGAAGGCCCGCGCGTGCAGTCGACCCGCGCCTTCGTGCGCAATCTCGTTCCCCTCACCAGCCTGCCGATCGTCTTCTGGGACGAACGCATGTCGACGCTGGCGGTGACGCGGACGTTGCTCGACGCCGACGCGTCGCGGGCCAAGCGCGCCGCCGTCGTCGACAAGATGGCCGCCGCCTACATTCTGCAGGGCGCGCTCGACCGCTTGATGCGGATGGAGCCAGACGAGCCGTCGCTGGGTTGACCCGAAAGCGCCGGAGGGTTCAGCCTGCAGCGTCACGCTCGCAAAGAGCAGCGTGAGCGGATTACTACAGAAAACCCGCGCATCTTTTGGACGCGCGGGTCGGAGCTATCGGCTTTTTGATGGTGCCAGGACCGCGCGATCAGCGGTGATCGCGGAAGTCGTAGGTCGGCCGGTAATAGCCGCGACGGTAAGGCGGCGCCGCATAGACCGGCGCAGGCGCGTAGACCGGCTCGTAAGCGTCGTAGCCATCGTCGTAATAATACGGAGCGGCATAGGCGCGACGGCTCGACGCAATCGCCGCCGCGCCAAGAATGCCCAAGCCCACGCCAGCCGCGATCGCCGCGCCGCGATTGCCGCCACGGTGATAGCCGCCACGATAGCCGCGATACTGGGTGTATTCAGCCGGCGCCTTGTCGAGGCGCGCGGAATCGAATGCGCGCGGCGCAGCAAGAGCCGGAGCCACGAACCCGGCGGAAACGACGCTTACCGAGGCCAGTGCGGCAATGGCGATTGTCCTGAAAGACGTCATGATCGGTCTCCTTCTATCGGCTTGTCGCCGACCTGCCGGGAGTTTCGTCCCGAGCCATTGAATGGCGCGTGAACCAATCGCGGCTGGATTGCGGCAGGCGCAATGCCGCCCCAGCCTTCCGCCATTGCTCAACGCCGACCGCCGTGGAAGGAGTGGCTTTCCGGCCTCTCAAACCAACCATGGCCGTCTCGTGAAGGATCAACGGCCGCAAACGTCCGTTGTTCCATTCGGCGCCCTGCGGGGGCGATCGGCCGCGTTCCCTTCAACTCCCCTGCCTCCTCGTCCGTTTGTGTCCTCCTTGCCTGCGCAGAAGCCATGCTCACCAGCCTGATCGCCGTCTTCCTCGTCATCGCGACGGGCTGGGTCCTCAAGGCACGTGGCTTTGTTTCGCCGGCGCACTGGCTCGGTGTCGAGCGCCTGACCTATCTGGTGCTGTTCCCAGCGGTGGTGATCCATACGCTCGCCGTGGCCGACCTCGGCCGTCTGCCGGTACTGGCGATGGGCCTGAGCCTGGTGCTGGCGATCCTGATCGTCGCCGGGATGCTGCTGGCCTTCCGGCCGCTTCTGCTGCGCGCCGGCATCGACGGCCCGGCCTTCACCTCGATCTTCCAGGGCTCGATCCGCTGGAACAGCTTCATTGCGCTGGCTCTCGCAGCAGGGCTGCAAGGACGCGACGGCACCACCTTGATGGCGATCGCGGTCGCGGCGATGATTCCGCTGCTGAACGTGCTCTGCGTGCTGGTGCTCGCACGCTACGCCAATGGCCGGCCCATGACCGCAGCGGCGACAGCGCGTTCAATCGTATTGAATCCCTTCATCTGGTCGTCAGCGGTCGGCCTCCTGCTCAATCAGCTGCAGTGGATGCTGCCGACGGCGGTCACCACCTATCTCGACGTGATGGGGCGCGCCGCGCTCGGCGTCGGCCTGCTCGCGGTGGGCGCGGGGCTCGATCTGCGCAGCCTGACGCGGCCGCGGCTTGCCCACTTCATCGCGATCGGCGTCAAGCTCGTCGTGATGCCGCTTCTGGCCTGGACAATCGCCCGCCATCTCGGCCTGTCTGGACCGGCGCTGACCATGACCGTCGTCGCTGCATCGGTGCCCACCGCGACAGCGGCCTATTTCCTCGCCCGCGATCTGGGCGGCGATGCACCGCTGATGGCCGAGATCACGACCTTGCAGACCCTGCTGGCGCTGGCGACGCTGCCTGTCGCGGTCCTGTTCCTCATCTGACTGCCGCAAAGCCAAAGCCGCCTCGCCGAGATAAAGGCCCTTGAGATCGCGAACCGACGCACGCTATGATTGTATTGCCTCGACTCGGTCACGCTCGCGTTGATCGGGCCGTGATCGTTCACATCTGCCCATCATTTGCAGGGGAGCCGGTCGGCGATGCCGTCAAATGGACGAAACCCGCTTGTGTCGCCGGACGCAGAGGGATCACAGAGCGGCGATGCCCCCCCTCCGGCGGGCGCTGGCAAAAGGCCACATAATGCTGCGCGAATCAGCCCTATGAGAGCGACCCAGCGTGATGTGGCCGCCTATGTCGAACATCTTGCAGCAGATTTGCGGCTGATGTCGCAATCCGTTGATCTCGACAGCCTGGCCTATTTTCTCGAGATGGCACGGCTCGAAGCCTCGATTCAGGTCGAGCGTCTCGGGCGGTCCATCGGCAGAGGCGACCTTCCGCAAGACGTCTAGCGGGCGTCCAAGCGGCTTGGCTGGCCGCCGATGCCGTAACCACAGGTTGTGCCCGTGGAGCGAGCCCGTCAGCGCGCGACGCGGGTCAAGGTGCCGCCGAGATGCTGCTGGATGAGGCCGTCGAGTTCGAGATCCAGCACTGTCCTGCTGATCTCGCGGGCAGGCCGGCCGCTCGCGCGGACGAGGTCATCGACCGAGATCGGCGCGCTGCCGAGAAGTTGCAGGACAATCCGGCGCATGTCGACAGAGTCGTCCGCAGGTGAGCCGGGGACGGCAGCGAAGACGCGGTCCGGCTCGGGGACTGCCGCCGCGGGGGCCGGCTCTATGCCCGGCAGGTCGAGTTCGTCCCAGAGCGCCTGGGTCGTGCTCTCGCCGATGCCGTCCCGCAGAGCAGGCGGCGGTGGCAGAAAGCCGAGATCGCTGTCGAGCAGCGGCGTCAGCGCCTCGATGATGTGCGCCGCGTCCGAGCAGAGCGTCGCCCCCTCGCGGATCAGGTGGTTGCCGCCTTCGGCACGCGGATCGAGCGGCGAGCCAGGCACGGCGAAGACGAGCCTGCCCTGCTCGTTGGCGAAACGCGCGGTGATCAGCGAGCCGGATTTGCGCGCCGCCTCGACCACGACCGTGCCGAGCGACAGGCCCGAGACCAGCCGATTGCGACGCGGAAAATCCCGGCCGCGCGGCGCAAGGCCGAGCTGCATCTCGCTGATCGCGGCGCCCTGCTCCAGCAGGCGCTGCAGCAGCGGCAGGTTCTGCGGCGGATAGACCTGGTCGAGCCCGCCGGCCAGCACCGCGACGGTGCCGGTCGTGGTGCTGGCCTCGTGGGCGGAGGTGTCGATGCCGCGTGCCAGGCCGGATACGACGATGAAGCCGGCCTCGCCGAGATCGCGCGCCAGCCTTGCGGTGAACTTCAGGCCCGCTGCCGAGGCGTTGCGCGAGCCGACCAGGGCCACGCAGGGCCGCAGCAGAACCTGGGCCTGGCCGAGCACGGCGATGAGCGGCGGCGCGGTGTCGATCGCCTGTAGCGGGCGGGGATAGTGCGCTTCCCCCAACGCGATCAGGCAGCCGCCAAGCCGGCGCAGCGCCTCCATCTCACGCTCGGCCTCGGCCATGGTGGCGATGCGCAGCGTGCGTCCGGCCTGCCTCGCCAGGTCGGGAAGCGCGTCGAGCGCGGCGGCCGCCCCGCCGAAGCGGTTCATCAGCGAGCGGAAGGTGCGAGGGCCGACGCTCTCGCTGCGGATCAGGCGGAGCCAATCGAGGCGCTGGCGATCGGTGAGGACGATGCCAGCCATGCCGCGTCAGCCCTTCCCGCCGATCTTGCCCTCACCGCCCGAGAGCAGTCGGGCGATGTTCTCGCGATGCATGATCCAGAGAAGGGCCGCCAGCAGGGCCATGAGCAGGGCCGCCTGTCGGTGGCCCATGGCGAACCACATGATGAGCGGCGTCGCGACGCTCGCCGTCAGAGCCGCCAGAGAGGAGTATTTCGAGAGCTTGGCGACCGAGAGCCAGATCGCCGCAAAGGCGAGCGCGGCCGGCCAGGCGAGACCGATCAACACGCCGAGATAGGTGGCGACGCCCTTGCCGCCCCTGAAGCCGATCCAGACCGGGAAGAGATGGCCGAGGAAGGCGCCAAGCCCGGCGACGAGCGCAGCCTTGGGACCGCCCAGAACGTAGAATCCGACCAGGACGGCGACCGTGCCCTTGAGCATGTCACCGAGCAGCGTCAGCGCGGCGAGCTTCTTGTTGCCGGTGCGCAGGACATTGGTCGCGCCGATATTGCCCGAGCCGATGCTGCGCGGATCCGTGCCGCCGCTCAGCTTCGTCAGGACGATGCCGAAGGGGATCGAGCCCAGCAGGTAGCCGACAGCGAGCGCCAGGCCGAAGGCAGGCCAGGACAGGCCCCAGTTCAACGTCTCCTGCATGCCGGTTCCTTGCCCTGCTTCGCCTCGCCATAGTTAGAGCACGAAACCGGACGTGGAAACGGCGTTTTCGCGCCGGCATGTGATGCGGATTGTCTTTCAAGGCCAAGACCCTGATCGCGGCGCCTTGGGATAACCTCCACGAGCGCCGTTCGGATGCTCGACTTGCCAACTCACGTATGCCACCAGCGCTTGAGGGGACTGACCTAGGGGCTTGAAACAATGCGAATTTTGATGACGATCGCTGTCGCGCTCAGCGTCAGCGCGTGCGGGACGGTGACGCGGGGGTCCAACGAGGACGTTACCTTCAACTCGGAGCCGCCCGGCGCAAAGGTTCTGACCTCCACGGGGCTCGTCTGCAACGCGACGCCTTGCACATTCCCCATCAGCCGCAAGCAGGAATTTATCGCCACCTTCGAGCTGCCAGGCCATCACTCGCAGCAGGTCGCGGTGAAGACCGAGGTCAGCGGCGGCGGTGCCGCAGGCATGGCCGGAAATATTCTGGTGGGCGGTGTCGTCGGTATCGTCGTCGATGCCAGCACGGGCGCAACCCTGGATCATTCGCCCAACCCGGTCTTCGTGACCATGTCGCCCGTCCAATCACCTAAGCGCGCAGCCAAGCCGCGCCGCTCGCGCAACAAGGCCTCCGCCTCTCAGGTCTGATGGTTCGAAAGCAGTTTGCACCGGCTGGGCGCGGCGCGCGATTGCCAGCTCAGCCGGTGCGCATCTCATAAACCGCACGGCCACCGACGAAGGTGGTCTGCACGATGCCCTCCAGCCGCGCCTCGTCGAAGGGCGAGTTCTTGGCCCGCGACTTCAGCTTGCGCTTGTCGACGACGTAGGGAGCGTCGAGGTCGAGCAGCATGAGGTCGGCCGGTGCGCCGGGGGCGAGCCGGCCGCAGCCGAGCCCGAGGAGTTTGGCGGGCCGCGTCGAGAGCGCCGCCAGCAGGTCAGGCAAGGCGATCTGGCCGGCCTGGACCATGCGCAGCGAGGCGGACAGCAGGGTTTCGATGCCCAGCGCGCCATCGGCGGCCTCGGCGAAGGGCTGGCGCTTGGTCTCGACGTCCTGCGGGTCGTGGTCGGAGACGACGACGTCGATCACCCCCTCCGCCAGCGCCGCGACCAGCGCCAGCCGCTCCTGCTCGTCGCGCAGCGGCGGCGAGACCTTGCAGAAGGTGCGGTAGTCGCCAACGTCGTTCTCGTTCAGCGTCAGATTGTTGATCGAGGCGCCGCAGGTGACGCGTAGACCCTCGGCCTTCGCCCGGCGCACGAGCTCGACCGAGTCGGAACACGAGATCATGGCGGCGTGGTAGCGCCCGCCTGTCGCCCGGGCGAGACGGATGTCGCGCTCCAGCATCACCGTCTCGGCCTCGCGCGGAATGCCGGGCAGGCCTTTGCGGCTGGCGAACTCGCCTTCGTTCATGACGCCGGAGCCGCGCAGGTCGGGATCCTCGACATGATTCATGATCAGGGCGTCGAAGTCGCGGGCATAGATCAGGGCGCGACGCATGATCTGCGGGTTGCGCAGGGCCTTCGCGCCATCCCCGAAGGCGACCGCGCCGGCCTCCAGCAGCAGGCCGAATTCGGTGATCTCCTTGCCGTGCAGGCCCTTTGTCAGGGCGGCGCAGGGCAGCACGTTGACGATCGCCTTGTCGCGGGCGCGGCGCTTGATGAAGTCGATGATCGCGGGATCGTCGATCGGCGGATCGGTGTCGGGCCGGCAGACGATGGTGGTGACGCCGCCGGCAGCCGCCGCCTGCGAGCCGGAGCCCAGCGTCTCGCGGAACTCGGCCCCGGGCTCGCCGAGAAAGGCACGCAGATCGACAAGGCCAGGCGCCACGACGAGCCCGCTCGCGTCGATGCGGCGGACACCCTCTCCCGTCGCAGGAGCAGCCTCGCCCCAGCCAACCGAGGCGATGGTGCCGCCGCGCAGCAGCAATGAGCCCCGCTCGTCGCGGCCCGTGGCCGGGTCGACGAGACGCGCATTGACGATCGCGATGTCCTGAAGCTCGGCCATGCCCGGTTCCGTTCGCGCTCTCGGCTCAGACATTGGGGAGGTGCTGCGCCAGCGCGTCGAGCACCGCCATGCGGACCGCGACGCCCATCTCGACCTGCTCGCGGATCAGCGACTGGGCGCCATCGGCAACCTCCGAGGAGATTTCGACGCCGCGATTCATCGGGCCGGGATGCATCACAAGCGCGTCGGCCTGCGCGCGCTCAAGCTTGTCGCGGTCGAGCCCATAATAGCGGAAGTATTCCTTCGAGGACGGTACGAAGGCGCCATGCATGCGCTCGAGCTGGAGGCGCAGCATCATCACGATGTCGGCGCCGTCCAGCCCCTTGTTCATGTCGGTGAAGATCTCGACGCCCATGCGCTCGATGCCGGCCGGCAGCAGGGTCGAGGGCGCGATCAGGCGCACCTTCGCTCCGAGAGCGTTCAGCAGGATGATGTTGGAGCGGGCCACGCGCGAATGCAGGATGTCGCCGCAGATCGCCACCGTCAGCCCGGCGATGCGGCCCTTGTTGCGGCGGATCGTCAGGGCGTCCAGCAGCGCCTGCGTCGGGTGCTCATGGGCGCCGTCGCCGGCATTCACCACCGAGCAGCCGACCTTGCGCGCGAGCAGGTTCACCGCTCCGGCCGCATGGTGACGCACCACAATGATGTCCGGCCGCATCGCGTTCAGCGTCGCCGCGGTGTCGATCAGCGTCTCGCCCTTCTTCACCGAGGAGGAGGCGACCGACATGTTCATGACGTCGGCGCCGAGCCGCTTGCCGGCGAGCTCGAAGGAGGCCTGCGTCCGCGTCGAGGGCTCGAAAAACAGGTTGATCTGGGTGCGGCCGCGCAAGGTGGCCGTCTTTTTCTCGACCTGCCGGGAGAGCGCGACATAGGCGTCGGCCCTGTCCAGCAGCGCCTCGATGTCCAAATGGGAGAGCCCCTCGATGCCGAGGAGATGCCGGTGCGGATAGAGCGGAGCTGGCGATGTCATTTGAAGAGGGGTGTTTAGGCGCGAGTCGGGCGCGGCGCAAGCGTTCGGATTCCGTTGTCACCATGCGGCTCGCCGGATGGCGGCGCGCGTGAAACGGCGCTACGCCTGCAGTCGTTCACGCAACGCTGCCGAGGAGCACGCCTTGTCCACCGACGCCTTTGTCCCGGCCACACATGGAGCGACCTGGAACACGATCGCCCCAGTCGAAGCCGGCTTCGATCCGGCCCGGCTTGCCGCTGCCGTGGCCTTCGCGGAGGCGCATGACAGCCCCTGGCCGCGCAGCCTGTTCTACCCCGATGGCAGCTATGTCGGGAATCGGGAATGGAACGAGAGCGGGCCGTGGACCGAGATCGTCGGGTCTGTGCGCGAACGCGGCGGGCCAGCAGGGCTCGTGCTCAAGGCCGGCAGGATCGTCGCCGAATGGGGCGATACCAACCGCGCCGACATGACCTTCTCGATCGCCAAGAGCTATCTTTGCGTGCTGGCTGGCCTTGCGGTGCAGGATGGTCTGATCGCCGATCTCGACGAGCCGGTGGCCAAGAGCGTGGCCGGTCCGTTTTTCGAAGGCGATCACAACGCGCAGATCACCTGGCGGCACCTGCTGCAGCAATCCAGCGAATGGCGGGGCGAGATCTTCGGGAAATCCGACCAGGTCGATCACAACCGGCAGATCGGCCCCGGTGCCGACAACAGCCGCAAGGGCCAGCGCCGCGAGATGCACAAGCCCGGCAGCTTCTACGAATACAACGATGTGCGGGTGAACCTGCTCGGCTATTGCCTGCTGCAGCGCTTCCGCCGCCCTTTGCCGGAAGTGCTGCGCGAGCGGATCATGGCCCCGATCGGCGCCTCCACCGATTGGGACTGGCAGGGCTACGAGACTTCCTTCGTCGAGATCGACGGGCAGCGCATCCAGTCGGTGCCGGGCGGCGGGCATTGGGGCGGCGGGCTGTTCATCGGGGCGCGCGACCATGCCCGCTTCGGGCTGCTGATGGCGCGTGGCGGAGACTGGGGCGGACGCTCCCTGATCGCGCTCGACTGGATCGCGCAGATGGTCTCGCCGTCGCCGACACTGGCGAACTACGGCTATCTCTGGTGGCTCAACCGCGGGCCTTCGCCCAAGCCGGGCGTGCCCGAGAGCGCCTTCTGGGCGCTGGGCGCCGGCACCAACGTGATCCTGGTCGATCCGAAGACCGATCTCGTCGCCGTGCTGCGCTGGATCGACGGCGCGTCCTTCGACGGCTTCCTGACGAAGCTGTATGAGGCGCTGGGCTGAGCGGCGGCTGGGATCGCGCCGGCCGTGTGACCCTTGTGCCGAGGCCGCCGACGCGCCATGTCAGGGCGCTCTGCGGGGACTGTGACCAAAAGGCCGCCCCAGGCCGCCGACATGCAATCGGCGTTTGACACGGCCTATTCCCTGAACCACTTTCGCGCGCAATTCCGAACCGCCGGGTCTTTCGCCGGTCGCGAGATCGCCTCAGGGTGCATTTCGCGCTCCGAGGAGGCTATTAGCGAGACACCGCACCATGAAGCTCCTCGTCGTCGAGTCGCCGGCCAAGGCCAAGACGATCAACAAGTATCTCGGATCCGACTACGAGGTGATCGCCTCGTTCGGGCATATCCGCGACCTGCCGGCCAAGGACGGCTCGGTCGATCCCGAGCATGACTTCGCGATGAAATGGGAGATCGAGGGGCGCGGCGCCAAGCAGGTCGCCGAGATCGTCAAGGCGCTGAAGGGTGCCGAGAAGCTGATCCTCGCAACCGACCCCGACCGCGAGGGCGAGGCGATCTCCTGGCATGTGCTGGAGGCGCTCAACAACAAGAAGGCGCTGAAGGGCATCCCGGTCGAGCGCGTCACCTTCAACGCCGTCACCAAAGACGCGGTGCAGACCGCGCTCGCCAATCCGCGCCAGGTCGACCAGGCGCTGGTCGATGCCTATCTGGCACGCCGGGCGCTGGACTATCTCGTCGGCTTCACCCTCTCTCCGGTGCTCTGGCGCAAGCTGCCCGGCGCCCGCTCGGCCGGCCGCGTGCAATCGGTGGCGCTGCGCATCGTCTGCGACCGCGAGCGCGAGATCGAGGCCTTCCGGGCGCGCGAATACTGGTCTCTGGTGGCGACGCTGGCGACGGCCGCAGGCGGCGTCTTCGATGCGCGCCTCGTCGGCGCCGACGGCAAGAAGATCACACGACTCGACATCGGCAGCGGCGACGAGGCCAGGGCCTTCAAGGAGGCGCTCGATACGGCGGCCTTCAGCGTCGCCAGCGTCGAGGCCAAGCCGGTCAAGCGCCACCCCCAGCCGCCCTTCCAGACCTCGACGCTGCAGCAGGAGGCCTCCCGCAAGCTCGGGCTGGCGCCTGCGCGAACCATGCAGCTGGCGCAGCGGCTCTATGAGGGCGTCGATATCGGCGGCGAGACCGTCGGCCTGATCACCTATATGCGGACCGACGGCGTCGACATGGACCCCTCGGCGATCAGCGCCGCGCGCAGCGTCATCGGCAAGGAATTCGGCGACGCCTATGTGCCGGGTGTACCGCGCAAATACACCGTCAAGGCCAAGAACGCGCAGGAGGCCCATGAGGCGATCCGGCCGACCGATCTCGGCCGTCTGCCGGCGACCGTCATGCGCCATCTCGAACCCGAGCAGGCCAAGCTCTACGAGCTGATCTGGAAGCGCACCATCGCCAGCCAGATGGAATCGGCCTCGCTGGAGCGCACCACGGTCGACATCGCCGCCAAGGTCGCCGGCCGCGATCTCGAGCTGCGCGCCACCGGCCAGGTCACGCTCTTCGACGGCTTCCTGACGCTGTACCAGGAGAGCCGCGACGACGAGGAGGACGAGGACTCCAAGAAGCTGCCGGCGATGAAGGATGGCGAGCCGCTCGAAAAGCGTGCCATCGCCGCCGACCAGCACTTCACCGAGCCGCCGCCGCGCTATTCGGAAGCGAGCCTCGTCAAGCGCATGGAAGAGCTCGGCATCGGCCGGCCTTCGACCTATGCCGCGACGCTCTCGACGCTGCGCGACCGCGAATATGTCCGCATCGAGAAGAAGCGCCTCGTACCCGAGGACAAGGGCATGCTGGTGACGGCGTTCCTGGAGAGCTTCTTCAAGCGCTATGTCGAGTTCGACTTCACGGCGAACCTCGAAGAGAAGCTCGACCGCGTCTCGAACGCCGAGATCGACTGGAAGGTGCTGCTGCGCGAATTCTGGGAGGAGTTCACCAAGTCGATCGGCGACACCAAGGATCTGCGCGTCACCGAGGTTCTGGAGGCGCTCAACGGCGTGCTCGGCGCCCATGTCTTCCCGGCCCGTGAGGATGGCAGCGATCCGCGCTCCTGCCAGGTCTGCGGCACCGGCCAGCTCTCGCTGAAGCTCGGCAAGTTCGGCGCTTTCGTCGGCTGCTCGAATTATCCGGAATGCCGCTACACGCGCCCCCTCACCGTCCAGGCTGCCGATGGCGAGGCCACGACTGAGGGCGGGACCGGCGCGCCGGGCGTTCGCGTGCTCGGCAAGGATCCGGTGACGGAGGCCGAGGTCACGGTTCGCGACGGGCGCTTCGGCCCCTATATCCAGCTCGGCGAGGGCGAGAAGCCCAAGCGCTCCAGCCTGCCCAAGGGCATGAGCCCGGGCAGCGTCGATCTGGAAACGGCGCTTGCCTTGCTGTCGCTGCCCAAGGAGGTCGCGAGGCACCCCGAAAGCGGCGAGCCGATCCTCGCCGGCATCGGCCGCTACGGGCCTTATGTCCAGCACGGCAAGACCTACGCCAATATCGACAAGGACGACGACATCCTGCAGATCGGCGGCAACCGCGCCATCGACCTGATCGTCGCCAAGGAGAGCGGCGGTCCGGGCGCTCGCTTCGGACGCGGCGCGGCCGTGCCGGGCCGTGATCTCGGAGAGCATCCCGGTGGGGGCAAGCTCGTGGTGCGCGCCGGCAAATACGGGCCTTACGTCAACTGGGGCAAGGTCAACGCGACCCTGCCCAAGGCGATGACGCAGGAGGCGATCACGCTCGAACAGGCGGTCGAGCTGGTCAATGCCAAGGCGGAGTCGAGCGGCGTGAAGGGGCCGGGCAAGGCGAAAGCCGCCAAGGCGCCGGCGAAGAAGCCTGCCGCAGCAAAGGCCAAGGCTGCTGCGAAACCCAAGGCAGCTGTCGCGAAACCCAAGACGGCCGCGGCAAAGCCCAAGGCGAAGACCGCCGCGAAAGGCTGAACGGCGCGCTGGATCGCGGAGCCTCGGGCGCGTCCTGCGACGCGCCCGTCAGCGTCAGCGCGACGCGATCATCGAAGACGGAGCGTCCCGCATGCTGGCGACGACGACGAGGCGCTTCACCTCGCCGCGCAGATAGGCTTGCAGGAAGCGCTCATAGTCCTTGAAGGACACGCAGCCGTTCGAGTCGCCGCCGGGGCCGAGAAGATAAGGATGGGTCAGCAGGCCGGCGCGTCCATAGATCGCGCTGCTGCCGCCGACCGGGTTCAGTCGCAACGCGCGGTGGCCGTGGAACAGCGCCTCTCGCTCGGTGAGCGTATAGGTATGCGGCGGTGTCACGCCCTTCATCCGGACATGGGCGAAGCGCGGATCGTCCATCTTGTCGCCGAGGCCCGAATGCGCCTCCAGCTTCTCGCCATTGGGCATGTGCACGACCTTGGCGCTGATGTCGTAGATCGCGGTGGCCTGCCCCGTCGTCACAGGCGGTCCGAAGGACGGGCTGAGCCTGCGACCGCGCGAGCGGTCGACGGCGTCGTCCTCGGGCGCGGCATAGGCCATCGCCGGGCCGTTCGGCTGGCGCACGCCGCCGAAGAGCTTTTCGAAGAACGAGCGGTTGTCCTCGGCAGCCGGCGCGGGAGCCGCGGCCACCTTCTCGCGGCGCGTCGGCTGGCGCAAGGCGATGGCCGGCGGCTCGGCCGTCCCGGGGAGTTTCAGTTCGGCCGGTCGCGGGGCCGGCAGCGGCGCATCCTTGACGATTTTGGAGACCGCCTGCGGCGAAGACGCTAGAGGATCGACAAGCACGCTCGCGAGAGGCGTCGCAGCCGTCGGCTGCGTCGGCTGGACGGACGCCGTCTGGACCGGCGGCGCAGGCAGGACGGGCACAGCCGTCACCGGCTCCGGTGAGGCGTTGCGCTGGAGGCCGGCCTGCATCGGCCGATCGCCACCGAAGGAGCCCGGCGTCGTGCCCAGCAGGAATCCCGGATTCAGCAGATTTCGGTAGGCCGTTGATGAGGGAGCGAGGGACCCGGTCGTCAGGACGTCGCGCTGCGGCGTCGCATGGAGGGGGATCTGCGCGTCCGGCCCCGGATCGAGCGCGACATAGCCGACGCCGCAGGCCACCACGATGGCGGCGATCTGGAGACAGACATTATGGCCGACCCGGTAGCGGGTATGCGCATGCGCGCGCCGCCTCAAACCCTGTCCCGACATTTCGCTACGCTCTCGACCCGACGCAACACACGCCCGCCATCGAACGCGACAGCGGAAAACCGGCAAACCTGCCGAATTTCAGTAGAGGGCTGCGTGGTTAAAAGCGGGTGAACGATTTGCATCCAAAGCAGACGAAAGGAAGCGGCGGGCCGGTCTCTCGGTCCGCCGCTCCTGGTCATGCCTGCCGCTGAGCGGAACTGTGCCGCCGATCCGTCAGAGTGGCTTCAATCCAGCCTCGATCTGGGTGCGCTTGCCTTCCAGGAACGGCGGCAGCGAGAGCTTTTCGCCCATGATCTCGGCGGGCTCGTCGGTGGCGAAGCCCGGCCCGTCGGTCGCGATCTCGATCAGGATTCCGTTGGGCTCGCGCAGATAAAGCGAGCGGAAATAGAAGCGATCGACCGGCCCGCTATTGGGATAGCCGGCGGCGCGCAGACGCTCCGCCCAGGCGTCGTAGTCGGCGAAGGTCGGTGTCCGCAAGGCGAGGTGATGCACGCCGCCTGCGCCTTCGCGAGCCTGCGGCAGATCGGGCTCGACGGCGACATGGAGTTCTGCATCAGCCCCACCCTCCCCGATCCTGAAGACATGGATCTCGCCGGTGGCATGGGCGGCATCGCGATAGCTCCCGATCTTCTCCAGCCCCAGCAACTGCGTCAGCACGACCTCCGTCCGCTCCAGCTTCGGCACCGAGATGGTGACGGGGCCGAGACCGCGGATCTGATGCTCGGCGGGAACGGAGCTCTTCTCCCAGACGATGAAGGGAATGTCCCCACCATCGGCGATCAACGTCAGACGCTGGCCTTCGGGATCCTCGAAATCGATCGCCGACCGGCCGTTGATCGCACGGATCGGCGTCACCGCGATGCCGGCCTCGGCCAGGCGAATCCGCCACCACTCCAGGGAGGCCTCGTTTGCCACGCGCAGCGAGGTCCGGCTGATCGCATGGGTTCCGCGGCGCGCCGGTGATGCCGGCCAGTCGAAGAAGGTCAGGTCGCTGCCGGGCGAGCCCGCGCCATCGGCATAGAACAGGTGATAGGCCGAGGTATCGTCCTGGTTCACGGTCTTCTTGACCAGACGCATGCCGAGCGTCTCGGCATAGAAGCGCCGGTTGCCCGGCGCGTCGGCCGAGATCGCAGTGACGTGGTGGATGCCGGTGAGCTTCATGGCTTGCCCCTTGAGGATCAATGCCGAGCGCTGAACGGCTCGGCTGTTGGGGCAAAGATAGGCTCGCGAAACCGCAATGGAATGGCGGCGCCAGCAATCGGCTCGTTGCAATCCTGCAATCGACGCCGAATGCGCTTATGGCTTCGAGGTGGGCGGCGTGGCCGAGGTCGCCGGCAAATCCGCCTTGTCGCCGGAATTGGTCGGCGTGGTGCAATCCTGCGGCTTGTTCTTGCAGTCATAGACCATCGTGGGCGCCGCCGACTCGTGGGAGACGCCCGCGTTCGGCAGGATCATGTTCTGGCCCTTGTCGATCTGCGCCGGGTCCGTGATTTTGGGCCCCAGGCCACCGCTGGCCTGCGCCTCCGCCGGCTTGGCAGGCGGCGTCGTGGTTGGCGACGGCGTCTGCGCGGAAGCCGCAAATGCCAGCGACGACAGGGCGACGGCGAGCGCAAGGCCCGGCAATGAACGAAGCATGGGATTCCCCTTCTGCGGCCCGCCAAGGCAGCGGGCATTTGCTAGGGAACCCGTCTCCGCAGCCGATGTTCCGACGGCTGCCGCTGCGTAATCGCCCGACAGGCCGGTCTAAGGCGCCACGGCGTGGCGGCCGGGCTTCGCCTTCAGCTTCAGCTCCTCGATATCCTGGCGCTCGCGCGGCGTGTTGCGCATGAGCTGGTCCTTGCCCGGAGCGTATTGCGCCGGCTGCATCGCATCGACGCCGTACCAGGCCGCCGCGCGCAGCACGAAGGACGGGTCGGCGAGATGGGGCCGGCCCAGCGCGACGAGATCGGCACGGCCAGAGGCGACGATCGTGTTGGCCTGATCGGCTGTCGTGATGTTGCCGACGCACATGGTCGCGACCCGCGCCTCGTTGCGGATCTGGTCCGAGAAGGGCGTCTGGAACATCCGGCCGTAGAGCGGGCGCGATTCCCGCACCGTCTGGCCGGTGGAGACGTCGACGAGGTCGCAGCCCTCGGCCGCGAAGGCCTCGGCGATCGCGACGGAGTCCTCGGGCGACAGGCCTCCTTGCGCCCAGTCGGTCGCGGAGATGCGCACCGACATCGGCTTTTCGCGCGGCCAGACCTCGCGCAGCGCCCGGAAGATCTCGAGCGGATAGCGCAGGCGGTTCTCGACCGAGCCGCCATAGGCATCGCTGCGCAGGTTGGTCAGCGGCGAGAGGAAGCTCGCCAAAAGATAGCCATGGGCGCAGTGGAGTTCGAGCATGTCGAAACCGGCGCGGGCGCCGCGCTCGGCTGCGGCGACGAACTGCGCCTTGACCCGATCCATGTCGGCGCGGTCCATCTCGCGCGGCACCTGGCTTTCCGGATAGTAGGGCAAGGGAGACGCGGAGACGATCGGCCAGGCGCCGTCCGTGAGCGGCCTGTCCATGCCCTCCCACATCAGCCTCGTCGCGCCCTTGCGCCCGGCATGGCCGAGCTGGAGGCAGATCTTCGCCGCCGAGTTGGCGTGAACGAAACCGACGATCCGGGTCCAGGCGGCTTCCTGCGCATCGGTCCAGAGGCCCGCGCAGCCCGGCGTGATGCGGGCGTCTTCCGCGACGCAGGTCATTTCGGTGACAATCAGGCCGGGGCCACCGATGGCGCGCGAGCCGTAATGCATCAGGTGCCAGTCGCCCGGCAGGCCTTCATCGGCGGAGTACTGGCACATCGGCGCGAGAACCATGCGGTTCTCGATCTGCATCTCGCGAAGCTTGAGCGGCTGGAAGGCCGGCGGCACGGGCGTCCCGTCCTTGCGGCGGCGGGCAAGCTCGCCGAGCTCACCGGCGACCATCTCGTCGACCTTCGCGACCATCTCCGGCGCGCGCAGCGCCAGATTGTCATAGGTGATGGCCTTGGAGCGCGTCATCAGGCCGAAGGCGAAGCGCAGGGGCTTGAAATCCCAGAAGCGCTTGAGCTGCTCGAACCAGACCAGCGAGACATCGGCCGCATGCTGGGTCTTCTCGACCTCCTCGCGCCGCGTGCGCTCGAACAGCGCCAGCGCCTCGGTCACATGCAGGCCGGCCTTGTGGAAGGCCTTGTGCAGGCCGATCGCATCCTCCATTGCGAGCTTGGTGCCGGAGCCGATCGAGTAATGCGCGGTCGCCTTGGCATCACCCAACAGGACGACGTTCTCGACGACCCAGTTGCGGCAGCGGATCATCGGGAAGTTGCGCCAGAGCGAGCGGTTGGTAATCAGCCGGTGGCCCTGAAGCTCGTCGGCGAAGACGCCTTCGAGGAAGGCTGCCGACGCGGTTTCGTCCATGGCGCCGAGACCGGCTCTGGCGAAGGTCTCGGGGTCGGTTTCCAGCACCCAGGTCGAGCGCCCGGCCTCGTACTGATAGCAATGCGCGATGAAGACGCCGTACTGCGTCTGCTTGAAGAAGAAGGTGAAGGCGTCGAAAGGCCGCGTCGAGCCCATCCAGGTGAAGTGATTGGGGCGCAGATCCACTTCCGGCTGGAAACGGTCGCGCCAGCCCTCGCGGATGCGGCTGTTGATGCCGTCCGAGCCGACGACGAGATCGTAGTCCGCTTTGAGCGTCTCGATGTCGGCCGCCTCCTCGCCGAAGCGCAGGGAGACGCCGAGTTCGCGAGCGCGATCCTGGACCAGCATCAGCAGCGAGCGGCGCGAGCAGCCGCAGAAGCCGTTGCCCGAGACGCGGTGGACGCTGTCCTTGAAGTGGATTTCGATATCGTCCCAGTATGCGAAATTGTCGCGGATCGCGGCGTAGCTGGCCTCGTCGGCCGCCTTGAAGATGTCGAGCGTCTGATCGGAGAAGACGACGCCGAAGCCGAAGGTGTCGTCGGGCTGGTTGCGCTCGAACACCGTGATGTCGAGATCGGGCCAGTCCCGCTTCATCAGGAGCGCGAAGTAGAGCCCCGCAGGCCCGCCGCCGACCACCGCGATACGCATCTGAAGTCCCTCTCCCGAACCGAGTGCAAAATTATTTTAGGCCTAAAATAATTTTTGCTCAAGCGACTGCCTTTTCGCCTTGACCGAGATCAAACGACGCAGGCTTCGCGCCGTCGATAGGCGCTCTATGCATCGTTTTGGTATACTGCCAGCGCCTCGGACCCGCTCTTCACAGCCGCTTGCAAAATGCTTTAGACCTAAAATATATTGGCGCATCGGGAGGCGGATCGGATGCTCCTTTCAGGGCGGCACGCGGTGGTGACGGGTGGGGGACGCGGGATCGGCCGCGCCATTGCCGCGACGCTGGGGCGCCATGGCGCGCATGTCTCGATCATCGGGCGGGACGAGGCTGCGCTGGCCGAAACCTGCAAGGCCGGCGACGCCGACGGTTATGCGGTCTGCGATGTCTCCGACGAGACCGCCATGGCTGCTGCCATCGCGAAGCTGGCGGAGGCTTCGCCGATCGCCGTCGCCATCGCCAATGCCGGTGCCGTCGAGACCGGCCCCTTCCTGCGCAGCTCGGCCGAGCGGTTCCGCCGACTGAACGAAATCAACCTGATCGGCACGGTCAACCTGTTCCATGCCGCCCTGCCCGGCATGATCGAGCGCGGTAATGGCCGGCTGATCGCCATCGCCTCGACCGCCGGGCATCGCGGCTACGCTTACGTCTCGGCTTATGTCGCGGCCAAGCATGCGGTTGTCGGGCTGGTGAAGTCGCTGGCGCTGGAAACGGCGCGCTCGGGCATCACCGTCAACGCCATCTGCCCGGGCTATGCCGACACCGACATGGTCGCTGGTGGCATCGAGACCATCGTCGCCAAGACCGGCGCGACGCGCGAACAGGCGCTGGCCGAGATGGTCCGGGCCAATCCGCAGGGCCGCCTCATCGCACCCGACGAGATTGCCGCCGCCGTGCTCTATCTGTGCGGGGCGGGCAGCGCGTCGGTCACCGGCCAGTCGCTGATGATCAATGGCGGGGAGTTCTGAGATGGAACCGACCTCCTCCGGCCTCGTCCTCGACCGCGAGACCAAGGCCAGCGAACGTCCCGGCGACCACAAGGACGAACTGCGGCTCTGGCTGCGGATGCTGACCTGCTCGACCCTGATCGAGACCGAGATCCGCAACCGCCTGCGCGAGGAGTTCAAGACGACGCTGCCGCGCTTCGACCTGATGGCGCAGCTCGACAAGTCGAGTGCCGGCATGACCGTCGGCGAGGTCTCGCAGCGGCTGATGGTCTCGAACGGCAATGTCACGGCGGTCGTCGCCGGGCTGCTCGCCGACGGGCTCGTCGACAAGCGGGCCGCGACGCAGGACCGGCGCGTGCAGGTGCTGACGCTGACGGCGCAGGGCCGCAAGGCTTTCAAGGCGATGGCCGAGCGGCATGAGGGCTGGATCGCCGAGCTCTTCGCCGGGCTCGATCAGCCGGAAATCGGGCAGCTCTTCCGCCTGCTCGGGAACACCAAGACCTCTCTGCATCGCGCCATCTCCGCGCGCAGCGCCCAAGCGAACGATGCCGGCATGAGCGACGCCGGCAAGGGAAACGCCTGATGACCAGCCTCGCCAACGCCACGATCCTACCGCTGGCGGAATTCCAGCCGTCGCATTTCGCGCTGTCCGCCGTCGGCAAGGTCGCGACGGTGACGCTGAACCGGCCTGAGAAAAAGAATCCGCTGACCTTCGCAAGCTACCGCGAGCTCACCGATTTCTTCCTCGCCGCGCAGAAGGACGAGCAGGTCAAGGCGATCGTGGTGACGGGCGCCGGCGGCAACTTCTCCTCCGGTGGCGACGTCTTCGAGATCATCGGACCGCTGGTCGCGATGGAGACCAAGGAGCTGCTGAAATTCACCCGGATGACCGGCGATCTGGTCAAGGCGATCCGGGCCTGCCCGCAGCCGGTGATCGCGGCCATCGACGGGATCTGCGCCGGTGCGGGCGCCATCATCGCGATGGCGTCGGATCTGCGGTTCGGCACGGCCGAGAGCAAGATCGCCTTCCTGTTCAACCGCGTGGGCCTGGCCGGCTGCGACATGGGCGCCTGCGCGATGCTGCCGCGCATCGTCGGCCAGGGCCGCGCGGCCGAACTGCTCTACACCGGCCGCGTGTTGCGCGGCGACGAGGCCGAGCGCTGGGGCTTCCTCAACCGTCTCCTGTCCAGGGATGTCGTGCTGGCCGAGGCGCAGACGCTCGCGGCCGAACTGGCCGATGGGCCGACCTTCGCCAACGCCATGACCAAGCGCATGCTGGAGATGGAATGGGCGATGTCGGTCGAGAGCGCGATCGAGGCGGAGGCCGTGGCGCAGGCTCTATGCATGCAGACCGAGGATTTCGCCCGCGCCTACCACGCCTTCGCAGGCAAGCAGAAGCCGGTCTTCGAGGGCAACTGAGATGAGCGCGGCACATCTCGACGGGATCCTGCAGGACACGCTGGACTGGCCGTTCTTCGAGGACCGGCATCGCCGCTTCGCCGCCGAGCTGTCGGCTTGGGCCGACGCCACCCTGCCCGGCCTGCCGCATGATGATGTCGATGCTGCCTGCCGGGCGCGCGTCACGGCGCTGGGCGAAGGCGGTTTCCTGCGCGCGGCCGTGCCGGAGGCCTATGGCGGCCTCACGCCCACGCTCGATGTCCGCACGCTCTGCCTCGCCCGCGAGATCCTGGCGGCGCGTGACGGGCTCGCCGATTTCGCCTTCGCGATGCAGGGGCTCGGTACGGGAGCGATCACCGTCGCGGGCTCCGAGGCGATGAAGGCGCGCATCCTGCCGGGCGTCTGCGAGGGGGCGCGGATCGCAGCCTTCGCGCTCTCGGAAAAGGAAGCGGGCTCGGATGTCGCCGCGATGGCGACCACCGCCACGCCCGACGGCAACGACCATGTCCGGATCGACGGCGAGAAGAGCTGGATCTCGAATGGCGGCATCGCCGACCACTACGTCGTCTTCGCCCGCACCGGCGAGGCACCCGGCGCGCGAGGCCTGTCGGCCTTCCTGGTCGAGGCGGATACGCCGGGCCTGAACATCGCCGAGCGGATCGAGGTGATCGCGCCGCATCCGCTGGCGACGTTGCGGTTCGAGGGCTGCCGCGTGCCGATCGGGAACAGGATCGGTGGCCCCGGCGACGGCTTCAAGGTGGCGATGGCGACGCTGGATATCTTCCGCTCGACGGTTGGCGCAGCCGCGCTCGGCTTTGCCAGGCGCGCGCTGCACGAGACAATCGCGCACGCCAATGCCCGCAAGCTCTTCGGCGGCACGCTCGGAGATCTCCAGCTCTCGCAGGCCGCCATCGCCGACAGCGCGGCGCAGGTCGATGCCGCCGCGCTGCTGGTCTACCGCGCCGCCTGGACCAAGGATCGCGGCGCCCCGCGCGTCACCCGCGAGGCTGCGCTCGCCAAACTCGTCGCGACAGAGAACGCTCAAGCCGTGATCGACCGGGCCGTCCAGATCCATGGCGGGCTCGGCGTCACCAAGGGCGTCAAGGTGGAAGAATTGTACCGGGAGATCAGGGCGTTGCGGATCTATGAGGGGGCATCGGAAGTCCAGAAGGTCGTGATCGCGCGCGACCTGCTGAAATCCGCGCGCTGAGACAGAGGGGGGACGGCAATGGACTTCCTGCGCTCCGGCCATATCGACAGCTTCACGCGTGACAACCTGCCGCCACCCGAGCAGTGGCCGCAGATAGACCTCGACAA
This sequence comes from Allobosea vaviloviae, assembly GCF_001298265.1. GTDB lineage: Bacteria > Pseudomonadota > Alphaproteobacteria > Rhizobiales > Beijerinckiaceae > Allobosea > Allobosea vaviloviae_B. The sequence goes on along the minus strand of NZ_LGSZ01000022.1, from coordinate 54,275 downwards.
GGCCGGCCTGTCCTATCCGCAGCGGCTGAACGCCGTGACCGAACTGGTCGACGACCATGTCGCCCAAGGGCGCGGCGCCCGCACCGCGATCATCGGCGACCATCTCGTCTGGAGCTATGCCGAGCTGGCGCAGCGCATCAACCGCATCGCCAACGTGCTGACGCGCGATCTGGGCATGCTGCCGGGCAACCGTGTGCTGCTGCGCGCCGCCAACACGCCGATGATGGTCGCGGCCTATCTCGCAGTGATCAAGGCCGGCGGCGTCGTGGTCGCGACCATGCCGATGCTGCGCGCGGTCGAGCTGGTCTATCCGATCCGCAAGGCCAGGATCGCGCTCGCCCTGTGCGACCATCGGCTTCTCGGCGAATTGGAGACGGCCCAGGCGCAGGCGCCCGAGCTTATGCGCATCGTCGCCTTCGGCGTGTGGGGCTGCGAGCTTGACACGCTGATGGCGCAGCCGGGCTACGAGCATTTCGAGCCCGTCGATACGTCGAGCGACGATGTGTGCCTGATCGGCTTCACCTCGGGCACGACGGGAGAGCCCAAGGGCACGATGCATTTCCAGCGCGATCTGCTGGTGATCTGCGACGCTTATGGCGCGAAGGTCCTGAAGGCGTCCCCGCAGGACCGCTTCATCGGCTCGGCGCCGCTGGCCTTCACCTTCGGGCTCGGCGGCATGGTGCTGTTTCCCTTCCGGATCGGCGCCACCGCCGTGCTGCCCGACAAGACCGGACCGGCCGACCTGATCGACGCCATCGAGCGCCACAAGGCCAGCGTGATCTTCACCGCGCCGACCGCCTATCGCGCCGTGCTCGACAAGCTGGACGGGCGGGACATCTCCTCGCTGCGGATCTGCGTCTCGGCCGGCGAGACGCTGCCCAAGCCCGTCTTCGACGCCTGGCTCGCGAAGACGGGACTGCCGCTGATGGACGGCATCGGTGCCACCGAGATGCTGCACATCTTCATCGCGGCGCCGCGCGAGGCGATCCGACCCGGCTCGACCGGCCTGCCGGTGCCGGGATACGAGGCGAAAATCGTCGATGACGAGGGCGGCGAGGTTCCAGACGGGACGCCCGGACGGCTCGCCGTGCGCGGGCCGATCGGCTGCCGCTATCTCGCCGACGAACGCCAGTTCAACTATGTCCAGAACGGCTGGAACGTCACCGGCGACAGCTATATCCGCGATGCGGACGGCTATTTCTGGTATCAGGCCCGCTCCGACGACATGATCATTTCGTCGGGCTACAACATCGCCGGACCAGAGGTCGAAGCCTGCCTGCTGGCGCATCCCGATGTGATGGAATGCGGCGTGGTCGCAGCGCCCTGCCCCGAGCGCGGCAGCATCGTGAAGGCCTATGTCGTGCTGCGCGAGGGCGTCAGAGGCGACGCGGCGATGCTCAAGACCTTGCAGGACCATGTTAAGGCCGGTATCGCGCCCTACAAATATCCCCGCGCGATCGACTTCGTCCCCGCTTTGCCAAAGACCGCCAGCGGCAAGCTGCAGCGCTTCGCCTTGCGCCGGATGGCGCAAAACGATGGTTGAAGCCTGATCCTGGTTAGAAGCAAAAGCGCGTCGTCATCCCGGGCGACCAAAGGGAGACCCGGGATCCATTCCGGAACGCTGCTCGGCAAGGTTCCGGAATGGATCCCGGATTTCCGCTTCGCTGCATCCGGGATGACGGCGCGCTATTCATCGAACAACAACCTGACGGCACCTGAAGCCGGCCGAACCGAGGCGACGCCCATGTCGAGTGAAACCCTGTCCCGTGCCATCCTGCCCGAGGGCTGGTCCGTGCCGCGCGGCTACGCCAACGGCATGGTGGCGGAGGGCCGGGTGCTGGTGACGGGCGGCCTCGTCGGCTGGAACGAGAACGGCGTCTTCGCCAGGGGATTCCTGCCGCAGCTCCGGCAGACGCTGGTCAACATCAAGGCGGTGGTCGAGGCTGGCGGCGGGCGCGTCGAGGATATCGTGCGGTTGACCTGGTACGTCACCGATATCGCGGCCTATCGCGCCAGCCTGAAAGAGATGGGGCCGGTCTATCGCGAGGTTCTCGGCCGACATTTCCCGACGATGGCCGTGGTGCAGGTCGTCTCGCTGGTCGAGCCCGAGGCGATGATCGAGATCGAGGCAACCGCGGTGCTCGCCGGCTGACGCCCCATCGCAGCGACAACTAGGTTTCCGATTGTTTCACAACGGAAAGGTGAAACGTCCGGTAACCAAGTTTCTCGCGGCACCGTCGCCGCCTTAGCCTTCGGGCATGGACTGCGGGCTGAAACTCCTCGCGCCGCCATCCGGCGGTGACGCGATGGAGACCGACCATGTCCAGCATCAGCGGCGTCGGTGGCGGATACCGCCCGCCCCCGCCCAAACCACCGAGCTTCGACACACTCGACAGTGACACCAGCGGCGCACTCAGCCTCGACGAATTCAAGACCGGCGCGCCGAAGGGCGCCGATAGCGCCAAGGCCAGTGCCAGGAGCGAGGAGCTCTTCAAGGCGATCGATAGCGACAGCGACGGTTCGGTCACCAAGGAAGAGTCCGACGCCTTCAAGGCGAAGGCCGAGAAGGCTCAGCAGCAGCTGCAGTCCTTCCTGTTCGGGCTGCAGACCGATGGCACCAGCGAGACCGGCGCGACGGAGGAGAGCGACGACGAGACGGATATCTTCGCCCAGCTCGATGCCAACGCGGATGGCGGCATCGCCAAGGACGAGTTCCTCTCGGCGCTGTCCTCGGGAACGCAGACCTCCAGCGACTTGCTGAGCAAGCTGTTCGAGGCGATCGATTCCGACAAGGACGGCTCGGTCTCGAAGGAGGAGCAGAGCTCGTTCCAGCAGGCGCTCGAGAAGCGCGGCCGGCCGTCTGGTCCGCCGCCTGGCCCCCCGCCGTCCAGCGCCTCACAGGCCTATGACAGCACCTACCAGTTGGGCGCGTCGAACGCGTCCGGCACGGCCTATTCGCAGGCGGCCTGAGCCAGCCCGCCTTATGAACGCCGGTCAGCAGAAGGCTGGCCGGCGCTCCTCAGATCGAGAGCGCCTCAAGCCTCTCGTCAGATCCCGCGCGTCGCACCGCCGTCGATGCGGATCTTGGCGCCCGTGACATAGCTCGCCTTCTCGCTGGCGAGGAAGGTCACCACATCGGCAAATTCCTGCGCCGTGCCGTAGCGACCAGCCGGAATCGTCGCCTGCGAGGTCTTGGCGGCCTGCTCGAGCGTGGTGCCGGCGCGATCGGCGGCGGCCTTGTCGAGCTGGTCGACCCGCTCGGTGTGGATGCGACCGGGAAGCACGACATTGACCGTGACGCCCTGCCCCGCCACTTCGGCGGCGAGCGTCTTGGACCAGCCGACGACGGCGGCGCGGATGCCGTTCGACAGCGCGAGGCGCGGAATCGGCTGCTCGACGCCCGACGAGGCGATGGTGATGATCCGGCCGAAGCCGCGCTCGACCATGCCCGGCAGAACGCCCTGCGCCAGATGGAAGAGATTGGCGGCCATAGGTTCGAAATGCTTCAGCCAATCGTCCCGCCCGGCCTCACGGGCCTCGGCCGGCGGCGGGCCGCCCGAATTGCCGATCAGGATATCGACGCCGCCGGCATCCCTGAGCACGCCAACCAGCGAATCGACCGAGGCGAGATCAGCCAGATCGAGGCTCGCCGCAAAAATGCGGCCGCGGATCTCCTCGGGGCATTTGCTGACCCAGGCATCGGTTGCCGCGACATTGCGAGCGGCGGCGATCACCGAGGCGCCCTCGGCCGCGAGCGTGCGGGCGATGGCCGCGCCAAGGCCACGGCTCGCACCCAGCACCAGCGCGCGCTTGTCGTGAAGGCCGAGATCCATGGTTTTCTCCGTCGCGTCGGCGCAGCGGCATCGCGGCGCATCATTGCCACGCTGATAGCCGCTGAAACTCGAGGAGGGAATGCCGCTTACCCTCGATCTGGCCTATCGTTTGATTGACAGCGACGTATGCGCCGTCGAAAGTTGTGCGAAATCAGAATAATAGTGCGGTAATCGCACATATATGGGAGGTTATCATGACGACATCACTTGGATTCTCGCGCCGGGCGCTGATCGCGATCGCAGGCGCCGCGATGCTGCTGGTGCCTGCGCTGGCGCAAGCGCAGGCACAGACCGTCAAGATCGGGCTGATCCTGCCGATGACCGGCCCGTTCGCTTCGACCGGGCGCCAGATCGAAGCCGCCGCCAAACTCTATATGGCCCAGAAGGGCGCGACCGTCGCCGGCAAGACGGTCGAACTGATCGTCAAGGACGACACCGGCACGCCGGACGTGACGCGTCGCATCGCGCAGGAGCTTCTGGTCAACGACAAGGTCAGCTTTCTGGCCGGCTTTGGGCTGACCCCGCTCGCCTTCGCGGTCGCGCCGCTGGCGACGCAGTCGAAGACACCGCTGATCGTGATGGCGGCAGCGACCTCCTCGATCACCGAGCAGTCGCCCTTCGTGGTGCGCACCTCCTTCACCCTGCCGCAGGTGACAATCGGCATCGCCGACTGGGCGGCGAAGAACGGCGTCAAGAAGGCGATGACGCTGGTCTCCGACTATGGTCCCGGAATCGATGCCGAGAAGGCCTTCAAGGAGCGGCTCACCGCCGCCGGCGGCGAGGTCGTCGGCGAAGTTCGCATACCCCTGCGCAACCCCGACTTCTCGCCCTTCCTGCAGCGGGTCGCCGACACCAAGCCCGATGCGCTGTTCGTCTTCGTGCCCTCGGGCGCCGGCTCTCAGTTCATGAAGCAGTTCGTCGAGCGCGGGCTCGACAAGTCCGGCGTGCGGCTGATCGCGACCGGCGACGTCACCGATGACGACATCGTCGACAGCATGGGCGATGTCGCGCTCGGCACTATCACCACGCATCACTATTCGGCGGCGCATCCGTCAGCGGAGAACAAGGCTTTCGTCGAGGCCTTCCGCAAGGCGGCCAATACGCGGCCGAACTTCATGGCCGTCGGCGGTTGGGACGGCATGCACCTGATCTACGAGGCGCTGAAGAAGACCAACGGCGCGACCGACGGCACGGCGCTGGTCGAGGCGATGAAGGGCATGGCCTGGACGAGCCCGCGCGGGCCAATCTCGATCGACGCCAAAACCCGCGACATCGTCCAGAACGTCTATGCCCGCAAGGTCGAGAAGGTCGATGGACAGCTCTACAATGTCGAGTTTTCGACCTTCGAGGCCGTGCCGGACCCGGTGAAGGCCGGGAAGTGATCGCCTGAAGGCGTTTCCCCAAAACGCCGTCGTCCCGGACAAGCCGCGTCAGCGGCGCCGATCCGGGATCCATGCCCGAACCGTTCAGGAATGGATCCCGGATCTCCGCTTCGCTGCGTCCGGGATGACAGCGCCATGATTTGAGACCGTCGTTGCGGAGCCCCTGCCCTTGCTGACCATCCTGTTCGACGGCGTCGCCTATGGCATGCTGCTCTTCGTGCTGGCGGCGGGGCTGGCGGTCACGCTGGGGCTGATGAACTTCGTCAACCTGGCGCATGGCGCCTTCGCCATGGCCGGGGGCTACGCCACCGTCGTGCTGATGAACCGGTTCGGGCTGCCGTTCCTGGCCTGCCTGCCGCTGGCCTTCCTGTTCAGCGCCGCGCTCGGGCTCTTGGCCGAACGCCTGCTCTATCGCCACATGTATGAGCGCAGCCATCTCGACCAGGTGCTGTTCTCGATCGGGCTCGTCTTCATGGCGATCGCGGCGACGGACTGGCTGATGGGCTCGCAGCAGCAGAGCGTGCGCCTGCCGGCCTGGCTGCAGGGCCGCATCATGATCGGCGAGGTCGGGATCGGGATCTACCGCCTTTTCATCGTGGTGATCTGCGGACTGATGGCGCTGGGGCTGCAATGGGTGCTGGCGAGGACGCGCTTCGGCAGCCAGCTGCGCGCCGCCGTCGACGACCGGCGGGTCGCGCGCGGGCTCGGCATTCCCGTCGGCAAGGTCTTCGCGATCACCTTCGCCTTCGGCTCCGGCCTGGCGGGATTGGGCGGCGCTCTCGGCGCCGAGATCGTCGGGCTCGACCCGACCTTCCCGCTGAAATTCATGCTCTACTTCCTGATCGTCGTGACGGTCGGAGGCACGTCGAGCCTGACCGGGCCACTATTGGCGGCGCTGCTGCTGGGCGTCGCGGATGTGATGGGCAAGTATCTCGTGCCGCAGCTCGGCGCCTTCATCATCTATGCGATGATGCTTGCCGTGCTGATGATCAGGCCTCAGGGCCTGTTCGCGCGGGGGCGCTGAGCGATGTCCCCCAGCCCCGTCCCGACGCCGCCATCGGCGGCCGAACCGCTCTCGCCATCGGCGTTCCTGCGCGCGAAATCGGCCTGGCGCTGGCCCGAAATCCTGTTCTGGCTCGGCGCCTTCGGGATGATCCTCCTGCTGCCGAACCGCCACCTGCTGCTGAACGAGATCGTCATCCTCGGGCTGTTTGCGCTCTCGCTCGACCTGATCCTCGGCTATGCCGGCATCGTTTCGCTGGGGCACGCCGCCTTCTTCGGCGTCGGCGCCTATGCGGCGGGCCTGCTGGCCAAGCATGGTATTTCGGAGCCTGTGACGGGGCTCGTGCTGTCGGGCACGGCCGCGGGTCTCGTCGGTCTGCTGGCGAGCTTCATGATCCTGCGCGGCACCGACCTGACGCGGCTGATGGTGACGCTGGGCGTCGCGCTGATCCTGCACGAACTCGCCAACCGGCTCGACTGGCTCACCGGCGGCGCCGATGGCCTGCTCGGCGTATCGGTCGGGCCGATCCTGGGGCGCTTCGACTTCGATTTCGCCGGGACCACGGCCTATGTCTACAGCCTGACGACGGCGTTCCTGCTGTTTTTGCTGGCGCGGCGGATCGTGCATTCGCCCTTCGGATTGTCGCTCAAGGCGCTGAAGGAGAACCGGCTGCGTGCCGCGACCATCGGCATCGCCCCGAACCGGCGGATCGTCGCGGTCTATACGCTGGCTGCGGTCTATGCCGGCATGGCGGGCGCGCTTTTGACCCAGACAACGCAGTTCGTCTCGCTGGAGGTGCTCGATTTCGCCCGCTCGGCCGATGCGCTTTTGGTTCTGGTCATCGGCGGCTCCGGCTATCTCTATGGCGGGCTGATCGGCGCCATCGCCTTCAAGCTGATGAAGGACACGCTGTCGGCGATGACGCCGGCCTACTGGATCTTCTGGATGGGCTTCATCCTGGTGATCCTCGTGCTGATCGGCCGCGACCGGCTGGTGGCGGGGCTGGCTCGTCCCTTCGCGCCGCTGCTGCGCCGGTTCGGAGGCCGCGAGCCATGACCGTTTCGGCATCCGCACCCGCCCTGCAGACGATCGGCCTGAGCAAAACCTTTGGCGGCTTCAAGGCCAATGCCGACATCTCGCTCAGCGTCGCGCGAGGCGCCCGTCACGCCCTGATCGGGCCCAACGGCGCCGGCAAAACCACCTTCATCAACCTGCTGACCGGGGTGCTGCCGGTCAGTTCGGGCACGATCGCGCTGATGGGCGAGGACATCACCGGCGTCAGCCAGCAGGGCCGGGTCAGGCGCGGCATGGCGCGGACCTACCAGATCAACCAGCTCTTCGCCGATCTCTCGCCGATCGAGACGGTCGGCCTCGCCATTGCCGAGCGGCAGGGCGCGGGCGCGCGCTGGTGGAGCCGGGTCGGCCAGAACAGCGCTGTGATCGACGAGGCCGAGGCCCTGCTCCTGCGGATGAAGCTCGGCGGCCTGATGACGCGGCGCACCGCGACCTTGCCCTATGGCAAGCAGCGCCTGCTGGAGATCGCGCTCGCCATGGCCTGCAAGCCGTCGTTGCTGCTGCTCGACGAGCCGGCCGCCGGCGTGCCCGAGGACGAGCGCCATGACGTGCTCGACAGCGTCGAGGCGCTGCCCGAGGACGTCACGGTGCTGCTGATCGAGCACGACATGGAGCTGGTGTTCTCCTTCGCCGACCGCATCTCGGTGCTGGTCCAGGGACAGCTTTTCGCCGAGGGCAGCGTGGAGGAGATTTCGACCGATCCGCGCGTCAGGTCCGTCTATCTCGGGGAGGACACGCATGTCTGATCTCCCCACATCCACTGCCCTGCTGGAGATCGAGGGGCTGGTCGCCGGGTATCGCGAGGCCATCGTCATCAACGGCCTGTCGCTGAAGCTGAGCGAGGGCGCGGCGCTGGCGCTGCTCGGGCGCAACGGCACCGGCAAGACCACGCTGATCGACACGATCATGGGGCTGACGCGCCATGTCGCCGGCACGATCCGGTTCAACGGCGAGGACATCACGCGGCTGCCGCCGGAGAAACGCGCCGCGATCGGCATCGGCTGGGTTCCGCAGGAGCGCAACATCTTCCGCTCGCTGACCGTCGAGGAGAACCTGACCGCCGTTCAGCGCGGCAGCGGCTGGAGCGTGGCGCGCGCCTACGCCCTGTTCCCGCGACTGGAGGAGCGCAGGCGCAATCTCGGCAACCAGTTGTCCGGCGGCGAGCAGCAGATGCTGGCGGTCGCGCGCGCGCTGATGCTCGACCCCAAGCTGCTGCTGCTCGACGAGCCGCTGGAGGGGCTCGCCCCGATCATCGTCGACGAATTGCTGGCGACGATCGCGAGGCTCAACCGCGAGGACGGGCTGACCACCATCCTGGTCGAGCAGAAGGCGCGCAAGATCCTGCCCTTCACCGACGAGGCGATCATCCTGGACCGGGGCGCGATCGTCCATGCGGCACGCTCCGACGCCCTTCTGGCCGACGAGGCAGCGATGGCCGCGCATCTCTCCGTCGCCGACAAGCCCGCCCGCATCAAGCGCACCATGCGAACCCAGACCACGACCGAACCGAGGACGAGCCCATGACCAGAACCACCCCTCCATTCCGCGCCGACATGGTCGGCAGCCTGCTGCGTAGCGCGCCGCTCAAGGATGCGCGTGAGAAGCACGCCGCAGGGACACTCGACCACGCCGCCTTCAAGGCGATCGAGGATGCCGAGATCGTCAAGCTGATCAAGAAGCAGGAGGCGATCGGCCTGCAGGGCATCACCGATGGCGAGTTCCGCCGGGCCTATTGGCATTTCGACTTCATGGAGGAGCTCGACGGCGTCGAGGCGATCACCGCCGATTCCGGCATGAACTTCAAGGGCGGCGTCGGCATCGCCAAGTCGCTGCGCATCGTCGGCAAGGTTGGCTTCAGCGGGCATCCGATGATCGAGCACTTCAGGTTCCTGAAGGCCAATGTCGCGGCGGGCTCGACCCCCAAAATGACCATTCCCGGCCCGAGCATGCTGCACTACCGGGGCGGCCGGAAGATGATCAATATGGGTGTCTATCCGCAGATGGAGGCGTTCTATGCCGATGTCGGTGCCGCCTATAACGGCGCAGTCCACGCCTTCTACGATGCCGGCTGCCGCTATCTCCAGCTCGACGACATCTCGTTTGCCTATCTCTGCGACCCGGCCCAGCGGGAGATGCTGCGCGAGCGCGGCGACGATCCGGAGCACCAGCCCGAGATCTATGCCGGCATGGTCCAGGCCGCGCTGAAGGACAAGCCGGCCGATCTTGCCATCACCATGCATCTCTGCCGCGGCAATTTCCGCTCGACCTTCATCGCGTCCGGCGGCTACGAGCCGATCGCCGATGTGCTGTTCAACACCATGCCGGTCGACGGCTATTTCATGGAATGGGACAATGACCGCTCCGGCGGCTTCGAGCCGCTGCGCTTCCTGCCCAAGGGCAAGCATGTCGTGCTCGGCCTCGTCACCTCCAAGACCGGCGTTCTGGAGAGCAAGGACGATCTCAAGCGGCGCATCGACGAGGCGTCGAAATTCGTCTCGCTCGACCAGCTCTGCCTGTCGCCGCAATGCGGCTTCGCCTCGACCGAGGAGGGCAACACGCTGGCCGAGGACGAACAGTGGCGCAAGCTCGAGCTGATCGTCGAGACGGCGCGGGAGGTTTGGGGCTGAACCAGCGGCGTGGCGGCGTCATTCTCGGGCGAAGCGTAGCGCAGACCCGAGAATCTCCGGCCGGATACGATACCAGAGTCTTCTGGTTTGAGAGATGCTCGGGTCAAGCCCGAGCATGACGTCGCGGGTTACGCCGCCGCCGTGAGCGCCTCTTCGGCGAGCACACAGCGCACCACCCTGCCCTCGCCGAGCTGGACCGCCGGCGGCAGGGCTGCCCGGCAGCGCTCCTGCACGAATTTGCAGCGCGGCGCGAAGGAGCAGGCGTTTGGCGGCTCGGTCAGGGCCGGCGGGGCTCCGGGGATCGCCTCCAGCCGCTCGCCCTTTCTGGCGCCGTGAAGGTTCGCGGCGAGCAGGCCCTTTGTGTAGGGGTGCCGCGGGTCGCGGATGAGTTCGCGCACAGTGCCGGTCTCGACGATCTGGCCGGCATACATCACAGCCAGCCGATCCGAGACCTCGACGGCGACGCCGATATCGTGGGTGACGAAGAGCATGCCCATGTTGAGGTCGCGCTGGAGCTGGCGCAGCAGCAGCAGGATCTGGATCTGCACGGTGGCGTCGAGCGCGGTCGTCGGCTCGTCGGCGAGCAGCAGCTTGGGGCGGGCCGCGAGCGCGAGCGCGATCATGGCGCGCTGGCGCATGCCGCCCGACATCTCATGCGGATAGGCTTTCAGCCGACGCGCCGGCGACGGGATGCGAACGAGTTCGAGCAGTTCCAGCGCGCGCGCCATCGCCGCCTTCTGCGAGAGCTTCTCATGGCGGACGATCGCCTCTGCGATCTGCTCGCCGACCGTGTAGACCGGGTCGAGCGCCAGCGCCGGGTCCTGGAAGATCATCGAGGTGACGGCGCCGCGATAATCCGACAAATCCTGCGGGTTCAGCGCCAGCACGTCGCGGCCATCGACGCGGACCGAGCCGCCGATATCGGTGCGGCTCTCGGGCAGCAGGCGCAGCAGCGTTTTCAGCGTCACGCTCTTGCCGGAGCCGGATTCGCCGAGGATGCCGAGCACCTTGCCGGGCTCCAGCGTCAGCGAAACGCCGTTGACGGCATGGACGGTCTGGGCGCCGCGAAAGCGCACGGTGAGGTTATCGATCGCGACGAGCGGGGTCACGCGGCAACCTCCAGGCTGGGCGCGCGGCTGTGGCCGGAGCCGGGAATCTCCATGTGGCAGGCGGCGCGGCGCGTGCCGTCCTCGCTCGCGGTCACGACCAGGGCCGGCTTCGCCTTGGAGCAGATCGTCTGCGCATGCGGGCAGCGCGGATGGAAGCGGCAGCCCTCGGGCGGATTGATCGGGTTCGGGGGATCGCCGGTGAGCGGCGCTTCCATCGTCCGGTTGTCGGGGTCCATCGACGGCATCGCCGAGAGCAGCGCCTTGGTATAGGGGTGGCGCGGATCGTTGTAGAGCTCCTCGACCGCGCCGATCTCCACGACCTCGCCGAGATACATCACCATGACGCGGTCGCTGATGAAGCGGACGACGTTGAGGTCGTGGCTGATGAAGATGTAGGTCAGGCCGAACTCCTCGCGCAGATCGGCAAGCAGGTTCAGAACCTGCGCCTCGACCGATTTGTCGAGCGCCGAGACGGCTTCATCGAGGATAACGAGGCGCGGGCCGAGTGCGAGCGCACGCGCGATGTTGACGCGTTGCCGCTGGCCGCCGGAGAGCTCATGCGGGTAGCGCGCGGCAAAACGGGCGGGGTCGAGGCCGACACGCTGGAGCAGGTCGCGCGCCTTGAGGATGGCGTTCGCCTTGGAGACGCCATGCACGGTCGGGCCGAAGGCGATCGAATCCTCGATGGTCAGGCGGGGGTTGAGCGAGGCGTATGAGTCCTGGAAGACCATCTGCGCCTGGCGGCGGTATTCCTTCAGGGTCAGATCCTTTCCGCCGACGATCTCGCCGTCGAACAGCATCTCGCCCTTGTCCTGCGGGATGAGCTGCATGACGACGCGCGCCGTCGTCGACTTGCCGCAGCCGGATTCGCCGACGACGCCGAGCGTCTCGCCCTTCATCACCGCGAAATCGACGCCGTCCACGGCGCGCACGACGGCACCGCCGCCGAGCGGGAAATGCTTGGTCAGGGTCTTCGCCTGCAGCAGCGGCGTGCCCGGGCCGCCGCGATCGGGATGGGGTTCGAGTGCCATGGTCAGCCCTTCACGTCCATCGCCGAGCGCAGACCGTCGGAGAGCAGGTTGAACGAGATCGAGGTGATGAAGATCGCAGCGCCGGGCAGCGCCGCCACCCAGGGCTGCACATAGATCGCGGTGCGCAGCGTGTTCAGCATCAAGCCCCATTCCGGCGTCGGCGGCTTGGTGCCGAGCCCCAGGAAGGACAGGCCCGAGGCCAGGATCATCGAGACCGAGATCAGGCTGGTGGCATAGACGAAGATCGGCCCCAGCACATTGCCGAGCACATGGACGCGGATGATCGTCAGGGCGTTGGCGCCGCTGGCACGGGCGGCCTCGACATAGTCCATGCCGCGCACCTGCGTCGTCACGCTCTCGGCGATGCGCGCGATCGGCGGGATGAAGACGATGGTGAGGGACAACAGCGAATTGGTGATGCCGGCCCCGAGCGCGCCCGACAGCGCGATCGCCAGCAGCACGGAGGGGAAGGCGTAGAAGACATCGACCGTGCGCATGGTGATGGTGTTGAACTTGCCGCCGAAGAAGCCTGCGGCGACGCCGATGACCGAGCCGAAGACGAAGGCGATGAAGACCGGCACGACGCCCATGAAGAGCGAGAGCCGCGCGCCATGGATCAGACGCGAGAGCATGTCGCGGCCGAGCTCGTCTGCGCCCAGCGGATAGCCGGGCGTGCCGATCGGGCGCAGGCGCCGCAGCATCGATGAGCGGGTCGGGTCGGCCGGCGCGATGTAGTCGGCGAAGATCGCCATGAGGATGATCGCCAGCACGACGAGGCCGGCGCCGACCGCGACCTTGTCCTTCTTGAACCGCCTGAAGACGCCGGCCCAGTAGCCGGGCGACTTCGCCAGCGGCGGCACGACGATCGCTGGGGCGCTTTCGGTGATCGCGGTCATCAGCGCCTCCTGACGCGCGGGTCGAGCAGACCCTGGAGGATGTCGACGAGCACGTTCAGGCCGACGAAGAACATCGCCAGGACGAGGATGGTGCCCTGGAGCAGCGGCAGGTCGCGCTGGAAGATGGCGTTGCCGAGGAGGAAGCCGGTGCCCGGCCAGGAGAACACGGTCTCGATCAGGATGGAACCGCCGAGCAGGTAGCCGAGCTGGAGGCCCATCACGGCGAGCGCAGTCGGCGCTGCGTTCTTCACGACATGCCTGAACACGCCGAAATCCATCAGGCCCTTGGCCCGAAGCGCCGGCACGAACTCCTGGTTCAGGATGTCGGCGACCAGCGCGCGCACGGTGCGGGCGATGATACCCATCGGGATCACCGACATCGTGATCGCCGGCAGGATCATGTAGCTGACATGCTCCCAGTTCCAGATCCAGGCAGCCGAGCCGCCCGGCCCCGCCCCGCCCGGCGGCAGCCAGCCGAGCTGCACCGAGAACACGATGACCATCACCATGCCCAGCCAGTAATGCGGCACGGAGACGCCGAGCACCGCCAGCATGGACGCGAACTTGTCGAGATAGGAGCCGCGGAAATAGCCGGCGACGAAGCCGAAGAAGCAGCCGAACAGGAAGCCGATCACCGTGGCGAGCCCCGCGATCAGCAAGGTATTGCCGACCGCGCGCCAGACCTCGGCCGCGACGGGACGCCCCGTGGCGATCGAGGTGCCGAGATCGCCCTGCAGCGCCTTCATCAGCCAGAGTCCGAACTGCACCGGCAGCGGCCGGTCGAAGCCGTAGATCTTGCGCAACTCGTCCTGCATCGCCTGCGAGGCGTCGGGCGGCAGCACCGAGGTCAGCGGATCGCCCGGCGCGATATGCACCAGCAGGAAACAGAACAGGCTGACGCCGAAGGCCACCGGCAGGACGTAGAGGATGCGCTTGGCGAGATAGCTCAGCATCGCGAATCCCACCTGTCATTCCGGGGCGCGGCAGAGCCGCGAACCCGGAATCCACGACGGGCCACTCCGCTTGCGTCAAGGGAACACAGGGCTCGCCCAGTCGTGGGTTCCGGGTTCATCGCTGCGCGATGCCCCGGAATGACAGCGTAGGATTGCCTGCGCACTCTCTTCCTCACTTGGCCATCGTGATCGGCGAGAAGTCCTGGAACCAGTTCTGGGCCTGGATGAAGCCCTTCACCTTCGGGCTCATCGCGCGGGGGTTGACGTCATGCGTCACCATCAGGAACAGCGCCTCGTCGACATATTTCTCGTGGATCTTCTGCAGCACCTTGGTCTGCGCCGAAGGATCGAAGGTGTTGCGGACCTGCTCGAAGAGCTTGTCCATCTCGGGGTCGCAATACAGGCCCCAATTGGTGCCGGCCGGCGGCTGGAGATTGCACTGGAGATGGCGAATCAGCCCGGTGAAGGGGTCCTGGATGAAATAGGTGTAGTTCATCCCCGTCGCCTTGCGCGAGGATTCATGATTGGCGCCGGCGCGCCAGATGTTGATCAGCGTGTTCCACTCGACGACCTCGAAGTCGATCTTGATGCCGACCTCGGCGAGGTTCTGCTGGACGAACTCGTTCATCGGCAGCGGCTGCATCTGGCCGGAGCCCGAGGGTGCGATCAGGATCTTCGTCGTCACCGGCTTGGCGGGCGAGAAGCCGGCCTCGGCGAGGAGCTTCTTGGCCTCGGTCGGATCGTACTTCAGCTTGAAGCTGGGGGTGCCGAACCACTGGTGGCCGGGCGGGTAGAAGCCCTCGGCCGGGATCATCAGCCCGCCGAGAAGTTCCTTCAATCCCTGCCGGTCGACGGCGAGGTTGGCGGCCTTGCGGACGCGGATGTCGTTCCAGGGCGAACCCTCGGCGCGCGAGAGGTGCCAGGTCCAGTTGTGCGGATAGGCGTTGGTGACGATCTTGAAGCCGGCGCTGGTCAGCGATGGGATCAGGTCGGGCGACGGCGCCTCGATCCAGTCGACCTGGCCCGCCCGCAGCGCGGCGGCGCGGGCATTGGCCTCGGGCAGCGGCAGCAGCACCATCTTGTCGAGCTTGGGCACGCGCGCCTTGTCCCAGTAACCCGGGAAGGGCGAGAGCTCGGCGCGCTCGCGCGGCTGGAAGGCGGTGAGCTGCCAGGGACCCGTGCCGGACGGGGTCTTGGCGAAAGCCTCCCAGCTCTTGCCGAGCTTCTCCCACTGCGCCGGCGAGGACATCATCACCCAGGCGATCTGATAGGGCAGCGTGGCGTCGGGCGCCTTGGTGGTGATCTCGACCTTGTATTTGTTGATGACCTTGTAACCGGCCACGGCGGGAATGCGCGAGCGACCCTGCGCCGCCTGGCGCTGGTCGAACTGCGGGGCGTCGTTCTTCAGCAGCTTGTCGAGGTTCCAGACCACGGCATCGGCGGTAAATTCCGAGCCGTCGTGGAACTTGGCGCCCTCGCGCAGGACGAAGGTCCATTTGTTCTTGTCGGTCGCATCGACCGACCAGCTGGTCGCGAGGCCGGGCACGAGGTCGGAGGCCTTGTCGGCCTTGCTGAGGTCCCAGTTGATGAGGCCGTCATAGACCGTATAGCCCATGAAACGCATGCCCTCGCCGCCCTGGTCGGTCTGGCCGGTGGTCAGCGGAATGTCGGAGGCGGTCATGCCGATGCGCAGCGTGCCCTGGGCTTGAGCCGAGGCGGCAAACAGCGAGACGCCAGCGGCGAGGGTCAGGGCAAGGGCAGTGCGGATCATGGGTGACTCCGAAATTGGATGAGTTCGAGGCTGGCTTCGCAAGGGCTGTGCCAGCAACCGATCCTCGAGCCGTCATGCTCGGGCGAAGACCCGAGCATCTCCGGAACGAGATTCTCGGGTCGGTGCCTGGCACCGCCCGAGAATGACGCGATCGGGTCTTACTCCATCGACATCGGCGCGAGATCGATGAACCAGCTCTTCGGCTGGACGACGCCCTTGACCTTCGCGCTCATCGCGCGCGGGCCGACGTCATGGGCGACCCAGACGAAGGGGGCCTCCTCGACGATGCGGGCATGGAGCTTGGCGAGCGCGGCGTCGCGTGCGGTGCCCTCGAAGGTGGTGCGGGCGTCGGCGATCAGCTTGTCGAACTCGTCATTGCCGAAATAGCCCCAGTTGTTGGAGACCGGCGGGAACGTCTTGGTCGAGGTGAAGCGCACCATGGCGAAGAACGGGTCCATCGCCGCGAAGGTGACGTTGGTGGCGTTGGCACCGCGCGCATTGGCGTGCTTGGCGCCCTCGCGCCAGTTGGTGAAGACGGCGTTCCACTCGCCGACCTCGAGCGCGACGTCGAAGAAGCAGTCCTTCAGCGCCTGCTGCATGAACTCGTTCATCGGCAAGGGCTGCATCTGGCCGGAGCCGGAAGCCGAGGTCAGCACCTTCACCTTCGCGGGCTTCGCGGCCGAATAGCCGGCTTCCGTCATCAGCTTCTTGGCTGCGGCGAGATCATATTTGATGTCGAACTTGGGATTGCCCCACCAGGGATGTCCGGGCGGCACGGTGCCCTTCGGAATTTCCATCAGCCCGCCGAGCAGCGTCTTCAGCTCCTCGCGGTTGACGCAGAGATTGGCAGCGTGGCGCACGCGCTTGTCGATCCAGGGCGAGCCCTCGACGAAGGAGAGCTGCCAGGGCCAGACATGCGGCTGGGCGTTGGTGTAGACGGAAAAGCCGCGCTGCTTGATCTGCGGAACGGCATCCGGCGAGGGCGACTCGATCCAGTCCACCTGCCCCGAAAGCAGGGCTGCGGTGCGGGCATTCGCCTCCGGCAGCGGCAGCAGCACGATGCGGTCGATCTTCGGCACCCGCTTGGGGTCCCAATAGGCCTTGTTGGCGACCATCTCGAAGCGCTCGCGCGGCGACAGCTTCACGCCCTTGAACGGGCCAGTGCCGGACGGATCGGCCGAGAAAGCGGCCCAGGCCTGTTTGGCGCGCTCGGCCGGATCGGTCACCGAGGCCGGAACCGCGGCGAGCTTGGCGGCCCAATGCGTCGGCGAGACGATGAAGAGGTTGGTCAGGTTGATCGGCAGAAAGGCGTCGGGCTCGCTCGTCGTGAGCTCGACGGTGAGCGGATCGATGGCCTTGGCGGTCTTCAGCGTCGGCATGCGCGAGACGGTGACGCCGATCTGGTCGGGCGCGAAATGGGCGGCTTCCTTGTTCAAGACCTTGTCGACGTTCCAGACCACGGCGGCGGCGTTGAAGTCCGAACCGTCCTGGAACTTGACGCCCGGACGCAGCTTGAAGGTCCATTTGGTCTTGTCGGCGGCATCGACCGTCCATTCCGTGGCGAGGCCGGGAATGACGACGCTCGCCTTCTCCGCCGAGGAGAGATCCCAGTGCGTCAGCGCGTCATACATCGGGATTCCGGTGAAGCGATTGCCCTCGAAGCCCTGGTCCGGCTGGCCATGGGTGCGCGGAATATCCGCTGCGGTCATGCCGATGCGCAGGACCTTCTCCTGGGCTAGGGCCGCAGTGACGAGCGCCGTCGAAAGGCCGAGGCCGATAAGGGCGGAGCGGGTAAAACGCGATGTCGGCACGGTTGTTCTCCCTGTGATTGGCCGGCGGCTGATGCGAGCCGCGGCAGCGAGGGGATAGCAACCGGCATGCCAGATGAAGGTCGTACGACAAGGACTTTGGGATAGCGCCGCGCGGCCATGAGCCCCCGCCCGTTTTGCCCAGGAGTGCGGCGGTGGGGCACTGCGCGTATGCGATCGGGAATTTCTGCTCACTGAATAGGCATCATGACCACTGCCGCGGCAGATCAGTGGAAATCGCGCGACTTCGGCAGGATGCGGACATTGCGGGGATGGCGGTGACGGGGATGCTGAGGGTGCTTGAACTCGTCGGCGCGCGTGATCGTGATCTCGGCGCGATGGGTTTCCGAGAGGCTCGACAGATCGGAGGTGCGATCGACGACCCGCTGCGCCATCAGATGGACCACGCCTTCCGGGCTCTTCTGCACCCGGCCTTCGATCTGCAGCAGGCGCCCGCTCATGACCTCGCGCCGGAAGCGCTCGAACAGCCGCGCCCAGAGCAGGATGTTGGCGATGCCGGTCTCGTCCTCGAGCGTGATGAAGATCGCCTTGCCGTTGCCCGGCCGCTGGCGCACCAGCACGACGCCGGCGGTCGCGGCCCAGCTGCCGTCGGGCCGGCCGTCGAGCTCGGCGCAGCTCAGGACGCGGTCGCGCCGGAAGAGCGGCCGCAGCATGCCCATGGGATGCCCCTTCAACGAGAGCCGCACCGTCTGATAATCGGCGACGATCTGCTGCGGCAGCGGCATGATGGGCAGCGGCATCGCCGGTTCCTCGCCGAGTTCACGCGCCTGCGCGGCAGCAAACAGCGGCAGCGCCTCGTCGTCCGGCAGCCGGCGCACGGCCCAGAGCGCCTCGCGGCGATCGAGGCCCAGCGAGCGGAAGGCGTCGGCATCGGCGAGCAGCCGCATCGCGCGGCCCGGCAGAGCGGCGCGGCGCATCAGCTCCTCGACATCATGGTAGCCATCGGCGCGGGCGGCCTCGATGCGCTGGCCCCAGTCCTCGCGGAAGCCGTCAATCTGGCGGAAACCGAGGCGAAGGGCGAAGGGGCTCTTTTCCCTCCCCCCGCAAGCGGGGGGAGGGAATGAGCGACTCGCCATCCCCAGGCTCCAACCCATTGTCCCAGCCA
This sequence comes from Allobosea vaviloviae, assembly GCF_001298265.1. Classification (GTDB taxonomy): domain Bacteria; phylum Pseudomonadota; class Alphaproteobacteria; order Rhizobiales; family Beijerinckiaceae; genus Allobosea; species Allobosea vaviloviae_B. The sequence goes on along the minus strand of NZ_LGSZ01000022.1, from coordinate 35,662 downwards.
CTGAAGTTCACATCGATCGCACGCGGCTCCACGCCGCCATTCTCCTGCGCCTCGCGGACGATCTGGGCCGGGGCGTAAAAGCCCATCGGCTGGGAGTTCAGCAGCGCGCAGGCGAAGGCCGCCGGGTGGTGCTTCTTGAGATAGGAGGAGACGTAGACCAGCTTGGCGAAGGAGGCGGCGTGGCTTTCGGGGAAGCCATAACTGCCGAAGCCCTTGATCTGGTCGAAGCAGCGCTGGGCGAAATCGCGCTCGTAGCCGCGCGCGACCATGCGCCCGACCATCAGCTCTTCGTAATTGCCGATCTTGCCATCGCTGCGAAAGGTCGCCATCGCCTTGCGCAAGCCATTGGCCTCGCTGTCGGTGAATTTGGCGGCCACCATCGCCAACCTCATCGCCTGCTCCTGAAAGAGCGGCACGCCCTTGGTCTTGTTCAACACCGTGAAGAGTTCGTCGGCCGGGCCATGCTCGGGAGATGGTGACGGGTACTGCACCGCTTCCAGCCCTGCCCTGCGCCGCAGATAGGGATGGACCATGTCTCCCTGGATCGGGCCGGGCCGGACGATCGCGACCTGGATGACGAGGTCGTAGAGCTTCCGCGGCTTCAGCCGGGGCAGCATGTTCATCTGCGCCCGGCTCTCGACCTGGAAGACGCCGAGCGACTTGCCCTCGCAGAGCATGTCGTAGGTCGGGCGGTCGCCGTCCTTGATGTCGAGCGTCAATTCGGGGCCGCCATGGGCCTTCACCAGTTCGAAGGCCTTGCGGATGCAGGTCAGCATGCCCAGCGCGAGCACATCGACCTTCATCAGCTTGAGTTCGTCGATGTCGTCCTTGTCCCATTCGATGAAGGTGCGGTCGGCCATGGCGGCGTTGCCGATCGGGACCAGTTCGTCGAGCCTGTGGCGCGCCAGGATGAAGCCGCCGACATGCTGCGAGAGATGGCGCGGGAAGCCGAGCAGGCGGATGGCGAAATCGACGGCGCGTCGCACCGTCGGATTGGCCGGGTCGAGCCCGGCCTGGCGGACGCGGTCGTCGCCGATTTCAGTGCCCCAGCTGCCCCATTGCGTGCCGGCGATGCGGGCGGTCACATCCTCCGTCAGCCCCAGCGCCTTGCCGACGTCGCGGATGGCGCTGCGCGGGCGATAGCGGATCACGGTCGCGGCGATGCCGGCGCGGTGGCGGCCATAGGTCTTGTAGATCCACTGGATCACCTCCTCGCGCCGCTCATGCTCGAAATCGACGTCGATATCGGGCGGCTCCCTGCGTTCGGTGGAGATGAAGCGCTCGAACAGAACGTCGCTTTCGGCGGGATCGACGGCGGTGATACCCAGCACATAGCAGACCGCAGAATTGGCGGCCGAGCCACGGCCCTGGCAGAGAATGCCCCTGCTCTGCGCGAATTCGACGATCTGGCGGATGGTGAGGAAATAGCGCGCATAGTTCAGCTTCGCGATCAGATCGAATTCCTTTCGCAGCAGAGCCTGGACCTTCGGCGGCACACCGTCGGGATAGCGAATCTCGCTGCAGCGGCGCACCAGCTCCTCCAGCCAGGCCTGATCGTTCCAGCCGGGCGGGACGGGTTCGTCGGGATATTCGTATTCGAGCTGGCCGAGATCGAATTCGATGCGCGAGAAGAGATGCTGCGTCTCGGCGATGGCCTCCGGCGCATCGCGGAAGAGGCGCGCCATTTCCTGGGGCGTCTTGAGATGGCGCTCGGCATTGACCTCGAGCAGGCGCCCCGCCCGCTCGATCGAGACGCCCTCGCGGATGCAGGTCAGGACGTCCTGCAGATCGCGCTGCTCGGGCGCATCGTAGAGCACGTCATTGGTCGCCAGCAGCGGCGTGCGGGTCGAAGCCGCGATCGCCTTCAGCCGGGCGAGACGGCGGCGGTCGTCGCCGCGCCGGTGCATGGTCGCGCCGAGCCAGACCGCTCCCGGCGCGGCATCGTCCAACCGTGCGAGCAGCGCCGCCAGCCCATCGAAAAGGCGGCCGGGCATCACGACCAGCAGGAGATCCCGCGCATCGGACATAAGGTCGTCGAGGACGAGGTGGCATTCCCCTTTCTTCACGTCCTCCTTCCGGTTGCCATGGCTGAGCAGGCGGCAGAGCCTGCCCCAGCCCTCGCGGTTGGCGGGATAGGCAACGATATCGGGCGTGCCATCGGCAAAGACCAGGCGGGCGCCGGTGGCCAGCTTGAAGGCCTGCGCCATCGACCGGAGCTCCTGCGCCGTGAAGGGCAGCTGCGCAAAAGCCGGGTTCTCGATCCAGACATGCTCGCCGGGACTGTCGCCCTCCTTCAGCTTTTCGGCCGGCGGCAAACCGTCCTCGCGCAATTGCCGGAGCGCGCTCCAGGCCCGGACGACGCCGGCGACCGTGTTGCGGTCGGCGATGCCGATGCCGGAATGGCCGAGCAGCAGTGCCGTCAGCACCAGGTTGGGGCCGGGCGACGCGCCGCGCAGGAAGGAAAAATTCGTGGCGGCAACAGGTTCGGCGAAAGACCTGACTGTCTGAGTCATGCGAAGAGGCCATGCAGGAACCAGCGCGGCGGCGCCTGCTCCGGCTCGTGGAAGCCGATGCGGAAGAGCCAGAAGCGGCGGCCTTGCGCATCCTCGACGCGGTAATAGTCGCGCATCGGCTCGGACGAGCCGTCGCGCCACCATTCCGGCGCGATGCGTTCGGGCCCCTCGGCGCGGGCGACATCATGGATCAGGCGGCGCCAGCGGAAACGGATCGGCGGCCCGTCGGGCACCTCGGCGATCGCTTCCACAGGCTGGGGCGGCTCGAAGAGCTGGAGCGGGCGCGTCGGCGGCTCATGCGGTTCCGGTGCTGGCCAGGCGACCCGCGACGCCGGCAGCGCCGCAGAAACGGCCTTGGCCGCCCGCACCGGGTGATGGCTGTCCTGCGCCGCGAAGCGCAGCACCCGGTCACGGCCGAAGCGGGCGACCAGCCGGTCGACCAGATCGGCCACCGCCTCGTCTTCGACCGTCCCCCCGTCGAGACTGGGCTGACCATCGAGACTTTGTCGTCCATCGAGACTGGGCTGATGGGTGTCGAGCGGCTCGCAGACCGGCACGGAAAGCCTGACCGCGTCGAAACCGAAGCCCGGATCGAGCGGATCGGCCAACGTGTCGACGCGCTCGCGCCAGAGCCGCAGGATCGCCTTGGCATCGCGCGAGGGCCGTCCGGTCTCGACCATCAGCCGCCTGACCGCGCCGTCACTGCGAAAGAAGCTGATTTCGAAGGCGCGACCGCCCTCTCCGCGCTGTTCGAGCACGCGCCCGGCCTCGGCGATCAGCCGCGCGATCACATCCTCCAGACCGTCCTTGTCGAGCATGGGCTCGGCGAAATGGCGCTCGACGACGCAGGCCGGCGGCGGGCGCAAGGGTGTGATGCGCGCATCCTCATGCCCCAGGGTCCGCCGCAGCTTGATGACCAGATCGGCGCCGAAACGCGCGGACAATGCGACGGAGGGTCGATCGGCAAGATCGGACAGCGTCTTCAGCCCGGCCCGCGACAGGGCCAATGCGGTGTCCGCCGCCAATTCCAGCGCCGCCACCGGCAGCGGGCGCAGCCTGGCTTCGTCCTCGCCCACCGGCACGATGCCGCCGCCGCCGAAGCGCGACAGCGCATGGGCCGCCTCCGGCGTCCCGGCGATGGCAGCGCGATGGCTCAGGCCGCCGGCCCGCATCCATCTGGCGATCGTCGCATGCAGTGCCGCCTCACCGCCGAAGAGATGAGCGCAGCCGGTGATGTCGAGCATCAGCCCGTAAGGCAGGTCGAGCGCGACCAGCGGCGTGAAACGGTCGCAGAAGGCCGCCAGCCGATCCAGCAAGGCGGCGTCGGCTTCGGGTTTGGACTCGATCGCGATCAGGGACGGAATCCGGGCGCGCGCATCGGCAAGGGTGAGATCGCGCGTCAGGCCGAGCGCCAGCGCGCGCTGGTCGCAATCGACCAGCCGCAGCGCATTGCGATGCATGGCAAAGACGACGACCGGGGGGTCAGCCGGTGCGTCGGATGTCGGGATCCTCCCCTCCCGCCGCAGCCGGTCGATCGGCAGGAAAGGGCACCACATTGCGAGATAGCGACGCGGCATCGAGGCTGGCCCTGTCCTGATCTGCGCTGGATCGATGGCCGGGTGCGGCCCGTTGCTCCCGGAACTCGTTTTCCGGGAAAGATTGTCGCTCCGGGAAAGAGTGCCGTTCTTGGAAAGATTGTCGGTCACGGCTCCACTCCACACGCCACTCACGCTCACTCACCCCGCCGCGATGGCGCAGCAACCTGACGACGAAAGCCGGATCACCCGGCGCATTCGCCTCCTGCGCCCGCGACGGCAGGGCCGCCACCTGCCACCGGGTCCGGGCGGCGCTCGGCGGCGGCGACACTCCGGCACGCAACATCAGCGTCGTCGCCCCGGAGCCCTCTGCCGCCAGCGAGAGCCTTCGGCTCGCCGTCAGGTCGAGGCGGCGCGCCTCGCCCCAGGGCTCGATCAGAACCGCGCCCAGCGCCGGACAACGCGCGGCCTCGGCGCCCGCGCGCAGCACGCCCTCCGTATCGCGCACCCGCACCAGCAGGATGCGGCCCGGATCGAGCCCGAGTTCGATCAGGCCCGGCGGATGCAGGCGGCCCGTCTCGGCATCGACGACATCCTGCCGGACCCAGAGAATCGGGCGCTCCCCCGCCGCCCGGATCGCCAGCCCGACCGCAAAGCCCGTCGCCGCCACGAGATCGGCCGTGCCGGGCGCATAGACCTCATGCAGAGCCGCCCGCGCGATTCCACCGCCCAGCGCCGCGTCGAGACCGGCTGCGCCGAAGCTCACCTGCCCGACTGCGGCCGGCCCGGCGCGCAGCGCGGCCTCCGCGAGGTGGCGGCGCAGATCGGCCAGGGCAGAGGGGTGATTGCGAGGCTGCATGAAGGCTCATGTTCTTTGTTTGTTCTTTATAGAACGAGCCTGAGCGGAAGGCGAGTCGGCTTTGAGCCTGTTGCGGTGGACGATCGCCCGCCAATATGATCTATTTTAAAATATCAACCTGTGATTGCATAAACAGGAGAGCGCGATGGCTCACCATCATATCCGCTTCAACGGCCTCTGGTCGGTCCTTCTCATCTCTCTTCTGGCAGGAGCCCCATCGGGTTCGGTGCAGGCGCAGAGCGAGCCCTGGCCCGTCAAGGGCAAGCTCTTCGGCCAAGCCAAGGACGCCAAGGGCGCGGACTTCAAGAAATCGGAGGATGTCAGCGGCATTGCCTGCGCGACGGAAACCGGCTTCCCGCGGCTGTGCCTTGTCGCGGACGACGAAGCCCCGGGCGCACAGATCGTCATCCTTCGGGACGGCGAGATCATCGCCGGCAGCTTCATACCGTTGGTCAGCGACATCCATGTCAGCGGCAAGGGCAAGCAGCGACTGGCCGAACTGGACGCGGAAGCCGTCGCCTATGCCGGCGGCTCGTTCTACGTCACCGGATCCCATGGCAGGCCGCGCCACAGCGACGACGGCACGACAGAGGCGGATGCGAAGGCTGCGGTGACAAGGCGCATCTTCAAGATCACCTTGCCAGCGGATGCGGTCGACCTCGCCACGGGCAAGCTTACAGGGTCGGCTTCGGTCACGCCCTCGACCGCCCTCGAGACCCAGCTCAAGATCAAGCTCGACGGCGCCTTCGACGCGGCGCTCAAGGACAACGGCCTCACCATCGAAGGGCTTGCCGTCACCGGCACGACCTTGCATGTCGGCCTGCGCGCCCCCGTTCTGTCGGACAGCGGGGATGCAGGCGCGGCCAAGGCCGTCATCCTCTCGACGCCGCTGGAGGCCATCTTCGGCCCGTCACAGGGCAAGGACGCCTCGACGCTCACCAGGCTCGATCTCAAGACGCAGGCTGGCGCACCGCGCGGCATCCGCGATCTCGTCGCCTACAAGGGCAGCCTGATGATGATCGCCGGGCCGGTGCTCGACCCCTCCGACGACGCGGTCAAGGCGGGCGACTACACGATCTACCGGTTCAGCGACGGTCAGACGACGAAGCTGGCGGACCTTCCCGGCTATGGCACCAAGATCAAGCCGGAGGCGCTGCTGCCACTCAACCAGACCGGCGACACAGTGCGCGCGCTGATCCTGTTCGACGGGGCGGAAGAAGGCGGCGGCCGCACGGTTACCTTCAAGCTGTCGTAACTCGCCGGCTGGACCCGAGGCCGCTCCGGTGCAATTCGGACCGGCCTCGGTGGGGTGCGCTCAGTTCGCCGTGTAGACCAATTCCCGCTCGGCCTTGGGCGGCAGGAAGGCGCGCGAGAAGATCTCCTCGGGCTTGGGCGTGCGGGGCAATTGATAGCCCTCGACGATAATGCCGATGGCGCGGGCCATGCGGTCGTCCTTGGTGTCGCCGACGCCGATCTCCTTCATCTCGGGCGAGACCATCAGCTCGGTGAAGGAGTATTGCAGGCGCTTCTTCTCGATCGCCTCGTTGACGAGGTTGTCGAAGGCCATCACCGACTTCATGCCGACCGCCTGGTCTTTGGCGATCTCGATCATTGCCTTGTTCGTGGCGCGCACCAGGCCGGCGACGGCCTTGGGGTTCTCCTTGATCATCTTCTGCGAAACCATCAGGCCGTTGGAATAGAGATCGAGCCCGTAATCGCCGAAGGTCAGCCAGTTGAAGTCCTTGTCCGGGTCCTGGCGGTTCAAAAGCAGGTTGAAATAGCTGGTGATGTTGAAGACGAGCGCGCCGTCGATGTCGCCCTTGATCAGCAGCGGCTCCTGCAGGTTGGGCGCCATGTTCGAGAGCTTGATCTTGGTCATGTCGAGCCCGTTCTTGCGAGCGAAGACCTCGAGCAGTCGGGTCGTCGGCGTGCCCTGGGCGCCACCGAGCGTCTTGCCCTCGAGATCTTTGGGCTTGGTGATGCCGGTCGCCTTCTTGCTGGAGATCGCGAAGGGCGGCCGGTTCCAGATCATGTAGACCATCACCGGCGCCTCGCCGGGCTTGGCGGCGGCGTTCTGGATGATGGCGTTGACGTCGCCGAAGCCCGCATCATAGGCGCCGCCCATGATGCGGGTGACGGTCGCGCCCGAGCCCTCGCCCTGGTCGATGACGACGTTCAGGCCTTCCGCCTTGTAGTAGCCCTTGTCCTTCGCGACGAAGAAGGCGGCGTCGGAACCTTGCGTCTTCCAGCCCAAAGTGAACTTCACCGTAGTGTCCTGGGCCTGGGCGAGGCCGCTGAAAGCAAGTCCTGCGATGAGCGTGGCTGCGAGTCTTTTCAGCATCTTGGTCCCCTCTGTTGAGATGGTGATTCAGGCGGCGATGAGGTCGTTCTTGCGGGTGGCCCAGCCGGTGACGCGTGCCTCGATCAGCGAGAAGGCGACGTAGAGCGCGACGCCGAGGCCCGCGAGAATGAACAATCCGGCGAAGACCAGCGGCACGTTGAAGTTGGAGGAGGCCGACATCATCACATTGCCGATGCCGCGATTGGAGGCGACCGTCTCGGCCAGCACCGTGCCCACGAAGGCATAGGTGATCGCGACCTTCAGCGAGGCGAAGAAGAACGGCATGGTCCGCGGCAGGCCGACATTCCAGAGGATGTCGAACTTGCTGGCGCCGAGCGCCTTCAGCACGTCCTCCATCTCCGGCTCGGTGGTGGCGAGCCCGGTGGCGATGTTCACGACGATCGGGAAGAAGCAGATCGAGAGCGAGGTCAGCACCGCCGGCACCGTGCCCGAGCCGAACCAGAGCACGAAGATCGGCACGACCGCGACCTTGGGGATCGAGGAGAAGCCTATCAGCAGCGGGTAGACCGTGTCGTAGGCCGTGCGCGAGACGCCGATGACGGCGCCGAGCAGAACGCCGAGCGCGACGCCCAGCACGAAGCCCGTCATGGTCGTGCCCAACGTCTGCAGGATATGCGGCCAGAGGATCGGCATGCGCTGCCAGAGCGTGACGAAGACCTGACTCGGGCGCGGCAGGATCAGGTCCGACATGCCCGAGATCAGGCAGAAGGCCTCCCAGCCAGCGAAGAACAGCAGGATCAACCCGGCCGACCAGAGCTTCTGTCGCAACGCACGCTTCTTCATCGGGCGCCCTCCTCGATGGACGGAGCCGCGCGGGCATCGACGATGAGCTCCCGCAGGCGCTGGTTGAGCGCGACGAAATGCGGCTCGAAGGTCATGGCGATGCTGCGCGGACGTGCGAAGCCCACAGCGGCATCGTCGATGATGCGGCCCGGGCGCGCGCTCATCACGCAGATGCGGCTCGCCAGGAAGCCGGCCTCGCGCAGGTCGTGCGTTACCAGAAGGACGGTCGGACGGTGAGCCAGCCAGAGCTCCTGCATGATCGCCCAGAGTTCCTCGCGGGTGAACTGGTCGAGCGCGCCGAAGGGCTCGTCGAGCAGCAGCAGGCGCGGCTCGTGGATCAGGGCGCGGCAGAGATTGGCGCGCTGGAGCATGCCACCGGAGAGCTGCCAGGGATATTTGCCGGCGAAGCCCCTGAGACCGACCTGCGCGAGCAGGGCGTGAGCCTTGTCGCGAAAGGCGCCGTCCTTTTCCTGCCGATAGCGCGAGCGGTAGGGCTCGACGATCTTGAGCGGGAGCATGACGTTCCGTTCGATCGTCAGCCAGGGGAGCATGGTCGGATTCTGGAAGGCCATGCCGATTCTCAGCGCCTTGGCCGCGACCTCGCGACCGCCGACGACCACGACGCCGGCTGTCGGCTTCACCAGCCCGCTGGCGAGGCGCAGGATCGTCGATTTGCCGCAGCCGGAGGGGCCGACCAGCGCCACGAACTCGCCCTCGGCGATGCGCAGGCTGGTCTGCGCCAGGGCCGGCACCGAATTTGCTCCGCTGCCAAAGGTGACGCAGGCCTGCGACAGCTCAATCGCCGGGACGGCGGGAGTACCCGCCGCCAGACCTCGGACAGTCGGCTGATAGAGCGCGGTATCAGATTTCACGTGCATGCTCGCCATGGCAAAAGTGCATGCAAACGTGATGCCAGATTGCATTCGATCATGCGGCGAGCCCGGCGGCGGCACGCTGACAAGCGATCTGGCGGGGCGGCCGGATTGCAGCCCTCGCGACGAAGGCGCTAAGACGAGCCTTCTGCAGTTCGGAATTCGACGATGGCGCGTGATGAGAACCGGAGCCGCAGCGCGACGGACCGGGTCGGGACGATCTGCCGGGCGCTTCGCCGGGCGATCATCGAACAGGCGCTGGAACCCGGTGCCAAGCTGCCCGAGGATGCCCTGGGCGAGCGTTTCGGCGTCAGCCGCACCATCGCGCGACATGCGCTGGGCCAGCTCGCGGCCGAAGGCCTGGTGGAGTTGCGCCGCAACCGCATCGCCGTGGTGGCGACGCCGAGCTGGCAGGAGGCGCGCGATACCTTCGACATCCGCATCGAGCTGGAGCGGCTCGTGGTGCGGCAACTGGCAGGGCGGCTGAGCAAGGCGCAGATCGCCCAACTCCATGCCCATGTCGATGCCGAGGACGAGGCCCGCAACGGCCCCGACGCGATCTCGATCCGGCTCGCGACCGAGTTCCACATCCTGCTCGCGAGCATGACGGAGAGTCCGATCCTGATCCGTTATGTCAGCGAGATCGCCTATCGCTGCTGCCTGACGCTGTCGCTGTTCAGCCGGCCGCACTCATCGGAATGCGCGATCAACGAGCACCGCCTGCTGATCGATGCGCTGGCGAATGGCGACGCCGACACGGTGATGTCGCTGATGCATCACCATCTCGATTCCGTCGCGAGCCGGGCGCTGGTGGCGCAATCAAAGCCACGCGGACGCGACATCATGGACATCCTAGCCCCTTATGCCGATCTGCCGCGGCCGATGCAGGCGGCGTCGCGCGATGCCGCACCGGCCGGCTCGAAAGCCGGCGCTGGCAAGGCCGCCGGCTAGCCTGCCTCTCGCCCTGCTCCGCCCCAGCGCCGGTAAGCGCCCTGCCCGTCCACGAGGCACACGGCACATAAAGTGCATGCAGTTTGACCTGCGCCCTCAGCCCAGAAACGTTCTCTCGCAATGCCCGACGACGCCAGCTTCGACCTGATCTTCCGCAAAGCCAGCCTCGCAGGCCATGAGCACCCCGTCGATATCGGCGTCAGGCAGGGCCGGTTCGCGGCGATCGCGCCGGAGATCGTCGCGGACGCCCCGGAGGTCGTCATCGGCGGGCGCGCGGTGCTGCCCGGCTTCGTCGACACTCATGTCCACCTGGACAAGGCCTGCCTTCTCGGCCGCTGCGGCCATCTGCACGGAGGCTTGCGCGAGGCGATCGCCGCAGTCTCGGCGATGAAGCGGGAGTTCACCGTCGCGGACGTCTATGCCCGTGGCGCGCAGGTGCTGGACCGGGCGATCGGCAAGGGCACCACCCGCATGCGCAGCCATGTCGAGGTCGATCCGCGCGTGGGCTTGCGCAGCTTCGAGGCGCTCAAGGCCCTGAAGAGGGACTATGCATGGGCGATCGGGCTATCGATCTGCGTGTTTCCGCAGGAAGGGCTGACCAACGACCCCGGCACGGAGGAACTGCTGATCCAGGCGCTGCAGGACGGCGCCGATGTGCTCGGCGGTTGTCCCTACACCGACAGCGACCCCGATGGGCAGATCGCGCGGCTGTTTGATCTGGCGACGCGTTTCGACGTCGATCTCGACTTCCATCTCGATTTCGACCTCGATACCAGTTGGATGCATCTCGACGAGGTCTGCCGCCAGACGAAGCAGCGCGGCTATGGCGGACGCGTCGCGATCGGCCATGTCACCAAACTGTCCGCCCTGCCACCCGATGCCTTCGCGAGGGCGGCGGACCGCCTGGCCGAGGCGGGCGTCGCGGTGACGGTGCTGCCGGCGACCGACCTCTATTTGATGGGGCGCGAGGCGACGCATGACGTGCCGCGCGGCCTCACTCCCGCGCATCGTCTGCTCGATCATGGCGTGGTCTGCTCGGTTGCGACCAACAATGTGCTGAACCCGTTCACGCCCTTCGGAGACGCCTCCCTGCTGCGGATGGCGAATCTCTACGCCAATGCCGCGCAGGTCGGGCCCGAGGGCTTTCCGGCCTGCGTCGATCTCGTGACGACGCTGCCGGCCCGGCTGATGAACCTGACCGATTACGGCATCGCGGTCGGCCATCCCGCCGACCTGATCGTGCTGGATGCGCCGACACCGGCGCAGGCTCTGGCCGGCATCGCCGAGCCGATCATGGGCTTCAAGAATGGCCGGCAGAGCTTTTCGCGGCCGGCGGCGCAGTTGCTGGCGCCGGCGCGCGAGGTCCTTCAGCCGCGGGCCGCTTCGCTCGAAGCAAATCTCGATCCGTCTCTCCCGTCATTGCGAGCGTAGCGAAGCAATCCAGAGGGGCTCGCTCGACGGCCCCTGGATTGCTTCGTCGCTGCGCGCCTCGCAATGACGGTGAGGTTGCTCTTGAAAACTGCGATCTCCGAGCCGCGACCAGCGGCCCGTTCACTCGGCGGCGTCTCCCATCGCCAGCCGCAGCGGCGCGACCTGCGCCTCATGCAGCGCCTGATAGGGGCCGCCCGCCCGCACCAGATCGTCATGCCGGCCCTGCTCGGCAATGCCGGCCTGCGTCACCACGACGATGCGGTCGGCATGGCGGATGGTGGCGAGGCGATGGGCGATGACCAACGTGGTGCGTCCCTGCGCCAGTTCGATCAGGGATTGCTGGATCGCGGCTTCGGTCTCGGTGTCGAGCGCCGAGGTCGCCTCGTCTAGGATCAGGATCGGCGGGTTCTTCAGGAAGATCCGCGCAATGGCGAGGCGCTGCTTCTGGCCGCCTGACAGCTTGACGCCGCGCTCGCCGATCAGCGTGTCGAGTCCGGCAGGCAGGTCGGCGATCATCGTTTCCAGACGCGCGCGGCGGGCCGCCTGCGTGATCTCCTCTTCGGTCGCATCAAGGCGACCATAGGCGATGTTCTCGCGGATCGTGCCGGCGAAGAGGAAGACGTCCTGCTGGACGATGCCGATCTGGCGGCGCAGCGAGGCCAGCGTCAGCCTGCGGATGTCGTGGCCGTCGATGGTGATGGCGCCTGCATCGATCTCGTAGAAGCGCGGCAGCAGCGAGAGCAGCGTGGTCTTGCCTGCGCCGGAGGGGCCGACGAAGGCGACCGTCTCGCCCGCCGTCATCGACAGGTCGATGCCGGAAAGCACCGGCCTGCCCGGCGCATAGCCGAAATCGACGGCTTCGAAGCGGATATCGCCTTTCAGCGGCGGAGCCTCGATGGCGTCGGGCGCATCGGCGATATCGGGCTCCGTCGCCAGCAGCTCCTGATAGCGCTGGAAACCGGCGATGCCCTTGGGATAGGTCTCGATCACGCCCGCGATCTTGTCGAGCGGCCGGTAGAACACGCCGACCAGCAGGAGAAAGCCGACGAAACCGCCGACGCTCAGGCTGCCCTGCACGACATACCAGGTCCCCGCCAGCATCACCGCGAGCTGGACCATGCGCATGCCCAGATAGTTCAGCGCCTGGCTCGCCGCCATGATGCGGTAGGCTTCGAGCTTGATCGTGCGGTAGCGCTGGTTGTCGCCGGCGAAGAGCGCGCGCTCATGGGCCTCGTTGGCGAAGGCCTGGACCACGCGCATGCCGCCGATATTCTCCTCCAGCCGCGCATTGAAGGCACCGACCCGGCCGAACTGGCTGCGCCAGTTCTGCGCCATGCGGGCGCCGTATCGCGCGACGACGAAGCCGGCGAGCGGCACGACCACGGCGGTCATCAGCGCCAGTTCGACATGCACGCTCAGCATCAGCAGGAAGGCGCCGATGAAGGTCATCACCGCGATGAACAGATCTTCGGGGCCATGATGGGCGACCTCGCCGATCTCCTCCAGATCCTTGGTGACGCGGGCGACGAGATGGCCGGTCTTCTGCTCGTCATAAAAGCGGAAGGAGAGCTTCTGGAGATGATCGAAGGCGCGCCGGCGCATCTCCGTTTCGATGTTGATGCCGAGCCGGTGGCCCCAATAGGTCACGACCGCCATCAGCCCGGAGTTGACCGCGTAGATCACCAGAAGCGCTGCGCCCGCCAGCATGATCAGCGGCCCGTCGCCGCGCGGCAGCAGCACGTCGACGAAGGCCTTCACGGCCATCGGGAAGCCGAGCTCGAGCAGGCCGGAGACGACGGCGCAGCCGAAATCGACCAGGAACAGCGTCCGGTGCGGGCGATAATAGGAGAAGAACTCTTTCAGCATGGTGGCCACATAGCAGATCGACCCCTCCTCGCATCCGCCCGCGGACGCGAGCCCGTCATGCCGGCAGGGACGAGGAACTGCGCGAAGGCCTCATGGCAAGCGAGCGGCCCGCCTCGTCACCGGACGGCAATGGTCCCGATCGCCATGGCGACCGCAGCCTGGGTCGGGTCGATGACGGGGATGCCGAGTTCCAGCTCCAGCGGCCGCCGGTGGCGGGCCATGCCGGCGCAGCCCATGACGATGGCGCCGGCGCCGTCCTTGTCCTTGAGCTCGCGGCCGATCGCGATCATGCGCTCCAGCGTGCGGTCGCCCGAGGCGGTCTCAGCGACCGACATCTCCAGCGGGCGCTCGCCCGCGAGCCGGTCCATCAGGCCCATCTGGCGGAGATAGCGGATATGGCGCGGGATCGAGCGGGTCTTGATCGCGATCACGCCGAAGCGGTCGGCCCGAGCGAGCGCGGTGAGCACGCCGCTCTCGGCGATGCCGAAGACGGGGCTCGTCGTGCCCTCGCGGGCGACGTGCAGGCCCGGATCGGAATAGCAGGCGATGACGAAAGCATCGACATCGTTGGCGGCTTCCACCTTGCGGCGCAGCGGGATCGTGACGCTCTCGGCATGCTCCTGCGTCTCGACGCCGAACGGTCCCTCCGTCAGCGTCTCGCAGACGATCTCCGGGCCTTCGGCATAGGAGAGCGGCAGCACGGCCTGGCGCAGCCCTTCGGTCACCGCCTCGTTGGAATTGGGGTTGATCACGAGGATGCGGGCGCGGCGGGTCATGAGGTCTGGTCCAATGCGGTGGGCGGCTGATATGCGGTCATCGTAGTCCCGCGCGGTCGTCGCCGCTACCTGCTAGCGATCGGCCACTGTGCCCGTTCCCCGCCTGATCGCGGCCCTGAGCAGCAGATACAAGACCGTCGCATTCAGCAGATGCCAGAGCCAGTGCGTGCCCAGCGGAAAGCCTGCGCATAGCGGGCCGTCGAGCGTCCGAAACGTCAGGGAGAGCGCGAAGACGAGCCCGGCCAGGCCGATGAGCCGGGCCGTCTCCGCCTGGCCCGGCAGCCGCCACAGCGCTGCGGCCATGCCGACGAGCCCGAGCAGGAAGGCGCCATACCCGGCCGACCCGCGCAACCCCGTCGGGAGCAAGGGCGCTAGCCCCCAAGACAGCGAGAGCGCGAAGCCCAGGAACGCCAGCGTGCCGAGCCCCGTCGCGACCGGCCGCAGGCGCAGGAAGCGCGCCAGCGCCAGCCCGAAATAGGAGAAGGCGAAAAGCTGGATCGGCACAACATCGGCGGCGAGCGTCCAGGGTTGCGGCATGGTGTGAAACAGGAAGGAGCCGATGCCGATGGCAAAAACCAGCAGGATCAGGATCAGCGCCGGCCGATCGTGCCCGCCGGCGCGGCGCCACAGCAACAGCGCGGCGAATGCCGCCAGCAGAAAGGCGCCATTGGTCAGCGCGTTCCAGGGCTCTGCCCAGAGTTCGGCGCCGAGCCGTTCGCAATAGCCATATGCGCGCATGATCAGCACCTCCCGCGCCAGCCTAGCGGCCCCAGACGACCGAGGCGCGACGCCGCTCCAGCGCAAGCACGAAGGCAGGCGGCTTGCCGCGCTATGCCGCTTCGCGCAGATTGCAGCGCATCGATCTCGAACCTTGGAGAAACGGCCATGCGGCGAGCGTTGACGATGAGCATGGCGACGCTTTGCGTGCTGCTCGGCCTTGCCGCCCTGCCCGCTCCGGCCCACGCCGAGACCTGCGACGATCTCTGGTATGCCCGCAACGAGATCTACAAGGCGCAGGGCTATTGCTTCCGCACGCAGCGCGGGATCAGCGCCTTCGGCAATGCGGGTTGCCAATACGACAATGTCGAGGACGTGCCGCTGTCGAACAGCCAGCGCCGCAGCATCGCCGAGATCCAGCGCGAGGAACGGGCGCGCCGCTGCCCGCGCTGAAACGCCGCCCCCGATTGCTGTGGATGCAGCCGCCGATCCGGACGCAACTGTGAGATGCCATGTTAGAAGCGCCGGTCGCGAAGGCTTCGCCTATCTGTCCGGCAGGAGCCTTGCGATCACGATAACATATCGGCGGAGCGACGCGACCACGGCATGACGACGGCCATCGACATGGGGTTGAGCAAGAGCGGCGAACCGGCCCTTCTCGACCTCGCCGAACTGCTGGCGACGCGGCTTCTGGTCCAGGGTAACTCCGGCTCGGGCAAATCGCATCTGCTACGGCGCCTGCTCGAACAGAGCGCGCCGCTGGTGCAGCAGGCGGTGATCGACCCGGAGGGCGACTTCGTCTCGCTGGCCGACCAGTTCGGCCATGTGGTCGTCGATGCGCAATGCGGCGAGGCCGAGCTGCAGCGGGTCGCGCTGCGGGTGCGCCAGCATCGCGTCTCGGTCGTGCTCAACCTCGAGAATCTCGAAGCCGACGAGCAATTGCGCGCGGTCGCGGCCTTCCTCGGCGGGCTGTTCGACGTCGACCGCTCGCTCTGGTTCCCGATGCTGATCGTCGTCGACGAGGCGCAGCTGTTTGCGCCGGTGATGGCGGGCGAGGCCTCCGACGAGGCGCGCAGGCTCTCGCTCGGCGCGATGACCAATCTGATGTGCCGGGGCCGCAAGCGCGGGCTGGCTGGCGTCATCGCGACGCAGCGCCTGGCCAAGCTCGCCAAGAATGTCGCCGCCGAAGCCTCCAACTTCCTGATGGGGCGCACCTTCCTCGACATCGACATGGCCCGCGCCGCCGATCTGCTCGGCATGGACCGCAAGCAGGCCGAGATGTTCCGCGATCTCGAACGCGGCCAGTTCGTGGCTCTAGGCCCGGCGTTGTCGAAGCGGCCGCTGCCGCTGCGGATCGGGCCCGCGACCTCGGTCGATCGCGGCGGCGCGCCCGGCCTGATGCCATTGCCCGAGCAGGCACCCGAAGAGGCCGGCAAGCTGATCTTCACCGCAGGCGCCGACGAGGTCATTCCGCTGGCCCGCGTACCGCGCCCGGCGCCGCGTCCGCGCCCGCCGGTGCATGAGACGATGCGCCAGATCGAGAGCTATCGCCCGGCCGCGCCGGAACCCGAGCCGGAGGTTCCACTGGAGCCGGCCGAGCGCGAGGCGATCATGACCGAGATCCTGCGCGAGCTGATGGCCGATCCCGAGGCGCGCTCGCGCCAGGTCGCGGTGCTCTACCAGGACTTCACCGTGCGCTGCCGGATGCGCCGGCTCGGCCGCAGCCATCTCAGCCTCGACGAGTTCCGCCGCCGGCTCGCCGTGGCCAAGGCCGGTGCCAGCGACGAGATCGTCGAGTCGCAGGGCTGGCAGGCTGCGGTCGAAGCCTCGCTCGCCCTGCCCGACGATCTGCACGGGCTGTTCCTGTTCATCGCTCGCGCGGCGCTGGAAGGCGCTCCCTGCCCCAGCGATGCCGAGCTCGCCAGCGTCTATGGCAGCCATTCGCCCAGCCGGGCGCGCCGGCTGATCGCCTATATCGAGGAGCGCGGGCTGCTCGTCTGCCATGTCGATTTTCGCGGCCAGCGCAGGCTCGCCCTGCCGACGCTCGGGATCGAGACCGCGCCCGGCCAGGGCACGATCCGCACGGCCGGCATGCCGCGCGGGGCGCGCGGCTGACGGAAGCGGCTCAGGCGCGCGCCCCGCCTTGGGTGCGCGTCACATGGACCACGCCCATCGCCAGCACCAGGAAGCCCAGCGCCTGATGCGCCAGGCCCGCCCAGAGCGGCACGACCAGCAGAAGCGTGACGATGCCGAGCAGGCCTTGCGCCAGCGTCAGGCCGGCGATCACGGTGGCGCGCTTGGCCCCGCCCGAGCCCGGCGCGGCCCGGCGCAGCGAGACCGCATGCCAGAGCGCCAGCGCCAGCAGCAGATAGGCGCCCAGGCGGTGGTTGAACTGCACCAGCGCGGCGTTGTCGACGAAGTTCTCCCAGAAGGAGGGCCGCACGAACAGCGTCTGCGCATCGGGAACCAGCGCTCCGTCCATCAGCGGCCAGGTGTTGTAGGTGAAGCCGGCCCGCGAGCCCGCGACGAGGCCGCCAAGCGCGATCTGCCCGAAGAGCAAGGCCAGCAGCAGCCAGGCCATGCCACGCGCTTTGCTGGGCTCGATGCGCCGCGGCGGCGTCAGCCAGGTAGCGAAGGCGACGATCGAGGCGAAGAACAGCCCGGCGAAGGTGAGATGCAGCGTGAGCTTCACCGGCGCGACTGCAATCATGCCGGGCTCCAGCCCCGAGGCCACCATGATCCAGCCGATCGCGCCCTGCAGGCCGAGCAGCAGCCCCATCCCGAACAGGATCAGCGTCTGGCGCCAGGGCAGCAGCCGGCGGGCCGCCACGACGAGGAAGCCGGCGAGATAGACCAGCCCGATGAAGCGGCCGAGCTGGCGGTGGCCCCACTCCCACCAATAGATGAACTGGAACTCGCCGAGATCCATGCCCTGGTTCAGCAGCCGGTATTGCGGGCTCTCGCGGTATTTCGCGAACTCGCTGGCCCAGGCCTCGGCCGAGAGCGGCGGCAATGCGCCAGTGATCGGCTTCCATTCGGTGATGGACAGGCCCGAGCCCGTCAGGCGGGTCGCGCCGCCGACCACGACCATGACGAAGACGAGCAGCGCCACGGCCCAGAGCCAGCGGCGGATTCCGGCGTGCCGGCCGCCCTGCAGGATGATCGAAGGGGGTTTTTCGCGGGCAATCGTCACGGAGCGGGGCCTTCGGTCGCAAGGGCTGACGCTTCACAAGCGCGGGCGCAGGTGACAGATAGTCCGCCCGCCAGGGCGGAGACAATGTTTGCGTTGCCGCAGGCTGGCCCGCATTGCCGCAGGCCGGCGGGCGCTCGGGAGAATTCACGATGAGGCAGACCCACCGCAAGCTGATCGGCACCGTCGCGATCCTGGTCTTCGTCTGCGTCTATGCGCTCGTCGCCATGGCGCTGGCGCAGGGCCGTATCACCGAGGCGCCCAAGCTCGTGCAGACGATCGCCTATGTCGTGCTGGGGCTGGCCTGGGTCCTGCCGCTGCTGCCGCTGATCAAATGGATGGAGCGGAAGGATAGGGTTTAGCGGCCGTCATTCTCGGGCGAAGCGAAGCGCAGACCCGAGAATCTCATGAAGAGAAGGCACAGGTTTCCGAGATGCTCGGGTCAAGCCCGAGCATGACGCGCTCTGGCTACCCCACGCTCAGCCGCCGCCCCCGATTCCAGAGCCAGAACGGCAGGCCCGACAGCAGTGCCCGCAGCGCCGCCTCGCTCTGATGCAAGCCGTTGAGCGAAACGCGCGGCAACGCGTGGAGGTGGTCGGCGTGTTCGGCGAAGAGGTGCCCAGGCCGCGTTGTGACCGCACTGGTGAACCCTGCCGCCCGCGCCAGTCCGAACTCGCGCGGCCCGGCCGAGCTGGGATCGCCGACCGGATAGGCGAAATGCCGGATGGGCATGCCGAGTTCGGCTTCGAGGCGGGACTTGCTGTCGACGATCTCCGCCCGGGCAAAGGCCTCGTCATGCCTGGCGAGCATCGGATGGGTCAGGGTATGGGCGCCGATGGTCACGCCCGGCGCGCCGGCCAGCGCCCGCAGCATGTTCCAAGGCAGGCATTCGCGCTCGACGAGCGCGGCGGCATCGATGCCGGCCTGCGCGGCCAGTTCGGAAATCGCTGACAGCAGAATCGCTTCCGGCTGTTTGCGCAGACGCCAGTAGAGCGCCTCGAAAGCGCGCTGCTTCTCGGTGTCGCTGCCCGTCCTTGCTGCAAAAGGACCGTCCGGCAGGGTCAGCGCGATCTGCGGCAGCGCGCGGATCGCCTCCTCCAGCTCCAGCCACCAGAGCCGCGCTGTGCGGTCGGCGAAGCCCGTGGTGACGAAGAGCGTCCAGGGCGCGCCATGGCTGGCGAGCACTGGCCAGGCATGCTCGACATTGTCGCGATAGCCGTCGTCGAAGGTCAGCGCGACGAAGAAGCGGCCTTTCCGCTGGGATGACTGGCGCGGGGACGACAGGCGCGCGACGGCCTGGTCGAGCGAGACCAGATCGTAGCCCTCGGCACGGATCAGCATCAGGGTGCGGTCGAGGAATTCCGGCGTGATCTCGAGCAGGCCGTTGGGGGAAAAGCCGACCTGCCGCTGCGGCCGGACATGGTGCAGCGTCAGGATGACGCCGGCGCCCTGCGCGAGCCCCCTGCCCCAGCGGTCGGCGCCCATCGCCGCAATCGCGCCGAAGACGGCGGAGAAGGCGTGATGGCGCAGGTTCTGATGGCGCAGGTTCATCATGTCGATTGACGGCAACCGCTCGCTAACGCTGTTCGCCGATGACGTCGGCCAAGAGCGCTCATCTTGCCCAGTCCGTTCACAATAGCGGGTTAAGGAGGCGAGACTTGTCCGTTTCCGAGCCCCGACCATCGATGTCCGCCGTTGCCGAGCATGCCCCGACCGAGCGCCTCTCGGGCTCGCTGCAAAGCGAGAGCCGCAGCGACGCCGCGCGGCCATGGCACAGCATCACGGTCCGCGACGACATCGCCGCCATCGCGGCCGATTGGCACGCGCTGGAAGCCAGCGCGCTGGCGACGCCCTATCAGGCCTATGGCTGGGTCGCGCCCTTCGTCGAAACCGTCGGTGCGGCTGAGGGCATGGTGTTTCGCCATGTCCTGCTGCGCGATGCAGCCGATCGGCCGCTGGCGATCCTGCCGCTGGTGATCACACGCCGCAATGGCATCCGCTTCGCCGAATTCATCGGCGGCAAGCACGCCAACTACCATATGGGGCTCTACGAGCGCGGCTTCGCGACCGCGCTCGACGCGGCCGCTGCGCGGCTGATGCTGGACGAGATCGGCACCGTGATCGGCGGGCTCGACGCCTTCATCTTCGTCAACCAGCCGACGCAGTGGCAAGGCATCGCCAATCCGTTGGCCGCATTGGCGGCTGGAGCAAGCCCAAGCGCGGCCTACAAGCTCGCCCTCGTTGCCGGCGATTGCGACGGTTCGCTGCGGCGTTCGATGAGCAGCCACGCCCATAAGAAGCTGAAGAACAAGCGCAACCGCTTCGCGGGCTTCGGGCCGTCGGAGCTGGTGCGGGCCCGCGAGCCGGCCGAGATCGCGCGCGTGATCGATGCGTTCCTGCTTCAGAAGGCCGCGCGCTTCGCGATGATGGGCGTGCCGGACCCCTTCGCGCCGCCGGCCGTGCGCAGCTTTCTCGAGCGCGCGGCCCAGCCGATTGGCGATGCCGCGCCGGTGCTGGAACTCTATTCGCTCGATGTCGCCGGCCGCTCGGTCGCGACCTATGTCGGCGCGGTTCAGGCGCAGCGCTTCTCCGGCATGGCGACCTCCTTCGACATGGAGAGCGAGGTGGCCAAGACCAGCCCCGGCGAAATCCTGCTGGTCGATCTGATCAAGCTGAAATGCCGCGAGGGGATCACGATGTTCGATCTGGGCGTCGGCGAAGCCCGCTACAAGACGACGATCTGCGACGAGCGCGACGAGCTCGTCGACAGCTTCCTGCCGCTGACGGCCAAGGGACGCGCCTTCGCCAACATCGCTCGCGCCAAGCGCTGGACCAAGCGCGCGATCAAGGCCTCGCCGGCCGCGCTGAAACTGGCGCAGCAGATTTCGGGCTGGCTGAACCGTGGCCGCGCGCGCGCGGTCGAGGATTAGGCGGGAACCTCAACCGGCGACGCGCCGCTCTCGCGCAGGTCTGGCATCGGCGCGGTCTCGGGGGCGTCGAGCATCAGCGTCACCGGCGCCTTCGTCATCTCGGCCAGCCGATAGGCGGCTTCGACCGCGTGGCCATTGCCAAGCTGGCCCGCCATCACGAGACCGCCCTGCGCGCGACCGGCGATCGACGCCAGCACGGATGCTTCGTCGTTCGAGGCGGCGGCGACCAGAACCCAATCATAGGTCTCGCAAAGCGCGTCGAGCGCGACCTCGACGAGGTCAGAGGCGGCCAGGACGGCGGCGCGCCCGGCCCGGCCGGGGCCGATGCGATGCAGGCGCGAGCCCGGCTCGCGCGTGATGATGTCGGAGAACAGCACCTCGCCGGCCAGCAGTTCGGAGAAGCCCGCCTCGCTGCGGCCCCGGTCGGCGGCGAGATCGACGATGATGCAGCGGCAGCGCTGCGAGAGAAGCTCCGCCAGGTCGGTCGGCGTGGCTGCGCCCTCGCCCGCGCCGTCGAGCACCAGCACCATCGGCGCCATGCCGCGTGCCGGCTCCTCGATGCGTTCGGCGAGATCGGCCAAGGTCTGCTCGGGATGGGCGAGATCGAGCGTGATTTGGCCGAGACGGCCGCCATGCGTCAGCAGGCCGGCGACGCGCTCGCGACGCGAATCAGCCGGAGTCTCTTCGGCGCGAGGCGCTTCGCGCCCCCTCCCGATCCAGCCCGGGCTGCGGCGCGGCTGCGGAGCGGGCGCATCGCTGCGGCCATTGAGAAGTTCTCGCGAGACGACGGTGGCGAGCGAGGCCAGGAAGGTCGCGAGGGTGGCCACCAGGACGGTCGGCAGCTTCTTGGGGAAGGAGGGCTCGGTCGGCTCGATCGCGCGCGAAATCACGCGGGCGTCGGCGGGCGTCGCGTTCTGGCTGTCGCGGGCGACGGCCTCGCGATAGCGCAGCATGTATTGCTCGAGCTGCTCGCGCAGCGTACGGGCCTCGCGTTCGAGCGCGCGCAGCTGCACCTCGCTGTCATTGCCGGTGGAGACGTTCTTCTTCTGGCCGTCGAGGGCGGCCGTGAAGCTCTCGACACGCTGTCCGGCGATCTTCGCCTCGTTCTCGAGCGTCCGCACCGTGCGCTCGGCGGCGGCGCGAAGCTGGCCCTCGAGATCGGCGAGCTGTGCGTTCAGCTCCTTGATGCGCGGATGCTCGGAGAGAAGATTGCGCGATTCGAGCGCGATCTGGGCGCGCAGGTTGACGCGCTGCTCGATCAGCCTGCGCACCAGCTCGTTATTGGCGACATCGGGGATTTCGAAGGTGCGGCCCTGCTTGATCGCGTCGCGGATCAGCCCGGCCTTGGCCTGTGCCTCGGCCTGCTGGCTGCGCGCGGCCGACAGCTGCGTCGACAGATCGCCGAGTTGCTGGGCGTTGATCGTGGTGTTGTTGGCGCCGACGAGCAGGCCATTGCGCGAGCGGAAATCCTCGACCTTGGCTTCTGCCTCGGCGAGGCGCTTGCGCAGCGGCTCGATCGTGGTCGAAAGCCAGGAGGACGCACTGCGCGCCGTGTCCTGCTTGGCGGCCTCCTGAAGCTCGAGATAGGCGTTGGCGATGATGTTGGCGCCCTTGGCGGCGAGTTCGGGATCCTGCGAGGTGAACTCGACCGCGACGATGCGCGAACGTCCGACAGGATAGACCAGAAGCCGATCGTAGTACTTCTCCAGCACGCGGTCTTCCGGCGAACGGTCGGCCGGATGGCCGCCGAGCCCGATCAGCACGCCGATCTTCTTCAGCGCATTCAGCGCTCCAGCCCCCGAATCGAATTCGGAATTGCCGACGAGTCCGATGCGCTTGATCGCCTCGCGGGCGAGGTCGCGCGACATGATGAGCTGGACCTGACTCTGGACGGCCTCGCTATCGAACTGACCGGTTGTCTCGACAGAGGATTGCCCAGGCAGCGTGAAGAAGCTGCCGCGGCTCTCGAGCAGGATGCGGGCTTCGCCGGTGTAACGGGCGGGCACGATATTGACGGCAATCAGGGACAGCCCGAACACCGCCGCCGTAGGCGCGATGATCCAGGCCTTGCGCCGCTTGATCGCGGCCCAGAGCGCGGAGAGATCGAGCATGTCGCCACGAGCGTCCCCGTCCCGCGCGGACTGCTCGCGGACCTGCTCCCTGACATGGCTCTCGGTGTGAGCGGTCATGACCCATCCATTCACGCAAACTCTCGCGCCCCGGACAGGACGCCGCGTTAGTGAAAGCGCAGTAAGGTTATTGCGGGGTTAAAGGCCGGCGTGACCGCCCCTGGACGCGGCGCGCGCAACCCACAGGCCGGAAGCCTTTGTTAACCATATGCCGCCAATGCTTCGGCAGGATTCCGCATGGGTATCGCTTGTAATGAGTCGACGTCTCGCCTCTCTCGCCCTGGCCGCAGCCATGACGGCAGGCGCATGCGCGCCACGCTTTGTCGCGTCCGAATATGCGCTCGCGCAGCCGAGCGGGCCCTACCGCCTCGCCAGCGGCGACCGGCTGCGCGTCATCGTCTTCGGACAGGACAACCTCTCCAACATCTACGCGGTCGACGGCAGCGGCCGAATCTCGATGCCGCTGATCGATTCCGTCGAGGCGCAGGGGCGCACGACGCAGCAACTCGAGAAGGCGATCGAAGCCAAGCTCCGCGGCGGCTTCCTGCGCGAGCCGAAGGTCTCGGTCGAGGTCGATGCCTACCGTCCCTTCTTCGTGCTCGGGGAGGTGACGAATTCCGGCCAGTTTCCCTATGTCAACGGCATGACCGTGCAGACTGCGGTCGCGATCGCCGGAGGCTTCACGCCGCGCGGCCAGCGCGCCTATGCCGAGGTGACGCGGCAGGTCGAGGACCAGCTCGTGACCGCGAGCGTGCCGATCACCTATCCGGTCCAGCCCGGAGACACGATCGTCATCAAGGAACGCTGGTTCTAGAGCCTGTCGGGAGAGCCGGGATGACGGACACCGCGCGCCTGCGGATCCTGCATGTCTTCCGGGCCCCGCTCGGAGGGCTCTTCCGGCATGTGCTGGACCTTGCGCGCGGACAGGCGCAGCGCGGCCATGATGTCGGCATCTTCTGCGATTCCACGACAGGCGGCACAAGGGCCGACGATGTCTTCGCCGAGCTCTCGGGCCTGCTGACGCTCGGCATCACGCGCGTGCCGATGTCGCGCTATCCCAGCCTGACGGATGCCAGGGCGCAGATGAGCGCGATCTCGGTGCGCGCGCGGCTCGACCCCGACGTGGTTCACTGCCACGGCTCGAAAGGCGGGCTCTACGGCCGTTTGCCGGCGCTCGTCAGCCCCGGCCGCCGCTATGTCACGGCCTATACGCCCCATGGCGGCAGCTTCAACTACAAGCCCGGCGGCACCGAGCATAAGGTCTACATGGCAGTCGAGCGGCTGCTCGAGCGCGCCACCGACATGTTCCTGTTCGAGAGCCGCTTCATCGCCGGCCGCTTCGAAGCGCATATCGGCCATCTGCCGCGCACCGACCATCGCATCGTCCTGAACGGCATTTCGGAGCCGGAGTTCGAGCCGATCGACCATACGGACGCGACGTTCTGCCTCGTCTATCTCGGCGAACTCCGCTCGGCGAAGGGCATCGACACGCTGATCGATGCGCTCAGCCTGCTCAAGAGCCGCGATGCCTTGACGCCGCGCATCCTGATCGTCGGATCGGGACCGGACGAGGCGGATCTGCGCGCCTTGACGGTTTCGCGCGGAATCGCGGACCAATGCGTTTTCGAGCCGCCAGGCCCGATCCGCAAGGCTCTCTCGCGTGCCCAGGTCATGGTGGTGCCGTCACGGGCGGAGTCGCTGCCCTACGTCATCCTCGAAGCGGCGGCGGCGGCGCAGCCGCTGGTTTCCACCGATGTCGGCGGTATCAACGAAATCTACGGGCCGCGGCACCGGCATCGGCTGATACCCACCAACGACCCCGTCATCCTCGCCGACGCGATCGCAAGAGCGCTCGCTACACCCGATGCCGAACGGACGGCCGAGGCAGCGGATCTCGCGCAGCATGTCCGCGAGAACTTCCAGCTCGACGCGATGATCGACGGCGTCATCACCGCCTATCACCACGCGATGGCGAACCGCGCCAGGGCCTGATCGGACAGTCTGCTCACAGCAGCTTGAGCGCGACCACACCCAGGATCACCAGGCCGATTCCGGCCCAACCCGACAGCCTGATGCGCTGGCCGAACGCGAGCGCGCCGACGATCGCGGTGATGACCAGCCCCGCCCCACCCCAGACCGCATAGGCCACCGAAAGGTCCATGCCGCGAATGGCCTGGGCGAGCGCGGCGAAGGCACCCATCACCAGGATGATTCCGGCCAGCCCCGGCAGGCGTCGGCGCATGCCGTCGGAGAGTTTCAGCAGGGAGGAGCCGCAGACCTCGAGGACCACGGCCAGCGCCAGCCAGGCGATGGCAAGCGTCTGTGGCATCAGGCTGGGCATCAGGTTCGGCATCAGGTTCGGCATCAAGGGCGTGATCATGCCAGCCTCCCCTCGATGCGCGCATCCGGGGCGCGAGCATCCCCGGGCTCGCCGTCATGCTCCTCCCCGACGCCGCGTTCGAGCAGAAGGATGCCGGCCAGGATCGCGGCGAGCGCCAGCATGCGTCCGGGCGTCAAATGCTCGCCGAAGAGCAGGTGGCCGGCAGCGGCGATGCCGACGATGCCGAGCCCTTCCCAGACCGCATAGGCGACAGCCAACGGGATGACGCGCAGCGCGATGCTGAGCAGCGCGAAGGACAGGCCGATCAGGGCCAGCGGCAAAAGCGCGACCAGCCAGGGAGCGGAGACGACCGACTTCAGCGCGGTCGTCGCGACGATCTCGACGGCGATGGCCGCGAGCAGAAAGAACCAATGGGAAGGCATGTTGCACACGAGGCAGGCCGACAACGGGCAACGCGGGGGCGATGCGGGGCAGCTCTGCAAAAGTTCGAGTTGTAAATCAGGGTCCGGATCAAAAAGCTCTCGGTGGCGACCACCACGAAAGCAGCACGGCAATCACCTCCCGACCGCTCTGGGCCGGAAAACTTGATCGCGCAAAAATGTGCTTCTCAGACACTCATCACGGGAACACATAGCCAGATCGTTGCTTCAAGTCAACTGGAAACAACCTTTCGATGATTTCTATCGCAGCATTTCGGGCGAAATCGATGCGATTTCGACTGCGTCAATACCTTGATCGGTCGAGGAAAAATCGCGTTTTCGAGCGCAGACCAGAATCCCCCCGCACCACACGTCAAACGCCGGCCGAAGACACGGTCCTCCTGCCAAAACAGCGACCTGTCCGATTAAGCCTTCCGTGAGCATTTTCGGCTACGCCAGAAGGAAGATCGGCGGGTCGACCCAGGCGACAGCCTCGGCCGCGCTGACAGCGACCAGGGTTGCAGCGACCAGGAATGTGACGTCATGGGTGCCTTCGATGTCCGCGATCTGATCAAGGCGGACGCGGCTGCCTCGGCAACGCCGGAGATGTTCGGGCCGGCCCGCAGCGGAACGCGCGTGTTTCATCCCCTGGCGGAGCGCATCGCCGCCATGCCGGTCAAGCCGACGCTGTCGCCGGTGATGATCGAGGGTCTGGTGCGCGTCCTCGACGTCGTGGCCGTGGTTGGAACAGGTGGGCTGATCTACTGGCTTTATGCGGCCGGCAATGTCGACAGCACCCTGCCCTACCAGGTGACCATCGCCGCGCTGTCGATCGGCGTGCTCGCGGTCTTTCAGGCGCTGCATCTGTACCATGTCGGCGCGCTCAGAAACTTCATCGCCATGGCGGTCAGACTCGCCAGCGGCTGGACCCTGCTGTTCCTGATCACGCTGGCCGCCTTCTTCTTCCTCAAGATCGGCGACCAGGTCTCGCGCGGCTGGCTGCTCGGATTTTATGGCGTCGGCGCTCTGGCTCTGCTCACGGAGCGCCTCATCGTCATGCTCGGCGTGCGGCATCTGACGCGGACCGGCCGGCTGGAGCGGCGCACGGCGATCGTCGGCGGCGGCGAAGGCGGCGAGGCCCTGATCCGCGCGCTGGAAGCGCAGCGCGATACGGGCCTGCGCATCTGCGGCGTGTTCGACGACCGCAACGACGACCGCTCGCCCGATCTCGTCGCCGGCTACCCAAAGCTCGGCACGATCGACGACCTCGTCGAGTTCGCCCGCCGCACCAAGCTCGACCTGGTGATCTTCACCCTGCCGATCTCGGCGGAGGCCAGGCTCCTGACCATGCTGCGCAAGCTTTGGGTGCTGCCGATCGACATCCGGCTCTCGGCGCATATGTCGAAGCTGCGATTCCGGCCGCGCTCCTATTCCTATTTCGGCGCGGTGCCGGTTCTGGACGTGTTCGACCGGCCGATCGCGGACTGGGACATCGTCGTCAAATGGGTCTTCGACAAGGTCGTCGGCCTGTTGGCCCTGATCGCGCTCTCGCCGGTGATGCTGGTGACCGCCCTTGCGATCAAGCTCGACTCGAAGGGACCGGTCCTGTTTCGCCAGAAGCGCTACGGCTTCAACAACGAGCAGATCGAGGTTCTGAAGTTCCGCTCGCTTTACCATGAGATGAGCGACCACGCCGCCGCCAAGCAGGTGACGCGGGACGATCCGCGCGTCACCCGCGTCGGCCGCTTCATCCGCAAGACCTCGCTGGACGAGTTGCCCCAGCTGTTCAACGTCGTCCTGCGCGGGAATCTCTCGCTGGTCGGCCCGCGCCCCCATGCGGTCCATGCCACCGCCTCGAACCGCGCCTATGAGCAGGTGGTCGACGGCTATTTCGCCCGCCACAAGGTCAAGCCCGGCATCACCGGCTGGGCGCAGGTCAATGGCTGGCGCGGCGAGACAGACACCGAGGACAAGATCCAGCGCCGCGTCGAGCACGACCTTTACTACATCGAGAACTGGTCCGTGCTGCTCGACCTCTACATCCTCGTGAAGACGCCGTTCTCGCTGATGACGAAGAACGAGAACGCCTATTGAGCACGCTCGCCGACCATGCCGAGATAGGATCGGGCCGCCGCCGCGGCCTCGCGATCTCCTATGCCGCGATCACGCGCGGCGCGCTCTGGCTCCTGACCGCCTCGAGCTGGGTCGCACTGATCGAGCCCTCCCCCTACGAGATCTCGTTTCTTCTCGTCGTCCTCGTTTTCGCGGTCACCGGCATCCGGTTCTCGCAGAGGCTGTTGCCGCTGGCCTTCCTGCTGCTGGCTTTCAATATCGGAGGCCTGTTCTCGCTGATCCCCTGGATGAGCGACCCGGACGCCGTCCGCTTCATGGCGGTTTCGCTCTACCTGATGGTCACGGCGGTCGTCCTCGCGGCGATCATCGCCGAGGATTCGCTGCGCCGGCTGGAGACGCTGCGGAAAGGCTATCTCTTCGCGGTGTGGTGCGCGAGCATCGCCGGCATTCTCGGCTATTTCAACGTCGCAGGCCTCGGCGACAGCTTCACGCTCTATGGACGCGCCTCGGGCACCTTCAAGGACCCGAACGTGCTCGGTCCTTATCTGGTCCTGCCGATCGTCTTCGGTCTCCAGCATATCCTGATCGGCCGATGCGGCCTGCTGCGCGGCCTGCTCTCGATCAGCGTGCCGCTGGCGGCACTGTTCCTGACCTTCTCGCGCGGTGGCTGGGGCAACCTTGCGGCCTCCGTCCTGATCATGGTGACGCTGTGCTTCCTGGTCGCGCCCGATGCGTCGCGGCGTGCGCGGATCGTGGCCCTGACGCTGGCGACGCTGATGCTCGCGGCCGTGGCGCTGACGATCGCGCTCTCGTTCGACGATATCAGGGCCGTCTTCCAGGAACGGGCCACCCTCGACCAGAGCTACGACCAGGGCGTGACCGGCCGCTTCGGCAGCCAGTTGCGGTCGATCCCGCTGTTGCTGGACGCGCCCAACGGCTTCGGCCCGCTGCGCTTCCGCTGGATCTTCAATCAGCAGGATCCTCACAACGTCTATGTCAACGCCTTCGCCTCCTATGGCTGGCTCGGCGGCTTCGCCTGGCTCGCGCTGACGATGGCGACCTTCTACATCGGCTTTCGCCTGGTCTTCCGGCCAGGCCCGACCCAACATCACGCCATCGCGCTCTGGTCGGTCCTGTTCGTCACCATCCTGCAGGGTGTCCAGATCGACACCGACCACTGGCGCCATTTCTACCTGATGCTGGGACTGGTCTGGGGCCTGGCCGCACTGCCGCGGGCCGATGGCCTGGCGCGATAGGCGGCGGACAGCGATGAGCGTCTCGAACCAGAACGCCAACATCCAGGCGCTGCGCGCCGTCGCGGCCCTGCTGGTGGTCGTCGGACATGCCCTGCATGAGACGGAGACGATCGCGGCGCTCGTCGGGCGCGCCGCCCCGGACCTGTCGTTCATCTATTGGGGCTTCGGCGTCGACATCTTCTTTGTGATCTCCGGCTTCATCATGACCTATACCTCGGCCGGACTCTTCGGCCAGCGTGGAGCCTGGCGCATCTTCCTGACCCGCAGGCTGACGCGGATCGTGCCGCTCTACTGGCTGCTGACGACGGTCCTGCTGATCGGCGGCGCCATCGCGCCGCGCCTGCTGAACGTGCCGATCGACGACTGGCGCCATGTGCTGGCATCCTATGCCTTCATTCCGAGCCTGCGGGTGCCGGGCGAAATCCGGCCGGTCATGGCGCTGGGCTGGACGCTGAACATGGAGATGTTCTTCTACGTCCTGTTTGCAGGCGCGCTCACCCTGCCCTTCCGACGCGGCATGACGGCGCTCGCCGTTGTCATCGGCGCGCTGGCCCTGTTCGGCATGATCGTCCGGCCCGAACAGGTGCAGCTCGCATTCTGGAGCCAGTCGATCATCCTGGAGTTCCTGATGGGCTGCCTGCTCGGCGCCGCCTATCTGAAAGGCGCCCGGCTTTCGCCCACTGCCGCCGTCATGGTCGCTGGCGTCGGGATCCTGGGGATGGTCAAATTCGGCGGGCCCGAGATCGAGGCCGGCCTGCCCGAGGCCTTGCGCTGGGGCGTTCCGGCGCTGCTGATCGTCGCAGCCGCCGGTCTTGCGAGAAGCGCGACGTCACGGGGCATGCTCTGGCTGGCAGTGCTCGGAAACGCCTCCTACAGCCTTTATCTGGTCCATCCCTTCGTGCTGCGCCCGATGCGCAACCTCTGGACCCATTTCGTCGGGGGAGCACTCCCGCTCACGGCCTATGTCGCGGCGGCAATGCTGCTTGCGACGATCGTGGCGATCCTGACCTACCGCTTCGTCGAGCGGCCGCTGCTGCGCTGGGCGCAGCGTGCAACGACGGATGCGACGAAGCCCGGCCTGCGGGTCGCAGACCGTGCGGCGACGCTATCCTGACCGAGCCCCCGTCAGGACACTCGCTGCCCGCTCTCAGCCGCGATCCTTGCGCACCACGACATAGGCATAGGTCGTCACGAACTCCCAGCCGATCTTGGCTGCGAGCGCGTTGAAGGCATGGTCGGCCTGCTTCAGGCCCGGCATGCGGTCGAAATAGCCGTGCCCCCAGAAGCGCTGGATATGCACGTCGCTGAAACCGGCGCGGTTGAGCATCGGCGTCAGCTGCGCGCGGCTGCCGCGGCACCAGTCGTAATGCGCGGGAAATTTCGGATCGCCACCGCCGTCGCGCCGCAGCGGGAACAGCGCATGCACGATGGCGCGCGAGGCCTTCTCCGGCAGAAGGTGGTTGAGCGCGAAGACCGGCGCCCAGAGCGTCGGGAAGAAGGCGAGCGCCACGCCGCCGGGCGCGAGCAGAGCATGGATGTTGGTCCAAGCCCGTTCGACGTCGCCGACATGCTCGAAGACCATGCGCGAGACCATCAGATCATAGCCGCCACGGGCGATATCGGGCTCGGACAGATCACCGGCGATATCGAAGCGCGCAGTCTTGAGACCGGCCGGCGTCAGCGCCAGCTCGCCCGCGTCGATGTCGTTGACGATGAGGTCGATGTTGCGGCGCTTCGCCTGCTCGGCGGTGAACAGCGGATCACGCCCACCGCCGATCTCGCAGACGCGGCGCAGGCCGAACTGCTGCGTCAGGCCAAGGATGGTGGATTCGTAGTTGTCCCAGGCCCATTGCGAGTGCCAGTCCGGCGCCATCTCGCGGAAAAAGCCCTCGACCGAGCCCGAAGGATGCGCCGATGCGCGCATGACGGGTCGTGCCCCGGTCTGCGTGACTGTCGCCAGTGACATGGTCTTCTCCGCCTGCATGACCTCCCCGTCCCGCCGAAAACCATGCTGGCATCGGCCGAGAGCCGCAATCGAAGACTTAATCGAGGGTTAATGCGCGCCGGGCCGGACTGTGCCGCATCGGAGCAAGCCAATCTCACCCACAGGCAACGTGATTTAAGACGCCCGAAGCCGATTGCATCCGCCGCGCCCCGCCACTATAAGCCGAGCCGTCGGAGCGTAGCGCAGCCCGGTTAGCGCACTTGTCTGGGGGACAAGGGGTCGGAGGTTCGAATCCTCTCGCTCCGACCATCAATCCCAAAAATCAAAGCCTTGGAAGCCCTGGAGACATGGGTCGGGGCTCTGTCTTGCGGCCGGAGCACCGGGGACCGGGCTCGTGCATTGGACCGCATGGTGTTCCGGAAGCCCGGAACCGCTTCAGCAAGCCCCGATATCCAGCCCGGCATCTGCCAGCAGCCAGATTTCGATCGTCTACCTCGCTTCAGCCGGCCGAGCCTTTGACCTCCAGCATCGTATCGGGATAAGCGACCAGCGGTCAGACCAGGTGGTAGCCATCGTGGAACGACGATACCGCGCCTCCGGCAGCGTGCGGCACCTCGACATGGTCGAGCGCAGCCGCCAGGGCGTCGCCATCGGCGAATGCTGCACCGACGGCTGCCACATCGGCAAACTGGAATGCCACGTCATGCGCAGGGAAATCCGAGCCCGCCGCAGACGCCAGGGCCGACAAGCCGGAATCGGCAATGGCTGCCTCCAGCGACGGCGCCGAGAGCAGCAGCAGGTCGTTCGACAGCTGGAAGACGGCGGACATATCACCGAAATCGTGAGGGCTCGGCGCCGAGGCAAGGTTGGCGCTGTCCGATCCGTCGCCAGCCAGTCCGAAGGCCTTCCCGATCTCGTATCGGATGGCGGACAGCCAGGCCGGTTGTGACGCGTCGATGGAGTCATCGAAGCTGATATAGGATTTTAACGGCAGCTCGGCCTGGCCCGGACGGAAGGTCGTCAGCCCCAGCGAAGCCGGCCCGTTATCCGTCAGCGAGAATTGCAGCGTCGCGTTCGGGTTGTCGTTGCCGGCATAGACGATCTGTATCTTTGCAAGCGCCGCGAATTCCTGGAGCGCCTGTGCGATGGCGCTTCGCGCCTGAAATCCGGCCAAACCGGAGAAGCCGACATAGTCGAGGCCGGGACGGCCTTCGCCATCGGCCGGACCGTCGGAGAGAAACGAGAAGGTCAGGCGCAGCGGCGTCGAGGTCAGCGCAGACGCATTGAGGCTGAACGGACCGAACGGCCCGAAGCTGCCTGCCGGCCGGGAAACCTCGCCATATCCGGTCGCCATCTGGAACCTCGCGCCACGCCGCAGGAGGATTTGCAACCACAGCGATGCGTGCTGTCAAGGTTTGGCAGAGGACGGGGCTGCTTACATGAGCGAAACCTCCGTGTCCGAACGCCGCCGGAGGTTGTCCACAGGGCCGGCGGTCACCCCTGCTTGCCGCCAGCGGCGTTCCGCGCCCAACCTCATCAAGTCGCGTTGTCGGGAGTCGTTTCTATGCGTGCCCTGTCGCGTTCCGTCGCATTTCGGGTCTCGGGTCAATGGGCCGTCCTGGTCCGTGCACTGGCGGTGCTGGCGATCGCGGCCGCCGTCATCGTGCCGCTGGTCGATTGAATCGGGCTTCTGATCGTGGCGCGATGCGGAGACGGCGATGCGGCTCGTATCTTCGCCATTTCGCGCGTAAGCTGAGCACTCGCAGCGTGTGACGGAAGGATTTCAGCTATGGCAGGGGACAACCGGGGAACACGCGCCTGGCACGATGTGAACAGCGTCCAGGAAGCGCCTCGCGAAAAGCAGAAATCAAGCGGACGCATCGCGGCCGACGAAGCCGCGGCCCGCAAGAAGATCGAGGCCCTCAAGGCCTTGCGCCTCGCCAAGCAGGCGGCCGAGCCGCCCGCCGCGCCTGCCGCGCCCAAGGCCTCCAAGCGCAAGGCGGCAGCGGCTGCGACCTAAGACGCCGTTGCGGCGGCCCATCGGGCGCCGCCGCAACGGTTTTCGTCAGGCATCGAGCAGCCAACCCTTCAGCAGCCCGATATCGGCCTGCGACAAGCCGTGGCCGGCCGGTAGCACGCGGTGATCGACGCTGGCGCCGGCCGCCGAAAGCGTGCGCGCAAGGCGTTTCGCATTCTCCTCCGGGATGATCGGGTCGATCGCCCCCGAGAGCATCAGGACGCGCTTGCCCACCAGATCCGCCTGGGGCGGCTTCTTTAGGACCTGCGGCGGCTCGGCGAAGGGCGACATTGCCCGCAGCAGCGCCGCGCCGGCCAGGACTTCCGGACGCAGCAGCAGCAGGCTCGCGGCGATGTTGGCGCCGTTCGAGAAGCCGATCGCGACCGGGGCGGCGATGCCATAGCGCTCACGCGCCTGCTCGACGAAATCCGCGAGGTCATGCGTTCGGCGGCGCAGGTCGTCCTCGTCGAACACGCCCTCCGCCAGCCGCCGGAAGAAGCGCGGCATGGCGCCCTCCAGCACCTGGCCGCGCGGCGAGAGCAGGCTGGCTCCCGGCGCGACCGTCTGGCCGAGGCCGAGCAGGTCGCGCTCGTCGCCGCCGGTGCCGTGCAACAGCAGGAGCGGCGGGCGGGCGGCGTCGAAGCCAGGCTCGTAGATATGGTGGAAGTCGGTGGTTGCGACGGTGTCCATCGCTGATCTCCTTCGAATGAGGGTCGTGCCGCCCTGCCCGGCCCGAAGGCAGGCAGAGCGGCGACGCGGTCAGGCGAGTTCAGGCAGCAGCGCCTCGATGCGGTCACGCTGCTTTTCCAGTCCGGCCGGGAGCTTCAGCGCCTGGCCGAGGCTCTCGGAGGGCTCGTCGACGGCAAAGCCCGGAACGTCGGTCGCGATCTCGAAGAGCACGCGGCCGGGCTCGCGGAAGTAGACGGAGCGGAAGTAGTTCCGGTCCCTCTGCTCGGTGGTGCGAATGCCGTGGTTCTCCGAGAGCTTGCGCACCATCTCCTCCTGCGCCGCATCGTCAGCGGCGCGGAAGGCGACATGATGGACCGAGCCCGCGCCCTGTCGCGCCGGCAGGAAGCCGCCGGCCACGCGCAGGTCAATGATGTTGCCGAGCGGCGCGCCATCCGCGCGATAGCGGATGAGCGTGTCGTCGCGAGCGACCTCACGAAAGCCGAAGACATCGCTGAGGATCGCACCGGTCGGAGCCGCATCGTCAAGCAAAAGGCTGACGCTGTGGAATCCGCGGATCGCATGCTCGACCGGCACGTCGCTGCCGGCCCAAGCGGGCTCAGCTTCGATGCCGGGGATGCCGACGAGCGCAAGGCGCATCCCGTCGCGATCACGGAACGACAGCACCGTCTCGCCGAAGCGCTTCACCGGGGCATCATGCGGCACGCCGTTCTCGACGAGCCGATGCGTCCAGTAGCCGATCGCGGCCGCAGGAATCCGAAACACGGTCTCCTGCGTCTCGCCGACCCCGAGCCGGCCGGGAGCGGCATGCTCCCAGGGGAAGAAGGTAAGGATCGTGCCCGGCGCGCCGGCGGCATCGCCGTAGTAGAAATGATAGGTGCCGGGATCGTCGAAGTTGACGGTCTTCTTGACCAGGCGCAGGCCGAGCACGCGGCCGTAGAAGTCGAGATTGCGGCGCGCCGGGCCGGCGATCGCCGTGACATGGTGGATGCCGTTGATCTGCATGACTGAGGTCCTTCCGATGCTGCAATGACAAAGGGCGGTCGCCCCGTTGGCCAGGAAGATCGGTCCGGCCACGCCAAAGCGCCAGAGGCAACTCATTGCATCAACGCAATCTCGTTATTGGCATCTCGCCATTTGCATTGCGTATTGGCGAGGACGATCTCTTGTGGCGAGACCAGCCCGGTCCCGTTTCTGGAGACTGCCATCATGATCGACAATCGCCTCGCCCCTTATGGCGCCCTGACCTTGCGCGTTGCGCTCGGCCTGATGTTTATCGCCCATGCCTATCTCAAGCTCGTGATCTTCACTCCGGCGGGCTTCGCCGGCTTCCTCGGCCAGGTCGGCCTGCCATCCTTCCTCGCCTGGCCGATCATGCTCGCCGAGCTTCTCGGCGGGCTCGCCATCCTGACCGGCTTCTATGGCCGCTACGTCTCGATCCTGCTGCTGCCCGTGCTGCTGGGTGCCCTGATGGTGCATGCCCCGAATGGCTGGGTCTTCAATGCGCCCAATGGCGGGGGGGAATATCCGGCCTTCCTCGCGCTGACGGCGCTGGCCCACGCTATGATCGGCGATGGCGCACTCGCGCTGAAGCCTGCGCGCCTGCCCGTGCTCGGCACGCCTGCCGCGGCCTGACCGGTTGAGACACAGGCTGACTCTTCGCCGTCATTGAGGTCCACAGGCCTTGATGGCGGCGAAGCCATGTCTGACAGTGCCGCCATGAAAACGCCGACTAAGATGCAGCCGACGAAGACGGTGCCGACCAAAGCCCTCGCCTGGGACGATTTCCGCCTGATCAAGGCGATCGCCGACCGGCGGGCGCTGCCGGCAGCTGCGACGGCGCTGGGCCTGAACCATTCCACCGTGTTCCGCCGTCTCGGCCAGATTGCGGATTCCGATTCAATCCGGCCGGGTATTCCGATTTGAAGCCGGCCACCGTTCCGATTTGATGTCGGCCACCATTCCGATTTGAAGCCGGCCGGGGTTCCGATCAATCTCCGGCCGGGTTTC
>NZ_LGSZ01000017.1 GCF_001298265.1 Allobosea vaviloviae | reverse complement strand
CCTTCATCCCCCGCCCGCCCGTCTGAAACCAGAACGGACAGTCTCACCGAAACCGGCTCAAGGGGGTCAAAGTTGGACGCCGATCCCCCGCCTCAAGGGGTCAAACTTGCACGCCGAAACACACCCATCCGTGGAAAGGGCGTAAAATGGCGTCCGGAAATCAGGGCAGATCGCATGCCGACCGTCATAAAGCGCTTTCGAGGGATGTCGGACGCTGACGGTTTGCCAATTTCCGGTGCAGCTTCAGTTCTCTGTGTGGACCTTGTCACCACGAGAAAACTACTCGACCACGGCATTCTTATGCAGACAGAGGCTACTTCCACGAGGCCCCGCGTGTCTCGCGACAGCGTCCACCGTGCGAGCAAGAAATACGCTCCGGCTCGCATATACGCCAATTCCTTCAATGATTCGCGAAGCCGCAAGCGGTTCGTGGAGGCATTGGCCGCAGTAGGTGTTCCATCGCTAGCGCTTGGTCCGGGTGCGACGGCGCTCGTCGAGCGCGCTGTGGCTCGCAAAGCCTTGAACCTTAGCCACGATCCCGATCAGGTGAGCGATCCGAAGTCTGGGTTTTGGAAGGCGGCCGAAGAAGCCGTTCGATCAAACCGATTGCCGTTCCGCTCGACCCAACCTATGCCGCGATCCTCGTTGGTGGTTTGGGACAGCTCGCGTCTCATACGAGTCGTGTTTTCGTTCGCTGATGGTGATTGTGCCGTAGTTGGAGGCGTCGCTTCCGGTTCGTGCGCGACCAGGCGGGGAGTGATCCTGCCTTATGTTGCCAAGAACCTAAGATCAGGCGCGACAAGCTCCTTGCACGCGTATGAGCTGGACGAAAATGGGCTGGTGGCCGCTTCGCAGAAATTCAATCTGCATGATGAGGGGAGTTGGGCGGTGGGCCTCGGCTTCATCGCGAACTACCTGACCAATGTGATGCATGCCCTCTATGATGCGCGCGCAGCCCAACGGGAGATCAAGAAAAGCGCTGCCTAGCGCTTATCTGCACCGTCCTACTGGAGCGGCGTCGCGATTTGGTTCGCGGCGCCGTTTCTGTTGGCGGTCGTACCCTGCGGCTAATGGGAAGTCGCACTATCTCTGACTGAAAGTCGGATTATGCGTGACTGAGTCGCACTAATTGCGATTTACAAGAGTGATGGCGCGCTCGGAGCGATTCGAACGCCCGACCCTCAGATTCGTAGTCTGATGCTCTATCCAGCTGAGCTACGAGCGCATATCGGCGGCACAGCGCGTGGCGTGGCCCCGATGTCGGCGGAAATAGCCGCTCTCCCGCGTCTTGGCAACCCTGAAAACCTCGCTGTCGCGAAGTTTCGCTGGCTGCCGATACGATCCTCGAGAATGCCGGTCCGTCACGCCTCTCAACGGACCCGAGCGATGAGGCGAGCCATCCTAGACGCCAAGCAGCGTGCGGCGTCCCGTTGCCGCGCGCGCGACCGGCTTGCCCCGGGTCTTCGGCAGTTTCTCGGCGATGCCGTAAAGCTGCTCGCGGCGGTCCATCTCGCGCCAGACATCATCGGGCGCGATGCCGATCTCGCTCCACAGCACCACCAGATTGTAGATCAGGTCGGCGCTTTCGAGGATGGTGCGGCGGCGGTCGCCCTGCACGGCTTCCAGCCCGACCTCGAAGGCCTCCTCGGCCAGCTTCTTGGCCATCTTCGGCAGGCCCTCGCTGGCGAGCCGCGCCGTCCGCGACACAGCGGGGTCACGCAAGCGCGCAGCGAGAACGGCGGCGTGGAGCCGGAGGATCGAATCAGCCATCGCGGGAGGATTGGCCCGGCTCATGAGGGTTTCATGACAGCTGCCCGGGCCGCGGCCCGACATGCAAGCCGCATCACGCCCGAACCGCGAAGCGCGTCAGCTTTCGACGAACTGCAGCCGGTGCAGCCTTGCATAGGAGCCGTCGCGGGCCAGAAGCGCCTCGTGGCTGCCGGTCTCGACGATTCTGCCCTCTTCCAGCACGACGATGAGATCGGCCTCGCGCACGGTGGACAGCCGGTGGGCGATAACCAGCGTGGTGCGGTTCTTCATCAACCGGGCGAGCGCCTGCTGCACCAGCCGCTCGGATTCGGCGTCGAGCGCGCTCGTTGCCTCGTCGAGCAGCAGGATCGGCGCGTCCTTCAGGATGGCACGCGCGATCGCGACACGCTGGCGCTCGCCGCCCGAGAGCTTCTGGCCGCGCTCGCCGACCGACGACTCGTAGCCCTCCGGCATCGCCATGATGAAATCATGCGCGGCGGCATCCCTGGCGGCCGCGACGATCTGCTCGTCGCTGGCGCCCGGTCGCCCGAAGGCGATGTTGGCGCGCACCGTATCGTCGAACAGCACGACATCCTGGCTGACCACGCCGATCTGCGCGCGCAGGGAGGCGAGCGTCAGGTCGCGCAGATCCTGCCCGTCGATCTCGACGCGGCCTTCCGTGGGGTCGTACAGGCGCGGCACCAGCGCCAGCAACGTCGATTTGCCCGAGCCGGACCGGCCGACCAGCGCCGTGGTCTTGCCGCCCGCGGCGACGAGATCGATGCCTTCGAGCGCGCGCGCATCGTCGCGATAGCGGAAGCGCAGATGCCGGAAGGCGACCTCGCCCACGCCGACCTGCAATGCCTTGGCGTCCGGCCGCTGCGTGATCAGCGGGTTTTCGTCGAGCAGCGCATAATAGCGCTTCAGCGAAGCACCGGCCTCCTGGACGATGGCGTTGAGGTTGCCGAGCGAGCGCAGCGGCTGGGCCGCCAGCAGCAGCGCCGAGACATAGCCGGTGAAATCGCCGACCGTCGAGCCGCCCGAGGTGATGCGGACCCCGATCGCCGCCAGCACGCCCGCCACCGCCATGCCGCCGGCAACCTCGAGCAGCGGATCGAGCCGGCCGCGCGCATTCGCCGCCTTCATCTTGAGCGCGCGGATGCTCTCGAAGGCCGCCGCCGCGCGCTGCTCGAGATAGGGCTCCAGCGTGTCGGTCTTGGCGGCGCGGGCGCCCTGCAGGCTCTCGGTGACGAGGCTCGCCATCAGCCCGGTCTGTTCCTGCTGCGAGGTCGCCATGCGGCGCAGCTTCCGGCCGATCTTGCCGATCGGCTGCGCGACGATCGGCGCGATCAGCACGACCACCAGCGTCATCTGCCAGTCGATCCAGAACATCGCGCCGACGAGCGCGATCGCGGTCAGCACGTCGCGCACGGCGATGTTGATCAGCCGCGTCAGGGCCTCCTTGACGAAGGTGAAGTCGGTGGTGAAGCGCTGGGTCAGCGAGGCCGGGTTCTCGCGATGGAGCTGCGCCAGATCGGCGCGGATCAGATGCGAATACAGCGCGGTCTGCATGTCGGCCTCGATCCGGCTGACGACGCTGTTGGTCATCACCGTCTGGGCGAGCAGCGAAAAACCTTTTACCGCCGTGACGATGACGACGACGACGGCGACCGCATTGACGACGCCGATCTCGATGCCGATCGACTTCGAGACGAGGCGCTCCATCCGGCGCACGAAGCCGGTCGATTCCGCCGTCAGAGGGTCGGCGAAGGCATCGAAAGCCGCCTTGATCAGCAGGGGATAAAAGCTCGTCGTCGCCGCGATCACCACCACGAGGGCCATGATCATCGCCATCTGCGGCAGATAGGCTTTGACCTGCTCGCGCCAGACGCGGAGGAGAAGCGCGAAGGTGTCGTCGGTAACGCGGCCTATCTTCATGGCGCGCGACCTATCATGGCAAGGCGCGAGTGGCGAGTGGCGAGTGGCTAACAAGCGGCTTCCATTCGCCCCTCGCCATTCGCGCCCCAGGGTCTTGCCCCGGACAAGAAGCTGGCGTCCCATGGTGGCCACTGATTCAGGAAAGCACGACAGCCCATGCCCTTGCATCCACCGGCCCAGGCCGGCCAGCGTTTTGACGAGATCGACACCCCGTCGCTGATCCTCGATCTCGACGCCTTCGAACGCAACCTCGTCACCATGGCCGCCTATACGCAAGGCCATGGCGTCAGACTGCGCCCCCATGCCAAGACCCACAAGAGCCCCGAGATCGCGCTGCGCCAGATCGCCCATGGCGCGGTCGGCCAGTGTTGCCAGAAGGTCTCCGAGGCCGAGATCCTCGTCGAGGGCGGCGTGACCGACGTGCTCGTCAGCAACGAGATCGCGGGCGCAGCCAAGCTCGACCGCCTCGCCAAGCTCGCCCGCCAGGCGAAGATCACGCTCTGCGTCGACCATCTCGACGGCGTCCGCGAGGCGGCCGAGGCAGCTGCGCGCCATGACGTGGTGCT
Source organism: Allobosea vaviloviae (assembly GCF_001298265.1). Classification (GTDB taxonomy): domain Bacteria; phylum Pseudomonadota; class Alphaproteobacteria; order Rhizobiales; family Beijerinckiaceae; genus Allobosea; species Allobosea vaviloviae_B. Next base: position 47,960 of record NZ_LGSZ01000017.1, on the reverse strand, counting down.
GGATGTTCTCGTCGAGATCGATGTCGGCGGCCGGCGTTGCGGTGTCGCGCCGGGCGAAACCGCCGTGCGTCTGGCGGAGGCCATCGCGCGCAGCAACACGCTGCGTTTCGGCGGCCTGCAGGCCTATCACGGCACGGCCCAGCACATGCGCTCGATCGACGAGCGCCGCGAGGCGATCGAGCGCGCAGGCCTGGGCGCCCGCAACACCGTGGAACGCCTGGCGCAGGCCGGCCTCGCCTGCGGCGTCGTCAGCGGCGCCGGCACCGGAACCTTCGAGATCGAGAGCCAGTCCGGCATCTGGAATGAGATCCAGGCCGGCTCCTATATCTTCATGGACGCCGATTACGCCCGCAACCGACAGGCCGACGGCAGCCCCTTCCGCACCTTCGAGCACGCGCTGTTCATCCTGACTGGGGTGATGAGCAAGCCGGTGCCGGACCGCGCCGTGGTCGATGCCGGCCACAAGGCCGCCGCGATCGATTCAGGCCTGCCCGTCCCCTACCGGCGCGAGGGCGTGGTCTACACCAAGCCCTCCGACGAGCATGGCGTGCTGACGGGAGATCCAGCCGTTTTGCCGCATCGCGGCGACCGCCTGCTGCTGGTGCCCGGCCATTGCGACCCGACCGTCAACCTGCACGACTGGTATGTCTGCGTGCGCGGCCTCCATACGGCGGACGCCCATGTCGAGGCACTCTGGCCCGTGGCGGCGCGCGGCGCCCTGACCTGATCGCGCAGCCGGGGGCATCTCGACGTGCTCACCGACGCAGCGGCTGATCGCGAGACGATCGACCGCGTTCGCGGACCCAGGAACCTGCTGCTGGGTGAACGGCCCCTCGACCGTCATTCCGGGGCAGGCCGAAGGCGTGAGCCCGGAACCCAGAGCCGATGCGGCTTGTAGCCAAAGCGCCATGTCCTAGCGCTCCGTGAACCCTCATCGGTTCTGGGTTCCGGGTTCTTCGCTCCGCGAAGCCCCGGAATGACGGGGGAGGGCTCGTCACCCGGCCACGGACTCTCGCCGGCGCCGCTTGGCCCTATCGATTCAGCCTGACCGTACCGCTGCGCGAGAGATCGTAGCCGCCAAGCTCGGCGGCCCGTGCGGTCATCGCGTTGCCGCGCATCCAGCCCAGCAATTGCTGCGTCGCAGGCTCGAAATAGGTCCGCCGGCGCATCGCCAGATCGACATGCTCCCAGACCAGGGGTAGGAAATCGAGGCCGAAGGCGGTGGCGACGGCTCGCGAAGCAATGCCGCAATCGGCCCGGCCGGTGCGGATGGCGAGCGCGAGATCCTGGCCGGTCGCACAGATTCCCTCGGCCAGGATCATCGCCTGTTCTGGTACCGGCTCACGCTCGATCAGGCTGTTGAGCAGGAGCTGCGCGCCCGCTCCCTTCTGGCGTCGCGCGAAGCGGGCGCGCTTGGCAACGGCCGAGCCCACGCCGGCGATGCCCAGCGGATTGCCGGGCACGACCAGCAGTCCCTGCTCGCGCCGGGCAAAGCTGATCACGACGGCATCGAACAGGCCGGGCTCGGCCCGGATCGCAGCCGGGTTGGCCTCGTCATCGTCTGGGGTGGCATGGAGATGGATCGCGGCAATGGCGACCTCGCCGCGCACCAGACGGTCGAGCCCGGTCTGTGAGCCTTCGGCCAGCAGCGCCAGCCCGCAGCCGGAATCGCGCACCGCCACCTCTAGCAGCGAATCCTGACTGCCGCCGATGATCGGCGGCGGGCTCGCCGGCAGCATACCCTCGGGGTGCGCCAGCCCGGCCTCCAGCCAGCGGTCGAGCGCGGCACGGGGAAACAGCCATTTGCCGCTGATTTTGGTGCAGGGCACCGCGCCATCCGCCACCAACTCATAGAGCTTGCGCTCCTTGAGCCGCAGATATCCGGCCGCTTCCTCCGTCGTCAGATAAATATGATCCTGCATCAAACTGCGCCAGTCTGCGGAATTTCCAGAATTGGCCTTTGGTCGCATTAAACGCTAGAAATCGCAAGGCTTTGCAGAGCGACACGATCCGGAAAGCGATCACACATTGGAATTCGCAGCGATCTTCAAGGCGGCTTTCGCGCTGGTCGTCGGGCTCGATCCCGGCTTCCTGGCGATCGTGGGCCTGTCGCTGCGGGTGACGCTGACGGCGGTTCTGATCGCGGCCATCGTCGGCCTGCCGCTGGGCGCCGCGCTCGCCTTGGCGCGCTTCCCCGGCCGATCGGCCGTCATCGTCTGCCTCAACGCGCTGATGGGGTTGCCGCCCGTCGTCGCGGGACTTCTCGTTTTCCTGATGCTCTCGCGTTCGGGCCCGCTCGGGTCGCTCGGCCTGCTGTTCACGCCGACCGCGATGATCGCGGCCCAGGTCATCCTGGTCCTGCCGATCGTCATCGCCCTGACGCGCCAGACGGTCGAGGATCTCTGGTCTGAATATCGCGACCATCTCCGCTCGGTCGGGCTCGAAGGGGTGCGCGCCATCCCGACCCTGCTCTTCGACGGGCGTTTCGCGCTGGCGACCGCGCTGCTGGCGGGCTTCGGCCGGGCCAGCGCCGAGGTCGGCGCTGTGCTGATCGTCGGCGGCAATATCGCCGGCTACACCCGCACCATGACGACGACGATCACGCTGGAGACCTCGAAGGGCGACCTGCCCCTGGCGCTCGGCCTCGGCATCGTCCTGATCGCACTGACGCTCGCCATCAACGCGGTGGCCTTCGGCGCCAGCCGGATCGGCGCGCGCTATGCGTGACGTCGCCTCCATCCTGCCGCTCGCGGTCGATGCCGTGTCCTTCCTCGGTGATGGCCGCCGGCTGATCGACGGCTTGAGCTTCGACATGCCGGCCGGTGGCCTGGCCGTGCTGCTCGGCCCCAACGGTGCCGGCAAATCGCTGACCCTGCGGCTCTGCCACGGCCTGTTGACGCCGAGCCAGGGCCGTATCCGCTGGGCCGCCGGCGCGGAGGGCCGAAGCCGGCGCCACGCCATGGTCTTCCAGAAGCCGATCATGCTGCGCCGCTCGGTCGAGGCCAACATTGCCCATGCGCTGGCGGCGGCTGGCATTTCCGGCAGCGAGCGCCGGGATCGCGCCCGCGACGCGCTGGCCCGCTTCGGCCTGTCGGAGCGCGCGACGCAGGCCGCACGGCTGCTCTCGGGCGGCGAACAGCAGCGCCTCGCCATCGCGCGTGCCTGGGCGCTCCGCCCCGAACTGCTCTTCCTGGACGAGCCGACCTCGCAGCTCGACCCCGCCGCCACGCGCCAGATCGAGGAGCTGCTCTCAGGCCTCGTCGCCGAGGGCATCACGGTGCTGATGTCGACCCATGATCTCGGCCAGGCCCGGCGGCTCGCCTCGCGCGTGCTCTTCCTGCATCGCGGCAGGCTGATCGAGGACGCATCGGCGCAGTCGTTCTTTGCCCAACCCGCCTCGCCCGAAGCGCGCGCCTTCCTCGCGGGCGAGCTGATCTGGTGAAACCTCGCCTGTCCGACACGATGCCCCAAGAAACGAACGCTCAAGAAACGAAGACCCAAGAAACCACCACCCGGGAGACGACCATGACGACCACCCGCCGCCTGCTTCTCGCCACGGGCTTCTCCATCGCCCTGGCCGGCATCGCCCTGGCCCAGACGACGACGGCGACGCCGCCGGCCGCCACCGCGCCTGCAACCTCCGACAGCCGCTTCATCACCGTGTCCTCGACGACCTCGACCCAGGATTCCGGCCTGTTCGGCTACCTCCTGCCGCTGTTCAAGGCGAAGACCGGAATCGATGTCCGCGTCGTCTCGCAAGGCACCGGCCAGGCGCTCGACACCGGCCGGCGCGGCGATGCCGACGTCGTCTTCGTCCACGCCAGAGCGCAGGAGGAGAAATTTGTCGCGGAGGGCTTCGGGCTCGAGCGCAAGGCGGTGATGTACAATGATTTCGTCCTGATCGGGCCCAAGAGCGACCCGGCCGGCATCACCGGGACGAAGGACATCGCCGCCGCCCTCAAGGCGATCCAGGAGAAGGGCGCACCCTTCGTCTCGCGCGGCGACAAATCCGGCACCCATTCCGCCGAGCTCGCGCTCTGGAAAGTCGCCGGCGTCGATCTCGATGCCAAGAAAGGCGCCTGGTACCGCGAGATCGGCCAGGGCATGGGAGCTGCACTCAATACGGCCGGTGGCATGGGCGCCTATGTGCTGGCCGATCGCGGCACCTGGATCTCCTTCAAGAACCGGGGCGACCTCGTGATCGCCGTCGAGGGCGACAGGCGCCTGTTCAACCAGTACGGCGTCATCGCCGTGAACCCGGCCAAGCACCCGCATGTGAAGATCAATGACGGCCAGGCCTTCGTGAACTGGCTGGTCAGCCCGGAAGGCCAGAAGGTGATCTCTGACTACAAGATCGAGGGGCAGCAATTGTTCTTCCCGAATGCGACGCAGGCGGGCGCGTGATCTCATGCGCCGCACGCTCATCGCAGGCATCCTCCTGATGACCGGCGCTATGACATCCGCCGTTCGCGCCGGGGAGCCGGTGCTGCTCCATTCCGCCGGCAGCCTGCGCGCCGCGCTGACCGAGGTCGCCGAGGCCTTCACCGCGCAGACGGCTGTCGGGGTCAAGCCCGTCTTCGGTGCATCGGGCCTGCTCAAGGACAGGATCGCCGGGGGTGAGCGGGCGGAGGTGTTCGCCTCGGCCGATCTCGGCAACCCACAGGCACTGGCAAAGGCCGGGCTCAGCGGACCGGTCGTGCTCTTCGCCCGCAACGAGCTCTGCGCCTTCGCGCGGCCGGAGATCGCGCTGACGCCGGAGACCCTGCTGGAGCGCATGCTCGATTCCGGCATCAAGCTCGGCACCTCGACACCCAAGGCCGATCCGTCGGGCGATTATGCCTTTCAGGTCTTCGCCCGGGCCGAGGCCGTCAGGCCCGGCGCCAGGGCGGCGCTGGAGGCGAAGGCGCTGCAACTCACCGGCAGCGCGAGCAGCACGCCGGCGCCCGATGGCGCCAATGTCTATGGCCACAAGCTCGCAAAGGGCGAGGCGGACATCTTTCTCGCCTACTGCACCAATGCGACGCCGATCGCGAAGGAGCAGCCCGGCCTGAAGCTGGTGCGGCTGCCGCCGTCACTGGCCGTCGGCGCCGATTACGGGCTGACCGTGATGACCGGGGCCTCGCCAAACGCCTGGCGCTTCGCCATGTTCATCCTGTCCCGCGACGGGCAGGCGATCCTGGCCCGGCACGGCTTCGCCGCCCCGACGCTCCCGCGCGACGGCGGCTGACCGGAGACTCCTATGGACTGGCAGGCGATCCGACCGGGCGAGACGCAGGCTCCCCTGCCAGACCGGCAGGACGCGCATCTCGTCTTCATCGGCCGGCTGCGCACGCCCTTCGCCACCCGCGACCAGTGCCCGCGTCAGGGCGATGCGGAGGCTGGCCCGGTCTGCCGCGTCGAGATCGACGCACCCTGGCACGCGGCACTGGCCGGCATCGAGGGCTTCACGCAGCTCGATCTGCTCTACTGGATGCATCAGGCGCGGCGCGACCTCGTCACCCAGACCCCACGCGGCGGCGAGCCGCTCGGCACCTTCGCTCTGCGCTCACCGGTCAGGCCCAATCCGATCGCGGTCTCGCGGGTACGGCTGCTCGGCGTCGAGGAGGGCGCTCTGCTGGTGCGTGGGCTCGACTGCCTCGACGGCACGCCGCTGCTCGACGTGAAGCCGCATCGCTGCGCGCATACGGCCTCTCGAGGCCAGCATCAGGATGGATCGGCCTGATCGTCCGCCCCTACCGGCAGAAATCCGCGCAACCGGCATCCCAGAACGGCGCGTCCGGGCGCAGCACCGGCATCGAGGGGCGCGGCTTGGCGCCCGGCAGATCGACCGGCGTCGGCGCGACCAAGTCCCACCAGCCATGGGCGCATTGCGAGCGGAAGGCCATCTGATCGGAGATCGAGGTGCCCTCGCGCGCCAGCGCCTGATCGAGCGCCGTGCAGGTCGCGCGCAGGGCCGCATCATGCGCGTCGGATGGATCGTTGGCGTAGTCGTGGAAGGCAGCGGTGAAGCTTTCCATCTCGCGGGCGATATGCGGCCAGTCGTGACGGTCGAGATTCCAGGCGTCCATCCATTCGCGCACGACGGTCTCGACCGCCTCGCCCTTCGGCTTGGCCGCAACCTTGCGCGCGGTGGTCAGCATATGCCGCATCAACTCGGCGCGGGCGTGGACGTGGCGCGCGGCCAGTGCGGCATGGCGCATCGCGGCGATGGCAGCCTCGGCATCCCCGCGCAGTTCCTCAACGAAATGGGGCATGGCGTATCCTCGGCAGGCAGGATCAGGGAAGGGTGGCGAGGCGCTCGATCATCCGCTCGAACAGTGCATGCGCCTCGACGGAACCGATGACATGCGCGTTGGCAGGCTGCTTCAGCCGCCCGTTCCAGTCGATCGTCGTGCGCCCGCGCAAGGGTCCCGCGCCGGTCTCGATCTCGACGAAACAATCGCGCCCCGCAAAAAGCTCCGGCCAGATCAGGAAGGCGATGACGCAAGGGTCGTGCATCGGATGGCCGGCCGTGCCGAGCCCGCCCGGACGCGGCCGCGTCAGCATCCCGTGAATGGCGCGACCCGTCTCAGTGCCGAGCGCGCCGATGCGCGCGACCTGCTCATGACCAACGATCGCCTGCAGCGTGACGCCGAGACCGAACATCACGATCGGCCGGCCGCAGCCCAAGACGATCGCCGCCGCATGCGGATCGACATGCACGTTGAATTCTGCGGCCGGCGTCATGTTGCCGAGCCCGATCGCCCCGCCCATCAGCACGATGCGCCTGACCTTGGGCAGGATGTCCGGCGCCAGCCGGAAGGCCAGCGCGAGATTGGTCAGCGGCCCGAGCGGGCAGAGTGTGATGCCGTCATCGGGCGCGGCACGGCAGATCGCGATGATCGCCTCGACGGCATGGCCGGGGGTGGCCGCGCCACGCGGTTCGGGCAGGTCTGTCCCCGCAAGCCCGTCCGGCCCGCAGACGAACTCCGCCGTCTCCAGCGGAAAGATCAGCGGCCCCGCCGCGCCGGCATGGACAGGGACGCCATCCGCCCCGCCGAGATCGCGGATACGCAGGGCGTTGATCGTCGTCTGCGCGACCGGGACATTGCCGGCCACAGTCGTGATCGCCCGCAGGTCGAGCCGGTCTGTGCTGGCGAAGGCGAGCAGCAGCGCGACCGCATCGTCCTGGCCGGGATCGGTATCGATGATGATCGCTTCGCGCATCGGCTCACGCCGCCCTGGCGTTGCCGGCCATGATCAGGTGGGCGATGTCGTCGGCCTTGAGATCGCCGATCGGCTGGTCGACATATTTGTGGCCCGCACCCATGATCACCACGCGGTCGGCCAGTGCCACCACGTCGCGCATGTTGTGGCTGATCAGGATCACGGTGCGGCCATCGGCCTTGAGCTTGCGGATCAGGTCGAGCACGAGCGCGCTCTCCTTGACGCCGAGCGCCGCCGTCGGCTCGTCCATGATGATGATCTCGGCATTCCAGCGCAGCGCCCGCGAGATCGCCACCGCCTGACGCTGACCGCCCGAGAGCCGCTCGACCGGCCGCGTCATGTCCGTCACCGCCGCCGAAAGCTGCGAGAGATAGCGCTGCGACTCGGCGATCATCCGCTTCTTGTCGAGCACGCGCAGGAAGGGCAGCAGGAAGGGCTTCGTCAGTTCCGAGCCCATGAAGACGTTCTGCGCAATCGACAGACGCGGCGCGAGCGCGAGATCCTGGTAGATCGTCGCGACGCCATGTTCCAGCGCATCATGCGGCGATCCGAAGGAGACCGGCTTGCCGCGCATGCTGATCGCCCCGGACGTCGGCTCCTCGGCGCCCGAGATCACCTTGATCAGGCTCGACTTGCCGGCGCCGTTGTCGCCGCAGATCGCGACCACCTCGCCCGCGAAGATGTCGAGATCGACCTCGCGCACGGCGACGACCGGGCCGTAAGCCTTGCCGATGCCGCGCAGCGAAAGGAGGGGGGTGGGATCGCTCATGGATGTGCCCGTCAGGATTGGCGCCGCGGGGCTGCGTCATTCTCGGGCGAAGCGAAGCTCAGACCCGAGAATCTCGTGCAGGAGATGCTCGGGTCAAGCCCGAGCATGACGGCGAAGCCGCGTCACTTCAGGAACTGCTGCACATTCGTCTTGTCGACCAGCACGGCCTCCGTGAACAGATACGGCCCGCTCGCCACGCTCTCCTTCGGCTTCTTGTCGACGACGATGGTCGCGATCGCATCGACCGCCTGCTTGCCCATCTCCTCGAAGGGAATCGCGACGGTGGCGAGGAAGGTCGAGGCCGGGTCGGCGATGCGGGCATAGGTCTCCTTGCCGCCATCGACCGAGATCAGCGGGATCTGGCCCTTCTTGATCCCCTGCGCCTGCAGCAAATCGTCGATGATGTAGGCCTGACCGTCGAAGGAAGCCCAGATGCCGTTGATCTTGCCCTGGTTCTGCAGCAGCAGCGCCTGCATGCCGGCGCGGACATCGTCGCGCCAGCTCTGGGTCCGGGCCATCGAGAACTTGCCGAGCTCCTTCACGCCCTGGTTTTCGGCCAGCACCGCATCAAGAATGCGGCCACGGATGCGCGAGGCGACGTTGAGGTCGAAGCGGGCGGTGACGATATTGCCCTGATAGCCGAGCTGGCCGAGCAGATAGAGCGCGGCGTCCGCCCCGACCTTGTATTCATTGGTCTGGATGTCGAACAGCGCATGCGGGCTCGAGCCCGACTGCACGGTGACGACCGGGATCTTGGCGTCCTTGGCCGCCTTGAACTGGGCGTCGGCCTCGACCGGCTTGCCCATGGCGATGATGATGGCGTCGACCTTCTTGGCGATCAGCGCATCGAACTGCTCGGCATGCTTGGGCAGCGCGCCCTCCGAGTTCAGAAGCGTCACGCCCCAGCCCTTGGCCTTGGCGGCGGCCGCGGCCGCATTGGCGACGCGCGCATGCGTCTCCGACGAGAACTGGAAGCCGATGATGCCGACCTCGAAGGCCTGCGCCGCTTGGCCAAGGGCAAGAAGCGCGGCGCCCGCCACCAGCATTTTCCTGAAACCGAACATGATCATCTCTCCCCGTTTTTGTGATCGCCAGCCGAATCGTCAGACCTTGAACGCCGCCGTCTTCATCGCGCTGGCCGAGAAGGCGACGGAGCCGATGATGATGACGCCGAGAACGATGTCCTGGATGTAATAGGCCGCGCCCAGCAGCACCAAGCCGTTGCCGAGCACCTTGAGCACCAGCGCCGCAAACACCGTGCCGGGCACATTGGGCTTGCCGGGCTCGAACATGGTCATGCCCAGCAGCACGGCGGCAATCGCATAGAGCAGGTAGTCGCCGGCCATGTTGGGCGCGGCCGAGGACAGGTTGGCGGCGAGCAGCGCCGCCATCAGCCCGGCGAAGACGCCAGCCAGCAGCAGGCCGATGCGCTTCATCCTCGCCGTGGCGATCCCGGCGAGCCGCGCCGCCTCGTCGGCCTCGCCGGTCGCGACCATATGCGCGCCGGTGCGGGTCCATTTGATCAGGCCCCAGGCGAACAGCGTCGCAGCAATCATCCAGAGCACGAGATTTGGAATGCCGAATGTGTAGCCGCGCGCCAGCCCGGTGAAGCCGACCGGCCAGCGCCCGACGAAGGCGACGCCTTGCGTGATCATGAAGGCGCAGCCCTTGGCGATGGCCGCCGTGCCCAGCGTCATGATCAGCGAGGGAATGCGCAGCACCGTGACGCCGAAGCCGTTCAGCGAGCCGAACACGACGCCCACCACCAGGGCGCCAGCCACCGCCAGCGCTGGCGGATATTGCGAGTGCACCAGCCAGCCGCAGACGACGGCCGCCAGGCTGGCGATCTCGGCGACCGAGAGATCGAGTTCGGCGACGGTGAAGGCGAGCGCGAAGCCGAGCGCCAGGATGGCGAGGAAGCTCGTATCCTTCAGCACATTGATGATGTTGGTCGTGCTGGCGAAATTCGGCGCGAAGAGCAGGAAGAACAGGATCAGCGCCAGCCCGGCGATGGCCGTGCCGTAGCGTCCGATCACCTCGCGCGCAGTGATCCGGCCCATCCGCGTCAGACTCCCCTGGCGATGGTCGAGATCGGGGACAGGATCTCGATGCCGCCGGTGATCGGGATCAGCGCGCCGGTGACGAAGGCCGCGCCGGGCGAAAGCAGGAAGGCGATCACGGCAGCGACATCCTCAGGCTTGCCCAAACGTCCAAGCGGCGTGCGGACCGCCGCGCCCTCGACCAGCGCATTGAATTGCTGCGCGAAGCCGTTCCTCACCATTGGCGTATCGATGATACCAGGCGCAACCGCATTCACGCGAATGCCATGCCGGCCAAGCTGCTGGGCCATGCCGTAGGTGAGGGTCGCGACGCCGCCCTTGGCCGAGCCATAGGCGAGGTTGGCGCCGCCATTGGCATGGGCGATCGAGGAGATGTGGACGATGGCACCGCCCTCGCCTTGCGCGATCATCTGACGAGAGACGACCTTGGAAATGCGGAACACCGCGGAAAGATTGATGTCGACGAGCTTGTCCCACTCGTCGTCCTCCATCTCCACCATCGGCACGGGGCGCGAGGCCCCGGCGCCGGTGACGAGATGATCGAGCCGGCCGAAGCGCTGGACCGCGAGATCGACACAGGCCTTGGGCAGGTCGCGGTCGCGCATGTCGCCGGCGATGGTCGCGACCTCGGCGCCGGACGCGCTCACCTCCTCCGCGACGACGTCGAGCCCGGCCTGGTCGAGCCCCGACAGCACGAGCCGATGCCCCTGCCCCGCCAGCATCACGGCGAGTGCGCCGCATATGCCGCCCGAGGCGCCTGTGACGAGAGTGACGGGCGAAAGCGGCTGAGGGGCTGCCATGGGTCAGAAGGCCTTTCGATCGCTGGCGGCGTGGCCGAGCGCCACGAGTTCGGCCGAGATCGGCGCCAGCGCCGTCTCGCCGCGCCGGTAGAGCGCAAAGAGCGCGTCATAACCGGCATGCCGGGCCGCGTCGGGTTCGAAGCGGGTGGCGACGGCGACGAGTTTTTCCTGCGCCTCGGCGAGCGAGCCGAACCGCCCGAGCCCGGTCCAGGCGACGATGGCGGCGCCAAGCAGGCCGGGTTCCTTCGAGGCTCCCACCACGACCGGGCGACCGCAGATGTCGGCCTTGATCTGGCTCCAGACCGGGTTCGCGGCAGCACCGCCGCCGAAGCGGATTTCGGCCACAGGCTGGCCGAGCGCGGCTTCCGCCCGCTCCAGCACGATCCGGTTCAGGAAGGCGACGCCCTCCAGCACGGCATAAGCCAGATCAGTCGCGCCATGCTGGCGGTTGAGGCCGATGAAGGCGCCGCGCAGAGACGGGCTCCAGTAAGGCACGCGCTCGCCCTGGAGATAGGGCAGGAACAGTAGCGGCTGCGGATGACGCGAACCCGCCAGCAGCGCATCGATCTCGCGGCCGACATCGCCGCTCTGGCGGCCGAGCAGCGCGAGCAGCCACGACACGGTGTCGGCCCCATTCTGGCTCGGCCCGCCGATCTGCCAGAGACCGCGCCAGTCGACGCTCAACAGGCCCTCGGCCTCGACCGGTTCCAGGCCGACCGCGCCGAGCACCTCGGTCGTGCCGGAGATGTTGTAGGCATAGCCCGCCCGCAGCGCCCCGAGCCCCGTGACGGCGCCCCAGGTGTCGTTCGACGAACAGAACACCGGCACGCCGACAATCCTGTCGAAAGGGGCCGGCAGGCCGGGCATGACCGGCCCCACGCGATCGCAGGGCTCGAGCGTCGGCGGCAGGATGGAGGTGGGGAGGTCGATCGCGGCGAAGGGGTCGATGCCGCCGACGACCTCCTTCGCGGCCAGCAGCCGCGCCGTCGAAACCGGGTCGCCCGCCTGCCGGCCGGTCAGGCAAAAATTCAGGTAATCCTTAGGCTCCAACACGCAGCCGAGCGCGCGGAAGCAGGCTTCCTCTTCCTCGCGCAGCCAGGCGAGCCGCGCCAGCGGGTGGAAGGCGTTGATCCGGGCGCTTTCGGGATGCCCCTCGCCGAGCTTTTCGCGCAGCCGCGCGGCAGCGGCTTCGGAGCGCGTGTCCTTCCAGGTCATCGCCGGCCGCGATTGGCGCCCGTCGCGGCCGAGGAAGACCTGCGTGCGCGTGACGCCGCAAATCGCGACGGCCTCGATCGCGCTGAAGAGATCGGGCTCGGCCTCGTCCAGCTGGCCCGCAGCCTCGACCAGGATGCGCCACCATTCCGTCGCGTCGATTTCCGACCAGCCCATGCGGTCGATCGCGCTCGGCCCGAGGATCACGGCCTGCGCCCGCGTGACGCCATCCGCATCGATCAGCGCGGCGCGAAAGCTGGTGCCGCCGAGATCACAGGCGAGGACGACGCTCACAGGTCCACACGCAAGGCGATGGCTGCGCAGACGAGCCTCATGACGCCGGCATAGCTCATCATCCGATGTCCGTACGCCCTGCGATCAGCGCCCCAGGCGGGCGCATGCGAGGATATCGTCCACGAGACGCTGCGAGGCAAGCGCCTCCTCGCCGGTCACGACCGGGTCGCGCTGCTGCTCGATGGCGTCGAGGAAATCGGCGATCACGGCGCGGTGCGCGTCATGGGGAAAATCCATGATGTTGGCGCCGCTCCCCGTCGAGCCTTCCGCCTCGACGATCTCCTCGCGTCCGTCGAGGAAGGCCAGGCGCAGGCGCCCGCCGATCAGCGCGGCGAAGCCCTTCGTCCCGGTGATCTCGATGCGCTCGGGATAGCCGGGATAGGCCGCCGTCGTCGTCACCAGAGTCGCCGGCGCGCCATTGGCGGTTTCGAGCAGGGCGGAGACGTAATCCTCGGTTTCCATGCGGTGCAGCCCGGTCGTCAGCGCCTGCGCCGCGACCACCCTCGACACGCCGACCAGCGAGCGGAACAGGTCGAGCGAGTGGATCGCCTGGGTCAGCAGGACACCGCCGCCGTCCCGCGCCAACGTGCCGCGTCCGGGCTCATCGTAATAGGCCTGCGGCCGCCACCAGGGCACTTGCAGGAACGCCGCCTCGACACTGCCGAGTTCGCCTGAATCGAGCGCCGCCTTCAAGCGCAGACTGGCGGGGCGGAAGCGGTGCTGGAGCACGACGCCGAAGACCTTGCCGGTGCGCCGGGCGGTGTCGACGAGGCACTGACCGCGCTCGCTGGTCAGCTCCAGCGGCTTTTCGACCAGCACATGCTTGCCGGCTTCGAGGCAGCGGGCGGAGACGTCGAGATGGGAGCTCGGCGGCGTCAGCACGATGACCGCCTCGACGGAAGGATCGGCCAGCACCGCGTCGAGATCGGTCGTCGTCGGGAACGGAAACTGCCCGGCGAAGGCCTGCGCCCGTTCTGCCGAACGGCTGACCGCGAAGCGCACCTGCGCCCGGTCGGCCAGATCGAGCAGGCTCTTGGAATGCGGCAGGGAGGCCGGGCCGAGCCCGATCACGGCGATGCCGAGCTTGCGTGTCATGGCGGAAGATCCTCAGGAATGGGCGCTGCGCGGCCCGGCCGGCAGCCAGGCGGCCTTCGCCTGCGCCTCCAGCGCCAGCCGGCAGACCGTGAAGGTGTGTCGCTGCGGCGCCGCGGTCTCGCCGCGCGCGTCGATATCGGCGATCAGGTTGCGGAAATAGGTCAGCGGCTCCCGCGAGGCGTCGATATGGCGGGTGCCCGCCTTGTCGACGAGGAAGACGTGATCCGTGCCCGGCCGTCCGGCGATGTCGACATATTTGCGCAGCTCGATCGTGCCCTCTGTCCCCAGGATCGTCAGGCGCCCATCACCCCAGGTCGAGAGCCCATCGGCGGTGAACCAGTCGACGCGGATAAAGCCGCCGGCTTTGTCGCTGCGCAGCAGGACTTCGCCGAAATCCTGGAAGTCCGGCAGATCGGCCGCGCCGAAATGGCCGATGCCTGATGTCACGATCTCGGCGTCGTCGGAGCCGGTGAAATGCAGGAACTGGTCGATCTGGTGCGAGGCGATGTCGGTCAGGATGCCGCCATAGGCCGCCGCCTCAAAAAACCAGCTTGGCCGGATTGCGCGGTTGAGGCGGTGGGGACCTAGGCCCATTGTCTGCACGACGCGGCCGATCGCCCCATCGGCGATCAGCTTCCCCGCGACGATCGTCGCGGGCACGACGAAGCGCTCGGAAAAGCAGACCGAGAAGATGCGGCCGGTTTCCGCCACCGCCGCCTCGACTGCGGCAAGCTGCGCGATACTGGTGACGCCGGGCTTGTCGACCATCACGTCCTTGCCGGCCCGCATCGCCGCGACCGCGACCGCGGCGCGCTCGCTCGGGATGCCGGCACAGACGATCAGATCAACAGACGGATCGTCGAGCAGCCGCTGCGCCTCCACCGTCGGCAGATCGGGAAAGCGCTCGCGAAAGCCTTCGAGCACGCGGGGATCGCTCGTCGCGGGGTCGAAGCCGGCGCAGTCCGCGCCGGCCTCCAGCAGGCCGCCGACCATGTGGTAGATATGGCGGTGGTCGAGGCCGATGGCAGCAAATCGCATCGGGGCGCGCCTTACTTCGGCGCGTGACCGACGCCGATCTCCTGGTCCCAGCGCCGGAAGGCGGCGACGAGGCGCTCGGGCGTCAGCGGCGGCCGTGTCGGCAGGGTGGCGATCAGCTCGTCATATTTCGGCCGGCCATATTCCTTGAGCACGTCGCGGCTTTCCTGCGGCGCCATGGCGAGCGTCACGCCCTTCACCGCCGGGCCGGGATAGAAATAGCCCTTGTCATAGGTCCCGGCCTGCGCCTCGGGCTTGAGCATGTAGGACATGAGCGCCAGCAGCGCCTTGATCTTGTCGGCCGGCACGCCCTTGGGGATGCACATGAACTGCGTGTCGGGAATCCAGTGCGTGTTGGCCAGCACGAAGACCTCGGCTTCCTTCGGCACGATGCCGAGCGCGCGCGGGTTGATGTCCCAGCCGCAGGTGGAGACGATGACGTCGCGGGTGCCCTCACCGAGCTCCTTCATCGTCGGCGTGGTGCCGCCGGGATAGTAGTCGATGCCGCTGCCGAGCTCTTTGAGATAGGCCCATGTCTTGTCCCAGCCCTTCATCGGGTCGCTGGGGTCGGAATCGCCGAGGATGTAGGGCAGGCCCTGAAGCCAGGTCCAGCCAGGGCCGGAATTGACCGGCCGCGCATAGGTGAAGCGGTTCTTGTTCTGCTTCACATAGGCAAGGAACTCCTCGGCGGTCTTGGGCACCACCTTGAGCCGATCGGGCATGTATTCGAACAGCGGGCCAGACGGGGAATAGGCCACGGCAACGCCTTCGTTCTGGCCGAAATTGCGCTGCATCATCAGCGCCTGCTCGTGATAGACCTCCTCGGCCTTCGGCAGGCTGGCGGCATGCGACTTCCAGACGTCGACCCAGAGGCCCTGCTGGATGCCGTCCGACATCGCGCCCGGCCCGGTCAGGACGAGGTCGATATCGACGCGGTTGGCCGCCTGCTGCGCCTTGAGCTTGGCCGGCAGCTCGGGCGAGGGCGCGCGCGAGAAATTCAGCCGCGAAATGATCTTCGGATTGTCCTTTGCGAAGCGCTCGATCGCGACCTGGGTCAATTGCAGGTTGCCCGCGACGTCGATGATGTTGAGCGCGACGGGTGCGCTCTGGGCCTGGACCCGGCTCGCACCGAGAGCAGCAAGGCCGGCCGCGCCGGCCACCACGCTGCGGCGTGTCAGATGGGTCATGTCATCTCCCTGGGTTGAGGTCTCTTCACGCCTGCAAAGCGCAGGCGGCGGACCCTTGACTGGCATACTAGTACACCAAGAAATCACGCGCCAGTGCGTGGAACCGGGTCTGGCGGCTCTCCCAAAGCATGTCGGACCGCCGTTGCGACCGCTCCGCGATCGCTCAGACCTGCTGCATCAGCAGCGCCTCGGTGGCGCGGCCCAGCAACGGCGCCGCCGCGCCATGGATCTCGTGAAGCTGGCTGGCGCGCACGCTGCCGAGCTGCGGCACGGCGAGGCCGTCCATCGTGCCCTCCGCCCGCAGCAACGCCTCGAAATGCGCCCAAAGACCGGGATTGGCCACGAAAGGTCCGCTGACGGCGATGCGGGTCGGGAAAAAGATGCGGCAGGCATTGGCCAGCGCCCGCACCACAAGCCGGGTCGCGGCGTCGATTTCCGGCAGGGCGACGAGGTCGCGCCCGGCGAGCTGCAGAGCGAGGCGCACCTCGTCCTCGTCGAGATCGGGCCAGTGCCGGCGCAGCGCCGGCAGCAGCGACCACAGCGCCGCCCCGGTTTCGAGGCAGCCGGTGTTGCCGCAGCCGCAGCGACGCTCGCCCAGGGCGCTCAGCCGCCAATGTCCGATCTCGCCGAACGAACCGGCCGGCGCGAAGGGGCGCCCATCGACGGCGAAGCACAGGCCGATGCCCCAGCCCCAATGCAGCAGCAGCGTGCTGCCCGCGAACTGCTCGGGCTCGCGCACCGCCCGCGCCCGCATCTCGGCATCGAGATTGCGGCAGATCTCGACCGGCCCGGCGACCGGCGCCAGGACGGCGGCGATGTCGAGCCCGCGCATCCGCGGCCAGCGCGAAGCCATCAGCCACTGCCCCCGAGACAGGTCGAGCAGGCCCGACAGCGAGACCGCCGTGCCGGCATGGCTCATGCCATCGGGCATCGCGGCGAGCAATTGGCCGCCGAGTTGCGCCATCACGGTGGCGATCGCGCCGTTATCGGCATCGCCGGCTATCGTGATGCTGCGCTGCGTGACGATATGGCCCGAAAGGTCCACCAGCGCGCCCGATAGCGACTGGCTCGAGACATGGATCACCGATGCGCCGATGCGCCTGGTATTGGCGATCAGCGTCGCCGCAGGGCGGCCACGCCCTGCCGTCTCGCCCATCGTCTCCAGCAGCAGCCGGCGCGAAACGAGGTCGGCGACCACTCGCGACGTCGTGGTTGAGCGCAGGCCGAGCCGCCTGCCGATATCCGAGCGCGAATGCGCGAGACGTGCCAGCACGACCCGGTAGACCCGGGCGCAGTCGCGGTCATGGGCCGCGGAAAAGCGGCTGTCGTCGAGCATCGCCAGAATCACGGCCGTCCAGATTCCTTTTTCAGACCATGCCCTTATTCAGAACATGCAGGTTCAAAAATAGCTGTTGCCTTTCCGGGCAAGCCCCATAAGCTCCCAAGACGATATAAAAAACAATCACATAGGCAAAGGTTCAAAAATCGCATGGTCGATATCCGCATCGTCCCTGACAAGGCGACGCTCGGCGCCAAGGCCGCCGCTTTGGGTGCCCAGGCAATCCGCGACGCGCAAGCTCGCTTCGGCCATGCCAACATCATCGTCGCCACGGGCGCGAGCCAGTTCGAGCTGCTGCAGAATCTCGTCGTCGCCGAGGGCATCGACTGGGCGAAGGTCACGGCCTTCCACCTCGACGAATATGTCGGGCTGACCGAGGAGCACCCGGCCAGCTTCCGGCGCTATCTGCGCCTGCGCTTCCTGGCTCCGCTCGCCAACGCCCCGGAGTTCATCCCCGTCGATGGAGAGGGCGATCCGCAAGCCGAAACCGCGCGCCTCAATGCCCTCATCGCCGGCAAGCGCATCGATGTCTGCTTCGCCGGCATCGGCGAGAACTGCCATGTCGCCTTCAACGACCCGCCGGCCGATTTCGATACCGAGCAGCCCTATATCGTCGTGACGCTCGACGAAGGCTGCCGCCAGCAGCAATTCGGCGAGGGCTGGTTCCCGACATTCGAGTCCGTCCCGCAGCGCGCCATCTCGATGAGCGTCCGGCAGATCCTGAAGAGCGCATTGATCGTCCTCTCCGTCTCCGACGAGCGCAAGGCGAAAGCCACCCGCGATGCGCTGGAAGGCCCGGTCAGCAACCTTTATCCAGCCTCGATCCTGCAGACGCACGGCAACACGGTGATGTTCATCGATCCGCCGGCCGCCTCGCTGCTGACAAGCGCCTGAGCGCAGAAGGAGGGGCGGCGATGATGCACACGGCAGGCCTCGTCGATCTCCAGGTCAACGGTTTTGCCGGCATCGATTTCAATTCCGGCGCGGTGACGCCGGCCGAGATCGATCACGCGCTGGAGGCCATGTTGGCGACCGGCGTGACGCTGTGCCTGCCGACGATCATCACGGCCCACCCCGATGAACTCGACCAG
The DNA here is from genome assembly GCF_001298265.1 of Allobosea vaviloviae. Classification (GTDB taxonomy): domain Bacteria; phylum Pseudomonadota; class Alphaproteobacteria; order Rhizobiales; family Beijerinckiaceae; genus Allobosea; species Allobosea vaviloviae_B. Next base: position 29,872 of record NZ_LGSZ01000017.1, on the reverse strand, counting down.
CGCTTCCGGGCGCTCGACGCGGCGATTTCCACAAGCCGGCTCGGCCCGCTGATGTGCCCGGGCTACCATCTCGAAGGCCCGTTCCTGAACCCGAGCCCCGGCTATGCCGGCTGCCATCCGCCCCAAGCCATGACGAAGGCCGATCCCACCCTCGTCGACCGGCTCGAAAGCCGGCTGGCCCGGCCGATCCTGATGGTGACGCTGGCGCCGGAGATCGCGGGCGCGCAGGCGCTGGTCGCCGCGCTGACGGCGGCCGGCCGCATCGTGGCGATCGGCCACAGCGCCGCCGATTTCGACCAGGTCTCCATGGCCGCCGACGCCGGCGCGACGCTCTCGACCCATCTCGGCAACGGCATGCCGCAGCAGCTCCACAAGCTGGTGAACCCGATCTTCGCCCAGCTCGCCGAGGACCGGCTCTGGGCGAGCTTCATCGCCGACGGCATTCATCTTCACCCCAGGGCGCTGCGTTCTCTGCTGCGGGTCAAGGGCTTCGACCGCTCCATTCTGGTGACCGATGCGGTCTCCGCGGCGGCCTCGAAGCCGGGCGGCTACCCATTCGCCGGCATGGAGGTCGAGCTTCGCGCCGACGGCTCCGTGCGCCAGCCGGGTGCGTCCAATCTCGCAGGCTCGGCGCTGTGCCTCGACCAGGCGGTGCGCAATCTCGTCGCCTGGGGGCTGGCCTCGCCACGCGACGCGGTCGCCATGGCCTGCGACAACCCGCTGGCCGCCCTGCTGCCGGCACTGAGCGCGCGCGGCATCACCGTCGATCGCGGCGAAATCGACTGGTCGCACGAGCTGGTCGTCACCGATGTGCGCCTCGACACCATCGCGCGCCGCTTCGGAGCCTCCGCCCGACTCGACGACCTGATGACGACCAACGCCTGAATCATAAAAGGGGAGATCACCAGATGAGCCATGAGTCCAAGGGCCTCGATCGCCGCACCGTCCTGGGCGGCCTGACTGCCATGGCGACAGGGGCCGGCGGCGCGCTCGCCGCCTCGCCGCCCCTGCCCTCCGCTCCCGTCGTCATCAGCGTCATCGATGTCGGCGGTGCGCTCGCTTTGATGCAGAAGGCCTTCGAGGACTATCGCGCCGCCAATCCCAAGCTGGTCTCGCGCATCGCCTTCGTGAAGGCACCGGCGCCCGAACTCGCCAGCAAGATCAAGGCGCAGCAGGAGGCCGGCCGCGCCGATCTCGACCTCGTCCTGACCGGCAGCGACGGGCTCGCGGCAGGGCTCGACCAGAAGCTCTGGCTCAAAATCCTGCCCGATTTCAACGACAAGTTCCCGAATATCGAGGCGAATTACGAGCCGGCGGCGCTCAACCTGCACAAGGTCCAGGGCGACGGCTTCGGCGTCGTGGTGAACTACTATCCATCCGGCCCGCTGCTCGAATACATGCCCGCCCGCGTCAAGCAGGTGCCGACCACGGCCGAGGAGCTGCTCGCCTGGGCCAAGGCCAATCCCAACAGGTTCATGTACGCCCGCCCGACCAATTCAGGCCCGGGCCGCACCTTCATGATGGGCCTGCCCTATATCCTCGGCGACAAGGACCCGCAGGACCCGCTCAGTGGCTGGGACAAGACCTGGGCCTATCTCCAAGAACTCGGCCAATACATCGAATACTATCCCGCAGGCACCGGCGCGACGATGAAGGAGTTCGGCGACGGCTCGCGCGACATCATCATCTCGACCACCGGCTGGGACATCAATCCGCGCGCGCTCGGCATCGTGCCGAAGGAGGCGAAAATCCAGACGCTGAAGGGCTTCCACTGGGTCTCGGACGCCTTCTTCATGTGCGTGCCCAAGGGCATCCCCAACGACCGGCTCGCGGTCGTGCTCGACATGATGGCCTATGTGCTCACCCCCAAGGCGCAGGCCTATGCCTATGACGAGGGCTATCTCTATCCCGGCCCGGCGGTGAAGAACGTGCCGCTCTCGCTCGCGCCGGAAGCGAGCCAGAAGGTCATCGCCGAGTTCGGCCGGCCGGAATATGCCGACATGATCGCCAACAACCCGATCGAGCTGCCGCTGAAGCCCGAGAAGATGGTCGTCGCCTTCCGCAAATGGGACGAGCTGGTCGGCGCGAAGCGGGCGAAGTAGCCAACGCCCCAAAAGGCGCGTCATGCTCGGGCTCGACCCGAGCATCTCCTGCATGAGATTCTCGGGTCGGCACGTCGCGCCGCCCGGGAATGCCGGCTCCTGCGTGCTCAGAAGTCGCTGGCGATCCCCTTGACCTCCCAGTCGTCGTAGCGGACCGGCTCCAGTCCGCCGCGACCGTTGATCTCGCGCGCGCCGGTCAGCTCGGCGGCCTTCGCGTCGATCGCCGCGCGCCTTGCCTCGGCTTCCGCCAGCGCGCGCTGGGCAGCGGGCGACAGCGTCCGGGCAGGCGCCTCCGGGGGGGCGGCCGCCGGCACATCCATGTCCTCGGGCCTCTGGCTCATCGCTTGGCTCTCTCTTGCAGGATCGGCACCGCCTTCACCACATAAGGCGCAAATCCGCATCCGGGGAGAGGCATGTCGCCGCGACTCGTGAATGGGGACCATTGGGGAAGACGATGAACTATATCCGCACCGGCATGCTGATGGCCGGCCTGACCGCGCTGTTCGGCGCGGTGGGCTACCTGCTCGGCGGCGGCACCGGCATGCTGATGGCGCTGGGCTTCGCCGCCGTCACCAACCTGTTCAGCTACTGGAATTCCGACCGGCTGGCGCTGGCCGCCCACAACGCCCACGAGGTCGATGCGCAGACCGCGCCCGAGCTCTATGGCATGGTGCGCGATCTCGCGGCGCGGGCGAACATGCCGATGCCGCGCGTCTATCTGATCGACGAGGGCCAGCCCAACGCCTTCGCCACCGGCCGCAATCCGCAGAACGCGGCCGTCGCGGCGACGACCGGCATCCTGCGCACGCTGAGCTATGAGGAACTGGCCGGCGTGATGGCGCACGAGCTCGCCCACATCAAGAACCACGACACGCTGACGATGACGATTACCGCCACCATGGCCGGCGCGATCTCCTCGCTCGTCACCTTCGGCATGATGTTCGGCTCGCGCGAGAACCGGCCGAACATGATCGTCCAGATCCTGCTCTCGATCCTGGCGCCGCTTGCCGCCATGGTGATCCAGATGGCGATTTCGCGCTCGCGCGAATACGAGGCCGACAAGCTCGGCGGCGAAATCACCGGCAATCCGGTCTGGCTGGCCGATGCGCTGGCCAAGATCGCCGGTGGCGTCGCGCATATTCCAAACGAGACGGCGGAGGCGAAGCCTGCTACGGCGCACATGTTCATCATCAATCCCCTGACTGGCGGCGGCATGGATTCCCTGTTTTCGACACATCCCGACACCGGAAACCGCATCGCTGCGCTGATGGAGCAGGCCCGCGCCATGGGCATCGGCCGCAATGCGCCCAGGGGCGGCTTCACAAGCCAGGCATCGCAGAGCCCCTGGAGCGGCCCGGGCCATCAGCCCGGCCCCTGGGGCTGATCCGGTGGCCAAGGAAATTACGGACGACCAACGCGACCATCCGCAGCAGGATGCCGACGGCGACATCGGCGGCGCGACCGCGCCGGGCCTGCCGGCCCGCAAGCTCGCCGCCGCCGTCATCGACGAGGTGCTGCGCGCCAAGCTCGCGCTCGACGACACGCATGAGAAGCTGGCGCCCTCCTACGGGCTCGACGCCGCCGACGCCGCACTGGCGCGCGCCATTGCGATCACGGCCTTCCGGCATCTCGGCACAATCCAGGAGGCGATCAACGCCAGGCTCGAGCGCGGCAGCCCGCGCAATTCCGGCCCCTTCGAGCCGATCATGGTCGCCGCCGCCGCCCAGATCCTCTTCCTTGACGTGCCCGACCACGCCGCCGTCGACCTCGCCATCCGCCATCTCCACGAGGACGCCCGCTCCTCGCGCTATGTCTCGCTGGGCAACGCGCTGCTGCGGCGCCTCGCCCGCGAGCGCGAGGCCATCCTGGCGGAAGCCGTCGACCCCTTCCTCGACACGCCCGAATGGCTCGCCGAGAGCTGGATGGAGAGCTATGGCGAGGAGACCGCAGCCGCCATTGCGCAAAGCCATCGCGACGAGCCGCCGCTCGACATCTCTGTGAAGGACGATGCCGAAGGCTGGGCGGAGAAGCTCAACGGTCTGCTCCTGCCGACGGGGTCGATCAGGCTGCGCGAACGGCAGAGCATTGCCAGCCTTCCCGGCTTCGATGATGGCGCCTGGTGGGTGCAGGACGCAGCCGCCGCGCTGCCGGTGCGCCTGCTCGCAGTCCAGCCCGGCGAGCGCATCGCCGATCTCTGCGCCGCCCCCGGCGGAAAGACCGCACAACTGGCCGCGCTCGGCGCGCAGGTCACGGCGGTCGACCGCTCGGGTCCGCGCCTGCGCCGTCTCAGGGCCAATCTGGAGCGGCTCGGCCTGACCGCCGAGATCGTCACCAAGGACGCCACCCTCTGGGAGGTCGAGCCCTTCGACGCCGTGCTGCTCGATGCGCCCTGCAGCGCCACCGGCACGATCCGCCGCCATCCCGACGTCGCCTGGACCAAATCGCCTGACGATCGTGACAAGCTCGTCGCCCTGCAGGCGCGGCTGCTCGAGGCCGCGGCGCGTCTGACGCGGCCGGGCGGGCGGCTGGTCTACTGCACCTGTTCGCTGGAGCCGCAGGAGGGCGAGGAGCAGATCGAGACCTTTCTGGCAGCTCATCCCGACTTCGCCCGCAAGCCGATCGAACCCGGCGAAATCGGCGGCATCGGTGAGGCGATCGACCGCAATGGCGACCTGCGCACCCTGCCCCACCAGCTCCGCAACGAGACGCCGCGCCTGTCGGGATGGAGCGGATTTTACGCAAGCCGCCTGATCAGGCTATGACGATGTGGGGATTCGTGTCGGCGGACAGCACCAGGCGTAATGGGTACGGGGCGTATTGGGGCATTGAACGGCTGGTCTGAGCGCAGGGGGCTGGCCCGGGCTGCCATCGGCCGGGCGGCGCGGCGCACCCGTGGCCAGTTCGTCGGCCTCGCGCGCAGGCTCTGGCCCTTCGGCCGTTCCAGGGCGACCCGCCTGCTCTTCGCGCCGCACGACCTTCGCACCTCTGACCCGACAACGGCCAGCGACATCTATGCCGGCTACTATGCCTTTGCCGGCCGCACGCTGCGGACCCATGGCGAGTCGCCCTTCGACAGCGAACCGGCCAGCGAGGCCTGGGCCGAGGCGCTGTATGGTTTCGGCTGGCTGCGCCACATGCATGCCGCCGACACGGCCATCGCCCGCGCCAATGCCCGCGCGCTGGTCGATGATTTCATCGGCAAGAAGCGCGATCGCAGCGAGATCGCGCGCCGGCCGGCGGTGGCGGCCCGAAGGCTGATCTCCTTCCTGTCGCATTCCCCGCTGCTGCTGGAGGGCGCCGACCACGTCTTCTATGAGCGCTTCGTGCGTCACGTCTCGCGGTTGGCCGACCGGCTGAACCTTGCACTCGCCGGCGCGGTCGAGGGGGCCGCGCGCCTGAATTGCCTGATCGCGGTCGCCTTCGCCGCAGTGTGCCTCGACGGCCAGGACGCGCGGCGGCGGCGCATCGAGTTCCTGCTCTCGGACGAGCTCGACCACCAGATCCTGCCCGATGGCGGCCATCTCAGCCGCAACCCCCGCTTGCTGATCGAATTGCTGCTCGACCTCCTGCCGCTGCGCGAGACCTTCATGGCTCGCGGCATCGAGCCGCCGCGCGGCGTGCTCATGGCGATCGAGCGGATGATGCCGCATCTGCGGCTGTTCCGGCATGGTGACGGCGCGCTCGCCCTGTTCAACGGCATGGGCACGACGCCGCCCGATCTGATGGCGACGCTCGCCGCCTATGACGACGCCCGCGCCCGGCCCAACGAGCAGGCTGCCTATTCCGGCTACAGCAGGCTCTCGGGCGAGCGCAGCATCGTCGTGGTCGATGCGGGCGCGCCACCGCGCGGCGCCCATTCGATCGAGGCGCATGCCGGCTGCCTCGCGTTCGAATTCTCCAGCGGCAGCCAGCGGCTCGTGGTCAATTGCGGCACCAGTCGCTACGGCTCCGACGAGCTCCGCCTCGCGGCGCGGAGCACGGCGGCGCATTCCACGGTGACGCTGAATGATCGCTCCAGCGCGGCTTTCGGCCTCGTCCTGGGCGAGATGCGGATCGTCTCCGGACCGTCCGATGTGCGCGTCGCCCGGCAGGATGCGGAAGACGGCCAGGAATGGGTCGGCAGCCATGACGGCTATCGCCGCGGGCTCAGTGCCGTCCACACGCGCCGGCTGCTGCTCTCCCGCGACGGCGCCTCGCTGTCGGGCGAGGACGAGATCACGCTGACCGGCAAACCGGCCAGCCTGCCCGCCGTGGCCCGCTTCCATCTGCACCCCTCCGTCAGGCCGAGCCTGATCCGCGAAGGCGAGGGCGCCATGCTCGCACTGCCCAATGGCGAGGTCTGGGCCTTCGAAGCCTCGGGGCTGACGGTGTCGATCGAGGAGAGCATCTTCCTCGCCGCGACGGATGGACGGCGCCGCACCGAACAGCTCAGCCTGAGTTTCGACGCGGTCGCGACCCCGCGGATCGTGTGGCGCTTCAGCCGCGTCGGCGCGGCCGCGCCCACGACCGGGCGGTTCAGGCCGCCGCCTCCGGAGACCGGAACGCCACCCGAACCGGCACAGGACGCATAATCAATCTTCCTCGCGCAACTTTGCTTTGCGCGGCGCAGCATGATAGCTCGCGCCCAACACCTGCCTTGCAGTTCCCCCATAGACCAGCCCCGGACATGCCCCGATGCCGACAGAGCTTCGCCGCGTCGAACGCGCCCTCCTTTCCGTTTCCGACAAGACCGGGCTGATCGATTTCGCGCGCGCGCTGAACCGGCTCGGCATCGCGCTGGTCTCGACCGGCGGCACCGCCAAGGCGATCGCCGAGGCCGGGCTGCCCGTCACCGACATCTCCGATCTCACCGGCTTCCCGGAAATGATGGATGGCCGCGTCAAGACGCTGCATCCCAAGGTCCATGGCGGTCTGCTGGCGATCCGCTCCCACCCCGAGCATCAGGCCTCGATGATCGGCCACGGAATCGCGCCGATCGACCTGCTCGTCGTCAATCTCTACCCCTTCGAGGCGACGGTCGCGGCCGGCAAGCCCTATGACGACTGCATCGAGAACATCGACATCGGCGGTCCCGCGATGATCCGCGCCGCCGCCAAGAACCACAACGATGTCGCCGTGGTGGTCGATGCCGCCGATTACAGCGCCGTCCTGAGCGATCTCCAGTCTCACAAGGGCGCGACCACGCTGACCTTGCGCCGCAAGCTCGCCCAGAAGGCCTATGCCCGCACCGCAGCCTATGACGCGGCGATCTCGAACTGGTTTGCGGGCGAGCTCGGCGACACCGCGCCGGCCTATCGCGCGCTCGGCGGCAGCCTGGCCGAGGCGATGCGCTACGGCGAGAACCCGCATCAATGGGCGGCCTTCTATCGCACGCCGGGCGAACGCCCGGGCGTCTCGACCGCGCGCCAGGTCCAGGGCAAGCAGCTCTCCTACAACAACATCAACGACACCGACGCGGCCTTCGAATGCGTCGCCGAGTTCGATCCTGCGGCGTCGGCCGCCTGCGTCATCGTCAAGCACGCCAACCCTTGCGGCGTCGCGACCGGCGCATCGCTGGCAGAAGCCTATGAGAAGGCGCTCGCCTGCGACCCGACCTCGGCCTTCGGCGGCATCGTCGCCGTCAATCGCAAGCTCGATGCGGCCGCCGCCAGGAAGATCGTCGAGATCTTCACCGAGGTGATCATCGCGCCCGACGCCGACGAGGAGGCGATCGCGCTGATCGCCGCCAAGAAGAACCTGCGCCTGCTCCTCACCGGCGGCCTGCCCGATGTCCGCGCGGCCGGCCTCTCGCTGCGCACCGTCTCGGGCGGCTTCCTGGCACAGGCGCGCGACAACGCCGTCGTCGACGACATGGAATTGAAGGTCGTGACCAAGCGCCAGCCGAGCGAGGCCGAACTCGCCGATCTGCGCTTCGCCTTCCGCGTCGCCAAGCACGTCAAGTCGAACGCCATCGTCTATGTGAAGGGCGGCGCCACCGTCGGCATCGGCGCCGGCCAGATGAGCCGTGTCGATTCCTCGCGCATCGCCGCCTGGAAGGCGAGCGAAGCCGCCAAGGCGGCCGGCCTGCCCGAAACGCTGGCGAAGGGCTCGGTCGTCGCATCCGACGCCTTCTTCCCCTTCGCCGACGGCCTGCTGGCCGCCGCCGAAGCGGGCGCCACGGCGGTGATCCAGCCCGGCGGCTCGATGCGCGACGATCTTGTCATCCAGGCTGCCGACGAGGCCGGCCTCGCCATGGTCTTCACCGGGCATCGCCATTTCCGGCATTGAGGCACTGACAACGAGACCGGCATGCACACGCTGAAGCTCATCGCCGCTGGTTTCGCCTTGCTCGGGGCGCTGCATTTCCTGGCGCGCCGGCTCAAGCTCGGCGGCGGCGATCCGACCGGATTGGCCGTGAAGCTCTTCCTGCCGATCTGGCTGGTGGCATCGCTGGTCAATCTCTGGCTCGGCGTCAACCGCGCCGGTTATACACTCCTGCAGGAGATGCCGTTCTTCTCGCTCGTCTTCGGCCTGCCGGCGGCCTTCGCGATCCTGCTCTTTCTGAAATTCAGGTGACACGATGAGCCTGGAATCCGTCCGCGCCTTCTTCGCGCAGCACGCGCCCGACATCGCCGTCATCGAAACGGCAGAGAGCAGTGCGACGGTGGCTCTGGCCGCCGCCGCCCATGGCGTCGAGCCCGCCCGCATCGCCAAGACGCTGTCGCTGCGTGTCGGCGAGCGCGTCGTGCTCGTGGTGGCGCGCGGCGATGCCAGGCTCGACAACCGCAAGGCCAAGGCGGCGCTCGGCGGCAAGCCGCGCATGCTCGATGCCGATGAGGTCGTGGCGCTGACCGGGCATCCCGTCGGCGGCGTCTGCCCCTTCGGGCTCAGCCAGCCATTGCAGGTCTATTGCGACATCTCGCTGAAGGCCTTCGACGAGGTTGTGCCGGCGGCCGGCTCGACGCACAGCGCCGTCCGCATCACCCCGGAGCGCATGGCGGCGCTCACCGGAGCCGAATGGGTCGATGTCTGCCAGGACGTCGCCTGACACGACCGACCGCCTTCGAGATCGGTCGACGCGCTTCTTTCCCGTCATTGCGAGCGTAGCGAAGCAATCCAGGGGGACGTCGAGCGAAACCGACTGGATTGCTTCGCTGCGCTCGCAATGACGGGAAGGCTCAGCCCTTGGCCGCCAGCCGCTGGGTCAGCGCCATCGCGGCGGCGGGATTGCGGACCTTGTCGCCGCTGATCACATAAAGAAAGACGTCGCGCGGGCCGGCTTTCGCCGGGGCCGAGCCGAAGGTCTCCAGCCCGTCGGGCACCTCGCCCATGGCCCAGACACCGGCGCGCTGCACCCATGCGTCGAGATCGGCATCGGAATAGCCGTGTGGCTGCGCCTCCTTCGTGCCCATGATGCGGGCATAGACGAAGGGCGCCGTGATGTCGGCGATCTGGGTGTAGTCGGAATCCGCCGAGGTGATCGCGGCGACACCGTATTCGCGCAGCAGCGCGACGAAATCGGGCGTCTGGAAGCTGCCATGCCGGACCTCGACAGCGTGGCGCAACGAGATGCCGTCATGCGATTTTGGCAGCAGCTTGAGGAAGGCCTCGAAATCGCCGGGGTCGAACGATTTCGTCGGCATGAACTGCCAGTTGATCGGCCCGAGTTTCTCCTTCAGCTCCGTCAGCCCGCTGGTGATGAACTTCTCGACCGAGGGGCCGGCCTCGGCCAAAACGCGCCGGTTCGTGCAATAGCGCGAGCCCTTCAGCGCGAAGACGAAGCCGTCCGGCGTCTCGGCGCGCCATCTGGCGAAGCTCTCGGGCTTCTGCGAGCCGTAATAGGTGCCGTTGATCTCGATCGAGCCGAGCCGTTCCGCCGCATAGTCCAGCTCGCGCTTCTGCGGCAGCCCCTCGGGATAGAACACCCCGCGCCAGGGCTCGAAGACCCAGCCACCGATGCCGACCCGGATCGTCCCTCGTGCCGCCGCCATGTCGTCACCTCCTGCCCTAGGGCTGAAGCCTAGCATCGCCGACCACCCTCCAGCCACCTCGCACGGCACGGACAGCGACAGATCGCGTCAGGAGTTCGTCGTTGCCGGCATGCCCCCGGCCTCGAGTTGCACGACCTCAGCCTGCAGGGCTGCGATGCGACGGTCGCGCTCGTCCAGCGCAGCCAGCGCCCGGGCCAGGGTCGGCAGGACCGATGCGGCCACGAGCCCGAGCAGGATCGCGGCGAGCAGCAGGAGGGCGAGAGGTCGCAGGGCCGCGACCTGGCATCGCTTCAGGTCGGTCCTGTCCCGCGCTTCGTCAGGAACCGGGCCATGGCCTTCAACCCGCGATGGATCGCGACCTTGGCCGCCGTCTCGGTCAGCCCCTCTGCCTTCGCCGCCTCGGAGATACTGGCGCCTTGAATCTTCACCCTCTCGATCAGCATGCGCGTGCGCTCGGGCAGGGCCTGCAGGGCGCGCTCCAGATCGAGCCTGGCATCGGGCGCCGCGTTGTCGGGGGCCGCGAGCTGATAGGCCTCGTCGTCGAGCGGCAGGTTCGCGGCGTGACGCCCGCTGCGGCGCAGATGATCGACGAGCTTGTGGTGCGCGATGGCATGCGCCCAGGCCGTCACTGGGCTCGCCGGATCGTAGGTGTGGCGGGAGAGGTGCAGTGCCAGCAGCGTCTCCTGCAGCACGTCCTCGGCGTCGCTCGCCTCGCTGCGACCGATGCGCAGCAGCATATGGCGCAGAGAACCGCGCAGCCGGGCGCTGATCGCGTCGAGGAAGAGCCGGTATGCTGCGCCATCGCCCGCCAATGCGGCGAGAAAGACCGGTCGCAATTGCGTTTCGAGTTCGGCGAGCGACAAGGCTGGGCGCTTTTCCCGGAAAGCTATGGCGGAATCCGGATTCTTTCGTCGCATGCCGGCACGGGGCTCACAAGCCCGTGACCCGCAGATGAACCGCCCTTGCAAGCCCGATACGCTCAGGCCTGCGAGAGCGCGTGCAGGCGCGTGTGCGAGGGAGCTTCGGCGATGGCGGCGGCGTGGCGTTCGACAAGGTGGCTGCTGGCGCTCGCCACCGCCTGCACCCTTTCAGGTCAGGGGCGAGCCCAGACTGCGGCCGACCTCAAGCCGGTCGATTCCTGCCCGGCCGAGGCCGGCTGCCAGGTCGAGGGCGGCTCTTACCGTATCGTCCTGCCGCAGCACCCAAAGGCTGGACCCGTCAGCGGCGCGATCATGTATTTCCATGGCTATCAGGGCTCGGCCGAGGAGACGATCGCCGATCAGGGGCTGGTCGCTGTGGCGCAGCGTCTCGGTGTCGCGCTGATCGCCATGGACGGCGTCGGCCGGAGCTGGTCCTTTCCCGGCTCGCCGGCGCGTAACCGCGACGAGTTCGCCTATGTCAGCCATGTTCTCGACGATGTCGCCAGGCGCTTTCCTGTCGATCCCCGCCGGATCATGGCATCAGGCTTTTCGCAGGGCGGCTCGATGGTCTGGTATCTCGCCTGCCGGATGCCGCAGCGTTTCGCCGCCTTCGCACCGATCGCAGGCGCCTTCTGGGAGCCGCTGCCAGAGAGCTGCGCTAGCCCCCGCCCCAACCTGATCCATGTCCATGGCACCGCCGACACCACTGTGCCGCTGGCCGGACGAACCCTGCGCCAGGGCTCGCGGCAGGGCGACCTGTTCAGAAGCCTCGCCATTTTCGCGCCCGGCCGTTGCACCGCGCCATTCCCTGCGGCTGTGCAAGCTGTGTCGACTGCCGCCTTGATCTGCAGCGTCGCGGAACACTGCAGCGGAACGGCGCGGCTCGAACTCTGCCTGCATGCCGGCGGCCACATGTCCGATCCCGCCTGGGTCGAGCGCGCCTGGCGGATCGCCATGCCGGCCAATGCCCCGCCCGCGACGGCAAGCGCACCGGCCACCCTGGCACGTACCACCCTCACAGCTCAGTAAAATGTAACCAAACGCGCTGGCCGTGCGATCTCTCACGCGAGCCGTCAGCACGGCCAGCCTGGACAACAGCATGCACCGCGAAACGATAGAAGCCGCGCAGACGAGCGCGATCCGGCATGAGCCCGTTGCGGGCGCCGACCTCGTCGCTGTCGGCGTCGACCGCCGCAGCTTGCGGCGCGAGGCCGATGCCGCTTTCAGGCGCAGCAGCTTCACCGCGCCAGCCTGCCGGCTCGACGCCGACAGCGACGAGGGAGCCTTCTGATGCAGCAGCAGGGTTCCCATCCGGCGAAGCGGCCGCGCGACGAGCGGCTCGATTTCTTCCGCGGCCTGACGATGCTGATCATCTTCGTCGCCCATGTGCCCGACAACAGCTGGAACGCCTTCATTCCGGCGCGCTTCGGCTTCTCCTCGGGAGCCGAACTGTTCGTCTTCTGCTCGGGCATCGCCAGTGCGCTTGCCTTCGGCAGCGTCTTCGTCCGTCGTGGGCTCGCGCTCGGCACGGCACGCATCGCCTACCGGATCTGGCAGGTCTATTGGGCACAGCTCGGCGTCGTTCTGGCGCTGATCGCGCTGGCCGCGCTGCTCGACCGCAGCTTCGGATTGGCGGAGGTCGCCAAGCAATTCGCGCCGCTGCTCAGCGATGCCGAGATGGCCCTGCTCGGCCTGGCGACCCTGACATGGCAGCCCGACTATCTCGACATCCTGCCGATGTATCTTGTGATCCTGGCGCTGGTGCCAGTGATGATGGCGCTCAGGCGCGTCCATTCCGCCTTGCCCTTCCTGCTGGCCGGGCTGCTCTATGGGCTGGTCTGGAGCGCTGGTCTCAACCTGCTTGGCAATCCGTGGAATGGCGCCGGCTGGTTCCTCAACCCCTTCGCCTGGCAGCTCATCTTCTTCATCGGCTTCTTCATCGCGATGAAATGGCTGCCAGTGCCACAGCTCGGCGACTGGCGCCTGATGATCGGCGCCGCGATCTTCCTTGTGCTCTCGGTCCCGCTCTCCTTCTGGGGTATCGTCGAGCATTGGCCGGCGGCCCAGGCCCTGCGCGATCTGATTCTCCCCGATGCCGAGAAGAGCAACTTGCACGTCCTGCGCATCCTGCACTTCCTGGCATTGGCCTATCTCGTGCTGAGCCTGATCGAGCCCTGGCGCCGGCAGCTCGATCAAGGGCCGGGCCATCTGCTCATTCTGATCGGCAGGCAATCGCTCGCGGCCTTCCTCGCCAGCGTCGTCCTGGCGCGACTGCTCGGCACCGTCGCCGACATGGCAGGCCGCGGCGAGCTTGTCGTGGCCCTGCTCAATCTCATCGGCTTCGCACTGATCCTTGGCGTGGCGGTCGTGGTCGGGTGGTTCAAGAGCGCGCCATGGTCGAAACCGGTGGCCGAATCCCACTCCCGGCAGCAGCCCAATCCAGCGTCAGCCGCCATCGCACTGCCGACACGCGTGCGTAAAGCGAGTTGAACGTTCGATTGATCGGCCCGCTGCGAACTGCCGCGAGAGCGCGCGACGCGCGCCCCAACAGGGCAGCCTACGGATCACGGCCTCTCCGGCGACGTCCACGCTGGCGCCAGTTGGCCGGGCCTGTTTCCGCAGACCGGCCCTTGATGCGGCACTGCGGCCTGGATGCCCGCATCCCGGCCGCGCTGTGCCTCAGTTCTTCGCCAGCCCGAGATCGCGCAGGATGCCGTTGCCGCGCTCGGTGAAGGTCGTCACATAGGCCGCGAACTCTTCCGGCTTGTCCCAGACCGGCGTGATGCCGCGATCGGCCATCGCCTTGCGGACCTCGGGACGCTGCATCGTCCTGGCGGCCGCGTCGAAGAGCACCTTGCGGCGCTCGGCGGGAATGCCCTTCGGCCCCGCCAGCGCGAACCAGTTCTCATAGGTCCAGTCGAGGCCGGCCTCCTTCGCGCTTGGGATGTCGGGGAAGCTGGGATGGCGCTCGGCTGTCATCAGCAGGAGGGTGCGCACGCGCCCCGCCTCGAGCATCGCCTTGGCCTCGATCGGCGAGCCGGTGAAGACGCTGAGGCCGCCCGCGACGAGATCGTTGAGCGCCGGGGCGCCACCATTGCTTGGGACCCACTTCACGGCGTCGGGCGCGACGCCAGCCGCCTTAAGCAGCCCGCCCGACGCGATATGCCAGGAGCCGCCGACACCCGTGCCCGACGCCATCAGCGTGCCCTTCGGGCTGTCCTTCACCGCTTTCAGATAGTCTGCGATGGTCTTGTAGGGGCTGTCGGCCTTGACCGTGACGCCGGCCGGAATGACCGACACGCGGGAGAACGCATCGACGCTGTCGATGGTCAGATCTCCAAGCCGCAGAGCCTTGAAGAACGAGATTTCGGGACTGATGCCGCCGACGACATAGCCGTCGGGAGCAGCGCCCGCGATCGCCGTATGCCCGGTGATGCCGCCGCCGCCGGTGCGGTTGACGACATTGACCGGCTGCTTCAGCTCGGCCTCGAAGCCGGCCGCGAAGATGCGCATCACGGAGTCCATGCCGCCGCCCGCGGCCCAGGGCACGATCAGCTGGATCGGGCGATCAGGGAAGGCCCAGGACGGGCCAGCGGCAACCAGCATGGCCGCCATGCCGATGGCGGCCTTCACGATGATCTTCATTAGGTCCCTCCCCAGGGATCGGCCGCCGCGTTGACCGGCGGTCCGGACGACCAGACTAGCAGTTTCTCCCCGCGGCTCAAGATATGCTGCATGCAGCATTCCGCTCTTGCGCATGGGTGGAACCGTGGCGACGCCGAGGATGTCGTCATCGCTAGGCGGTCATGCCGACGGCTCGGTTGACGCCCACCAATTCTTGCATGCAACTTTTCGCGCGACGGAACGGCCGAGCGTTTGACACGTCTCCCGCACACGGTATGCTGCATACAGATAATCGAGACCGGGCGGTTCAGCGCCACGGCCAGGGAAACAAACGAGGAGAAGGCGATGGTCGAAAACCACGCCCTGCTGGCCCGTCGCCGGCAGCGTCTTCGCATGCACAGGGTCCACAGGCGGTGCACGCCATGAGCGGCGCCATCCGGCACGCCCTTCTGCGCAGCGTCGAGAATCTGCTGCTCATCGGCTTCGTCGCCATGATTGCGATGGTCTTCGGCAATGTCGTGCTGCGCTACATCTTCAACTCCGGCATCACCACGTCGGAAGAAGCCTCGCGCATGATCTTCGTCTGGCTGACCTTCGGCGGCGCCTTCCTCGTCGCCAAGGACGGCAATCATCTCGGAATGACCACGGTCGTCGTCATGCTCGGCCGCAATGGCCGCTGGTGGTGCAGGCTCGCAGCCGAAGCGCTCTCGCTCCTGTGCATGGCGCTGCTGGTCGGCGGCTGCTGGCGCCAGAGCGTCATCAACATCGACAATTACGCCCCTGTCACCGGCATCCCACTGGCCGTGACCTATATCGCCGGGCTGCTCTGCGGATTGGGCATCGGGGCCTTGAACCTGATCGCCCTGTTCGATCTCCTCACCGGGCGCATGCCCGATTCAGCCCTGGTGATCGGCGCCGATTCCGAGGAACTGGCGGCCTTCGAGGCCAGGCAATGCGAGACGGGTCCGGCGGAGGCGCGCAAGTGACCGTCCTCGTCTTCCTGGGCTCGCTGATCGGCGCGATGGCGCTCGGCGTGCCGATCGCGATCGCCTTGCTGGTCTGCGGCGTCGCTCTGATGCTGCAGCTCGACACATTCGACTCGCAGATCCTCGCGCAGAACCTCGTCGGCGGCGCCGATTCCTTCCCGCTGATGGCGGTGCCCTTCTTCATGCTGGCCGGAGAACTGATGAATGCCGGCGGGCTTTCGCGCCGCATCATCGCGCTGGCGGTCACAATGGTCGGCCACGTCAAGGGCGGGCTCGGCTATGTCGCGGTCATCGCCGCGCTGGTGATGGCCTCGATCTCCGGCTCGGCCGTCGCCGATACCGCCGCGCTCGCCGCCATCCTGATCCCGATGATGCGCCAGGCGGGCTACAACATGCCGCGCGCGGCCGGCTTGATCTCGGCCGGCGGCATCATCGCCCCGGTGATCCCGCCCTCGATCGGCTTCGTCGTCTTCGGCGTCGCCGCCGGCGTCTCGATCACGCGGCTGTTTCTGGCGGGTATCGTCCCGGGCATCCTGATGGCGCTTGCGCTCGTCATCACCTGGTATGTCGTCGCGCGCGACGAGCCCGTCGCCCGCGCCAGCCGCGCCCGGCCGCGCGAGATCGCACGCTCGGCGCTCGATGGCATCTGGGCGCTCGGCCTGCCCTTCCTGATCATCGGCGGCATGAAGGCCGGCGCCTTCACCCCGACCGAGGCCGCCGTTGTCGCGGCTGTCTATGCCGGGCTGGTCGGCCGTTTCGTCTACGGCGAGCTCAAGCTCGAGGACATCCGTCCGGCGCTGCTGGCCTCGCTCAAGACGTCGGCCGCGGTGATGTTCCTGGTGGCGGCGGCCCTGGTCTCAGCCTGGCTCATCACCATCGCCGACATCCCGGCCCAAGTCGCAAGCCTGCTTGGCCCGCTGATCGAGCACAAGACCCTGGTCATGCTGGCGATGATGCTGCTGGTCGTCGTCGTCGGCACGGCGCTCGACTTCATCCCGACCGTGCTGATCCTGACGCCCGTGCTGATGCCGATCGTCAAGCAGGCCGGCATCGACCCGGTCTATTTCGGCGTGATGTTCATCATCAACAACGCCATCGGCCTGCTGACGCCGCCGGTCGGCACGGTCCTCAACGTCGTCTGCGCCGTCGGCAATATCTCGATGGACAGGGTCATTCGCGGCGTCATGCCGTTCCTGCTCTCGCAGCTCGCCGTGCTCGCCTTGCTGATCCTGGTGCCGGAGATCGTCACCATCCCCGCGAAATGGTTCTACGGGCGCTGAAACCGCCCCCAACAACCTGAATCGACCCATAAAAATCACGAGGAGGACGCCATGACCCTGACCCGCAGAACCGCCCTGAAGGGCGCCGCCGCCGGTGTCTCGCTGTTTGCGATCGGCAACCCTGCCTTCGCCCAGGCGACGCGGCTGCGCTTTGCCCATCCGCATCCGGAATCCGACAGCTGGCACAAGGCGGCACTGCTTTTGGCCGAGCGCGTCAAGGCCGGCAGCCAGGGGCAGTTCGAGGTCCAGGTGTTCCCCAATGGCGCGCTGGGCTCCGATGCGCAGACGATCAGCGCCGTGCGCGGCGGCTCGATCGACATCTGCCTGACCGGCAACCCCTTCTTCACCGGGCTTGCGCCCAAGCTCAATGTGCTCGACCTGCCCTTCCTGATCCAGAGCCGCAAGCATGCCGCAGCCGTGATGGACGGTCCGATCGGAGAAGGCCTGCGGCGCGAGCTCGAAGCCTCGAATCTGAAGGCGCTGGCGACCTGGGAGATCGGCTGGCGCAACCTCACCAACAACCGCCGCCCTGTCGCGACCGCCGCCGACATCAAGGGGCTCAAGATCCGCACCACGCCCAACCCGGCCCATATCAAGGCCTTCCAGCTGCTCGGTGCGATCCCGACCCCGATGGCGTTCACGGAGCTGTTCACGGCACTGGAGACCGGAGCGGTCGACGGCCAGGAGAACCCGGTCACGCTGATCCTGAACGCGAAGTTCTTCGAGGTGCAGAAGCATCTCTCGCTGACGCGCCACGCCTTCACCACCGGCCCGGTCGTGATGAACAAGGCCAAGTTCGATGCCTATTCCCCCGAGATCCAGAAGCTGCTGCTCGGCATCGGCGCCGAGCTCGCCGTGACCCAGCGCCAGATGAACGCGGACACCGAGGGCTCGAGCCTCGCCGCACTGAAGAAGGCCGGCATGCAGGCGGTGGAAAGCCCGGACCGCGAGTCCTTTGCAAAAATCGTGACGGCGGAGGTGGAGAAGGACTTCGTCGGCAAATACGGCAGCGAGACGCTCGACGCGATCAAGAAGGCCGCCGTCTGACGCACCCCACTGCCGCTCGCTGGCAGCACGCCGCGATCGACCACGATCATACCGCCTCCCTCACGCCAGTGAAGGAGGCGGAACATGCCGGAGGATATCGTCCATGGCACCACCGCTGACAGGCATCAGGGTTCTCGACATATCGCAGGTCATGGCCGGGCCGTTCTGCTGCATGCTGCTGGCGGATATGGGCGCCGACGTCATCAAGATCGAGCCGCCGGGGACCGGCGACTCGACGCGCCAGTCGATGGGTTTCCGCATGAAGGGGGAGGACAGCCCCGGCTTCCTCGCGCTCAACCGCAACAAGCGCAGCATCGCGCTCGATCTCAAATCCGACGCCGATCGCGAGGTTCTCTACGCACTGGTGAAGACGGCCGACGTTCTGGTCGAGAATGCCCGCCCCGGCGTCGCGGGCCGACTGGGCATGGACTACGCCACGTTGAGCGCGATCAATCCGCGGCTGATCTATGCCAGCATCTCAGGCTTCGGCCAGACCGGCCCCTGGTCGCAGCGTCCGGGCTTCGACCTGATCGCGCAGGCGGTCTCCGGCGTGCTCAGCTCGAACGGTCTGCCCGGCATGGAGCCGGCTAAGAACTCGATTCCGGTCGCCGATCTCGGCGCCGGGCTGTTCAGCACCTATGCCATCCTCAGCGCCGTCATCGGTCGCCAGACCACTGGCAAGGGCCAGTATCTCGATGCCTCGCTGTTCGAGGCCGCGCTGGCCTTGTCGGTCTGGGAGACGACGGAACTCTGGGGCACCGGCCGCGCGCCCGAGCCGATCGGCTCGGCGAACCGGATGTCGGCACCCTATCAGGCCGTGGCGGCCTCCGATGGCTGGTTCGTGATCGGCGCCGCCAATCAGGGGCTTTGGCTCAAGCTGCTCAAGGTCCTGGGCCGCGAGGAGCTGCAGGAGGATGCCCGCTTCTCGACCAACGCCGCACGCCTGCAGAACCGGCTCGCCCTGATCGACGCGATGGCCCCGACCTTCCTGACGCGCACCCGCCGCGACTGGATCGACGCACTGCTCGAGGCGGGCGTTCCCGCCGACCTGATCCTCGACTACGGCGAGGCCGTCGTCAGCGAGCAGGCCGTGGCCCGCGAGATGGTCAAGATGGTGCCGCATCCGGTGGAGGGCGAGTTCCGCGCCCTCGGCTTCCCGGTGAAGCTCAGCGACACCCCGCAGGAAATCCGCCTGCCGCCGCCCCTGCTCGACGAGCATGGCACGGAACTGCGCGCCGAACTGATCAGCCAGGGCCTTCTGCCCGAGGCAGCCAAGTCGGGTAAGACAGCATGAGCGAACCCCGCGTCACCTACGAGAAGACGGGCGACGTCGCCCATGTCCGCTTCGACAATCCAGGCGCCTATAACGCGCTCACCGGCGCGATGTGGCTCCAGCTGCGCGACATCGCCGGCAGGATCGCGGAGGATCCGTCCGTCCGGGTCGCCGTGTTCCGTGGCGTGGGCGGCAAGGCCTTCGTATCGGGGACCGACATCTCCGGCTTCGCCACCTTCACCGGCGGAGCGGACGGCGTCGCCTACGAACGCAGCGGCGACGACTGCATGCGCGCGCTGGATGCCATTCCCGTCACGACCATCGCCGTGATCGATGGCTGGGCCGTCGGCGGCGGCCTCAATATCGCCGCGGCCTGCGACTTCAGGATTGCGACGCCCGATGCGCGTTTCGGCTCCCCGATCGGCCGCACGCTCGGCAATTGCCTCTCGCCTCTCAGCCTGGCGCGGATCGGGGGGCGATCGGCGTCGCGGCCGCCAGGCGCATGGTCCTGCTCGGCGAAATCTTCGGCGCGCAGGATCTGCTCCCCACCGGCTTCCTGTTGCGCGTCGTCGAGCCGGAGGCGATCGATGCCGAGCTCGAATCCCTGTGCCGCCGCGCCGCCGAGAACGCCCCGCTGACCACGCGGGCGACCAAGGAGATCCTGCGACGCATGGCCTTCGAGGGCCTGCCCGAGGTCGATGACCTCATCGCCCGGGTCTATGGCAGCAACGACTTCAGGCAAGGCGTCAGCGCGTTCCTGGCCAAGACCAAGGCGCTGCCGACCTGGGCGGGGCAGTGAAATTGACACCGAGGGAGCAGCAGCCATGACAAAACCCCGCATCGGCTTCATCGGCATCGGCATCATGGGCGAGGCGATGACGCGACGCCTGCTCGACAAGGGCTATCAGGTGACGGTCTGGAATCTCGAGCCCGAGCGCCTGGAGACCGTCGTCCCGCACGGCGCCAGGCCAGCCGCCTCGCCGGCCGAGGTCGCGACTGCGAGCGATGTCGTCATGCTCTGCGTGCTGCACATGGCCGCGGTCGAGCGTTGCGTCTTCGCTGGGGACGGCGTCGCGGCGGGCGGTTCCTCGACGAAGCTCGTCATCGACCTGTCGACAGCCGATCCCGAGGGCACGCGGCAGGCGGCGGGCAAGCTCAAGGCATTGACCGGCGCCGGCTGGGTCGATGCGCCGGTCTCGGGCGGGCCGCAACTCGCCCGCACCGGGGGCATGACCGTGATGGCCGGTGGCTCGGACGACGATTTCGCGGCGGCGCAGCCGCTGCTCGCCGACATGGCCGGCAATGTCACGCTGATGGGACCGGTCGGCGCTGGCCAGACCACCAAGATCATCAACCAGGCCATCGTCGGCACTGGCTATGTCGTGATGGCGGAGGCGCTGATGCTGGCGGAAGCCGCCGGCATCGACGCCGCGCGCCTGCCGCAATGCCTCGCCGGGGGACACGCGGATTCGAGCCTGCTGCAGCGGCTCTATCCGCAGATGCAGGCCCGCGCCTTCGAGCCGCCGGCGAGCTATGCCCGCCAGTTGCTCAAGGACCTCAAAGCGGTCAAGGCCTTCTCCCGGGAGCTGGGGCTCGACCTCAAGGTGATCGAGGAAGCCGTGCATCGCTACGCCGACTATGTCGCGCTCGGCCACGAGATGAGCGACTCGGCTGCGGTCGTGAAGCTCTACGAGCACGAAGCAGCCGCGCGCGGAGGCGGCTGATGGCAAGCGCGCCGCAAAAGCCGAGCGCGGTGATCGATGCGCATCACCATGTCTGGGATCTCGACGCCAACCGTCATCCCTGGCTCAGCGACGAGCCGCCGATCCCGTTCCGCTACGGCGACTACTCAGCCATCCGCAAGAGCTACATGCCGGCCGACTACCGCCGCGACACCGCCGGCTGGCCGGTGACGGCCTCCGTCTACGTCGAGGCGGAATGGGAGCGTTCCAACGCCTTGAGCGAGAGCCGCTGGATCGCGGCCGTTGCCGCCGAACACGGATTGCCCTCGGCCGTGGTCGCCTGGTGCGACCTCGCCGACCCCGGCGCGGCCGAGCTTCTGGCTGCCCATGCGGCGATCCCGATCGTGCGCGGCATAAGGCACAAGCCCGCCGCTGCCGCGAGCGCGGGCGACGCCAGGCGCGGCCAGCCCGGTTCGATGGACGATCCCGCCTGGCGCGAGGGCTATGCGCAGCTCGCCCGCAACGGCCTGTCCTACGATCTGCAGACGCCATGGTGGCATCTCGATGCGGCAGCGGAGCTGGCGCGCGACCTGCCGGAAACGCAGATCATCATCAACCACACCGCCTTGCCTGCCGACCGCAGCCCCGAGGCACTGGCGGCGTGGCGCCGCGCGCTCGAAACGGCTGCCGCCCAGCCCAACATCGCCCTCAAGATCTCCGGCATCGGCCGGCCCGGCATCGCCTGGGCGCAGGCCGGCAACGCAGCCATCATTCGCGACGCGATCGCGATCTTCGGCGTCGAACGAGCGATGTTCGCCAGCAACTTTCCCGTCGACAGCCTCGTCGGCGATTTCGACACGATCTTCTCAGGCTTCCTCGCTGCCACGGCAGACCGGTCCGAAGAAGACCGGATGCGCCTGTTCCACGACAACGCGGCGAGGCTCTACCGGCTCTGACAGCGGGCCGTTCGACAATCATAAAAACAAAACGGGAGGATACCATGAAGAAGCGCGACGCCTTGAAGATGCTGGCCCTCGGCCTCGGCCTGTCCGTTGGACTCGGACTGCAGGCACAGGCGCAGGTCACGATCCGCTATGCCCATGTCGGCTCGGAAGGCGACATCCAGTACTGGTACGCCGAGGAATTCGCCAAGCGCGTCAACCAGCGCACGGAAGGGCGCGTCAAGGTCCAGGTCTTCCCGAATTCGCAGCTCGGTGGCGCGCAGGAGACCGTCGATGGAGTCCGCAGCGGCGCGATCCCGCTGGCGCATCACGAATTCGCCTCGCTCGCCCGGCTGAGCCCGGACATCGCCGTCTTCGCCGCGCCCTTCGCCTATCGCGACGGCTCCCATGCCATGAACGCGACCGACCCGGCCAAGTCGGAGGTGATGAAGGAGCTCTCCGACAAGCTCGTCGCCACCGCCAATATCCGCATCATCGGCCGGCTCTATCGCGGCGCCCGCCAGATGACGGCGAAGATGGCGGTCTATTCGCCGGCCGATCTCAAGGACAAGCGCTTCCGCGGCGTGCCGCTTCAGCTCTGGACCACGATGATCAAGGGCATGGGCGCCATTCCGACCCCGGTCGAGGTCGGTGAACTGCCTACCGCGCTGATGACCGGCATGGTGATCGGGCAGGAGAACCCGCTGACCATGATCAACGCCAACAAGCTCTACGAGGTGCAGACGCATGTCATGCTGACCAGCCACATGCAGAACGTGCTGCCGGTCTTC
The DNA here is from genome assembly GCF_001298265.1 of Allobosea vaviloviae. Lineage (GTDB taxonomy): Bacteria > Pseudomonadota > Alphaproteobacteria > Rhizobiales > Beijerinckiaceae > Allobosea > Allobosea vaviloviae_B. The sequence continues at coordinate 7,256 of NZ_LGSZ01000017.1, read as the reverse complement.
ATCAACGAGCGCACCTGGCAGTCGATCCCCGAGAAGGACCGCGCCATCATCTCGGCCACGGCCGCCGAGATCGGCGAGGAGACGCTGAAGCTCGGCAACGAAGCCGAGACCAAGCTGATCGACGAGTTGAAGAAGAAGGGCATGACGTTCGTCACCGCGGCAGACGGCCTCAAGGTCGAGGACTTCCGCAAGGCCGTCTCCGCTCAGGTCCGCACCGATTTTCCGAGCTGGGGCCCCTATATCGAGCGCATCGCCGCCGTGAAGTGAGGCGTTCGGCCTCCTGAGCCTTCTGACGACCGGGCGACCTCGCGCCGCCCGGTCCGCTCCCGGCCCGGCCCTGCGCGCGGGCGATTTCCATTCCGTCCGTTGCCAGCGAGACCTGTCCCATGCACGCCGAGACGCTCATCGCCGACGCGCCCGTTGCGTCCATCGCCGTCGACAGCCGCACCTATGCGATCGACCGCGCGATGGAGCCGCTGCGCTGGGTCTTTCGCTGGGGCAGCCTCGTCATGCTGATCGCGATGGTGACCTTGCCGTTCCTCCAGGTTGTCGCGCGCGAAATCGTCGGCGCGCCGCTGATCGGGGCCGAGGAGCTCGCGCGCTTCATGCTGATCTGCACGGTCTTCATCGCACTGCCCTATGTCGCGGCGGGCGGCGCCAATATCCGCATGGAGGAGATCCTCTCCCTCTGCCCCAAACGCTTCGTCCGAAGCGTCAAGCTGGTCACGGCGATCGTCGCCATCGCAACCTTCGCGACCGCCGCCGTCGCCAGCCTGATCGCGATCTCCAGCAATCTCGACAATGCCACGCCGACCCTGGGCATGCCCTATTGGCTCTTCCTCGGGGCCGCCTTCGTCAGCTTCACGATGACCACGACCGAATGCGGGATCCAGCTCATTAAAGTGCTGCAGGACAGGCCGCTCTATGTCAGCTTCCCCCAGGAGATGGAGCCCGAGGAAGAGCTCGACCTGCCGCCCGAGATGAAGATCTGAGCGAGCGGAACGCATCCCATGTCCTTCGTCGTCATCCTCGCCTTCGTCGCCTTCTTCATCCTCGGCTTCCCGGTCGTCGTCGCCATCGCCGTGCCGGCGCTGCTCTACGTCTTCTTCGCCGGTTTCCCGATGGAGCTGATCGCGCAGCGCATGACCTATGCGCTCGACTCGTTCCCGCTGGTCGCCGTGCCGGTGTTCATCTTCGTCGGCAGCCTGATGAACCAGAGCGGCATCACCAGCGACATCTACCGCTTCGCCCACACCGTCGCCGGACGCGTCCCCGGTGGGCTGGCACAGGTCAACGTCATCGGCTCGCTGATCTTCTCGGGCACCTCGGGCGCCGCGCTCGCCGATATCGGCGGTCTCGGGCGCATCGAGATCCGCGCCATGGTCAATGCGGGCTTCTCTCGCGCCTATGCCGCCGCGATCACCGGCGCCTCGGCCGTGGTCGGACCGATCTTTCCGCCCTCGATCCCGATCATCATCTACGGATCGGTCACCAGCGTCTCGATCGTGCAGCTGCTGGTCGCCGGCATCATGCCCGCCCTGATGTATGTCACGCTGCTGATGGCGACAGTCGCCTGGCTGGCGCATCGCCACGGCCATCCGCGCTCGCGGACCTGGCCGAGCCTGCGCGAGATCTGGTCGACCTTCCTGCCGGCGGCTCCGGCGCTGTTCACGCCGATCCTGCTGGTCGGCGGCATGCTGCTCGGCATCTTCACGCCGACGGAGGCCGCCTCGGTGACCGTGGTCTACATCCTGCTGATCACCTTCGTCTTCTATGGCGGCATGAGCTGGGCGCGCCTGCGCTTTGCGCTGTTCGACACGGTCAAGACGACCTCGGCGGTGCTGATCATCGTCTCGGCGGCGGCGCTGTTCGGCTGGATCCTGACGATCGAGCAACTGCCGCAGACCTTCACCCGCACGATCCTGTCGCTCTCGACCGATCCGCTCGTGCTGCTGCTGATCGTCAACGGCCTGCTGCTGGTCGTCGGCATGTTCCTGGATTCGACCACGGCGACGCTGCTCGTCGCGCCGCTCGTCAGCGCGCCGCTGGTGCTGGCCGGCGTCGATCCGGTCCATCTCGGCATCATCTTCATCTTCAACCTGATGATCGGCCTGCTGACGCCGCCGATGGGGCTCGCTTTGTTCCTGCTGGCGGATATCGCCAAGGCGCCGATGCCGGCGATCTTCAAGGCGCTGCTGCCCTTCTACATTCCGCTGTTCGGCGCGCTCGCCATCATCACCGTCTTTCCCGAACTGACCCTCTGGCTGCCGAAGATGCTACGCTAGCCGGCTCAAGCGATCGCCTCCGCCCCGGCGCACGCCAGATGGAGACCGCCATCCAAACGTCACCGCAGAGCGGCGTCGCCTATGGCCGGCAGGGTCGCGCCGGCGCCGAGCGAGCGCTGCACCATCACGCTGTCGGACCATTTGCCATAGCGATAGGCGACACCCGGCAGCAGCCCGACCCTGATGAAGCCGAAGCGTTCGTGAAGCGCCAGCGAAGCGGTGTTTTCCGCGTCGATATAGCCGATCATCTGGCGAAAGCCGGCCGCTGCGCAGGCATCGATCAGCGCCTGCATGAGCAGCCTCCCGATGCCGCGTCCGAGATGCTCGTGATGCACATAGATCGAATGCTTCACCGTGAAGCGATAGGCCGGACGCTTGCGAAAGAGAACGACATAGGCGTAGCCCACCACCTCGCCGCCGCGCGTCGCCACCAGATGCGGCAGGCGGCGGTTGCGCAGGTTCTTCCGGCGGTCCTTCAGATCGTCCGGCAGCGGGGTGCCTGTCTCCTCGACCCCGGCCTCGATACCGCGGCGGATATGCCGGCGATAGATTGCCAGCATGGGTTCCACATCGTCGTCCCGCGAGGGACGCACGAAGATCGGCAGGTCAGCATCCATGGCGTCGTTCGACCTCAGTGCCCGGCCGGCTCGCTGACCACATAGGTGTGCAGGCGGACCCGACCGTCTGCATCAAGCTCGCGATAGACACCCTGGATCTCGACCTCGAAGCCCGGGAAGGCGTTGAAGGAGGCCTCGAACATCTTGAGATAGTCGATCATGGGCTTGGCCCGCTCGCATAGTCGCTCGCCGGGCACGATGGTGGCGATCCCTGGGGGGTAGACGACGAAAGGTGTGGTGGCGATGCGTCCGGCGATCGAATCGATCGGCAGATAGTCGACATCGTTGCGCACGAGGCAGCGCGCAGCGTCATGCGGCGACATCACCATCTCCGGCAGATGCTCCCGCGAGAATTGCCGGTTCTGCAGGTCGCTGACCTGATGATCACGGAAGAAGCGGTGCATCTCTCCACAGAGGTCGCGCAGGCGCACGCCGTCATAGCGCGCCGGCCTGCGCCGATAGAACTCCGGAATGGCGTCTTCCATCAGAGCGTTGTCGTCATGCAGCTTCTTGAAAGCGACGAGCCCGCTGATCAGCGTCCCGGCCTTGCTGGCCTCGACGCCCGGCGTCAGCAGGAAGAGCAGCGAGTTGAGGTCGTTCTTCTCAGCGACGATGCGGTTCTCGCGCAGGAACTGGGCGACGACCGGCGCGGGGATGCCGTGCTCTTCATAGGCGCCGGTCTTGCGGTCGAAGCCGGGCGTAAGCAGGGTGAGCTTGTTGGGGTCGGTCATGGCGAAGCCCGGCTCCATATCCGCGAAGCCGTGCCAGCCCGCGCCGGGCGCGAGCTGCCAGAAGGCCGGGTCGCTGGCGAGTTGGTCGGTGGCGACCATTTCCCAGGCGACGTCATGCACGGCCCCGGGCCGCGCCGCATCGGGAATCGACACCCGGTCAGGCACGAAGGGCTCGAAGAACCAGCGGCGCTCGAGCCGCGCCTCCTTCTCCTCGAATTCGCGGCGGACCGCCCTGATCTTCTTGCGCAGCTCGATGCCGAGCCGGATCGTGTCGTCCCAGAGCACTTCGCCCGAACGCCCCTTCATCATCTGCGCGCCGACATCGAGCGAGGCGAAGAGCGGGTAGAAGGGCGAGGTCGAGGCGTATTGCATGAAGCTCTCATTGAAGCGGCGGTGCTCGACGCGCCGCTTCTGGCCCTTGATGTGCCGGTCCTTCATGTGAATCTGCGAGGCCTGGCTGAAGCTCGCCAGCTGCTTGTGGGTCGATTGCGTGGCGATGATGCCTGGCGAATCCGGGCCGAGATCCTTCAGCCCCATGGCGAAGCGCCCGGCATAGAGCGGGTGGAACTTCATGAAGCCGGCCCAGGCCTCGTCGAACATGATGTAGTCGCAGAGATGCCCGATGCGCTGGAGGATCATCTCGGCGCTGTGAATCGTGCCGTCATAGGTGCATTGCTCGACGACCGCGACGCGGAAGGGGCGGGGCTTCTTCCAGGCGTCAGGGTCCTTGACCAGCGGGTTGGTGCGGATGCGCTCGCGCAGCGCCTCCTCGTCGAAGGTGTCCCAGCGCATCGGGCCGATCAGCCCCCAGGCATTGCGCGCCGTGGGGATGTAGACCGGGATGCCGCCGGAGATCAGCAGCGCGCCGTGATGGGCGGCCTTGTGGTTGTTGCGGTCGAACAGCACGAGGTCGCCATCGGTGACCAGTGCCGCCAGCGCGACCTTGTTGGAGGTCGAGGTGCCGTTGAGCACGAAATAGGTCTTCTCCGCCCCGAATATCTGGGCGGCTTCCTTCTGGGCCTTGAGGGCGGGGCCCTCATGGGTCAGCAGGTCGCCGAGGTCGAGCACGGAATTGTCGAGGTCGTCGCGGAAGACCGCCTCGCCGAGATGCTCCATGAAGACCCGGCCGATCGGGCTGCGGCTGTAGAACACGCCGCCATTATGGCCGGGGCAGGTCCAGAGATGGTTGCCCTCCTCTGCATAATCGACCAGCGCGCCGAAGAACGGCGTCTTCAGCGTCTCGGCATATTGCTTGAGGCGGCTGATCAGGCTCTTGGCAATGAAGGGCGGGGTTTCCTCGGACAGGAAGATATAGCCGTCGATGAAGTCGAGGACTTCGACCGGCACGTCCTCGAAACGCTTGCGGCGGATCAGCAGGATGATCGGGAATTCGAGTCCGCGCCGGCGCATCAAATTGATCAGCGAGGCGGTCTTGCCCTCGAGGCCCTTCTTGCCCCAGTCGACGACCATGCAGCCGATGGCAGCGTCAGTCTGGACAGCGATCTCGGCGTCTTCGAGCTTGCGCGCCTTGACGACCTCGAAGCCGGACCTCTCGATTTCGTCGACGATCTGATGGAAGCGGATGCCCTCGAGATCCTCCGCATCGAAGTTCGGCGTCGCGAACAGGAAAGTGAAGCGCCTGAAATAATCCATCTGAACCCCGTGCGTGCGAGTCCGATGATATCTACAGATTTCATGACGGCCCGACGAATGATCTAATCGGCTCGCTCCATCTTGCCCCGGGGGCCGATGGCGATGCTCAGCCCGTCGCGCAACAGCCCCATGATCGGGAACGAGACGTCCCGACAGCGCAATGACATGGCTGTAACGCGGCGGAGTGTTTGCACGGCGACAGCGATCACCCAACCGCCCATCCCGAACGACGACCCCTGCACCCGTCGAGGCGGCAGGCCCTCCCTCCGCTCACCTCGCGCGAAGGCAGCGAGATGTGGCTGTCCTGAAACCCGAGCGGGCCGCCTCGGCGAGGCGGCCCGCAGCTTGGCAACGATCGACGCGCTCGCCTGTCATGCGCTCAATACTGGTCCGGCACGTAGAGTTCCGGCGGGACGGGATGGCGCTGGTAGTCCGGGTGCCGCACGCGCTCCGGCAGGGAAATCTCCTGCTTTGGCACATCCTCATACGGGATCTGGCTGAGCAGATGGGCGATGCAGTTGAGCCGCGCCTTCTTCTTGTCGACGGCCTCGACCACCCACCAGGGTGCGTAGTCGGTATGGGTCCGGTCGAACATCTCCTCCTTGGCGCGGGTGTAGTCTTCCCAATGGACACGGCTTTCCATGTCCATCGGCGAGAGCTTCCACTGCTTGAGCGGATCGGCGATGCGCATCTGGAAGCGGAACTCCTGTTCCTCATCCGTGATCGAGAACCAGTACTTGACCAGGATGACGCCGGAACGGACGAGCATGTGCTCGAATTCCGGGACGGAACGGAAGAATTCCTCGAGTTCGTCGGGCGTGCAGAACCCCATCACGCGCTCGACGCCGGCGCGGTTGTACCAGCTGCGGTCGAACAGCACCATTTCGCCGGCGGTCGGCAGATGCGGCACATAGCGCTGGAAATACCACTGATGTCTCTCGCGCTCGGTCGGGGCCGGCAGGGCCACGACGCGGCAGACCCGTGGATTGAGCCGCTGCGTCACGCGCTTGATCGCCCCGCCCTTGCCGGCGGAGTCGCGCCCCTCGAACAGCACGACCACCTTGAGCTTCTTGTACTGGATCCAGTCCTGCAGCCGCACCAGCTCATGCTGCAGCCGGAACAGTTCTCGAAAATAGACCTTTCGGTCCAGCGTCGATCCCGATGGCGCCACTCCCTCGGCGACCAACTCGTCGATGCGGTCCTCCTCGAGTTGCATCTCGAGTTCTTCATCGAAACTGTCGGCGATCTCCGCTTTGATACGGTCGAGATCAGTGCTCATAGAAGCGGTCCCTGTTCTGGTTCTGGAAGAAAGAGAGCACCTGGCCGCCTGCGCGGCCCTGTAGCGGTTGTGGCAAGCAGCTCGGGCCGGCATCTGCCAGGAGCCATGCCTGCGCGCCGCCGCATGCTGCCCGCAGATGCCGCACCCGGCAATTGCGATGGACGGTCCCGGCTCGCGCCGCCCTGAAACACGCGGGCCACTGGTCGCATCGCTCCGGGCACCAGCCGAGACAGCGGCTCTTGGGCAAAGCGGCCGAAGGGTGGGCGTTCATCGCTGCGTCCCCGCTTTCGATCTGGCCGACGGTGGTAGTGCAGACAGCGGCGAGGTGACACCGATATGACGCCGGCTTGCGCGACGCGACGCCATGGTCCCGCCAGGGTGGTTTCATCGTCGCGTCAGCGCGGCTCGTCACCGCTCCGCGGACGCGGTTGGCCGCCGGGGGCGAGATATTCGGGTGCTGCGCCGCGATTTTTGCGCGATTGTGGGGTTAGCGCGGCGGCGGGCTTTTGGGGCGACGGCCAGAGACGCGAAAACCCCGGCGCGTTGAGCGCCGGGGTTTTGGTGTTTTGGTTGCGGGGGCAGGATTTGAACCTACGACCTTCAGGTTATGAGCCTGACGAGCTACCGGGCTGCTCCACCCCGCGATAAGTCTTTTGGTGCGCTGCGTGTGTTGTGCGCAGGGCGTGTTTTA
>NZ_LGSZ01000057.1 GCF_001298265.1 Allobosea vaviloviae | reverse complement strand
GTCGAGCACCCGCCGATGGTCCAGGGGCCGCCGCCCGCCCTGCGTCCGGTTCTCGATCAGGAAAGGCGCGAAGAACGCCCATTCCGCGTCGCTCATCAACCCGCGAAGCACCGCTGCCCTCCTCAAAGAGCAGCGTTGAATCAGACATCAGTTGTTTTGGGAATCCCGTTTGTCCACACGACCTAGGAGACATTTGATCGGAAATGGCGAGACCCTTATCGTCCGTCCTCATCACCGGCGAGCTGCTGGCATATGCATAGACGGACGGCCCGTCGACGAAGCCCAGCGGATCTGGCTGAAGGTATCGTCCAGTCGTGGGGTCGTATGTGCGGTGCCAGTTGTAATGCAGGCCTGTTTCGAGCTGGAACCATTGTCCGGGGAAGCGGGCGTCGAGGGAGGCGGAGCCGGTGATCGAGGCGACCTCGCCATAGGGCTTGTAGACGGCATCCCAGACCAGGGTCTGGCTGGCATTGGTCATCCGCACCGGCCGGTCGAGATGGTCGGCATGCACGAACAGCGTGGTGGGGCTCGCCGTGTCGACATCGGCCACCACCGCCAGCGGGACCGCGCGCGGGGCGATGCCGCGCTTAGGTCCGTTGAGCGAGGGCAGCTGGGCGCGCGCCGTCGGGTCGTTGTCGTTCTCGGCCGAGCCGAGCTGGCCACCGGCGTCATCATTGTCATTGGCCGGGCGGCTGGTCGGACCTGTGTCGGCGCCCTGGGCTTCGACCTCGAGCCAGACATATTCCCGGATCGTCGCGCCCGACACCGCATTCGCCTCCGCCAGCAGATGGCCCGCCGTGTCGTAGATCAGATGCGTCGTGCCCGAGGGCGTCGTGTTCGTCACCGCCCGGATCGCCAGGCGCTCCATGCCGTCATAGGTGTAGGCGCCCCTGACCGAGCCGCCCACGCTCGCCTGCGACAGGCGCCCCGCCGCATTGTGCGTGAAGCTCCACACCGTGCTGCCGCGCGTGTCGGTGATGACGTTGCCGGCATTGTCATGGCCGAAGGTCCGCGTCGTCGTTCCATCCGTGGTCACTGCCGCGATCCGGTTCGAGGCCGCCTCGTAGTTCGTCACCTTGGTCGAGGTTGTCGCACCCTGCGTCAGGATCTCATAGGTGCGGTTGCCGCCGGGGCCGTAATAATAGGTCAGATCGCCCCAGACGCCCGTCGCGTTCTGCAGCTTGCGCGAGGGCGAGTACCAGAAGGTTTGGTGCGGCGGCGGCGAGACGTCGTCATAGGCGTCGATCTTGGTCAGGTTGAGGCCATTGTCCTGGCGATCGTGGAAGCGCTTGATCAACGAGACCCCGGTCGGGACGTTGGTGACGAGGAGCTGGTTGAGCTCGTCATCGGCCGTGAAGGTGCGCCAGAGCGACAACCCGTTGCCATAGGTCAGCGACTGCAGATCCCCGAATGGCTGGTAGGCCACGCCCGAGGCCAGCACCGCAGAGGCCGCAGCGGCGTTCTGCTTCGTCGTGATCCCGCCGACCCGACCCGTCGAGTCTCTGGCGACATCGACGATGCGCCCGGAGGGATAGGTGATCTTCGTGACCTTGTCTGCGAGATCATAGACATAGGAGACCACATAGGTTTTGCCCGCCATGACGCGGGTTTCCGAGAGGACATTGCCGCGCGCGTCATAGACCCAGGCCGTCGTGCCGGAGGCATCGGTCAGGCGGCCACGGCTGGCAGGCTGACGATGGGATCATCGCTGATCGGCGCGATGCTTTCCAGCGTGATGTAGCGGGCGCGTTGGACGGCCCATTCATCGTTCTGTTCAAGCAGGATGGCGCCGACGAGGCGGGTGATGGCGGCCTCGTTGGGGAAGATGCCGACGACCTCGGTTCGGCGCTTGATCTCGCCGTTGAGGCGCTCCAGCGGGTTGGTGCTGTGAAGCTTGGCGCGGCGCTGCGTCGGGAATGTCATGTAGGCCAGCACGTCCGTCTCGGCCGTGTCCATCAGGGCGGCGAGCTTGAGGACCGTCGGCCGGAGTTGATCGGCGACCCTGCGCCATTGCTGGCTGGCGGCGGCGGCATCGTCCTGTGCGAAGGCGGTGGCGATGAAAGCCGAGACGACGCGGCGTCCTGATCGGCCGGCATGGGCGAGGGCATTGCGCATGAAGTGGGCGCGGCAGCGCTGCCAGGTCGCGGTGAGAACCTTCGAGACCGCCGCTTTGATGCCCTCATGGCTGTCTGAGACGACGAGCTTGACGCCGCGCAGGCCGCGCCGCGCCAGCTTGCGCAGGAAGCCCATCCCGCTGTCCTTCCGCGGCTTCGGTCGAGCGCTGCAGCAGCAGGCGACGCTTGTGCAGTTCTCGATCGAGGACGCGCCCGCGACGCTCGCTATCGGGCAGCCCGTCCGGGTGACGGCCCAGAACGGAGCTGGCGTCAGCGGCATCATCGTTCCGCGCGACGCGGTCGTGCGCGGCGGCAACGGCGAGGCGCTGGTCTGGCGTCACACCGATCCCGAGCGATTCGAGGCCAAGCCGGTCCGCACCGAGCCGTTCGACGCGACGCGGGTCGTGATCCGGGCCGGTATCGCAACGGGAGACCGGATCGTGGTCCGCGGCGCCGAACACCTCAACCAGATCCGCTGAGGCAATCCGCGATGTTCAACCTCCTCGTCTCGGCCAGCCTGCGCAACCGGCTCTTCGTCATCGCCGCCGCGCTCGTCCTCGTCGCCTATGGCTCCTACGTGCTGCCGCGCGTGCCCGTGGACGTCTTCCCCGACCTGAACCGGCCGACCGTCACCCTGATGACGGAGGCCGAGGGACTCGCGCCCCAGGAGGCCGAGCAGCTCGTCACCTATCCGCTGGAGACGGCGATGAACGGCATGCCGGGCGTATTGCGCGTCCGCTCGGTGTCGGGCGTCGGGCTCTCGATCACCTATGTCGAATTCGATTGGGGGACCGACATCTATCGCTCCCGCCAGCTCGTCGCCGAGCGGCTGTCGCTGGTGCGCGAGCAGCTGCCGCGGAACGTCGCCCCGCAGATGGGCCCGGTCTCTTCCATCATGGGAGAGATCATGCTGGTGGCGGTGACGGCCGAGCGGTCCTCGCCGATGGAGGTCCGAGAGATCGCCGACTTCACCATACGCCCGCAGCTCCTCAACATCGCCGGCGTCTCGCAGGTCATCCCGATCGGCGGCGAGGTCCGGCAGTACCGGATCACGCCGGACGTCGCGGCTCTGCAGGCGCTGGACGTCACGCTCGAGCAGGTCGAGGCGGCGGTCACGCGCTTCGGCACCAACACCGGCGGCGGGTTCGTCGACCAGCAGGGCCGGGAGTACCTCATCCGCAACGTCGGGCTGACGCGACGGCTGGAGGACCTGCGCAACACGGTCGTCGTGCAGCGGCAGGGCCAGCCGGTCCTGCTGCACCAGGTCGCGGCCGTGGAGTTCGCCGCGCGGGTCAAGCGCGGGGACGCGGGCTACCAGGGCAAGCCGGCGGTGATCATCGGCATCCAGAAGCAGCCGGACGCCGACACCGTGTCGTTGACCAGGCAGGTCGAGGCGTCGCTGGCCGAGATCCAGAAGACGCTGCCCGCCGGCATCTCGGCGACCAACGTCCAGTTCCGGCAGGCCACCTTCATCGAGACCTCGATCGCCAACGTCGAGCGGGTGCTGCTGGAGGCGGCGGGCGTGGTCGCCGTCATCCTGCTGCTGTTCCTGATGAACGTCCGCGCGACCCTGATCTCGCTGACCGCGATCCCGGTCTCGATCCTGACGACGGTCCTGGTCTTCAAGTTCCTGGGCCTGACGATCAACACGATGACGCTGGGCGGGCTGGCCATCGCGATCGGCGAACTGGTCGACGACGCGGTCGTGGACGTGGAGAACATCCTGCGGCGCCTGAAGCAGAACCGGGAAAGCGCGGCACCCGAGCCGGTGCTGGCGGTGATCGCGGCCGCCTCGCAGGAGGTGCGGTCCGGCATCGTCTACGCGACCGCCATCATCATCCTGGTCTTCATCCCCCTCTTCGCCCTGTCAGGCATCGAGGGACGGCTCTTCGCGCCGCTCGGGGTCGCCTACATCGTCTCGATTCTGGCGTCGCTGGTCGTGTCGATCACGCTCACGCCGGTGATGGCGTATTACCTGCTCTCGGGGACGGCCGGCGGGCATGAGAGGGACTCGTTCGTCGTACGCCACCTCAAGCGCGGCAACGCGGCGCTGCTGCGATGGGCCTTCGGGGCGCGTGGCCTGATCCTGTCGGTCGTGGGCATCGGCGTGGCGTTGGCCGTGTACGGGGCGACGCTGCTGCCGCGAACCTTCCTGCCGCCCTTCAACGAGGGCACGCTCGTCGTCTCGCTGCAATACAATCCCGGCATCTCACTTGCCGAAAGCCATCGCCTAGGGCTCATCGCCGAACAGCTGGCGCTCAAGGTGCCCGAAGTGAAGTCGATCGGGCGCCGGACCGGGAGGGCCGAACTCGACGAGCACGCGGAGGGCGTCCATTCCTCGGAGGTCGATATCGACCTCCATCGCTCCGACCGACCCAAGGAGGCGATCTACGCCGACATCCGGGCCGCGCTGAGCGTCCTGCCCGTCTCGGTCAACATCGGCCAACCCATCGGCCACCGACTCGACCACATGCTCTCAGGCGTGCGGGCCCAGATCGCGCTCAAGGTCTATGGCGAGGACCTCGACACGATCCGCAGCTTGGCCGAGACGCTGCGCGAGCGCCTGGCCTCCGTGCCCGGGCTGGTCGATCTCCAGGTCGAGCGGCAGGTCCGCATCCCGCAGCTGCGCATTGACGTCGACCATGAGAAGGCGGCGCTCTATGGCCTGACCCCGGCGAGCGTTACGCAGGCGCTGGAGACCCTCTCCAACGGTCGCACGGTCTCGCAGATCGTAGAGGGCAACCGCCGCTACGACGTCGTGCTGCGCCTGTCCGACCAGGATCGTTCGACTAACGGCTTGGAGGACCTCCTCATCGCGACGCCGTCCGGCCACGTGCCGTTGCGCATGATCGCCTCGGTCTCCGAGACGGACGGCCCCAACCAGATCCAGCGCGAGAACGGCCAGCGCCGGATAGCGGTCTACGGCAATGGCGACGGGCAACGCGATATGACGGCGATCATCGCTGACATCCGCGGGGTCGTCGCGCAGACGCCGCTGCCGCAGGGCTATGTCACCCGCATGGAGGGCACCTTCCAGGCACAGGAGGAGGCAACGCTGCGGATCGGGCTGCTCAGCCTGGTGTCGCTGGCGCTGATCTTCGTCGTGCTGTTCACCCGCTACCAGTCGGCGGTGCTGGCGCTGATCATCATGGGCAACATCCCGCTGGCGCTCATCGGCAGCGTCGTCGCGCTGCACCTCGCCGGCCAGCCGTTGTCGGTGGCGTCGATGGTCGGCTTCATCACGCTCGCCGGCATCTCTGCCCGCAACGGGATCCTCAAGGTCTCGCACTACATCAACCTGGCCCTCCACGAAGGAGAGAGCTTCGGGCGCGACCTCGTCATCCGCGGAAGCCTGGAACGGCTGACGCCGGTGCTGATGACGGCGCTGTCGGCGGGACTCGCGCTGGTCCCGCTGCTCTACGGCGCCGACCAGCCCGGCCGCGAGATCCTCCATCCGGTCGCCGTCACCATCTTCGGCGGTCTGATCTCGGCGACGATCATCGACACCATGCTGACGCCGCTCCTCTTCCTCGCCTTCGGCCGCAAGCCATTGGAACGCATCGCGGCTGGCCGCGCCTCGGAAGGCGGGCAACTGACGCCTGCCGAAACCTACTGAGAGAAAAGGAGAACCAACATGCTCAAATCGATTGCCGTCCTGGCCATCGTCGGCGTCGCGTCGACCGCCGGGGCCCATGAGGTCTCGAAGGGGCCCAACGGCGGGCCCGTGGTCGACGTCGCGGGCCACCACGTCGAGATGGTGGCGAAGGGGACCGAGTTCGTCCTCTACCTCACCGACGCCGCCGACAAGCCGCTCGCCTCCGCGGGAACGAAGTCGGCCCGCGCCATCGTCCAGGATGCCGGCAAGACCGCGACCGTCGCGCTGTCGCCCGTCGAACCCAACAAGCTCGTCGGCAGCCTCGCCCAATCCCTCGGCAAGGGCGCACGCGTCGTTGTCTCCGCCACGCTCGCCGATGGCCACGCGCTGCAAGCGCGCTTCGCGCACGACTGACCCCGAAGAAGGAACCGAACCGATGAAACTCTCGACCCCCACCACGCTGATCCTCCTCGCCCTTGCCGGGCCTGCCTTCGCGCAATCGTCCCATCAGGGGCATGGCGCAGCTCCCGCGGCCGGTGCCGCGCCCATGGGCATGATGAACATGGATTCCATGCAGGCCATGATGAAGACGATGATGCCGGCAGCCGGCGACGCGGCCTCGACCAGGGACTTCAAGGCCGCCGATATGAAGATGATGCACGACATGGCCGTGCCCTACACTGGCAATCCAGACGTCGACTTCCGCACCAAGATGATCCCTCATCACCAGGGCGCGATCGATATGGCTAAGGTGGCCCTGGGTCATGCCAAGGACGATACCTCGAAGGCGCTCGCCGCTCAGATCATCAAGGATCAAGAGCGCGAGATCGCCGAGATGCGTGAGTGGCTCGCAAAGAACGCCCCGAAGTAAGCCGCCCAGGCTGGGTTGATTGGCTAGGGCGCGGCGCAGTAGCCGCGCGGCCGGTTATAGCCGGCGACCTGGTCGGGCGTCAGCAGCTGGCCGTCATCAGGTGGTAGCGCAGGTGGGCGGCTCGCAGGTCGCCCTGTTTCGTCGCGATCAGCCGCGTCGCCTCCACAAGCGACGCCGGCGTAACCGTCCTGTCGGCGAAGAGGCGATCGAGCGCGGCCTCCTCCCGAACGATCCTCGATCGGATCGGGATCGTCTCCGCACGCATGGCATCCAGCAGCGCTTGGGTGCGGCTCCACTGCTCGGCCGTGAGGCCGAGCGCGTTGGCAAGTTCTAGCACGTGAAGGGGGCCGGGGTACCCGTTCAGCTCGGCCGGTAGGGCCAGGCCCATACCGTCCCCGGCTTCCAGATCCGACACCTGCTGCGGAGACAGAGCCTTGATGGCGCGCTTCTCCATACCCGCGTAGGGAGCCGGTGCCGCGCCGCCATATTGGCCTCCGGCGTGACCCTGGGCGGCTGCCGGCACAGCCGCAAGTACCAGGGCGACGAGGGCAAGGATCGGCATCGAGCTCATGCCATATCTCCGGTCCGTCATGACGGCATCCTTGCCTGCGATACCCGTTAGGTCACATGATCGAGATTATGTTGGCATTGGATGAACTCTGGGCCGAATGAGGTCGCGACCGCCGGCTGGATGCAGGCGAGACATTTTTTCGTAGCGGCGATGCGGTTCGACGGCTCTATCGCGTCGCGGACGGCATAATCGCGCTTGTCCGTCCACTCCCGCATGGTGCGGACCTGACTATCCAGCGTACCCGACCCAGCGACCTCATCGCCGAGGCTTCTCTCTTCGCCGATGCCTACCATTGCGACGCGGTGGCAAGGGGCGTCGCTCGCGTCCAAGGCGTCGCGGTGGCTCGGGTCAATGATCTGATCGAACGTCGCCCGGAGCTCGCGCGGGGCGTTGGGCGCACGCCCGGCGCCGGCGAGGTCAGGATTTCTCGAGGATGTCGGAGGCAATGGCGATGGCGCTCGACGAGAGCCTGACCAAGCGCAAAGCCAGACGCGCTTCTTATCCTGGTCCACAGCAGGTCACCGCTGACGAAGTTCCATCGGCGGCCTGTATCGGCGGACAGGGCACTGTGCCATATGAGCAGAACACGCAGCAATCGCCTTCCAGCGGTCTCAGCAGCACGCCGCAGCTCTTACATTCGTAAAAGAACCAGCAGGCGTCTGTCGGCATCATCTCGGTCGCCCGATAGGCGCAGCGCGGACAGGTCAGGGTCGATTCAAGTTGCATGAGGATCACCGCGCCAGCCTGAGCAGGGCTGGCTCGACGTAAGGGCCCCACACCAGCGCCAGCCCGACGACCAGAGAGCCGAAGCCGAGCAGCCCCATCGTGCGGCCAGATCGCTCTGGCTTGGCGCAGGTATCGCCGTCACATCTCGCCCTGCGCCGTCGCCAGAAGAAAAATGCCCAGCCGAGGGCCAGCATGACTGCTGCGCCGGCGATGAGAAACGGCCGGATATCGGCCAGGAACGCAAGGCCGCTGAAGACCGCGCCCGTCACCCCAAGCCCTGCGAGCGCCATCGGCAACACACAGCAAGAGGATGCGATCAGAGCTCCGGCTCCGACGACGAGGCCCGTCCCCGCCAAGACGCCCGTCGATGGCGCAGGGAGAGGCTTGGTAGTGCTCGACTTTCCGAGTTCAGCGCTGGTCATGAGTGGTGCTCCGTTTCAATCCATGGCACTTTGCCTCCCGTAGCCACTACGGGATCAAGCCAGCTATGCTCACGAAGGCGCGAGCCCTTGCCGCCGGACAGCTTGCGAAAGCCGCGGGCGTCAATCTCGAGACGATCCGCTACTACGAGACGATCGGGCTGATGCCTGCACCGCCCCGCACGCCGGGCGGCCATCGCGTCTACGATGACGTCCATGTCAGGCGGCTGGCCTTCATTCGCCGAGGCCGCGAGTTGGGGTTCAGCCTCGAAGAGGTTCGCGCCCTCCTGATCCTGAACGATCCCCGCCAGGGCTCCTGCGCGGAGGTCAAGGACATCGCGGCGATGCACCTCACCGAGGTGCGTCGCAAGCTAGCAGACCTGACGAGGCTCGAGAGCATCCTCGCCGCCTCCGTCGCAAGTTGCACCAGTGAACCGCTCGCATCATGCCCTGTGCTCGACATGCTTGAATTGTGAAGAGTTGAATTCTGTGGGGAACAGCGTAGTTGTAAAATAAGGTCAGCGAGATTCGGCCCCGAACTGCAGCGAGCCAGACCTCCGGATCGAGGTCGGCGCAGACGGCGATCCAAATGGTCATACCAATTGCCAGACCTGCCGGGCTGACGGTGGGTTGACTGGGCAGGATGCCGCGGCGCGGAATTAGGCCATTGAGGACGTCGGGATCGGCTGGACCGCAAGCACGATACCGAGCGGAACGATTAACTGATCATCGACGTAGCCCAGGACCGGTATGAAGCCGGGAAAGAAATCAAACGGCGAAAGCGCGTAGAGGGCAACGGCCGCAGAAGCGATCTTCGCCAGCACCGGCGTCCGGAGATCGCGCGGCGATCCAGAGCGCGATAACGTTACGTTTGATCCGGCGCGCCAAAACCGTCGCAGTCGCCAGCTATGGCATCGACGGAAAATGTCAAAGCGATGGCGATCAGCGCGCTCGGCCGTTCGATAGCAGCATCGTGAGTCGGGGTAACCTACTTTTGGACCTTTGCAGCAGGAACCGACAACTGCAAAGCATAGCCGTCTCTTGGCTCGGCGCTTGCCGAGCTTTTCGAGCCGCCTCGGCAACCCCTCGGCAAGGCGGTGCTGCTGGCGCGGCTAGGCCGGGCAGTTCGCATCAATGTCGCGAGCCCGCTCGATCGCGGCCATGTGTCCCGCGATCCGCCGAACCCGGGCGATGATCTGGTCCTTGTTCGCCTTGGGATGAGACATACTATACCGCCTTATAGGATAGCCGCTTCACGTGAATTCTGAGCGCAAGCTGCTCTTCTCACCCATCTCGACGTCAGATGCCCAAACGGCGCGAGCGCCGGGCCGATCACCGCGTCTGCCGGGAGACCGCAAGCGACCGACCCTCAAACTGCGCCATTCACAGCGAGGCTCGGATCACGTTCCCATTAGGATCACGGCGATGCCCTTGTCGCTGCAGAGTATGCAAGGCATGATTGAGATCATGATTATCCGTGTGGCCCTGTGGCTTGCCTTGCGCGCCGCCTTGATCGTGGGACTGGTCGTTGCCGGCTGGACGCCTGCGGCGATGGCGATGCCGCGCGCCTCCGATTGCGCCATGATGATGCAGTCCGGTTCGGCGACGGATGACGGCGGCGACAGGGAGGCGCGCGCGCCATGTCCGTTCGCCGCCTACTGCGCCGTTGCCAGCGTCTTCGTCGCTCCCAGCGACGTGTGGACGGAAGTTGTCGTCTACGAGACCCTGCAGATTCTCGTCGGGTTCGACGATCTCGCTCGGTCGGAATTCCAGCCAAGTCCCCCCGCGCGACCTCCCCGTTCCTGATTCCATGACCGGCTGACGCCGCGCAGACCGTCCGGTCGATCCGGACGATGCGCTGCCGTCGGCTCGTACCGCAATCCGCTGGCCAATCGAATGGCGCGGACTCATGGAATCTGGAGACACGTTATGTTTTTCAAGACGCTTTTGTGCGCCCGCCCGGCGGCGTTGGTCGTGCTTGCCTTGAGCATGGGCGCGACCGGCGCTCATGCCGACATCAAGGACTACGACTTCCAGCTCGTTGAGAAGGAGACAAAAAAAGGCGAGGGCATTGTTGCCGTCCGCCTGATCCGCAAGTCGGACGGCAAGCCCGTGCCCGACGCTGTGATCTTCGCGACGCGGCTCGACATGGAGCCCGACGGCATGGAGACGATGAAGACCTTGATCGAGCCGATGCCGAGCACGGAGCCGGGCGTCTATCGCTTCAAGGTCAACTTGATCATGGAGGGTGGCTGGCGACTGTCGCTCGGCGCCAAGGTCCAGGGCGAGGCCGACTCGCTCGAAAGTCGTCTGGTCTTCAAGGCGCTGCCGTGAAGGGCGCGGGCCGAACCACCCGGCTCGCGCTGCTCGGAGCAGTCACGGTTCTGCCATGGCTGCCTTCGGCCAGCGCGACCGAACGCGGGTCGTCGAGAGCCGCGCTGGCAGGCGCGACGGTGGAGAGCGTCATCGCGCTTGCTCGACGATTGAGTCCTGAACTTGTCGCGGCGGCTTTCGACGCCGATGCGGCGCGCCAGGCTGTCGGCGCGGCCGGAGCGCAGCCGGATCCGTCTGTCAAGTTCGAGGCTTGGGGCGCCAATGCGCAACGCGGAATCGGCGAACGCCGGTTCGGCGTGCAGCAGGAGCTGAAGCTCTGGGGCAAGACCGACCTTGAACGTGCGATCGCGACCGCTGAGGCCGACGGCGCCAGCCACAAGGCCCGCGCCGTCACGGCCGACCTGATCGCGCGGGTCAAGATGGTGCATGCCGAGTATCAAGCCGCATACGAGGCGCTCGATCTTTCGCGGCAGCTCAGGCGCCGGGTCGACGAACTGCTCGGCCTGTTGCAGTCGCGCTATGGCGCGACTGCAGTCGATCAGCAGGACGTGATCAAGGGGCGCATTGAGGCCGCAACCGCCGAAGTCGATGTCATTCGACGCGAGGGCGAGGTCAAATCGATCGCGGCGCGGCTGAACGCTCTTATCGGCCGGCCGCCGCTGGCGCCTTTCGACCAGCCGGCAGGTTTCCGGCGCCTCAAGCCGAGCCTGACGTTGGCCGGCGCGCAGGCGCGGGCACGCGGCGCCAATCCCGTGCTCGCCGCAACTGCCAGCGAGGTCGGCGCGGCAAAAGGGGCAAAGACCCTAAAGGATCTGAACTACTATCCCAATGTCACGCTCGGCGCGCTCTATGTGCAGCGGCCCGGCGGCGGCGCCGATACCGGCGAGTTCCTGCTCGGCTTCAAGGTGCCTCTGCAATACGCGGCCAAGGACGCCGAGCAGCAGGCGGCCGCGAGCCGGCTCGGCGGTGCCCATGCCCGCAACGACGCAGCCCGGCTGCGGCTCGACGGCGATGTCGCTGCGATCTGGTTCGGGCTGGAAGCGGCCCGCAAGGCGATTCGCACCCTCGATGCTCGGCAATTGCCGCCGGCGCGCGAGTCGGTTGCTGTCGCACGAAACGGCTTCTCGGCCGGTTCGACCGATCTCGCGCTCGTTCTCGAAGCTGAGCGGCGGCTGCTGACCATCCATCTCGAGCTGCTGAAGCTGAAGGTCGAAGAGCAAACTCGATACGCCGAGCTGGAACGCATGGCGGGAGGAACCCTATGAGAAACCTGTTTCGATTCCTGGTGCTGATCCTCGCGCTCGCTGGAGCCGCGGCGGTCGGCGTGGTTCTTGGCCGCTCCGACATGCCGCGGCCGTCCTGGCTGTCCGGCGCTATGGCGTCCCTCACCAAGAGCCCCGCTGTCGGCGCTGTGGCCGAGCCCACACCGATCGGCCCGGTCATCTACTATCGCGACCCCGACGGGCTTGCCGCCTTCTCTGCCGTCCCCGCCAAGACGGCTGCCGGCAAGGACTACCTTCCGGTGCGCGCCAGCGAAGACATCCAGTTTGAAAAGCTGCCGGCAGCTCCTGAACAGGCCGCCGCGGCCGGGCCGAAGCGCATCAAGTTCTACCGCAATCCAATGGGGCTGCCGGATACGTCGCCCACGCCGAAAAAGGATTCGATGGGGATGGACTACCTGCCCGTGTTCGACGGCGAAGAGGAAGACGGGAACACCGTCAAGGTGAGCGCCGGAAAGCTGCAGAAGGTCGGCGTGCGCTCCGAGCCAGTCGAGTTCGCCCCGCTCACCATGCCGCTGCGCGCGCCGGGCACCATCCAACTCGACGAACGCCGCGTCTCGGTCGTGGCTTTGCGCTTCGAGGGCTTCGTCGACGCGGTCGAGGACGTCACGACGGGCGGGGTCGTGCGCAAGGGCCAACCCTTGATGAAGATATATGGTCCCGCACTGTCGAGCGCCGCAGCCGAATACCTGTCGGTGCTGAACGGCCGCGCCACCGGCGGCGCGATCACGACTCAGGCGCTGACCGGCGCACGAAGGAGGCTAGAGAATCTCGCGGTGCCCGAATCGGCTATGAGCGTGATTGAACGGACGCGCGAGGTGCCCGCAGCACTGACTTGGCCGGCCCCGCAGGACGGCGTCATCCTAGAGCGCATGGCGGTCAACGGCATGCGCGCCGCGCCCGGTGAGGTCCTGTTCCGGGTCGCCGACATCTCGGTGATGTGGGCACTGATTGACCTCGCCGAACGCGATTTGTCGATGGTGGCTGTCGGTCAGCTGGTCAGAGTTTCCCCGCGCGGCATGCAAGGCAAGACCTTCGCTGGCAAGATCGCGCTGGTTTATCCGCAGATCAACAAGGAGACGCGCACCGGTCGCGTCCGCGTCGAACTCGCCAATCCCGACGGCGCGCTGATGCCGGACATGTATGTCGAGGCGCAGATCGCGACGGGCTCCGAAAGGCCGGTCCTGACCGTCGCCGATAATTCCGTGATCGACAGCGGCGCACGTCAGATCGTCCTGATCGACAAAGGCGAAGGCCGTTTCGAGCCACGCAAGGTTAAGATCGGGCGGCGCGGATCCGGTCGTGTCGAACTCCTGGAGGGCATCACAGCCGAGGACAAGGTCGTGGTCTCGGCCAACTTCCTGATCGATGCCGAAAGCAACCTCAAGGCCGCGCTCCAGGGCCTCGATAGCGGAGAGAAGCAGCCATGATCGGCAAGCTCATCGCATGGTCGTCGCGCAACCTGATGCTGGTCTTCATCGGCACGGTCTTCGCCGTGGCGTCGGGCGCCTATGCCCTCAAGACCCTGCCGCTCGACGCGATCCCCGATCTCTCGGACACGCAGGTTATCGTCTACACCGAATACAAGGGCCAGGCGCCGCAGGTGATCGAGGACCAGGTCACCTACCCGCTGACGACCGCCATGTTGACGGTGCCGAAGTCGAAGGTCGTGCGCGGCTTCTCGTTCTTCGGCGTCTCCTTCATATACATCATCTTCGAGGACGGCACGGACACCTACTGGGCCCGTTCGCGCGTACTCGAATACCTCAACGGCGCGGCCCGCAAGCTGCCCGCCGGCGTGACGCCGACGCTTGGACCCGACGCCACAGGCGTCGGCTGGGTCTATCAATACGCGCTGCAGGCCAAGGACAAGTCGCTCGCCGAGCTGCGCTCGCTGCAGGACTGGAACATCCGCTTCGGCATCGCCAAGGCCGAGGGCGTCGCCGAGGTCGCCAGCGTCGGCGGCTTCGTCAAGCAGTACAATGTCGTGGTCGATCCCAACCGGCTGCGCTCGCTCGACATCCCTTTGTCGAAGGTGCGCGACGTCATCCGCGGCAGCAATGCCGATGTCGGCGGCCGCACGGTCGAGCTCTCGGAGTTCGAGTTCATCATCCGCGGCCGCGGCTATCTGAAAAGCGTCGCCGATCTTTCCAATGTCGTGCTCAAGGTCAACAACGGCACGCCGGTGCTGCTCAAGGACGTGGCGCGGATCGAATTAGGCCCCGACGAACGCCGCGGCATCACCGAGCTCAACGGCGAGGGCGAAGTCGCCAGCGGCATCGCCCTGCAGCGCTTCGGCCAGAATGCGCTCAGCGTGATCGAGAACGTCAAGGCGCGGCTCTCCGAGATGGCCGCGAGCCTGCCCAAGGGGCTCGAGATCATCCCGGTCTATGACCGCTCCAACCTGATCAACGACGCCATCGCGACGTTGAAATCGACGCTGATCGAGGAAAGCATCATTGTCGCGCTGGTCTGCTTCGCCTTTCTGCTGCATGTGCGCAGCGCGCTGGTCGCGATCCTGATGCTGCCGGTCGGCATCCTGATGGCTTTCGGGATGATGAAGCTGCTCGGCCTCGGCTCCAACATCATGAGCCTCGGCGGCATCGCTATCGCGATCGGCGCCATGATCGACGCCGCCATCGTGATGATCGAGAACGCCCACAAGCATCTCGAACGCGCCCCGCCCGGCAAGCCCCGGATCGAGTCGCTGATCGAGGCGGCCAGCGAGGTCGGTCCAGCGCTGTTCTTCAGCCTCCTGATCATCACCGTCTCCTTCCTGCCGATCTTCACCATGGAAGCGCAGGAGGGCCGGCTGTTCAGTCCGCTCGCCTTCACCAAGACCTTTGCGATGGCCGCGGCCGCGATCCTGTCAGTGACGCTGGTGCCGGCGCTGATGGTCATCTTCGTGCGCGGAAAAATCGTTCCCGAGCATAAAAATCCGGTCAACCGGCTGCTGATCCGGACCTATCGCCCGCTGATCAATCTGGTGCTCCGGGCCAAGACCGTGACGATCCTGCTCGCTTTCGCCGCGCTCGCCGCTTCGATCTGGCCGGCGCGTCAGCTCGGTTCTGAGTTCATGCCGAGCCTGAACGAGGGCACGCTGATGTACATGCCGACGACCCTGCCGGGGCTGTCGGTGACGAAGGCTGCCGAACTGCTCCAGGTCCAGAACCGGATCATCAAGACCTTCCCCGAAGTGACCTCTGTCTATGGCAAGGCCGGCCGCGCCGAGACGGCGACCGACCCGGCCCCGACTGAGATGTTCGAGACCGTGATCAACCTGAAGCACAAGAGCGAATGGCGCGCCGGCCTGAGCGTCGACGGGCTGATCGCGGAGCTCGACAAGGCGCTCCAGTTCCCCGGCATCTCCAATGCCTGGACCATGCCGATCAAGGCGCGCACCGACATGCTGGCGACCGGCATCCGCACGCCGATCGGAATCAAGGTGCTGGGCACCGACCTTGTCGAGATGGAAAAGCTCGCCCGCCAGATCGAGGCCGTGGTCAAGGCGGTGCCCGGCACGGCCAGCGCCTATGCCGAGCGCGTCATCGGCGGCTATTATCTCGACGTCACGCCCGATCGCGACGCGCTCGCGCGCTACGGGCTGATGATCATCGACGTCCAGGATTCGGTTTCAACTGCGCTCGGCGGTGAGACCGTAACGACGACTGTCGAGGGCCGCGAGCGTTACGGTGTTAACATCCGCTATCCCCGCGACTATCGCAGCGACCCGCAGTCGATCGCGCGCGAGGTTCTGGTCGGGATGCCCGGTGGCGGCACCGTGCCGCTCGGCGAGGTCGCATCGATCAAGCTGGCGCGCGGCCCGACCACGATCCGCACCGAAAACGGCCAGCTTGCGATCTATATCTTCGTGGACATCCGCGACCGCGATCTCGGCAGCTATGTCGCGGACGCCAAGGCGGCAGTCGCTGCCAGCATCCAGTTCCCGCCCGGCTCCTATGTGACCTGGAGCGGCCAGTTCGAGTATCTCGAGCGTGCCAAGGCCAAGCTCGCCGTCGTCGTGCCGGTGACGTTGCTGATCATCTTCCTGCTGCTCTATCTCAACTTCCGGCGGCTGACCGAGACGCTAATCGTGATGCTCTCGCTGCCCTTCGCGCTCGTCGGCGGCCTCTGGCTAATGTGGTGGCTCGGCTTCAACCTCTCGGTCGCCGTCGTGGTCGGCTTTATCGCGCTCGCCGGCGTAGCTGCCGAGACCGGCGTGATCATGCTGATCTATCTCGACCACGCGTTGGATGAGGTGAAGGCCAAATGCTCCCGCGAACGGCGCGCCTTCACCTGTGCCGATCTGCAGGAGGCGATCATGCTCGGCGCAGTCGAACGCGTCCGCCCCAAGATGATGACCGTCGTTGCCATCATGGGCGGCCTGATCCCGATCCTCTGGAGCACCGGAGCGGGCTCGGAGGTGATGCAGCGCATTGCGGTCCCGATGATCGGCGGCATGGTTTCCTCAACCGTGCTGACGTTGGTCGTGATCCCCGCGATCTACGCGGTAGTTAAAGGCTACCGGTTACCGAATAAATCGAGCGTCGATGAGAGCGACTGTGAGACAGGGGCGCACGATGCCCTCGAAGGTAAGCCGGCCATAGCGTGAGTGCGCAAGAACAGGGGACCGGCCGCGCGCCCGTCACGCGGCCGCTCCCACCAACCGCCTTGCGAGACGGGTTTCGCGATGGAAACTGACCTCGCACAAGGACGTACGGTCGTCGTCGAGAGCCACCTCATCGAGCGCCATGTTCCGGCCTCCGAACGACGGGCTGTTGAAAGACAAACCGGCTGCGCTCGGCTGCTCCGTCCCGACATGCGGTCAGATCGCCAAGCATGGAGGTTCGAGGCATTGCCCCGCGCTCTTCACGGCGACGTAGTGGATGTTGGGCCGCAACACAGCTTCTGCGATCGCAGCCGCGTCAGCTGCATCGTTCTTCTGCCGCTTGACGAAAGGCTTCACGTAGATCGGCGGGATCAGCCGGACATCATGGCCATTGCCCTGCGCCACGCGGCCCCAGTAATGGCTTGTCGCACAGGCCTCCATCGCCACGATGCATGGGGCCTGCACCGCCAGCATGTGCACTAGCTTGGCGCGCGACACCGTGCGGTTGAATAGAACCGCCCCGCCTCGAGCCGTCCCGCAGACCTGGAAGCTTCGTTTGGCGAGATCAATCGCCAGAACATGGACGTCGGAGATGCGCTCCTCCTTCGAAGGCGCCCCGATGGCGCTCGCTGGCACCTTACGATGCCGGACGGAGGGGGCATCCACCCCATCAGTTCACGAATCGTGCCTGGTCTCCCTCCGTCCTGAGCCAGATTGTCGCGGCGTCGTCGCCTGGCCGCTTCGTGAGACGGCAAGTGTGCACAAGGGCGGGCAATGGACCTGGCATCCGGACCCTGGCAGCTCGATAGGCCCAACTGGCTGTCCTCGACACGCCTATCCGACTTGGAGCAGACGATGAAATACGCCCCTCCCATCCTGTTGGCGCTGACCTCGTTCGTGAGCATGCCCGCATCGGCCGCCGGAGTTCCGGCTTACGCCGCGCTGCATATAGGACGACGCCCGGACAGATCGTAATGATGCGTTTTCCGAGCATGCCGGCTTGCCGGCGCGAACTGCCTGGACTCAAGACCCTGCTTGCGGGCGAGTTGCGTAGATCGGGCTTCAAACGGCCCGATCTTGTCCTGCCTGATGCCGTTCCGGGTCACATCGTGACGTTGCCGCTGATCGACGGCCTGTGTCGAACGCTGGCAAAGGTGGTCCCGCGATGATGCGATCGGCGTGTCGCATGTCCACCGCCTCGATCGGGCGCTCGGCGGCCTGCATCGTCTTGGCGTCGCTTCTCGCTGTCTCCGGCGGCGCGGCTGGAAAGGGTCGACTCAGCGGTGCCGGTGCCTTGTCCTGCCGAAACCTGACGACGCTGGCCGCAAGCAGGACGCCGAAGGGCCGCGACGCCGTGCAGTGGTCGCTCGGCTATCTCACCGGCCGGGTCGAATCCGGCACAGGCGCAGATCATCGAGCCTTCCACGGGCCGGACGGCATCGTGGTTGATCTTGTCGAATATTGCCGCAGCCATTTCGACGCGCAGGTGGCGGATGCGGCGGCATCTTTTTTCCGGTTTCCCGCCGCGCCATGAGACGCCATCTGCACGGGCAGTCGATTTTAAATTGCCAATCCTTGCGCCGCGCCATTCCCGCGCCGGATCAAACGTCCCGCACGGCGGAATGAGTGTAACGGAACGTTCGCATGGGATTGGCGACAGATTCGTTCCGGCAAAAACTCACCCGGCCGAATTCAATCGGCCGCGTTGTACGCCGGATGGAAGCAAGGCCCGGAAAATGACCGCAATGGCGGCGAAGACCAACACATCGCAAGGTCAACCGCATGCTACCGCCTTCGCCAATCCAAGCGCGTCCCGAAGCCGATCCTCCTCCGCTGCCGTCTGAGACGCTGCGGTATGGCCCGATCGCTCGCATTCCGCTGCCGCCGCCTCGCCCCAAGCGCAGATGGTTGATTTGGCTGCCAATCATTCTCTCGGTTCTTTGGCCGCTAAGCTATATTCAGCTGGCGCCGATCCCGACAATCCCGGTAATTCTGGCTTTTCTGCTGCTGACCGCGCTCAATGCTGTCGAGCACTTTCCTTTCCACGATGGGGAGGCAAAGAGGCGGCTGCGCTTCATTCCGGTGTTGCTGCTGCCTCCGCTCGCAGCCTGGCTTCTGAGTCCGCTCGGCTTCCTGCCGCCCGGGCGCTTCTCGCTCACGGCGGAGCAACTGCTGCACATGCAAGACAGTTGCCTCGCCGCTGCCGTTCTGTTGCCGCTCGGCTTGTCGATCGCCATGCGCGGTGGGCGCCGTTTCACCCTGGTCATCGGCGTCATCGGCGTCGTGCTAACTTTCTTGATCGTCGCCGTCCACTCGGTGATCCTCGTTCCGGGCTCCTAACCGGCCGCATGGTGAACCAACGGCCGGCAATTCCTTCCTGCCCGCAATTGCGGTGATATCGTCCCACTCGTGGCAACGGCTTGCCGAGCGATCTCGGAGAAGGAGAGCGACATGAACCGGAGCAAGCACCTCGACTGGGGCAAGCACTTGGTGAGGCCCGCCGCCCTTCACCGGCTTGCGCTGCTTGTCTTTGCCATTGGCAGCGGTCTCCTGATCCCGCAGGCAGCATCCACCGCGCAGGAAAACGCCGTGCTCGTTCTGCCGAAACGCGAAGAGGCGATATCTGGGAAGCGCATCGGGTGGCGCTTCGACGACATAACCGGCGCTCTCACGCAGGCGAACGCCGACGGCAAGCCGCTCGTCTTCGTCTTCATGTCCGAGCCTTGCAGCTGGTGCAGGATCTTCCTCGCGCATGTGCTGCGGTGCGATGGCTTCAATACTCTGGCCGGTCAGGCACATTTCATGATCCTGACCGATGTGGCTGCCGAGAGCACGGGGCCGCGCAACGAGGACCAGAGGCAACTCCGCCGCCTTCTGAAAGTGGAGGGGTACCCCACGACCGCCGTGGTCAGCGTGAAATCCGGCACCATCAGTCCGATCGCGATGATCGCCGGGGTTGCGTCGGAAGCGACGCTGCTCGCTTCCTTGTCGAAATCAGGATTAAAAATTCCATCGGGTAGCGGAACGGGTGCGCAGCCAGCTGCCATCGGGCTGCCGAGGCCGGAAGCTTGCGGCGCGACAGGCCCGCATGCTGCGCTCGAAACATCGTCGCCCCGGCGCGTCCAGGCCGGAACGTCACGCTGAGTCGGATACCGGCACCCGGCCGTTGAACCCCCGACGATATGCCACTCATCATGCGGGAGCATTGTCATGACCGACGATCCCAATAGGCAGACAGACGTTCCGCCAAAGGACATCCCGACACCGATCGGCAAGCCTATTGCGGCGCCGCCGCCGCCCGTTCTGCCTCCCGAGCCCGAGCCGGGCCGTCTGGAACCGAAGCTCCCTTGCAAGGACGAGTGGATCGCCCCAGGCGGGTTGTCGCGTCGGCTGGGCGTCTCATGACGACCCTGTCGCACCCGGACATTTCGGAGGCCGGAGATCATGGCGTCGCCTCCGCGGGCCATGGCGGTTTCGCGAAGGCCGGCCGCCATGGCAAGGCGACCGCGCTGGGCGATGGCGTCGCGATCGCCGGACCGTACGGCGCCGCCGTTGCCCCCGACAACTCCGGGCTGGCGATCGCGGGGCAAAACGGAACGGCGACGGCGGGCGAGAACGGGATCGCTATCGCACACGGGGTTGGCTCGGCTGCGAGCGCCGGGGCTTGGGGCGTTGCCGTCGCGACCAGCCATGCCGGGAATATCGATGTCGGACACGGTGGCATCGCGGTCGCTCTGCGATCGGTGCAGCGGCTGCGGATGGAATCTCGCACCATCGGGGTGGTGCTGGATGCCATCGACGGCGAAACCGAACTCGAAGCCGGCGAGGACAGCGTGATCGTCCTGCGGCGTCGGGCGACATCGGATCGGCCAGGCGGCTTCGCGTTTCATGTCTCCGGACCGACCGCGCGCCGGCCGGGTTGTCGCTATCGCTGGCGCGACGGCGCCCTGGAAGAGCGGAGCGACAGCCTGCCGACGCCGATGGCCGCCGCCGAATCCGAACTGGAGCACTGGCGGCTGGACGATTGGTTGGGTGACCTCCGCCGAGGCCATGACATCCTCGTGCTGTGCAGCGAGGACGTGGTCGAGCCCAATGACAGCGAGATCCTCGAAAGCGGCGGCGTCGCGCTTCAAGCCGCGCAATGGAGCGCCGATCCGACCTCGCCGCTTGGCATTTTCGGCCTGTCCTGGGGAGAAGGCGACGCTGACGCCGTGAGGCTCAATCATGCGGTGATCTGGCTGCTGGTGCGTGTGCAGGCACCCGTCGATGTCCCCATGATCGAGGGGCGCGCGGTGCATGGCGTCGTGAAGTTCGCCACCGGAACCATCCTCTTCTACGGCGCGCGCGAGGCAGCCATCGGCCAGCTTTCGGCTCTTGGCGGCAACTGTGCTTTGCTGGCGTCCCGTTCGTTTCGTGCGGCCGGTAACGGGGGCATCGCTGTCGCGCCGGGCGACGGGGCAGCCCTCGCAGGGCATGCGGGCTGGGCGATTGCACCGGCCGGACAAAACGCCTGTGCCGACGCTGACGGTGTCGCCATATCGAGCGGCGGCGCGGCGAATGCAGGACGTGGAGGCCTTGCCCTGGCCTTCAACGCCGGCATCGCGAAAGCGAGCGACAACGGCGTCGCCGTCAGCGACGGCAAGCGATATGGCGAGGCGCATGCCGGGGACTGGGGCGTCGCGATCGGAAGGGGCAAGTTCAAGCGCGTCACCGCGGGCCTCGCGGGCGCCGCGATTTCGCGGGGTGGCGACGTTGCCTTGGCCGGGGAAGAGGGTGTCGCGATCGGACTGAACAGCGAGCATGTCCAGGCCGGAGCCAACGGGGTGGCGATCGCCATCGGCGGCACGGTTTCGGGCGGTGCCGGCTGCCTCCTCGTATCGATCGCTCCAGACCGGTCGTGGGTGGTCACGGCGCGGGTTGGCGTCGATGGAATTGCGCCATTCGTCCGTTATCGCCTGGGCGGATAGGCCTCACCCGATAGACTACCGGAACGCTCTACGAAGCCGCCCGAAATAGTACCCACCAGATACGCCCGCAATCACGAAGAATCCGAGCTCGGGTCTCGCTGCGATCTTCCAGGCTGCGATGCCTGGAAAGATCTCCGGCTCAGACGATTGCAGGATCGCAGCCGCAATCGAGATCCAGACAAGAGGGCAGATTCCGCCGAGAACAGCGTAGCGGCCGATGCGTGGGTCCCGGCCGCGCGCCTCTGGAAAACCTGAGCCGATGATCGCAAAGGGCAGTGACAGCACAAGGATGCCTAGCGACAGCGGAACCAGCGACGATGCCGCCTCGGCCCATCTGGAGGTGTCGACCAGCATCGCATAGGCGGTCCCGACATCACGCCTGTGCGCCTCCCACAATGCATAGAGGAAGGTTTGCAGCCGCAGGATCGCCGCGGCGGCCGTCGAGGCGGCGAGCAGGGCGAGCAACCATCGCGCAATCGCCGTTCCGCTGGAGGCTGAAAGCCTTGCGCAGACGTTGAGGGTGTTCTGGCTCATGTCGGCGGTTTGGCGTGCGGCTGGAACGGCTGGAGGATCCCAGACGGATCGACCGGAACACCGTTCCTGCGGATCTCGATGTGAAGGATTTGGCCGCCCCGGAGCGGGTGCTGCCGCCCGGCCTCGCCCAAAACATCCCCACGACGGACGCAGCGGCCCACGACATGGTCGATGCGGCCGAGATGCGCGTACACGATCTCGATCCCGCGTCCGTAGTTCACGGCGATGAACAAGGCGCCGGGAGCGTCGCCCCCAACTTTCGAGATGCGGCCCAATCCGGCAGCGTGCAGCAAGGCACCCGGCTCGACCAGATAGTCGATGCCCGTGTGCCATGTGGCTGTTCCGGTGACCGGGTTGCGTCGAAACCCGAAGCGGGAGGCCGTCTCGCCGAATGTCGGATCGACCAGCCGACCGTGCTCGCCCGAAGCGCAGGGATGTCGCGGCACCGCGAAGGATGGCGACATGTCCGCGGCGGCGAGCGAGAACGCAAACGTGACAGCTTCTGCTGCAAGTAACGTTCGTGGCCTCATTCCCGACCCTCCTGACAACCGGATGACGAGGTCGCACAAGTCTCAGGCCGGTAGCATTGCGGCGTGTTGCCCGATGTTTCGGGCCGCGCCCTTCGGACGCGCCTGCGAACCCGGCTATCCGGTTGCGCGGTCCCTGCGCCCTTCCGATGCCGCGCGGGGCAAGTCGGCGCAACCGAGCGCAACAGCGCGCCAGCGCGGGCGGCCCGGCCGACCGGTATGGAGAGCGGATCGAAAGCGTCGGCGCGGTTGCAATTGCCGCTTGCTACGCGCTGGAATGTTCGTCGAAGATGCCGCCTCGCACCCCGGCATTCGACGGCCTCATCGACCCGGGTCGACAATGGAGGTTTGCTGCCATGAACGATCACCCTGTTCCGCTCGAACCGATCAGCCCCGGCGCGCGCGTGACCAAGACAAGCGACATCCTGCTTTGGCTCGCCGTTCTCGCTTTGGCCCTGGCAGCCGCATTCGGCATTTTCTACCTCTGCGTCGAGACCGTGAAGCCGACGGCAATGGCCGACTGGGCGATTGTGAAGGGCATTTGGGCGATCCCCAGCTGGTTCCCAACCGGCGCCGCCCCGACCAATCCCTGGGACCTGGGCCAGAGCCTGCCCTTCGCCTTCTCTTGGTCGATCAACAAGATGGCGCTCGGTGTTTCGCTGCTGCTGTTTCTCGTGCTCATTGCCGCCAGCATCGTGCCGTTCCTGGGCCTGGCCGGCCTTCTGGCCTATCTGCCATGGCGGTTCTATTTCAAGGCGAGGATCGGCGCCGGCTCGATGCCGGCTCCGATTTCCGGTCGGGAGCGCGGCGAGTAAGCGCGTGCGGGGCGCGGATCGCTGGATCCATGGCCTTCCCACGACGGCTGATCCGTCCGATCGCGGCGCCTTGAGTCCTGTTGCCCGACCTTGTCCGCGCTTGCGAAAACGGCGCTCTGGCGTTTGACTTCGCCGTCGCTGATTTCTACACCAGCCACATGCGCTGATTGCCCGCCCCTCCACCCCCGCACCGACACGCCATTCCGGCGTGCTTTCGGTCGCGGTTTGGCAAGGAGGCCACTATGCAGCGAAATCCCTTCCCCATTGTCGTTCATCCGTCCGCCGCGGTTCGGCGGCTTCTCGGCCCAGCCCTCGACACGGTCGCCGGCCTCGCCCTCCGGGCCCTCCTCCGGCGATCCATCGAAGTCGCCCACCAGCAGATCGCCTATCGCTCCCACGACCTCGCCTTCTCGTCGCGAATCGGAAGCCTGGGAGACCTGATCATCGAGATGGATTTGGGCGATCCGAGGCTTGCGGACAGAGTGATCATCGAGGAGGACCTCCGGAAGGCGGCAAGGGCGAACGGACATATGCAGGGCGGCGATGGCCGGGTTCGCGGCGACCGGATGGGGCGCTTCCGCTAGGATATCCGGCCCGAAAAGCGCATCCCGCTTTTCGGGCCGATGCTATAGGCTGTGGGCGCAGGAAAGGTCCGCTCAGTGACGCGCTATCGCCGGTTCTGGCTGCAGAGCGACGAGGCTCGGGTCGAGCATCGACCCGGCAGCGCGCCGTCGGCACCGGAGCCGCCGGGCGCCGCGACCGAGTCCCGCCTTGCGCTGCTGATCGGCAACTCCCGCTACAAATGGCAGGACGCCATCGACAACCCCGTGCGAGACGTACGTCTGATCGCCTGGGCGCTGGAGGGGCTCGGCTTCACCGTCACGCGTATCGAGAATGCCGGCCTGGCGCAGATGCAGGATGCGGTGCTCGCCTTCGGCGAAGCGCTCGACACAGTCGGTCCGGAGTCCGTCGCCGTCCTGTATTTCGCCGGCCATGGCGTCCAGCAGGACGGCGTCAACTTCCTGATACCGGTCGACGCACAGTTGCCGTCTCCGCGCTACCTCGCCGCCAGGGCGCTGGCGCTCGATGCCGTGGTCGCAGAACTGGCTCGCCGCGCGCGCAAGGCAACCGTCATCCTGCTCGACGCCTGCCGCAATGCGCTGCAGGGCCAAGACGACGAGACGGGTAGCCCCACCGAAGGTCTGGCGCGTGCGCGGCTGCCGCGCCCGGCCCAACTGGTCTACTCGACGGCGGCGCAAGCCATGTCGAGCGACGGAGCCCAGGAGAACAGCCCCTTCGCGCAGGCCCTCGCCGATGAATTGCCCAGCCTCCTGATGCCCGGCCGTAGGATTCAGGACGCCATCGACGACGTCGCGGCCAAGGTCAGCCTGGCGACCAATGGCGAGCAGACGGTCGCCGTCTATCGCGAGGGCGTGCTGCCGCCACTCGTCCTGACCGCGCAGGACGAAGCGCGGCTACGGGACTGGAGCAAACGGCCACCCTATCGCCTCGGACGCCGCCAGATCCTGCTGCGGACAATGGGGGCTGCAGTGGCGATGGTCGCAGCAACGGCCGCGACCTTCTGGTTCGGAGCCTATCCGGAGACGAGGACGACATGGCTGTTGCGCGCCGGCCTGCTCGACCGCGCCGGCTATGATTTTGCCTGCGAGCCGTCCTGGGACGGGCCCGCCGACCGCTATGGCCTGACGCGGCGCGACTGGTGCCTGACCCTCGACGACAACAGCCTGGTCGGGAAGGTCGCCGCCCAGGCGCCCGCGAAGCAGGTCGCGGCCGGTCTCGCGCAAGGCGATCCCAAGGCGCTCTACCTCACGGCGCTGCGGATCGCGATCAAGGCGCGGGGTCTGAGCGGTCCGCAAAGAACAGCCAGAGCTTCGGAGGCCCAGGCTCTGGCCGCGCGCGTCGTACGTACCGACCTGCCGCGCGGCGGCATCGCGCCCTATATCGTGGGCGGGCACCGGCTCATCGCCGATAGAAGCATCGTGACGCTTCGACGCGATGTCGAGGCGGCCCGCGAGCAGGGCGTGTTGCTGGCGACACTTCTGATCGCGGTGCTCGACAACGACCAGCGGGCCGTCGGTCTCGAACTGAGCGCCGCCGCCGCCGCCGACGCTATCGAGGCGGCCTTGCGCCGCCTGGACGACAACGATCAGAGCGGCCAGACGGCCGATCTCGCCGCTCGCATCTTCAGCGGTCGCGACGCGACCTGGATCGATCTGGCGTCGCCCGAACGCGAACGCTTCTGGCTGCGCCGCGCGGCCTTTGCAGGTTACGCGCCGGCAGCGGCCGATGTCCTCGACCGGACGCGGCACGATCCCGCCTATGCCCTGGCCAAGACCGAGCGCGATCGTCTCTATGCAGTCGTCATGGCGAAGGACGACCCGCGAGGGCTGTACTGGCGTGCGCAGTTGCGCAGGACGGCCGGCGAGACCGATGATGATGAAACAATCGCACTCGTTACTCGGGCGGCCGAGGGCCGTTACATCCCGGCGATCATGGAACTGGTCGATCTCTATTTGTTAGGCAGTACTCGCCGCGAGCCCGATCTTGACCGGGCGATCCATTGGCTAGAACGCGGCAGCGCTCTGGGCGATGCCGACGCTATCATTCGGCTGGGAGCGGTCTGGGCTCGCGGTTTCGCCGAGCCGGATGGGTATGTGCGCCTGGCCGCCCGGCCGGTGGACGCGCGCCGGTTGCTGGAGCGGCCGGAGGTCGCCGCCGATCCACGTGCAATGATGTCGCTTGCGGCGCTCTTGCGCTATGGTCCGATGGACCAGCGCGATCCGGCCCGGGCCGAGATGCTGGTCAAGCAGATCGAGGCGCGGCTGCCCTATCCCAATATCGCCGCAGCCGCGCGTGAAGAGAGCCGCCGCATCGGAGTCGAGCGGGCGCTGGCGCTTGCCGTGGAGCCCGCCATGGGCATCGCCAGGGGACGTCCGGAGGCGCCCGTGACGTTGTCGCTCGCCCTCTCTCCGTCCTGCCCATTCTGCTCATTGACCGCCGAATTGGCCCCCTTCGACGACCTCGTGGCGCGTGGGCAACTCCGCATCGCCATCCTGCCCGTCTGGGATGATATCGACTCAGCCGATGCGGAGGCGGCGCTGGTCGCGGTCTGCGCCGCCCCCGAGGCACGTCTGGCGATGTTCATGCGCCTTGTGGAACGGCGTGAGGCCTGGATCGCCGCCGCCGGTTCAGCCCTGCGCCAGCAGGCCCTGGCGGCGGCGATTGCCGATCTTGCCGGACGCCCGCCCGCGATCGACGCATGCCTTGCGGACCAGGCGGCGAAAGCTGCGCTCGAACGGCAGCGCGTGTCCCTCGTCCGGTCGCTCGATATCAGGGATCGCAGGGCGGCATTCGTCGGAGGCGAACGCGTGGATTTCTATCTGCCGGAGGACCTGCTTGCGGCGGTGAAAGCGCAGTTGCCGCTGGATGCGGCCAGCGCCGCCCCGCTGCGACCGTGATCCTTGGCCCCGGCGGGCTGCAGCCTCCGCGCTAACCCGCCGGAATTTCCGAGCAGGTCGGCCGGCGCGCTTTGGCGAAGCGGCCGAGATTGGTCAGGAACGCCAGCTCGCTGACCCGTGCCGTCCAGCCCTGCCGGTAGGCGAGATCGACCGCATAGATTTCTCCACCCGACATCGGCGTCCAAGCACCGCGCCTGCCGTCGCTGCCGATGGATATGATCCGCGCGCTCTCGGCCATGAAGCTGATCCGGCCTTGCCATTGCGTGCCGACACCGATCGCCTTAGGAGGCGTCGAGGTCACGCCGCTCATCGCGAGGTACAGGGTATGTCCCGTCCGCGGCGCGACCGTCTCGCCAAGCACCGGCGCAAAGCCCGAAGGTTGCCCAAGCGTCACGTCGATGGCCAGCACATGGTCGGCGCCGCAGGCGGCGCGAGTGGTCAGGAAGAGACGGTTGGCTTGCCGGGTCGCCTCGTCGCCCATGTCGGGGCCGGCCGAGGCCGGCACTACGGCGCCAAGGAGCAGGAGAGCAGCGGCGAGAACGGTGTTTGAATGTCGCACGGCACGATCTCCCATCTGACGTGCGGCACCGGCCGCACCGTCAGCCGAGAAGCCACGACAGGCTCGCGAACGCCATTGCGCCGTCATGCGGGTGCTTGTCGGAGGTTGCACGACAGCATCTTGCCGCTGGACAGCAGCGGCAAGGCGGCTCCAAGCTGCGGCCACGATCCCGTGTGCGGGTTGCTGATAGCCATGAGCGCGATACCGAACCTTTATCTGAAGTGGCGTGCTTTCCGCGAACTCATCGGCATGCCGCTGTCGGATGCCCAGATCGGAGCTCAGATCTTCGGCGAAGGGCGCGAGGGCGCGCCGAAATTCTCCAAGCTGATCTATGGCGACTATGGCTGCTCGCCGGAGATCGCCGTCGAACTGGCCAGCATCATCAACAAGCGGCTGGATACCAGCCGGCGCGGCCGCGGATTGCCGGCGCTCGATGCCGGGCTCAAGCCCGGGGACCTGACACTGCCACTGCATGCCTTCATCCGCAGGCTGGAGGCGATCGTGGAGACTTCGGATGCGGATTCGCGCGACCGGGCCCAGCAGGCCCTGCTATCGGACCTCGCGCCTGCTTTCGGCCAGCCGGGATCGGCCCGTCTCGTGGTCGAACGGTTCTCGATGACCCGCAGCATGGGCGGGTTCCTGCCGTCGGGCGGCGAGGGGCCGATCATCTTCGAGGCCGGCAAGCACAAGGGCCGGCTCGCGGTGCGCGGCATCGATCGCCAGCCGGCCATGGCCTACACCTTCCTGGCGCGCGACCCCCGGCCGCTTGGCCAACATTCATGGGATTTCAACTGGAGCGAAACGTTGTCCTGGCTTCCGTCACCCTCGCGCCCCGCTTTCGTCGAGGGCGAACTTCTCCTGATGCCGCAGGCCGCCCCGATCAATCCGACGCCCGGTCGCTTCCTCGCCACCAGCGTCCTGCTCTGGGACGAAACGGCCCGGGCCGCTCTCGACCCGCGCGGCGCCTCGGCCGATCCGGACGCGCTCGACGAGGCGCAGACCAGCCGCTTCCTGACCAATCTGCGCCGTCTCCAGCGCCGCAAGCCGGAGGCTGTTACCGCGAGCGGAGCCGAGTACGAGGTTCGCGTCTAAAGCAGCCCGAAACGGGAAATGCGGTGTTCGGGAAAGCCTGTGCGACATCAAAAGCCGATTTGACGCCTGCATGCGATGGAGACTTCGATGACCGCAGCGCAGCCCCTCGGTGAGACCGACTATCCGCAGCGCTCCGAGGAGGCGCTCGCGGGGCTGATCGGGAACGGCGCGGACCTGTTCGTTCTCGCTGCGATGGACGATTGTGTGCCCTGCACTCTGATGAGGCCGATCGTTCGGCACCTGGCCTTACGGCTCTCCGTCGCGCTGCGGCTCGCCGAGCCTGCGACCGCTCCCGGCTTTCTCGAATGTCATGCCGTCGAGCGCTTTCCCGAACTGCTGTTCTTCCGCAACGGCAATCTGCTGGAGCGGCGTGCCGGCTTCCATGACTTCGACGATCTGAATCTCTTCATGCGCGGCGTCCTCGGCGGATCGGGCGAACCGGCTGAGACCGCGCCCGACATCGCCTTCCGCTCCCTTGTCGACGAGGCGCAAGCCGCCGTCGATGCGATGATGGAACCTGCCAGCGCCGCGCTCGCGCCCTTCATGGCCGCCGCCGGCGCCAAGCTTCAAGCGCTCGATGCTCGTCTCGGGTCTGTCGGGGAGATGACAGTCGATGAGGCGAACCGGTTGAGGCGCGCCGAGCAGGTCCGCATTTATGCGCCGTTCCAGGACAGGATCGACGCGCTGCGCCACGTGCAGGCCCGGGCAATGCGGCTTTACGAGGAGATGACCTATCAGGCCGTGTGGGCCTGCGCGGCTTCACCTTCCGAATCAACCCCGACCTTTGTCTGCAGCCCTGACGGTTCAGTCTGCAGCTTTGTCGCCGTCGTGCAAGGCGAGACGGCGCCGTGAACGCAAATCTTGGAAGTGGAACCCTCCCAAGGCCTGGCAAGCGCCGGCAATGGTGCGGAGGTGCCTCCGAGCGCTGAATTCCGGGCACGACCGTGTTGGAGCGAGACGCCCTTCATGATCTTGCGACGTCTCGTCAAGTCAGCCCGGCAGATCCAACAAAATGGGGTACCGCCTATGACAAGATCCTGGAAACCCGGACACCTCTTTTCGATCCTGCTCGCGACCGCCATGGCGTCCGCCGCCATGCCAACCGGCGCGATGGAATGGACGCAAAGCATCGACCTCCTCGACAAGGCAGTGGTCTACAGAGCCGAGGGGCCGGTCGTCGCCGACGATGCGGAACGGCTGCTGGCGCTGATCGAAAAACCCAAAGGCGCGACCGGAAGCCTCGACATCGTGGACCGCGTGTTCAGCCACGGCACGCGCATCCGTGTCCGGCTCAACTCGAATGGCGGCAGCGCGGTGGGAGGCATCAGGCTCGGCATTTTCATGCGCCAACGCGGTTTCGACACTGTCGTGCCCGCCGGCGCCGAATGTCATTCAGCCTGCTCGATGGCGTTCATCGGGGGCGTGTCGCGCAGCGTTTCGGGCATATACGGGATACACTCGATCTCGCCCGGCCAAGGAGCGCCGACAGTGCTTCCGGACCAGGGCCGTCGACTGATGGAGCAGACGCAATGGCTGTCCTCCAATTTCACGATCTATGTGCGTGAGATGCTCGGCAGCAGCGAGATGGCCGACGCTGCGCTCCAGTTCGGTTCGGAGGGCATGAAGCTCGTCACCGATACCGAATTGCGAAACTGGAAGGTCATCACGATCGCGTCGCGGCCGCAGCAGGCTTTTAAGGCGGAGGAGCTGTCGACGATCGACTGCTCGGCCGCCGCCACACCCTCGACGGTGAAGAAGATCGTTTGCAATGATCTCGGCTTCGGACGCTCCGATGTCGGCATCACCAAGGCCTTGAAGGAGCTGGGCGCACGGATCGACATGAAAGCGCTCAACGCGGAGCAGTCCCGTTGGACGAGCTACCGGGACAATTGCGAACGGCTGGCGACGACGCCCCCGCAGCGCATGGAGCCCAGCGGGCGCGTGATCGTCGATTTCCACACCTATGGTCGGGTCTATGGCCAGACCGCGGTCGAGGGTTGCCTCGACGCCGCCTACAAGCTGCGGCTGCGCGAGCTCGATGCGCTCGTCAGCTATTACGGCGTCCGAGACGAGTCCGTCGCGGCGAATGGCTGGCATGCGGCTAGACCCTGAGGCGTGCGCATCGCGGAGAGGTCGATGGGATCGCCGGTCATGCAGCGTCGATACGAGAAGGGACCGCCCTTTGGGGCGGTCCCAGCGTCAGGCTCGGTGCCGTTCTCTCCGGGCGGGATGAGCCGGTCAGGCGATCGTCAGCGACTTCAGGACGGTGAGCACGCGGCGGGCGGCGGCGGACTGCCGTCCATTGCGGGCGATGAAGATTTCGGCATCGCGAGTGCCCTTGACCAGAATGACGCGCGCCTCCGTCGAGCCGCCCAGCGCGAAATCGCGCATCTTCGATATCATGACGGTGTCGCTGCCGGTCGGCCAGTCCTCCGACCATTTCGACGTCAGCACCATAGCGAAGCCGACGCTGTAGGCCATGAACAGCTCTTTCACCGCCACGTCCGATCGCGCGATCTTCGCGACATCGGCGGAGACGAGGATGTCGATCGCCGCTGGCACGTTGTAGCCCGAACTGCTGAAGTTTTCCCCGCGGACCGTCCCCGCCGAGAGCGTGAGGACGATGGCCAAGGTCGAAATCCTGCGAAACATGACCGCGTCTCCCGATCCAGTTGCGATGCCGGGACGATAGTCACCACCCGCTCTCGGGGCGATTGCGGAGGCTTGCGCGGAGTTGCCCCAGCAGATCCGCATGTCCCGTCACGCGCGCGTGGGCAGGTGCGCCGAGGATCTGCAAGGCGATGCAAGCTCCGGCAATGCACGTGTTCGCGCGCCGATGGCAAGGTCGCGAAGCTGAACCCGCCGAGGAGGCCCCGCGATGCGCCATCGATCATGTTTCGCTCTCGCGGTGCTCGGGCTGCTGGTCCTGAGCGGGGTCGCCCCGGTGGAGGCGGGCAACACCTATCGCACGGAGCGGATCTATCGCCTGATGCCGGCGCCCGGCGAGAGCTGCCGCCAAGTCTGGGATCGGCATAGGCCGCGTGCGGCAGACGACGCGAGTCAGGCGGAGAAGGCCGCGCTCGCCTCTCCGGGACTGCCGGTAAACGCGTCCGCCGAACTCAGGGACGGGCTGTGCATCGTCACCCTGTTTTCGCGCTCGTTTGTGCCGCAACAAGCCGTGCCTCGTTTCGATAGGTGCCGACTGCATCGGATATAACGTCCAGTTCCCTATCTAAGGGCGGAAGCCAGACATGATCGCGATTCCTGCGGACAACCGCATCCTGTACTACCGCCGCGACCGCGAGGCGTTCGGTTTCCTGTCGCATTTCCATTCGAGCCCGATCGAGATCGACGGAGAAATCTGGCCGACGGTCGAGCATTTCTACCAAGCCCAGAAATCGCCAAGTCATGCCTACCGCGCGGCCATTCGCGCGGCGCAGCACCCGGGACATGTGAAACGCCTATCGGCGCCGCCGGATGCCAAGGCCCGGCTCGCGAGCGGCTCGTGGTTCGCGCAGAACGGCCAGCGCCCGCGCGCGGATTGGGAGGACGCCAAGCTTGAGATCATGAAGCGAGGCGATCACGCCAAATATGCACGGTACCCCGACCTGGCGGCCCGGCTGCTGGCGACTGGCGATGCCGAGCTGATCGAGGATTC
This sequence comes from Allobosea vaviloviae, assembly GCF_001298265.1. GTDB lineage: Bacteria > Pseudomonadota > Alphaproteobacteria > Rhizobiales > Beijerinckiaceae > Allobosea > Allobosea vaviloviae_B. The sequence continues at coordinate 23,089 of NZ_LGSZ01000057.1, read as the reverse complement.
CGAAAGCGACGGCTTCTGGGGCATCGGCAAGGATGGTGGCGGTCCCAACTGGGCCGGCCGCGTGCTGATGGAGGTTCGCGAGCATCTCAGGCGGCGGTCCTCCTGATGGGCGGCGACGGGTCGGCATCCCGGCACGTTGCGCTCCGATGGAATGGCTGCGCCGTGAATCCGCCGCCGGCTGTTCTCTCCCATCCGCCGGCCGGCGCGGATCTGGTTTCACTGAAATGCCGAGGAGTGCACGCCACATGCGGGTCATCCTGAAGACGGGCCTTCTGGCTCTCGTGCCGGAGACCGATGACGAGAAGCGCGAGCTTTTCGATTGGCAACTGGCCATGGCCGATCATGTTCTGAACGTGCTCGGCGGAGGCGCAAAAGGGATTTCCCTGCATGATCTCGGCCCGAAGGACCAGGCTTGCCGCGAACCCATCAACGTCGTCTTCGATCACGCCGATCGCTGGCAGCCGATCAGCAACCTCGCCGAAACGCCCTTCGTGTTGTGGGGGCAGGCCTATGCCAGCATCGAGGGCTTCTGGCAGAGCCTCAAATTCGACACCGACGCCGATCGGCTCCGCGTCGCCAAACTCTGGGGCAAAGATGCCAAGATGGCCACGCGCGGCCGCAGCGAACCCGCCAGCTTTACCTTGAACGACCAAATCGTCGTCTCCGGCACCGCAGCGCACCGCCGGCTCATGCTCGAAGCCTGTCGCGCGAAGTTCAGCCAAAACGCTCTGGCCAGGGACACTTTGCTGGCGACGGGCGACCGGCAGCTCATGCACCGCACGAGACGCGACAGCACGACGATTCCCGGGGCGCTCATGGCCGATATCTGGATGCGAGTGCGGGCGGGACTCCGCAAGGCGGAGAAAGAAGTCTGCTCAAAGCCTCAGAATGGGCTGGGCGGGGAAACACGTTAGGGGTTCTGCCTCACTTTCTGTGATGTTCGGCGTGGTGGAGCGGAAACATGCGAGCCCTGATAAGTTCTGGACCTGCGCGGCCATACATGGCGCGTTTGATGGTCTTCAGCCGGTTGATCTGCCCCTCCGCCTGACCATTGCTCCAGGGCAGTTGGATCGCATTCCGGATTGCGTCGCGATCACGGCGCAGAACTCGGGCGAAACACGAGACAGCAGCGAGGCCTGTGCTGATGACGTCATCGATCCAAGGGTCGAGCTGTAATGCCATCCGTGATCTGGAGAATGCGGCGCAGTGCGTTTGGCGTTAGCACGGAAGGGTGGCGAAGTGGCATGTTGCGCAGGATCGAGCCGATCAAAGCTTCAAATTGCTCGTTCGCTGCCCACCGGCTCAAGGTCAGCTGCTCGAAACGCCGCGCCAACTGCACGTCGCCGCTGATCGCCTCGCGTGCTTCATTGACCCCGAAGCAGACGAGGGAGATTTGCAGTCGGTTGCTCAGGAAGCGAAGCGTGTTGAGCACGATGCGCTGCTCGCGGTAGCTGCCGGCCAGAAGGTTGTGGACCTCGTCGATCACGAGAACTTGGACGCCGATGGCCTCCATGATCCGCATGGCTGCCTGCTCCATCTGGGAGATGTCCGCGCGCGGCCGCGATGGAGCCCCCAATAGCGTCAGCAGTTCGGCGTAAAACCGCCGTTCGCCTGGTCGGCTCGTCATCTCCATTGCAAGAACTGGCGTCGTCAGCACGCCGGTTACGGTGTTGAAGCTTGGCGGGTGTTCGTCCCGGAATTGCTTCATGATCATGGTCTTGCCCATGCCGCTGTCACCATAGATGGCGATGGATGGCATTCGCGTGCCACGCGGCTGGTCGAGAAGTCCATGCAGGCGATCGAGCGCCTGCTTGGCGCGAGGATAAAGAACCCACCGACGCGACCGGATGGCGCGGATGCGCCGCTCATCATGATCGGCAAGAAGCGCCGCCGCGCTCGATGTCAGGTGGCGGAATGTGAATGTCATGCTGCGTCAATCCATATCCTCAACCGAGGGCACAGGATTTAAATGGAAAGTGACAGTCGATCGCCGTTTCGGCCTCATCCGCATGCAACGGGCCCATACTGTCAGATGACGAACTGGCAAACGTGCCCTACAGTTAGCTTGATATCCATCGACGTAGCGAGCGCCCCATGTTTCGTGCTGGCAGCAAGTATCAGCATCTGGTCCCTCAGGCCGATTGCCGCTGTTGCTCGCCGGAGTTGCGGAATGCGTTGTTGCGTATCAACTTCAATCTGTCGCGTCGCGGCTTCCTGTCAGGGCTGGGAGCGCTCGCTTCGGGCGTTGCCCTGGCTTCTGAGTCCAACGCACAGGCGATCTCAGCATCACCCATAACTTTGTTTACAAATGCCAACGTTTTTACAGGGTCGTCGCTGACCGTTCGCAAAGGCTCTAGCGTGCTCGTCGAGAGCGGCCGCATCGTTGCTCTTAGAACGGGTCGGATGACCGAGCCGCCTGGGTCGACCGTGATCGACTGTGGCGGCCGTACGTTGATGCCTGGCTTGATCGACAACCACGTCCATATCTTCATGAGTGCTAGCACCGAGCAGCAGCTGCTGGACCCGGCAGCCACGTTCGAGAGCTTGAACGAACGAGCATTGGAGGAGGCCAGGCAGGTCCTGTTGCGCGGGTTCACTTCGGTGCGAGACATGGGCGGGCCGATGTTTGCCGTGAAGCGTTCGATCGACCAGGGCAAGACGATCGGGCCGCGGATCTATGCCAGTGGAGCCATGATCTCTCAGACGTCCGGCCACGGCGATTTCCGTGCTCCGAGCGAGTTGTCACGCCGCTTTGGCGGCAAGGCCTCGACGGGCGAAATGCTCGGCGCTGGCTTCATTGCAGACGGGCGTGACGAGGTCCTAACGGCGACACGTGAGAACCTTCGATCGGGAGCGTCGCAGATCAAAGTCATGGCCGGAGGCGGTGCGGCCTCGGCCTATGATCCGCTGGACGTGGCACAGTATACGTTCGACGAGCTGAAGGCTGCGGTCGACGCCGCAAGCGACTGGAACACCTATGTGACGGTGCACGCCTACACGCCGCGTGCGGTCCGCCGGGCGGTCGAGGCCGGCGTGAAGTGCGTTGAACATGGCCAGCTTCTCGACGAGGCGACGATGAAGCTGCTTGGCGCCAAGGGTATCTGGCTGAGCTTGCAAGCGCTCGACGAGGCACCGCCGACCGCAGCCCAAGCCGTTCGGGAGAAGAAGGCCCAAGTCGTAACGGGGACCGACAACGCCTTCAGATGGGCGAAAAAGCACAAGGTCAAGCTCGCCTTCGGTTCGGACATCCTGCTCAACCCCGCCGCGACGAAAAATCAGAGCACCGACATCGTCAAGCTATTGCAATGGTTCACCCCTGCCGAGGCGCTCAAGCTCGTGACCCATGACAATGCCCAGCTCCTTGCGATGTCTGGACCGCGTAACCCCTATCCCGGCAAGCTGGGCGTGATCGAGGCAGGCGCATCGGCCGATATACTGCTGGTCGACGGCGACCCGACTACCGACCTCTCGCTCCTCGGCGACCCCGGCAAGAATTTCAAGGTGATCATGAAGGCCGGGAACATCCACAAAAATACTCTGGCATGAGAGTTTCATGCGCGCCGGCGAGAGTGGCGTCGCAGCCCAAACGATAGAGCTGATGATCATCGATTCGCGTTTCTGGACCGCGCCGGGTTTCCCGAAAGCCATTTCGCTCAAGTGGCTACTGGCGGATGTGTAGTATGAATGCCATCTGCGCAGCGCGGACGTCGGCTAATGGGCAAGGTCCCAATGTCAGCAAGTAACGCGTCTACATTGTCGCCGCGATCCTCTGGCTCTGGGGCTTCAAAGGCCATAGGTCGGACCGCTGGGACGTCGTCGGGGCGGCGGTCTGTTTGGTCGGCAGCGCCATATTCATGTTCGCGCCACGAAGGGCATAATGGGCTTGGACGCCATCAAAACATGGGCCCGCGCATAAAGCGGGACGTAGTCGCACTATGGATCGCCGCGCGGGACGGCCGTACGCCGATACTTGCTAAGGTCACGGCGGGGGCCGTCGCAGCATACGCGCTGTCGCCAATCGACCTTATCCCGGATTTCATTCCGGTGCTTGACTATCTGGACGACCTGCTGATCGTGCCGGCCGGCATTCTGCTGGCCGTCCGGCTGATCCCACTCCCTCTCATGGTGGAGTTCCGTGAAGCCGCCGATATTCGACTTGAGCGACCGGTCAGCCGGGTCGGATTGGCCTTCGTCGCGATCGTCTGGCTTGCGGCCGCCGCGATGACGGTCAACTGGCTTATCGGCTGGGCGGCTAATAGCCGCTAATCCAGTCGCTGACTCTGCGTCATCGCCCGCTTGCCGTACGCCGCGCGAGGGGGAACCAATGGAAAAGCCGGTCAAGAGCTTTACGGTGAAAATGGATATCCAGCGATCCGGGTCTGTCGTGGTGGAAGCCGAGGACGAAGACGAAGACGAAGCGCGCCGGAAGGCCAACGACATGGATTTCAAATACGGGGGGCCGGGTGAGATCACGCGCTTGGTGGTGCACGATGTAGCCGAGATGCCGAGCGCCACGTTGTGATCAGAGCCATAGCAGCCGGCTGCTCGATGCTGCTGGTCGCAGGCTTCGGGGGGGCATATCTCGTTGCCTCGCGGGTACCGTCCTTCAACGATGTCGTGCATCCCTGCGTCGAGGCAGAGGTTGAACAAGCGTCCCTCCGACGGATGCAGACCTGCCTTTGTCTCGCCGAGGAAATCGCCACACCATTCTGGACAGCACGCGACTTGATCGTGCCTACCTCCAGCGCGAAGTCGTTACGAGACGCGATGGTCAATACCTGTCGAGCCCGCGCCGTCGCGAAGCGGGGGAGCAATCGGGGACCTACGCGTATGTTACCGATGCCACGCCTGACGAACTCAGCCCCCACACCGGGCCGCGTTACCATCATCCTGCTGATTGTCGCTTAGCGCTACCGGTGCCGGCCGAGCCGTCGTGGAAGGCGCATATGGCGGTCTGTACCAGGTCCGCCTCCGGATTCGCTTGCCAGGTGTACATGATGATGTGGCTCAGTCGCTCGCGCTCCGCAGCCCTCGCAGACGCCTCGATCGGCGAGGGCTGGTTGACGGCGATCCAAGCCTCGTCGAACGCGTCCGCCAGCTTCTGAAGGTCGACCGGATCGGCGGTCAAAGAACGAAATGGCATGATAGCCCCCTACCCCACTGCCGCGCCATTTCGCACATCGAGATGACGCCAGTATGCCAAATTGCCGCACCTGTCGCAATCGTCAGTACGGAAGCGGCTGGGCGTTTATCCGGGCTTGATGCGACCGTCCCTGTCAAAAGACCGATTACGATTAAGGTGATTTCGTCGACTACGGCCTATGCCAGCGGCGGCTCACCGCATTCCTCTCGCTTTGTCGCTGCCAGGTGGCTGAACGACGCGTTAGCGATTTGCCTGCACTCTAATGCAACCATTCCATTCCATTTAAGTTAGATCGTGTTGGAGCCGTGATAGCTCGCGATGCCCAAGATGCTCGTTCTAGCCGTGGAGGATGAGCCCTTCATTCGCATGAGCACGGTCGCGATGATCGAAGACGCCGGCTACGACGTCATCGAGGCCGCTGAAGCCGACGAGGCCATCAAGCTGCTCGAAACGCGCCCAGAAATCCGCGTGGTCTTCTCCGACATAGAATTGCCGGCGGGTTCCATGGACGGCCTGAAGCTGATGCATGCCGTCCGCGAGCGCTGGCCGCCTGTCATCCTGATCCTGGCGTCGGGGCGCGTCTCGCCCAGTGTGGAGGAAATGCCCTCCGACACGGTCTTCCTGCCGAAGCCATATCGCGAGGAGGATATCCTCAACGTCCTCGCCAAGGCCGCCTAGTCGGAAAGCTTGTAAGCCTTCACCCGCAGCGTGACGATCAGGCCCTCCGGGGACCAGTTGTAGTCGATCGATCCGCCAAGCTGGCCGGCGACGCTCCGCTCAACCAGTCGGCTGCCGTATCCCGCCGGGCGCTCGCCGTCCTTCACGGTGGGCCCGCCGCGTTCGGTCCAGATAATCCGGATGTCGTCGCCTTCGTTGTTTCCGGAAATGTCGAGCTGCCCGGTATCTGCGGACAGCGCCCCGTACTTGAGGGAGTTGGTCGCCAGTTCGTGGAACACCAAGGCGAGAGTTGTGGCCGTGGCCTCGCCAACACCCATCCGGGGGACGGCGACGCGAATGCGGCCGCTGAAGGCACCCGTGTCCTCATAGGGCGACAGCAGGACCGCCACCAGGTCGCCGAGCAAGGCCGCGGTCCCCTGATGGCCGGGAAGTGGCCGAACCAGGTCGTGAGCCCGCCCCAGGGCGGCCAGCCTGGCGATCAGCTCAACGGCCATCTCCTTGGCGGTCGTCGTCGCCGCGACGTCAGCTGCGTCAGGCCCATGGCGATGGCCAGCAGGTTCTTGACGCGGTGGCTCATCTCGCCGGCAAGAAGCTCATGGCCCTCCTCGGCCTGCTTGCGGCCGGTCACATCTAGGAAGATGCCATAGGCCAATCCCATATGGACCGCGGTGTCGTCGCCGATGCCGCGCGCGGAGATCCAGCGGATCTCGCCGGCGACGACGATCCGGAAATCGATCTCGTAGGCACCGACGATGGCCCGCGTCGCGACGAAGGCCGACCGGACCCGCTCGCGGTCCGAAGGATGGATGTGGGCAGACAGATCCTCAAAGGTGACCGTCTCACTTTGCGGCAGGTTCCACAGCGCGAAACCGTTCCCATCCATTGAGAAGTGATCGTTCGTCACGTTCCACGACCAAAGGGCCACGCCGGCCGCGCTGATCGCGAGACGGAGGCTATCGGCGCTCCACGACAGTGGATTGCTGTTGGTCACGGCAGATTTCCTGGGATCGGGAATGGAGCAGGGTTCCTCACTATCGAATATACCCGGCGAGCCCAATGTCTTTCCCGTGATCACGACGGCCTCCACGCCGTGCTAGTCGCCGCCCGGCGCCTCAGGCACCGGGCACCTAGCCTACGTCCACGGAGACCGGCGGATGCCGGTCGCCCAACGCGCGCAGCACGACGTGCGCGCCTGCTACGATCCTGGCGATCTCGTCCGGTGTCGATGCCATGACGTTTCCATCGCGGCGGCACCAAGCCGTTGACGGTGCAGAGGACTAAATGTTTGGTCCCGGGATGAGGTGACGCGGATTGATTTGGAAGGTGATGGGTCTTTCCACCATGCCTGTCAGATGGGCTCGATGGCGTTCGCCGGCGGGCGTTAGCGGAAAGGCGGACAGCCCGCGAGAGATCGAAGCGTCAGCGGACATAGCGGTTGTAGAGAGTCTTGCGCGGTATATTGTCGACAGGCACATCGATGCAGCGCCGCCTTACTTCAAAACATTGGACGATGCCGTTGATCAGCCAGCGGTCGTCAACACGCGGCTTGCCATGCGTTTCCGTCGGCAGATGCGGCTCGACCCGCGCAAATTGCGCGCCCTTGCGCCAGAAGCTTTCCCGATTCATCGTGCTTCTTCCCGGAAGCCATGAGTCACGCCGAACCGGCGAAGCCAACCATTGGTGGGTCCGAGCCTTCGCATCGCGAGCGCGACCACGGTTCCGCTGATCCCTTACAGGGCGCATGAGCAATTAGTAACGATGCGTCGTAATGTTCTTCTCAGGCAGCCAGGCCGAGGCGCGGCGCCATATAGAACTGGTTCCGCCCTGCACGCTTAGCGACATACAGAGCGGCGTCGGCAGCCTTCACCATGGCTGCCATTGTGGCCCCCTGACCGGGAATAGCAGTTGCGCCTCCGAGACTGATGCTCACCCGCCCAATAGAGGGGTTGCCGATGTGAGGAACGCGCAGCGCGGCAATGGCGTCGTGCAACTGCTGCGCTACCGCAGCGCACCCGGCTGGATCGGTATTCGGAAGGAGGACGACGAACTCCTCTCCGCCGTATCGTGCGACGAGGTCATGGGGGCGGTGCACAACCGACTTCAGCGCCCGAGCGACGGACTGAAGGCAACTGTCGCCTGTGTCGTGGCCATAGCTGTCATTATACGACTTGAAGTGATCGACATCGACCATGACGATCGAAAGACAGCTTTTGCTGGCCCCAGCGTTTTCCCATTCGGCGCTGAAACGCTCGTCGAACGTGCGTCGGTTCGCCAACCTCGTCAGCGCGTCGGTGGCAGCAAGGTCGGCTAACCGATCCTGCAGATCCTTGTGCTCGGTCATATCCCGCGACACGGCCACAACACTGTCGACCGAGCCTGTGGCGCTATCGCGCGTGACGCGCAGACATGACTCAAGCCAGACCTCGCCCCGTTCCCGATGACGTGTGCGGTAGGCCACCCGGCCCTCGATCTGTGCCCCGGTTCGAAGATCGGAGACGAGGGCGCGAACGCGCGCAATGTCCTCGGCGTGAACACCTGCCAAGGCTGGCGTCCCCTCAAGTTGCGAAGCATCCCAACCGACAATTCTTCCCGCTGAGGGCGAGACGTATCGCAGAAGTTCATCGAGCCCAATGCGGGTGACCATATCGCTGGATGTTTCCGCAAGGAGCCGGAAGTCTGCCTCCTGAGCAGCCATCGCGGCGGCCATGCGCTGGCGCGCTGCAAATTGCCGAACGAGATAGAAGCCGACAATGGCAAGAGCGAATACGAGTGACAATGTAACACCGGTGCGGATGGCCACGCCGCTCCGCCAACGCGCGAGCACGTCCATCTCAGCTTCGGTTGCCAGAAGAACCAGCGGATACCTTTCGCTTGCTCGATAGGCGCTGATGCGCTGGAGCCCATCGATCGGTGAGACGAAGTAATAGAGTGCGCTTCGCGCTTCGTTCAATCGCTGCCGAAACAGAGCTGTGTCCGACATATCTCGCCCGACGAGCTGGCCATCGTCCCGGCTTCGCGCCAGCAGGACACCTCGCGTGTTCAAAAGCGCGACCGATCCGTTCGGCCCCAAATCATACTGATTGTAGAAGCGCGTGAAGTAGGCTGCGTCCAGCGTTGCCAGCACCACGCCGCCGAAACTGCCGTCCGGTTTGTTGAATCGCCTTGAGACAGTGATGATCCACTGGCCGCCCGAGCGGCTACGTACCGGATCTCCAACATAGGTTTTACGGTCATCGTTCGCGCGGTGATGTTGGAAATAGGTTCGGTCGCTGTTGTTTAGGCTGCGCGTCTGCACCTTCTCTGTCGTCGCCAGCCAGTTTCCGTTGTAGTCATAAACAAACAGGCCCCTGATCCGTCCCAGCGTCGCGCCACGCGCCTCCAAGAAGGCCTGCATCAGTTGAACGGCCGGCTCGCTCGTCCCGGCATTCTCGATCCGGGCAACCAGGCCGAGCAGAATGGCCTCCGATAGCTCGATTGAGTCCTCCGCGTGCTGCATGAGGGATCGGGCCATATTGGCCACGTCGACCTCGGCGCTGCGCAGGTCTGCTGTACGCGCACTCAACTCGCGCCAAATACTGACAGCCGAAATTGTGCAGCACGCAAGGGCCACGAATACCCCGACCATCAGAGGCAGTCGGGACTTGCGGGTGGATAGCGCGGTTTGGACAGCCATTGCCGTTTCTCGTTGACCTGGCGACACTGTCACCGGCTCATTAACGAAATCTGATGCGCTCGCTTGAACCGCCTTCGCTTCGACGATAGTCTCGATGGATCACATCAGCATTGGGTAGCGCTCATCGCCGATGCGGAACGATGAGAATCCAAGCAGCGGACGGCTGCCGACTTTCTCAGACGGCTGAGAGAAGCGGTGCCCTACAAAATCCACAACGTGCTGACCGCCAAAGGCAGCCAGTTCTCCACGCCGGGCGCCGGTAGTTCGGCGGTGCAATGATCAAGGAAGCGATAGCGAACGGAGAGCTGTTCCGCCCACGCTTTCGAACTCGCCTGCGCCAAAGCCGATATCGACCATCGGACCACTAAACCGAAGTACCCCTGGGCCAATGGCCAAGTCGGGCGGATGAACCGCACGATTAAGGACGAGAACGTCAGCCTGACAGGCTCAGAGGCCCGTCATTTTGAGCGCAGCCTCCGGCAGTCGTTCGCCCTGGATTTCGACCTTGGATGCCTCGGCGTCGATGTACGCCAAGTCGGACTGGGAAAGTTGGAGGTCGACGGCGCCAAGGTTTTCTTCGACACGGCTCAGCTTGGTGGTGCCGGGGATCGGCACGATCCACGGCTTCTGGGCGAGCAGCCATGCCAGCGCGACCTGCGCCGGGGCCGCGCCCTTGCGGTCGGCCACGCTCTTGATGACGCCAACGAGCGCCATGTTCGCCTTCCGGGCCTCCACCGAGAAGCGCGGCACCACATTCCGGAAATCACCGGTGTCGAAGGTCGTGTGCTCGTCGATCTTCCCGGTGAGGAAACCGGCGCCGAGAGGGCTGAAGGGCACGAAGCCGATCTGAAGCTCTTCCAGGGTCGGCAGGAGCTCGACTTCCGGGCCGCGCCAGAACAGCGAGTACTCGCTCTGGACGACGCTGACGGGCTGGACGGCATGGGCGCGGCGGATCGTGGCGACGCCCGCTTCCGACAGCCCGAAATGCTTGACCTTGCCGGCGGCGATCAGCTCCTTCACCGCGCCCGCGACGTCCTCGATCGGCACCAGCGGATCGACGCGGTGCTGGTAGAAGATGTCGATGCGATCGGTGCCCAGGCGCCTAAGGCAGGCATCGGCGACACGCTTGATGTGTTCGGGCCGGCTGTTGGTGCCGCCTCGGCGCTCGCCCGTCTCCAGCTCGATGTCGAAGCCGAACTTGGTGGCGATCACGACCTCGTCGCGGATGGGCGCGAGCGCCTCGCCGACGAGTTCCTCATTGGCGAAGGGGCCGTAGGCTTCGGCCGTATCGAACAGGATGACGCCGCGCTGATGCGCGGCGCGGATCAACTCGATCATCGCCTGCCTGTCTGCAGGCGGACCGTAGAGGCCGGTCATGCCCATGCAGCCGAGCCCGAGCGCCGAGACTTCAAGGCCGGACGCCCCGAGTTTGCGTGTGGTCATCATGGTGATCTCCATCAGAATGTGGTGTTTGATGCGGTTGTGGCGGGACCGCGACGGTCAGGCGGCGCCGAGCCAGTCGGTGACGCGGGACAGCGTCCGGCGTTCCTGGTCGGCCTCGATGGCGAAGGGCGGCGCGCGCAGGGCGCCTCTGGAGTGGGACGCCAGCACGGCCATGCTCGTGCCCAGGCCATAGCCGCCATGGGTGACGAAGGGCCGGATCGTCTTGCCGGCCCACGCATGGGCCTTGAGGAAGGAGCGGATCGCCGGTGGCGCCGTCTGTCCCCAGATCGGGAAGCCGAGGTAGATCGTGCGGTAACGGGCGATGTCGAGGGCATCAGTCGCAAGAGCAGGTTCGAAGCTGGCCTCCGTTTCGCGCCGTGCCTGCTCGACCGTCCGTTCGTAATCCTCGGGATAGGGCTCGACCGTGCGGATCTCAAATAGGTCCGCGCCGCGGGCGCGCCGGATCTGGCCGGCGATAACGCGCGTGTTTCCCGTCCGCGAATAGAAGGCAACGAGCGTATCGCTCGCAGGTCCGGGCCGTGCTAGCGCCGAGCCGGATGATGTGCCGCCCACGACCGCGGGAAGGACGAGCGGCGCCGCTAGGATCGCCCTGCGCGAAGGGCTAGCCAGTTCATGGGATGTCGTCATAGGCCGCCTCACGATCCGCCGGGTCATTCGATGAGGGGTATCTAACGCCTGCGCGTTGTGTTGATTAGGCGCTGTAGTCGGCAAGGGCCCATAAGGCAGTCTAATCAATGGCGCATCCGAACTTCAACGATCTCGCCGCCTTCGCGATGGTGGCGCGGGAGCGCAGCTTCACCAAAGCTGGCGCCAAGCTCGGCGTGTCGCAATCGGCGCTGAGCCAGACGATCAAGGGGCTGGAAGAGCGCCTCAAGCTCCGCCTGCTGACCCGCACAACCCGCAGCGTCGCCCCTACCGAGGCGGGCCTGAGACTGCTGGAGACTGTGGGTCCGCGCTTCGAGGAGATCGAAGCGGAGATCGCCGCGCTCGGCGAGTTGCGCGGCAAGGCTGCCGGCACGATCCGGATCACGGCCGGCGAGCACCCGGCGATCTCGGTACTCCAGCCGGCGCTCAAGCGGTTCCTGCCGGATCACCCCGACATCAAGGTCGAGATCATCGTCGACTACGGCCTCGTCGACATCGTCGCGGCGGGCTACGACGCCGGCGTGCGCATGGGCGAGCAGGTCGCCAAGGACATGATCGCGGTGCGAATCGGCCCGGAGATGCGCATGGCCGTGGTTGGCTCACCTGCCTACTTCGAGCGGCATGGCGTGCCCGCGACACCGCAGGATCTGACCGCCCATAACTGCATCGCGACCCGGATGCCGACCCATGGCGGCCTCTTCCCCTGGGGACTGGAGAAGGACGGCCACGAGATCAAGGTCCGCTCTGACGGGCAGCTCGTCTTTAACAACCTCGCCATGCGGCTGAACTCGGCCCTGGACGGGCTCGGCCTCGCCTATATGCCGGAAGACCATGCCATGCCGCATGTTCGAGACGGCCGGCTGGTGCGGGTGCTCGAGGATTGGTGCGCGCCGTTTCCGGGCTATCACCTCTATTATCCCAGCCGCCGGCACTCCTCGTCCGCGTTGTCGGTGCTGATCGACGCGCTACGCTACCGGGACTGATGCCGCGTCCAGAAGCGGATTGCCTTGCCGATCCAGCCTTCGGCGCTCGTCCCGATGCCGAGGCCGAAACCATGGCCGACGCCGGGATACTCGCGATAGTCCACCTCGGTCCGAGGCGGCGCAGGGCGGCGACGCGCTGTTGCATCGCGGCGGGGGGCGCGATGCCATCCTGGTCTCCGACAAGCGCGAAGGTCGGCGGCTCGGCGGCCGCGTGGTCGGAATGCGCCGTATAGGCCATCACCACCGTCGCAGGTTTCGGGCGTTCGGGGCCACTATAGGCCGCGACGCCATGGCTGCCGATGGCGGCTGCCATGCGGGCGCCAGCCGAGCTGCCCCAGAGCGAATAGCCGCGCGTGTCCACGCCCAGCATTGCGGCATTGCGGATGACGAAGCCGATCGCGGCGGCGAGATCCTGTGTCGCCACGGTGCCGCCCTTGCCGGCGCGATACTTGATCACGAAGGCGTTCAGCCCCGCGTCGCTGATCGCGGCACCATACGGGAAGCCCTCATGCACCGAGCCGACATAGGCGAAACCGCCGCCGGGCGCGATGATGGCGAAGGGTGCGTTCGGCTTGCCGCGCAGGAAGAACAGACCGGCATGTGCCTTGGCCGGCTCGGATCGCCTCTCTGCCTCGGAATAGATCTCGAAGAAGACCTGGCGGCCCTGTTCGGCATCCTCGATCAGGCGGTTCAGCGCAGCGACCGTCGAGGGGATGTCGACATGGCTGTGATAGGGCAGCAGGGGCCCGATTGTGTCGAGCCTGGCCTGGAGATCGTAGTCCCGGTCGTCCCAGGGCAGGATGCGGCGGGCGAAGCCTGAAAACGCCGGGTGAGAGAGCAGGTCTCCGATCGTGCTGTGGGCCGTGAGGCGACCATGAGCCTTGTCAGCGCTCGGACGCTGCTGTGCCACGGCGCCCCGGGCCCCGATCACGAGAAGCGGCAGGGCGAGGCAGTCCCGCCGGGATGCGAGCGAGCCGGGCCGGAGGCGACGTTTTCGCCGGTCATCCATCGTGTCTTATCCCTGCGCCGCCGATTGCGGACGCTCGTCAGCCGGTTTCGTCCGGCTTGTCGATTGCCGTGCTTGCTGGACCAGCTTCAGGCCGTAATAGGTCACGACCATCACCAGCCCGGCGATCGCAGCGCAGTGGGCGAAGAAGCCGGCCACCGATTCCTCGAAGTTCCACCAGTCCAGCGTCATCTGCATGGAGAGCTTGCCGCCGAGGCCAAGGACCGTGCAGCTCCAGACGCCGTGTAGCGCGATCGCCAGCGCGACGACGCGCAGCGCGAGCGTCCGCAGCGCGGACGGTGTCGTGATCCCGAACAGGTTGCGCGCGACGCCCATCAGCATCGGCCAGCGCAAGCCGAGATGGATCGCGACGATGATCAGGACCCAGTAGGCAGCGAGCGTGTGGATCTGGCGCACGGTGAAGCCGCCCCAGGGCGGCAGGAACGGCGACAGGGCGTTCGAGATCAGCACACTCGTGACCAGCAAGGCGAGCATGGCCCCGAGCAGGGTGAAGGTCACCCCGACATTGAACAGGCTGCGCGGCTCCCGCCGTGTCTTCGCGATGCAGCCCCACCAGCGCCGGTTGAAGACGTTGTGCGCGATGAGCAGCAGGAACATCGCCGTGCCCGCAACCTCATGGACGAGATTGCCGAGCCACCAATAGGCGAAGCCGAGCAGCAACAGGCCGGCCGTCAGACCGTCGAGCCAGAGCCTTGAGAGGAACAGGCGGTTCACGTCGCGACCTCCTGCGCCTATTCGATCGGCGTGCCGTTGAAGCGGGGAATGCGCGAGCCGGTGAAGAGATACTCAGCGCCCGACTGGCTCTGGTGGCAGGATTGGCAGCGGGCGGTGTTCTCGGCCGTGTTGATCGTCTTGTCGGGCCAGAACCACTGGAACTGCCAGTCGCCGGTGCGGCGGCGTTCGTCATAGTCGGCGCCCCAGCCCTGGCCCTTCTCCATCACGAAGTAGCGGAAGACCTTGCCCTCGCGGTAGTCGACCAGCACGAAATGCGTGCCCGCCGGGATCGGCTGGCGGTTCTTCACTGCATCGATCGCCGCCGGCGTGGTCATGATGTGCTCGGTGACGTCGCCGCGCTTGACGGTGGTGTAATGCACCAGCTTGTCGAGCGCGGGGAACGTCGCCCGCGTCGCCTCGGCATGGACCTGCCAGCCCACCGTGAGGACTGCGGCCATCGACAGGCCTGCCACGGCGAGCGGGAGCTTGGGGATTCTCATGAACGCGTCGTTCCTAGCGCTTGTACTGTTCGTCGGAGACATGCTCCAGCCAGTCCACGGTCTTGCCGTCGAGCGCCTCGGAGATCGCGACATGGGTCATGCCGCTCGCCACTGAGGCGCCATGCCAGTGCTTTACGCCCGGCGGAATCCAGACAGTGTCGCCCGGCTTGATCTCCTGGATCGGCCCGCCCCAGTGCTGCACGAGACCGACGCCGGCGGTAACGATCAGGGTCTGGCCGAGCGGATGGGTGTGCCAGGCCGTCCGCGCGCCAGGCTCGAAGGTGACGGTGCCGCCGCTGATCCGTGCCGGCGCGCTGCCCTGGAAACGGCCGTCGACACGGACCGCGCCGGTGAAGTTCTGCGCTGCGCCCACGCTTGGCGGCTGGGAGCCGGCACGCTGGACCGTGACGGGCTGCGACGTCTGGGCGATAGCTTCCGCCGCCGGCATCAGCCCTGCGACGACGGCGAGGATCTTGGCTGACATCACGATTCTCACTTCGGTTTGAAGACGTCGCGGGCAACGTTGATCGCGGCGATGGCGTTGGGCCAGCCGGCGTAGAAAGCGAGCTGCGTGATCGCCTCGACGATCTCCTCCTCCTTGACGCCATTGGTGCGCGCGAGCGCCATGTGCGAGCGCAGCTGCTCGGGGCGGTTCAAGGCGATCAGGGCCGCGACCGTGATCAGGCTGCGGTCGCGCTTGGCAAGGCCGGGACGCTCCCAGATGTCGCCGAACAGGACGTTGTCGGTCAGCTCCGCCATCTTGGGGGCAATGTCGCCCATGAGCTGCTGGGCGCGGGACGGCGGCTTCGCCGTTGCCGGCTGAGCCGCGGTGGGCGTCTGGGCTTGGGCGAACGCCGGCATGGGGGCTCCTAGCAGCAGGACAGCGACAGATGCATTGCGGATTGATCGCATGAGAGACTCCTTCGATTCTGGATCGTGGCTGACAGGTCAGGTGCGACCGGCGACGAGGGTGCGGGCGAAGAACGGAGCCAGCTTGGCCATGGCGACATCGACGTATTGGGGCACCCAATAGGTCTCGATGTGGGTGGCGCCTTCGATCTCGAAGAGCTCCTTGTCCCTGGTGCCGGGCGCCTTGGGGAAGGCGTCCCTGGTCATGTAGAGGCTGTCGGCCTTGCTACCGGCAATCATCAGGAGCGGCTGGTCGATCAGCTCCATCTGCTCGGTCGCATCCCAGCGCATCAGATCCAGCAGGCTGCTGGTCGTATATTTGAACGTCGAGTTCGGGTGCGCGTGCGACTTCCAGTAGTACTCGTAACCCTGCCGGTACATCTCGAAGGGCAGCTTCGCGATCTGGGCATCGCTCAGGTTGGCGTCGCCCGAGTAGAGGATCGCGCCACCGGCCGCCTCCTGGGCACGAGCCTGCGACACCTGCTGCAGGCGCTCCTGAACGGTCTTCAGCTGCGAATCGGCGAAGCCGTTGCGGCGGACACGTCCCGAATTGAACATGCTGAGCGTCGCGATCGACCTGAACCGCTTGTCGACCTTCGCTGCGGCGAGGGCATAGCCACCGCCGCCGCAGATGCCGAGCAGGCCGACGCGCCCGGCATCGACGCCTGCGAAGCGGGTGATGAAGTCGGCCATACCATGGACGTCTTCGGTCCGGAACTGAGGCTTGTCGACGTTGCGGGGCTGGCCGCCGCTGCCGCCCTGATAGGCGGCATCAGCCGTGATCGCGATATAGCCATCGCCGGCCAGCCGCTGGGCATAGAGCCCCGCGACCTGTTCCTTCACGCCGCCGTTCGGGTGGGCGACGACGATCGCCGGATAGCTCTTGTCTGCGGCGTAGCCGGCCGGGGTGTAAACGTTGGCGGCGATATCCAGCCCGCCCAGCTTGTAGTCCACCGGGTGGATGTTGACCTTGCCGGGCTCGTTTTTGGTGATGGCGCCCTCATAGGCGAGGCCAAACGCGTTCTGCTTGTAGTCTGCGGCATTGGCCTTGCGTGCAAAGAACCCTGCCGCTGCCGTTACGGCGGCGGCCTTGAGGATGGTTCTGCGGTTCATGGTGATCGCCTTTCAAATCGAGAATCGGGACTGCCGGGCGCCACGGGCCAGCGTCAGTCCAGCTTCTTCTCGGCCAGGAATTTCGAGACCAGGTTGGCGATCTCGACATTGTTCAGGTCCGAGAACGGGAAGTGCGTGTTGCCCTTGATGCCGATCTGGGGGAGATGCACGAGGCGCGCGTCACCGCCATGCTTGTTGATGGCGGCGACCCAGAGCTTGGCCATCGCCAGCCGCACCCGCCAGTTGTCCTGCCCACGCTCCGTCGTCGGCTCGACAGGAAAATTGTCGCCGTAATAGATGACGATCGGAATGCGGGTGAGCTTCTGGAAATCCGCCGACGGCACGGCCTCGGGCGACAGGGTGCCGGCTGCGCTCGGCATCGCCGGCGGCAGTTCGCCTTCCGGGAAGATAAAGCCGCTGCCCGGTTCAAAGGCCACGATCGCCTTGACGTTTTCGTTCTTGATCGCCGTTAACCAGCCGGGGCCGCCGCCCTGGGAATGCGTGAACAGGATCGCCGGACCAGTCCTGGCGAACAGCGCCGCCATCGCGTTGGAAATGACGCCGGCATCGTATGGCCCGGTGTTTGGCGTCACTGAGCGGAAGAACTGGTCCAGCGTCTCAGGCTTGCGATCGAACTGGACGCCGTCGAAGTAGTTCGGCCATTTGCCGAGCCGGAACTGATCGAAAAAGAGCTGGTCATAGGGGGTGGGTTCGACCGCCATCCCGACCGTACTGTTGCCGGCACGCCCGCGACGCGGCTGGTCGACGAGATAAACCGGGAAACCGCGGCGCAGGAACAGGGTCTGGAAGCCCTCGCGCCCGTCCGAGGTGGTCTCCCAACTCCGCGCCGACTGGAAGGCGCCGTGCAACATGACGATGGGGAGTGCCTTGGGGCTGCGGGGAACCTGATAGAAGGCGTAGAGGTGATCGCCGTGAAGCGACTGTCCCGCAGCGGTCGGCTTGTTGTTCTCGTAGGTCCCGGGGGTGCGCACCACGGTCCCGCCGACGGCGAAGCTGCCCTGATCCTGAATCGCGAGGGGCTCGGCACGGCTGGCCTGCTGCGCCAGCGCCGGTAGAGAGGCCAGCAAGGCAGCGCCGATTATCAGCGCCAGTCGTGGGGTGCGGTTGGTGGTTACAGGCATCGGTCCCTCGGTCGCTATCAGCGTCCGAACAACCTAGCGGCTGAGGCAATCTTCGATTAGGCGTCCTGATCCACTAGGACCAATTAGCGGATCTAATAAATAGCTCGTTCCGCAGTTCAAACGAACGTCGGCTTAACGCAACTCGCTCAACGGCGGCTATTGGCGCATATTGCGTGTGCGGTTTCGGGTAGACTGCATGAGGATGAGATGGTCGGACGTGCTCTCGGGATGAAACACCTAACGCGCTGTCTTATCTGAGATTGGTTCAGCGCAACTTGGCGTCCCCGTCCTCAGTCTCCATAAGCTTGTCGAGCGCAAGGATCGACGTGACGAGGGCAAGGCGCGCCGCCCGCACGCTGACGCCAGCCAGCCGCTCCTTCTGACCTGCCGCCGCGAGGAACTCGTCGAGCATGTCCGGGCAGTGTCGGACGAGTTCCAGGAAATGATCGCCGGACGGCGCGTTCTTGGCGACGAACCAGTTCTTGACGGTGCGCTCTCCGGCGCCCGTCCAGCGTGCCACCACCTTGATGGCGGATGACCTCTCGCCGAGTGCGCGACATAGGACGTTCGCGACGAGCTTGGCGAACTTCTCGTCGCCTGCTCTGCCATTTGGAAAAACCTTGCCCGTCTCGGGAAAAGACATTCCGACCTCCAGCCCCTTGAATGCGCCCGCCGCTCGCGGGCGGCAGAGTTTGCGGGAGCGATGGTTGAGGTCTTATGGGGGATCGCGTCGGTGATCGCATTGCAGGCGTCGGGCTCCAGGGGCGGGTGCGCGCCGTGGCCTACGTCCGGATGTCGACCGACCTCCAGGAGTTCTCTCCGGAGAACCAGCTTGCGGCGATCAGGGCCTACGCCGAGCGTCGCGGCTTCGAGGTCGTGCGGACCTACGAGGATGCCGGCAAGAGCGGCCTGAGGGCCGATAATCGGCCTGGTCATCAGAGCCTGATGATCGACATCCAATCCGGTCGGGCCGACTTCGAGGTCGTCATCGCCTACGACGTCAGCCGATGGGGCCGGTTCCAGAACGCCGACGAGGCGGCGTTCTACGAGTACCTCTGCGCGCGGGCGGGCGTCAGCGTTCATTACTGCGCGGAGCAGTTCGAGAACGACGGCAGCACGATCTCGAACGTTGTCAAGTCGATGAAGCGCATGATGGCCGGCGAGTATAGCCGCGAGCTGTCCGACAAGGTCCATGCCGGTCAGTCCCGCCTGATCAAGAAGGGCTTCAGGCAGGGCGGCATGGCCGGCTTCGGCCTGCGCCGGATGCTGTTGGACGAGCGCGGCAACCGGAAGTTCGAGCTGTCGCTCGGCGACCGCAAGAGCCTGCAGACCGATCGGGTCATCCTTGTCCCGGGCCCGTCGGACGAGGTTGAGGCCGTCCGGCGTATGTACAGGATGTTCGTGATCGAGGGGCTCAGCGAGCGTGGGATCGCCGACGTCTTGAACGCCGAAGGCGTCGTCACCGACCTTGGCAGGCCCTGGAACAGGGCGACGGTGCACGAGGTCCTGACGAATGCGAAATACGTCGGCGACAACGTCTTCAATCGGGTTTCCTTCCGGCTGAAGCAGCGGCGGGTGGTCAACGCGCCCGGGCAATGGGTCCGGGCGCCGGGCGCGTTCGCGCCGATCGTCGAGATGCAGATGCAAGCGGCTGCGCTTGCCATCATCGAGGAGCGCTCGCGCAAGCTCAGCGACGACGAGCTCCTGGCGCTTTTGCGAGATCTTCTCTCCGAGGTCGGAGCCCTGTCGAGCCTGGTCATCGACGAGCGGGAGGCGATGCCGTCCAGCAGCGTCTTCGCCACCCGCTTCGGCAGCCTGCTGCGCGCCTACGAACTCGTCGGCTATAGGCCGGAACGCGACTATCGCTACATCGAGGACAACCGCGAGCTGCGCCGCCGGCACCCGGAGGTCGTCGCCGAAGTCGTCGCCGGGATCCGCGCGTCCGGTGGCAGGGTCGCCATCGACGGGGAAACCGACCTGCTGGCCGTCAACGAGGAATTCACGGCCTCGGTCGTGATCGCGCGCTGCGTCGAGACGCAGGCCGGGCATCCGCGCTGGAAAATCCGCTTCGACGCAGACCTCGTCCCCGACATCACGGTCGCCGTCCGCATGGCGCAGGGCAACCGCGCAACGCGTGATTACTACCTGCTACCGCGGATCGACATGACAGAGCCTCGCCTGCGCCTCGCCGAGAGCAACGGGCTCTCGCTCGACGGCTACCGGTTCGAGAGCCTTGATTTCCTCTACGCGCTGTCGGCGCGCGCCAGCATCATGGAGGCGGCATGAGCGAAGACGCGAAGAACGTCGAGATGATCCCGATAGACCGCATCACGGTGCTGAACCCGAGGGTGCGCAACAAGCGCAACTTCGAGGAGATGGTCGAGAGCATCCGCCGCGTCGGGCTGAAGCGTCCGGTCACCGTGAACCAAGCGATCGGAGAGGATGGCCTGCCTGCATACGGGCTCGTCTGCGGCCAGGGCCGTCTGGAGGCCTGCGCCAAGCTCGGGCAGACGCACATTCCGGCGATCGTCATCGACGCCCCGGAGACGGATTGCCTGGTCATGAGCCTCGTCGAGAACTGCGCGAGAAGGCAGCATCGCGCGATCGATCTCTTGGAGGACGTCCGCGGCATGGCGAAGCGCGGGTACACGGACCACCAGATCGCGGCGAAGATCGGCGTTAGCTACGAGTGGGTCAACATGATCTCGAGCCTCCTGGCGAAGGGCGAGCAGCGCCTTCTCGTCGCGGTCGAGAACGGCACGATCCCGATCAGCGTCGCCGTGGAGATATCGCGCGCCGACGACGGCGGGCTGCAGGACCTGCTTGCCCAGGCCTACACCGAGGGGAAGATCACGGGCGTCAAGCTGTTCAAGCTGCGTCGACTATTGGACCAGCGTCGGCGGATGGGTCCCAAGATGGGCGAGACGCCATATGGGCGTGCGCTGCCGCCGAGGAAGCCGACCTCAACGGAGGCGCTGATCCGCGTCTACCGCCAGGAGGCCGACCGTCAGCGCTTGCTGGTCAAGAAGGCCGACATCACGCAGACGCGACTCCTGTTCATCGTGGAGGCGATGCGGTCGCTCAGCGACGACGAGAACTTCGTGAACCTGCTCAGGGCGGAGGGACTCGCCGACATGCCGCGCGAGCTGGCCGACCGGCTATCCCACGTGAGGACGATGCAATGAGCGCGGGAGCGATCGCCTTCGACCTGGTCCAGGGCTTTGAGGACGAGTGCGTCAGGCTGCCCACCGTCACGCTCTTGCCTGTCAAGGCGCTCCGTCACAACGTAAAGGCGAGCACGAAGTACCAGCAGATCGCCGCCTCCATCCACGAGGTCGGCCTCGTGGAGCCGCCGGTGGTGTGCCGGACCGGCGACGGGCTGTACCTGATCCTCGACGGCCACATCCGCATCGAGATTCTGAAAGACATGGGCGTCTCGGAGGTCGAGTGCCTCGTCTCCACGGACGACGAGGCCTTCACCTACAACAAGCGTATCAGCAAGCTCTCAGCGGTGCAGGAGCACAACATGGTCGTGCGCGCCATAGGCCGCGGCGTGCCGGAGCAGAAGCTTGCAAAGGCCCTCAGCATCAACCTGTCGAGCCTGCGGCGCCGCACGAACCTGCTGCACGGCATTTGCGCGGAGGCGGTGTCGCTGCTGAAGGACAAACAGTGCCCGATGGCCGTCTTCGAAATCTTGAAGAAGATGCGGCCGCTGCGCCAGATCGAGGCTGCGGAGCTGCTGGTGAACGCCAACAACTACACGGTGAGCTATGTTTCGGCCATCCTAGCGGGAACGCCGCAGGCCCAGCTCCTGGATGGCGATAAGGCGAAGAAGGTCAAGGGCGTGACCCCAGAGGCCATGGCCCGCATGGAGCGGGAGCTCGCCAACTTGCAAGAGGCGATCACCTCGATCCAGGATACCTACGGCCGCGAACACCTTCAGCTCACGGTCGTCAAGGCCTATGTCGCCAGGCTGCTTGGGAACGCGCGGGTGGTGCGCTATCTGACGCAGCATCGGCCGTCGTTTCTCCAGGAGTTCGAGGCAATCGCCGAGGCAACGTCCACGCTGGTTCAGGCCAAATCTCCCATAAAATCTGACAATATTGCTTGAAACAGCTGCTTCAGCTTCAATTTTCTTTGAACATCGTCGTTGATGTTGTGCCATGAATTAAAAAGTGATTGCGAGAGCCGCTTTTGGCCGTCGCCCTGATGTCAAACCAAAATTGACAAACAGGTTCATTTTCAAAGTAGGCGGGCGGCTACCCTGCTGAATTGAGTAGCTCACAAGGCGTCTCCCTGCGGGCCGGGCTGTCGGCGAAGCTGAAGCCCCTGCGGGTCTTCACCCATCCGGGCGTCCATCCCTGACGCGGGACGGGAGAGGCGTCGGCATGAGCGTCTCATTCGGCCCAAAGCACCGATATCGGTGCCGCGCTGAGTTTTTCCCCGAAAGGCAGCACATGCTTTCCATCGTAGAGCACAATCCCTTGCGCAAAACGCGATCCGACACGGTCCTTCAATCGCCGCAGCCCTCGAAAATCCGACGCCTGCACGCTCGACGACGCTTTCACTTCGATCCCCAGGACAAGACCGGCGCCGTTCTCGATGACGAAATCGACCTCGACCTGATCCTTGTCGCGATAGTGAGACATCATCAGCTCGTCGTCGGCCACTGCGGTAGCCTTCGCCAATTCGCCGAAGACAAAGCTTTCGAGGGCTGAGCCCAATGGCGAGCGATCCAACGCGAGCTGAGCGGTCGCGAGGTTCAGCGTCGTCGCAAGCAGGCCGGAATCGACAAAGTGAAGCTTTGGCGTCGAGACGAGTCGCTGCGTCTGATTGCCGGACCATGCCGGGACGCGGCGCACAAGATAGAGCTGCTCGAGCAGACGGACATATCGCTCGACGGTCTTTCCGTCGAGCCGCGCATCGTTGCCCAACGCCGACCAGTTGAGGAGCTGGCCAGCCCGCGCCGCGAGCAGCCCGAAAAGGTCGGGAAGGCGGTCGAGCCGCTCGGCCGAGGATATCTCGCGCGCATCCCGTTCCATCACCGACCGCAGATAGGCGCGGTGCCAATCGCGTCGCCGCCGCTCGCTCGAGCGAG
>NZ_LGSZ01000077.1 GCF_001298265.1 Allobosea vaviloviae | reverse complement strand
GGAAAGGCGCGAAGAACGCCCATTCCGCGTCGCTCATCAACCCGCGAAGCACCGCTGCCCTCCTCAAACAGCAGCGTTGAATCAGACATCAGTTGTTTTGGGAATCCCGTTTGTCCACACGACCTAGATAGACGCTTTCGCCAGGCTGGGAGCACAGTTCACCAGCGGTGCTGACCGCGATGACGGGCGTGCTGCCAGCAAGCGCTGCAAGACTTTGCGCGATTGCGTCGAAGTCGACGTTTGGAGATATGAATGCGAGAGCGAGCGGAGAATGCCTGCCTCCGAAACGGAATGAGCTCGCTTCGACGCCCTCAAGCCGATCGGTTGTTGCAATTTGGCGAATCTGTCCTGCAGATGCCGAGCTTGCCAGCCGACGAAACCGGTCCGAGAACGCGCTCATGTTTCACCTCAAACGACCTTAAGTGGAGAATCGTCGTAAGTGATTAAAATTAAGATAATGCAATAATATTTCGTTTACTATGACGGTTTGTGAACCCTTCATAATACCAAATCTATTTCCTCGTTCATTGATCCAGATCAAGCCGCTTCGAGGATTCGGGGCTGGCAGTTATACCTTCGTCGGCATCGGACGATCGGAAATTCCCGGCGGTAGCAACGATTGAGGGGGATTAACTGACGATTGACGTAATGACTGAGCATGTTTCTCTACGGTAGGCTCTTTGTCTGGGTGCAGCCGCTCCAGTCTGCCTGCGCCTGCTCTCGGGGCGGGCCCACCGCGTCTACACATCCGTCGCGCTGGTGACGCCGTTGGGCGCGATCCGCGAGCGCGTCGTCGAAACGAGGCTGCGCTTCAAGCGGCTCTCGACCGAGGACATCGAGACCTATCTCGCCTCGGGCGAGTGGCGCGGCAAGGCCGGCGGTTACGCCATCCAGGGCATCGCCGGCTCCTTCGCCGTCAAGCTCGTCGGCTGCTACACGGCCGTCGTCGGCCTGCCGCTCTACGAGACGGTGAACCTGCTCGGCGGCGAGGGCTTCCCGGTTCGGCTGGATGAATGTCGGGTGAGGGGCTGATGGCGCCCGTCGGCCAGGTCGGCCGGCGCAACGAATTTGCGGCCTGTCCGCCCCGACCGCGCACTTACATCTTGCAGTTCGTCCAAGAACGATTTTAGGGTTTTTGGGCGTGGACGCTGGGGGCGGTGTGGATGGCGATCGAAGACGGCGTGGGGCATGCGGCGCCCTCTTGGTTTGCGACACCAGGGCAGACTGACATCTTGGCGTGGGTGGCGCTGGGATTGATCTGTCTCGCGCTCTACGGGATCGTGACGCTCTATGCAGCGTTCGACCGCTGGGCCGAGCACAAGGCCCATGGAACGCCCCTCGCCAAGACGATCCCGACAATGCTGGCGATTGCGCTGCTCTACGAGATCTTCCCGCTCGAGCATTTCCACGTGTTGCTTCCCGTGAGCGCGATCCTCCTCGCCCTGTCGGCGGACTGGGCCCGCTTTCATGTGCCGAGCATCGGCAAGGCGGAGCACGAGACGGCCGAGATGCCGGCCGTCGTCGATGCGGCGCGCCCTGCGGCGGAGGACGCCAAGCATGCTTGAGCTTCTCCTGACGTCCTTTCCGGCCGTGATCCGCTACTACCAGCTGAAGCGTCGCGGCGAAGCCATGACCGTCTGGAACATGCGGACCGCCATGTTCCTCTGGGCGTTCCTCGCCTTCTTCCTGTTCCTGGCGATCTTCTACTTCCACCCGAAATCCTATTCCGGCCTGTTGCCGTTCCGCACCGTGTCGGTCGTGGCGCAGACAAGCGGTCCCGTGACCGAACTCGCGGTACAGAACTGGCAGCGGGTCGCGGCCGGCGACCTGCTCTTCCGCATCGAAAACAGCAAGCAAAGAGCTGCCCTGAAGCAGGCCGAGGCCGAATTCGACAAGATCGCCGCTGCCGAAGTCAAAGCCGCCGATACCGTGAAGGTGGCGCAGGCGAATGTCGTTATGGCAAGTGCTTCGCTCGACAAGCTGAAAGGCGACCTCGAGAATGCGCAAACCCTGCTGGCGCGGAACTCCGGCTCCCGGGAAACATTGCGCCTGGCGGAATCCTCCTTCGCGGTCGGTGAGGCGAGCCTGGCGGGCGCGCAGGCGCAGTTGAACCTGGCGCAGGCGGATATCTCTCAATCGCTCCCCGCGCAGAGGAAGGCCGCCGAGGCTGCTCTGGAAAGCGCCAAAGCCGCGCTCGCCATGACCGAGGTGCGCTCCTTCACGGACGGCATCATCACTCAGCTGGCGATGAGCGAGGGAAGTCCCGCATCGACGCTGATCCTGAGCCCCGCCATGGTGATCATCCCCGACCGTCCCGAGAAGCTCCCGCTCAGGATCACGGCCGGCTTCTCCCAGGTCACGCGCACCACCCTCTACGAAGGCATGCCCGCCGAAATCTCCTGCGACACCAATATCGGCCTCAGCTTCAGCAATACGGTACTGCCCGCCCGCGTCCGGTACGTCCAACCCGCCATTTCGACCGGGCAGATCATCCCGGGTGGACGGCTGGTGGATCTCGATGAGCGGGTGCGACGCGGCTCCCTGCTGGTGTATCTGGAGCTGGAGCATAAAGAGCAGGAAAAGCTCATGCTGGATGGCACGGGCTGCCTGGTTCAGACCTACACCACCAATCTCAGCGGTTTTACGGGGCATCTGATCGCTGCCACCGGCGTGATCAAGGCCGTGGGCCTGCGTCTGAAGGTGTGGGGCTCGCTGATTGCCGGAATCGGCCTTGCCGGAGGCGGCGGTCACTGAGCTGCCTGCCCGTCGGAGCACGACGCCCCGTTGATGGTGCTGGCGGTTTTCCCGCAACGGCCAGCCCGCGCGTCACGAGTGCAATCGGCCTCTCCTGCGGACCGGGCCGCTTGCGCCTCGCCCGATAACCCTCGATCCTGAGCCAGAGAACAGCGCGCCGGCATGACAAGGCGCGCCGATGGGAGGATGAGGCATGTCTGGACGACTCAGGGGCAAGGTCGCGATCGTGGCCGGCGCGGGCTCGATCGGGCCGGGCTGGGGCAACGGCAAGGCCACCGCCACGGTGTTCGCGCGCGAAGGCGCGAAGGTGATCTGCGCCGACCTGAACCTCGCCGCGGCCGAGGAAACCGCCGCCATCATCCAGAACGAGGGCGGGCAGGCCTTCGCCGTGCAGACGGACGTGACCAATGGCGACGCGGTCGCCGATCTCGTCGGGCGCACGCTCGGCCGCTATGGCCGCATCGACATCCTCGACAACAATGTCGGCATCGCCGAGGTAGGCGGCGTCGTCGATCTCTCCGAAGAAACCTGGGACCGCGTCTTCAAGATCAACCTCACCGGCGCCTTCCTGGCGATGAAGCACGTCATTCCGGTGATGCAGCGCCAGTTTGCGGACAGCGGGGAGGGCGGCTCGATCATCAACATCTCCTCGATCGCCTCGATCCGCTACACCGGGGTACCCTATGCCAGCTATTCCGCCACCAAGGCGGCGCTGAACCAGCTCACGCGCACCACCGCCGTGCAATATGCCGCCCAGAAGATCCGCGTGAACGCGATCCTGCCCGGTCTGATGAAGACGCCGATGGTCGAGCATTCCGCCGGCCTCGCCCAGGCCTATGGTGAGGGCGATGTCGACGCGATGTGGGCGGCGCGTGACGCGCAGGTCCCGATGGGCCATATGGGAGAGGCCTGGGACGTAGCCTTCGCCGCGCTGTTCCTCGCGAGCGACGAGGCGCGCTATGTGACGGGCCTCGAACTCGTGGTCGATGGAGGAATCACGCTCAAATATGGCTGATAACGAGAATACCTCACCCGCCGCCGTGCCCACGGGCAAGCCCTGTGCGATCTGCGGCAAGCCGGCCATCGCCCGCTACAAGCCCTTCTGTTCGCCGCGCTGCGCCGATATCGACCTCGGTCGGTGGTTGAAGGGCAGCTATGTCGTTCCGGGTGAGGCCGTTGAGGAGATTGAGAGCGACCTGCCGCCGCGCGAGCGCGGCGAGGACGCATAACGCGGCCGGACAGGATGCCGCTATGGCGTGACAGGCCGTTTCACGCGCCGTTCATCACGAGCCTGCTACAGGAACCTTATTGTCCGCCCGCGCATTGAGATGGCGCGGCGGGATCAGGTCGGAGAACAGCTCGATGCTCAGGAAGCTCACACTCGTCGCGGTCGCGGGCGCAACGCTGCTGGCGGTGACATCGGCCGGCGCACAGATTGCAGGCAATGTGCCAGACGGCGGTCCCCCGCCTCCCGGTTATGGACGCCAGGCTCCGCCTCCCGGTTACCAGGCTCCGCCGCCGCAGCCGCGACGCTACCAGCCGCCTGTGCAGAGCCAGCCTTACGATTATCGCGGCCGGGATTATCGCGGCCAGGATTATCGCGGCCGGGATGACGGCTGGGATCGGCGGCCGCGCTATGGCTATGACGAGCAGCCCCGTTACCGCCAGCGCGGGCGCTTCGGCGACTATTGCGCGACCTCGCGCGGCGCCTGCCAGACGAGGCCCCAGCCCGTCGGCACCTCCTGCCGCTGCGATATCGACGGTTTGATCAAGCGCGGCATCATCCAGTAGCCAGGCGCACAGCAACTGCGCTTGCACGCAAGCGAGGCGGCAGAACCCTGCCGCCTCGTTTCGTTTGTGCGTTATACAGGGCGCGGCCGCGCGGCTCGCAGCCGGTGAGAGCGACGAAATGGCCTATACCGACGAACTGGAATCCGTTCTCGAAGCCGAGCATGCGCTGCGTCTCAGGATTGCGCGGCGGATTGCCGAGGAGGGCGGCGAGCTCGGCGCCGACGCCCCGCTCGAGCCTCATCTGCAAGCCGCCGACGAGGCGATCGAGGCCTGGGGCGCGGAGGACGAGGACGAGCATGACGCTCGTGCCTTCCGTCCCCTGACGCCACTCCAGCAGCTTCTGGCTGAGCACCGCGCGATCTGCGACCGCATCGCTGACATCCGCGACCGCCGCCTGTCCTGAGGGCAGGTCCGCAGCCCACCATCCGCTCTTGACGACCACCCGCCGCGGCAATGCTATGCTGCCTGATCGGTGGCTGCTATGCGGCGGTGATCGCCTCCAGATCAAAGCCGGAATAGGGTCCTGCGGTGAAAAGTCGAAACATCGAATACATCGACAGGATTGATCATCTTCGATTCTTTGCGGCATTCATCGTGCTGATGTATCACGCGAAGATATTTTATAGTGAAATCAATATAATTCGAATGCCTATGCTGGGCCAGGGCTATATTGGCGTTTCGCTGTTCATGGTATTGAGTGGCATGATATTGACCATGATCACCTACGGCAAGGATATATCGATCAAGGGATTTTATATCAATCGCGCCTTGAGGATCTATCCTCTGTTCGTCTTCGTGGTGACGCTCGGGTATTTCTCGACGCCCGATCCTCGCAATTCGTCGGTGGGCATCGACTATCTCCTGTCGCTGCTGCCGGTCTCGAATCTGTACCGGATGACCTATGGCCCCTTTGGCGGCCAGTTATGGTCGGTGATGGTCGAGATCCAGTTCTATCTCCTCTTCCCGGTTCTCGCGCTGGCCTTGAAGGCCAAAGGACCGCGGTTTCACTGCACGCTCATCCTCCTTCTGATCACCATGCGGGCGGCAGTCTTCGTCCTGAACGGCACCGTCTATCACATGGCTTACTTCTCGATATTCGGGAATCTGGACATCTTCCTGATCGGATGTCTGGCCGGCATCGCCTACAAGGCAACCGAAGGCCGGACCTTCGCCTGGTACTGGCCCGTTCTCATCATCGTCGCCATGAACATCCTGCTGGTGGTCCTGTACCGGTTTCTGCGGCTGTCCGATGCATCGCCGCTCTGGATCATCTGGCCTGATCTGCAGGGCGTGGTCTGGGCTGCGCTGATCATCACCTATCTTCGGGCACACATGCGCATCCCGCTGTCGAGCGCCCTCAGCTATCTCGGCAAGATCAGTTATTCGATCTATGCATGGCATATCCTGGTGTGGATGCTCGTGGCGCGCGTGATGCCGCTGCCGCTGGGTACGCCTTATCTGACGGGGCTCGTGCTCGTCTTGCCGCTGACGATCGCATTGTCGGCCCTCAGCTATGCCGTGATCGAATCGCCGTTCCTGATGATGCGGGCGAGATACGTCTCGCCGTCCGCAGGCGCCGAGGAACCCGCCAGGGGGTGATCCGGCGCGGTCGCATCAAAGCTGTCATTTGGAGAAGAAATGGTGCCCAGACCTGGATTCGAACCAGGGACACTGCGATTTTCAGTCGCATGCTCTACCAACTGAGCTATCTGGGCGCCGGAGAAGCGTGAAGCCGCTTCCCGTTGGTGGGCGCGGTATAGTCGGTGGCGCGCGCGCTGTCCAGTCGCTTTGACAGCTTTGCGACAAGTGCCGGGCTTGCCCATGAACCCTGCCGTTATGCCGGCGGCAGCGAGGCATTCCTGCGCGCCAGCGGGGGCGGTGCGAGGCCTGGTTGAGGGGGAAGCGGCGCCCGGCGGCTCCCTGTCGATTCGAGCCCTCGCGGACTTTCGATCGGCCGTTGAGGCGCGATCGCACGATCAGGCACCCTCGGCAGTCGGATCACGCTTGCCATCCGCGTTCGAGCAGCCCGCCGGCGCAAAGGCTGCCCCCCGATCGTGAAAAGCCACTGTTTGCGGAAAAGGCGGGATTGTCCGTTGGACGGCTTGTCAAAGCGGTCGGCCATCGGGCATAGAGCATCTCAACGGAGACGTGGCCGAGAGGCTGAAGGCACTCGTTTGCTAAATGAGCATACCCCAAAAGGGTATCGAGGGTTCGAATCCCTCCGTCTCCGCCACTCCTAAGTAAGCGATGTGCAGTCCACGCGTCCGAGGTGGTCCGTCACGCGGCCGAGTCCCGGTCAGGGCTGCACGTCCAAGCCTCGTTTCCGGGGCGTTGAGCCGACGTTATCAGGAAAAAGCCAGCCGCGCGACCCGATCGGGTGACGCGCGACCCTGTTAAGTAGGCAGCCTCGCCACGTCGCCGCCCGGAAAGGCCGCGTCTCGGTGTCACTTCGCTGACACCTGACCGCGCTAGGCGACCGGGCAGCCTGCCCTGCAGCAGCGCCGAGATGGTGACCCCACTGCCGCGTGATGGTCCCGTGAGGAATGGGAGCAGCATGCTGAACTTCATCGTCCGGCGGATGCTGCGAGCGCTTCTGACGCTCGCGATCTGCGTCACGGCCGTGTTCGTCGTCCTCCGTCTGGCGGGCGACCCGACAGATATCCTCCTGCCCGATGATACGCCGCCCCTGGTCAAGGCGGAGTATCGCGAGCGCTGGGGCCTCGACCGGCCGATCGCGGAGCAATACGCCCGCTTTCTCATCGCGGTGACACGCGGCGATCTCGGGGTGTCGTTCGCCGATGGTCGTTCCGCCGTCATGGTCGTGGCCGAGGCCATTCCCAACACGCTGATGCTGGCCGCCGCGGCCCTGTCCCTGGCGCTGATCATCGGCATCCCCTTGGGGATGCTGGCGGCGCTGAAGCATAATTCGGCGCTGGACCGCATCGTCATGTCGATCGCCGTGCTGGGCTTTTCGATCCCCACATTCTTCCTCGGCATTCTGCTGATCCTGCTGTTTGCCCTGACGCTGCGCTGGCTGCCGTCCTCGGGCACGGACACCTGGTGGCATCTGGTCATGCCGACCTTGACGCTCGCCGCCGGCCTGCTCGGCAAGATCGCGCGCTTCACCCGCACGGCGATGCTCGAGGTTCTGGGCCAGAGCTTCGTGCGGACGGCGCGCGCCAAGGGCGTCCCGCGCCTGCCCGTGCTCCTGCGGCATGCCTTTCCCAATGCGGCGGTGCCGCTGCTGATGTTCTTGGGTATCGAGACCGGCCTGCTGTTTGCCGGCGCCGCCGTCACCGAGACGATCTTCGCCTGGCCGGGCGTCGGCCGCCTGCTGGTGTCGTCGGCCGGGGTCCGCGATCTCGCGGTGATCCAGACCGCGATCCTGTTCGTCGCGGCCGTCATCATCGTCTCGAACCTGGCCGTCGACATCATCCACGCCCTGATCGACCCCCGCATCGATGTGCTCGGCGCCAAGGGCCACGCCTCATGAGTGCGGCCGAGCCTTTGACCGCCCGCGTCCTCACGCCCGGCGCGCGTTCGATATTCGTCGGCGCCATGCCGGTCAGCATCCGGCTCGCGCTCGGATTCCTGCTGCTGATGGTCGTCGTATCCTGCCTCGCGCCCGTGCTCGCGCCCTATGATTTCGCCACGCAGAATCTCGCGCGCCGCCTGCGCCCGCCGGTGTTCTGGGGAGGGGACTGGGCCTATCTGCTGGGCACCGATCACCTCGGGCGCGATATCCTCAGCCGCCTGATCTACGGAATCCGGACCTCGATCGCGATTGCGCTGGCTGGAACGCTGATCGGTGCCGCCATCGGAACCCTGTTGGGCTATGTCGCCGCCCGTCGCAGAGGCTGGCTGGACGATGTCATCATGATGATGGTGGATGTCCAGGCGGCCTTGCCGGCCTTCTTCATCGCCATCGCTTTCATTGCCCTGGTCGGCTCCAACCTGCTGATCTTCGTCGTGCTGGTCAGCCTTGAGGGCTGGGAGCGCTATACCCGTCTCGTGCGGGGCTTGGTGATCTCGGAGCAGGCGGCCCTCTATGTGCGGGCGGTGAAGGCGCTGGGGGCGACGACCAACCGCGTCAATCTCAAACATGTCCTGCCCAACATCGCGGCCTCTTTGGTGGTGCAGATGACCATCACCTTTCCCTGGGTGATTCTGCTCGAGACAACGCTCTCCTTTCTGGGGCTGGGCGTGCAGCCGCCCGGCACATCTCTCGGACAGATGCTGGGCGCAGGCCGCAATTACCTGCTGCAGGCCTGGTGGATCGCGGTGTGCCCCGGCCTCGTGATCTTTCTCACGACATTGTCGGTCAGCCTCCTCGGGGACTGGCTGCGCGACCGGCTGGACCCGACGCTCGACGGGGCCGCCTGACCCGCTCCCGGCCGGCCTGTCACGGGCCTGTCGCCTGCGTCGCATAGCCGTCGGCCACCGCTCTCCTGGAACCTCCGCCATGTCGCTCGATCGCCGCCGTTTCGTTCAGGGCGCCATTGCCGCACCGTTCGTCGTCACCACCCCTCACGCCTTCGCCCAGACCGACAGGCGCCCGGCCATGACGGTGGCCGTCGCCGAACTGCCCAAGGTCCTCGAACCGGCGATGGAGCTGAACAATGTCGGCACGCGCGTCACCTATTCCATCTTCGACACGGTGATCCGGCGCGACTTCAAGAGCCAGTCCGGGGGAGGGGGCTCGAAGCTGGTGCCGCATCTCGCTGTGTCCTGGGAACGCGAAAACCCGCGGTCGCTGGTCGTCAAGTTCCGGCCGGACGTGAAGTTCCACAATGGCGACGAGATGACCGCCGAGGATGTCGCCTACACCTTCCGGGACGGGCGTCTGTGGGGCGACAAGGCCGAGATCCCGGGCGGTCGGCCGTTCTTCGGCACGCTGGAGGCCGTCGAGGCGATCGACAGGCACACCGTTCGCTTCAAGACGGTCGCGCCCGATGTGCTGATGGAGCAGCGGCTTGCCTCCTGGTGCTCCTGGATCGTCAACAAGCGCCATTACGAGAAGG
The DNA here is from genome assembly GCF_001298265.1 of Allobosea vaviloviae. Lineage (GTDB taxonomy): Bacteria > Pseudomonadota > Alphaproteobacteria > Rhizobiales > Beijerinckiaceae > Allobosea > Allobosea vaviloviae_B. Next base: position 52,130 of record NZ_LGSZ01000077.1, on the reverse strand, counting down.
TCGGCCTCGACGGCTTCGGCAAGAACCCGGTCGGGACCGGCCCCTTCCGCTTCTCGCGCATGCGCGCCAACGAGTTCATGGAGTTCGAGGCCTTCGACGGCTACTGGATGGGTCGTCCCAATGCCCGGCGCGTCACCTTCCGCGAAGTGCCGGAGCTGTCGACCCGGATCGCCGGCCTTGTCTCCGGCGAGTTCGACCTCATCACCAATGTGCCGCCGGACCAGATCCAGGTCATGTCGAGCTACAAGGATGTCGAGGCGCGTTCGGTCGTGCTCGCCAACAGCCATCTGCTGACCTTCGACGCGCGCAGCCCCGGCACGTCGGACAAGCGCATCCGGCAGGCCCTGGCGCTCGCCATCGACCGGCGCAAGCTGGTCGATGCCTTGTGGCTGGGCAAGGCGGTGATCCCGCCCTCGCACAATTATCCCGAATATGGCGACATGTTCCTGGAAGGGCGCAGCCTTCCCTTCAACCCGGAGCGGGCCCGCGCGCTGCTGCGTGAAGCCGGTTACAAGGGCGAGCCGATCACCTATCGCACCATGCCGAACTATTACACCGGCGCGCTCGACGCCGCGCAGATCATCGTCGAGATGTGGAAGGCGGTGGGCATCGACGCGCGCCTGCAGGTGGTCGAGAACTTCGCCCAGATGCAAGGTCCCGGTCAGCAGGTCGGCAACACCTCGAACTCGACCCGCTTTCCCGATCCGCTCGGCGCGATCTGGCCGAGCTGGGGCCCGGCTTCCGCCTTCCAGACGACCAAGGCCTTCGCCGAGGCGGATGCCGCGCCCTTCAACACCGCGGGGCGTGCGCTGCTCGGAGAGACCGATCCGGTGAAGCGCAAGGCGCTGTTCTCCCAGATGCTCGACGCCTATGAGGATGCCTGCCCCGGGACGATCCTGTACCAGCCGTTGGAAACCTATGGCGTGAAGAAGAAGGTCAACTGGACGCCCTACAGCTTCTTCTTCATGGACCTGCGCGCCGACAATCTGAGCTTCGCCTGAGATGAGCGCAGCCGACCCATCCGACCGCCCCCTGCGCGTCGTCCAGGTTTCGGACACGCACCTGTCCGAGACCCATGCTTATTTCATCGACAACTTCGATGTCTTCGTCGACGAGATGCAGGCGCTAAAGCCGGACCTGATCGTCCATACCGGCGACATTTCGTTCAACGGCCCGGTGAGGCGCGCCGATCTCGCCTTCGCGAAGGCGCAGCTGGACCGGCTGCCGGCGCCCGTGCTGACGCTGGCGGGCAACCACGACATCGGCGAGGCCCCGCCTTTCTCGCGGCTCGATCAGCCGATCGACGCGGCGCGCATGGCGGCCTGGACGACGGCTGTCGGCCCGATGTGGTGGAGCCACGATCTCGGCAATTGGCGACTGATCGGGCTCGACAGCGCCCTGATGGCCTCGGGCCTGGCGGAGGAGGCGGCACAGCTCGCCTTCCTGCGCACGCAGCTCGCCTCGCGGGGCCCCCGCCAGGCCATGGTCTTCATGCACATGCCGCCCTTCGAGACCGATGCGAAGGATGAACGCCCGACCACCTCCTGCGTGCCGCATCCGGCACGGCGGGCGCTGCTCGACACCTGTCGCGACGCGGGCGTCAAGGTGATCGCCTGCGGTCATCTGCATGTCTACCGCAGGCTCCGCTATCAGGGCATGGGCATCGTCTGGGCGCCGCCGACGGCCATGATCAATTTCGAGCGCCAATGGCGCAAATGGCGGCGCTGGTCGCGACCGGGTTATCTGGTCTGGACCCTGGAAGGCGGCAAGATCCGCCATGATCTCGTCGAGCCCCGCATGATGATCGCGCAGGACACCTCGCGCTGGACCGATATCGGCGGCACCACCACCAACATGCCGCCGCGGCCCCTGCGCAGGCATTTCGCGTAAGCCAGCGAGACCGCTTCGGACGCGTCGTCGCGCTGATCCCGTGGCGGCCGCTCGCTTGGGTAGGCGGTCGCGGCGGCACCGATCAGGCGCGACGACGTGCCGGACACCAGGAGCGACCCGCCGCGGCCCTTTTCTCGGCATTGTCGATAGCCAGCTAGGCGAATCGGCGAGATCGACCGCTTCCCCCCACATCTCGGGTCGATCTGTCATCTGCTCGTCACCGGCCGCAGGCTAGTTCCGCGCCGAGGCAGAGGCGTCTGCCAGCTGGGGCATTGCCCGGTCCCAGATCCGATTTCCCGTCTTTCCGGACCGCTCCTATGGCCATTCACCAAGCCTTGCCCGTCCTCGGCGTCGCGCTCCCGCTCGCCGGCATCCGTCTTCACCGCGACTGGATCCTCGACAAGCAGCGCGATCTGGAGGTGCAGGATTTCTTTTTCGCCGATGTCCTGAACGGCGACTGGAGGCCGCTGGCCGACGAGGTCAAGCAGACGATCGACGGCCATACCGGACGCCTGGGCATTCACGGCCCGTTCTGGGGCTTCAGCATCGCCTCGAAAGACCCCGATGTGCGGGCCGTCGTCCATAAGCGCATGCATCAGGGGCTGGATGTCTGCGCCCATCTCGGCGCGACGCAGATGGTGATCCACTCGCCCTACACGACCTGGGACTACAACAACCTCGACGATCATCAGGATGCGCGCCAGGCGACGATCGAGCTGACGCATGCCGCCATCGGCGACGCGGTCCGGCGTGCGGCCGATATGGGCGTCGTGCTCGTCATCGAGAACATCGAGGACAAGGACGCCCATATCCGCGTCGATCTCGCCCGCTCCTTCGACAGCGAGTTCGTCCGCGTCTCGATCGACACCGGCCACGCCAATTACGCCCATGGCTCGACCGGCGCGCCGCCGGTCGACTACTTCGTCCATGCTGCGGGCGACATGCTCCACCACGTCCATCTTCAGGATACGGACGGCTATGCCGACCGCCACTGGAATCCGGGCGAGGGCAACATCCGGTGGGCCTCCGTGTTCCGCGCGCTCGAGCGGCTGAACAGCAACCCGCGCCTGATCCTCGAGGTCCGCAACAAGGAAACCGTCAGGGCAGGCGCAGATCACCTGATCGCGCTGGGTCTGGCGCAGTAACGGCACTGGCGCCCAGCGTCATGTCATCCAGCTGTTGCTCTGGCTGACTAGCGTTCGAAGTCATGGCGCCGCGGCCCCAGGCTTGGGTCCCGGCGGGTCCCGACGGCGTTCGAAAATCGCCCATTCAATCAACGGAGAGACTGTCATGGCCGCTTTTACGCGACGCAAGGCGCTGCAGTTCGGCGCGGCGACACTGGGTGCATCCGCCCTGCCGCAATTCGCCATCGGCCAGGCGGATAACCGTCCCTCGATCACCATTGCGGTGCAGAAGATCGTCAACTCCAACACGCTCGACGTGCTGCGCGAGCAGTCCAATGTCGGCGAGCGCGTCTTTTTCACCTCGCTCTGGGAGCCGCTGATCGGCAAGGACTGGCTCGGCAACCTGCTGCCGCGTCCCGGCCTCGCCACCGAGTGGAAGCGCATCGACGACCAGACGATCGAGCTCAAGCTGCGGCAGGGCGTGAAATTTCACAACGGCGCCGAACTGACTGCCGAGGACGTCGTCTTTACGTTCTCCCGCGAGCGCATGTTCGGCAACACTGCGGCCAAGAACCGCTCGACCATCAAGGCATTCGAGACGATCCCGACGCCGCGTCCCGGCAAGGAACTGCCGGTCGACATCCCCGCCGTGGCGCGCCGGGCCTGGCCCGACCTGCTGCGCGTCGACGCCATCGATAAATACACCGTCCGCTTCTACAACGCGACGCCGGACGTGACGCTGGAAGGCCGCTTGGCGCGCTACGGCTCGGACATCATGAGCCGCAAGGGCTGGGAAGACGCCGCCAGCTATCTCGACTGGGCCCGCAAGCCGATCACCACCGGCCCCTACAAAGTGGTCGAGTTCCGTCCCGACAATTCGCTCACGCTCGAAGCCCATGACGAATACTGGGGCGGCCGCCCGCCGCTGAAGCGCATCCGCTTCGTCGAGGTGGCCGAAGTGCCGAGCCGCATCGCCGGCCTGCTCTCCGGCCAGTACCAGTTCGCCTGCGACATCCCGCCCGACCAGATCAGCGACATCGAGAAGAATGCCGGCTTCGAGGTGCAGGGCGGCACCATCCTCAATCACCGCCTGACCGTGTTCGACAAGAACCATGCCCAGCTGCAGAACCCGCTCGTGCGGCGCGCCTTCACCCACGCCATCGACAGGCAGGCCATCGTCAACTCGCTCTGGGCGGGCCGCACCAAGGTGCCAGCCGGCCTGCAGTGGGAATACTACGGCGACATGTTCCACGCCGACTGGACGGTGCCCGAATACAACCCGAAGCTGGCCGCCGACCTTCTCAAGCAGGCGGGCTACAAGGGTGACCCGATCCCCTATCGCCTGCTGAACAACTACTACACCAACCAGAACGCCACCGCGCAAATCCTCACGGAGATGTGGCGCTCGGTCGGTCTCAACGTGCAGATCAATTCGCTCGAGAACTGGTCGCAGATCATGCAGCGCGACGACAGCCGTGCGGTGCGCGACTGGTCGAACTCAGCCCCCTTCAGCGATCCGGTGTCGTCGATCGTCAACCAGCATGGGCCCAACGGCCAGCAGCAGCAGATCGGCGAATGGACTAATGCCGAGATGAACCAGCTCTGCGAGGTGCTGGAGACCTCGACCGACCGGGCCCGCCGCCGCACCGCCTTCCGCCGCATGCTGGAAATCTGCGAGCGCGAGGACCCCGCCTATACCGTCCTGCATCAGAACGCGACCTTCACCGCCAAGCCCAAGGCCTTGCAGTGGAAGGCCTCGCCGGCCTTCGCCATGGACTTCCGGCCCGGCAATTATGTTTGAGGCGGGCCGGCAGATGGCCTCGACACGGCTCACCCTGTCGGGCCTGACGGTTCGCTTCGACGGCGTGACTGTCCTGCACGGCATCGATCTGTCGATCGGCAAGGGGGAGGCGCTCGGCCTCGTCGGCGAGTCGGGATCGGGCAAGTCCGTGACCTGGCTCGCCGCGCTGGGCCTGTTGCCCGGCAAGGCGCGGGTCTCCGGCAGCGCAAGGCTCGATGATCTGGAACTCGTGGGCGCAAGGCCCGCCGCGCTCGACAAGGTGCGCGGCGGCCGCGTCGCCATGATCTTCCAGGACCCGACCAGCGCGCTCAACCCGGTGCTCAAGGTCGGAACCCAGATCGGGGAGGCCTTGTCCCTGCACCGCGGCCTGTCCGGCCGGGCGATCAAGGCCGAGGCCAAGCGTCTTTTTGATCTGGTCGGCATTCCCGACGCGGAACGGCGCCTCTCGGCCTATCCGCACGAATTCTCCGGCGGGCAGAACCAGCGCGTCATGATCGCCATGGCGCTGGCTGGCGCGCCTGACATCCTGGTGGCCGACGAGCCGACAACGGCGCTCGACGTGACCATTCAGGCTCAGATCCTCGATCTGCTCAACACGGTGCGGCGCGAGATGGGCATGGCGCTCGTGCTGATCAGCCACGACCTGGGCGTCATCGCCGAGACCTGCGATCGCGTCGCGGTGATGTATGCGGGGCGGATCGTCGAAGAAGCGCCGGCCGCCGAGCTCTTTGCGGCGCCCCGGCACCCTTATGCGCAGGGTCTCCTGAACTCCTTGCCTCCGCTGGGGGGCGCGCGCCGCAAGCTGGTCTCGATTCCCGGCGTCGTGCCCGATCCGCGCGCGCTGCCCAAGGGTTGCGCCTTTGCGCCGCGCTGCACGCAGGCGGCCGAGATCTGCCGCGAGGTGGTGCCCGCTTTGCGCAATGCCGCAACGGACAGGCGCGTGGCCTGCGTGTTCGAGCCAGTGGTTCCGGCTCCCGCGCCTGACCGCGAGCTCGAGCTGGCATGAGTACTGTCCTGCTCAGAGCCACGGACCTGTCGCGGACCTACGGGTCGCGGCGGGGCCTGTTCGGCGCCGTCACCAAGGTTCGCGCGGTCAACCGCGTCAGCTTCAGCATCGCCGCCGGCGAGACGCTGGGCATCGTCGGCGAGTCCGGCTCCGGCAAGTCCACGATGGGCCGCATGGCGCTGGGCCTCGAGGCCCCGGACGAAGGGCAGGTGCGCTTTGCCGGCGAGCCGATGCCGGCATCGGGCTCGCCCGCATGGCGAGCGCAGCGCGCGCGCATGCAGATGATCTATCAGGATCCGCTCGGCGCGCTCGATCGCCGCTTGCCGGTCATCGTCCAGGTGCAGGAGCCGCTCGACATCCACCGCATCGGCGATCAAGCGCAGCGCCTTCGGCTGGCGCAGGAGATGCTCGCCCGCGTCGGCCTGTCATCCGAGCAGATGACCCGCTATCCGCACGAACTCTCCGGCGGCCAGCGCCAGCGCGTCGTGCTGGCGCGGGCCCTGATGACCAGGCCCGACTTTCTCGTCTGCGACGAGCCCGTCTCGGCGCTCGACGTGTCGATTCAGGCGCAGGTGGTCAATCTGCTGGTCGATCTGCAGGCAGAGTTCGGGCTCGCCATGCTGTTCATCAGCCATGATCTGCGCGTGGTCCGGCAGGTCTCCAACCGTGTGGCGGTGATGTATCTCGGCGATTTCGTCGAGGAGGGGGACGCGGACGACCTCTTTGCCGCGCCGCTGCACCCCTATACGCGCGCCCTCGTTTCGGCTGCGCCGGTCACAAAGCGTAGCAGCGGCCAGGCCCGCATCGTGCTGACGGGCGAGCCGCCGAACCCCGCCGATCGGCCGGGCGGCTGCAGTTTTCATCCCCGCTGTCCGCTGGCCATCGCGCGCTGCAAGCAGGAGGCCCCCGTGCTGCGCTCCGTCGAACAGGGGTTTGGCCGCCGCGTCGCCTGCCATCTGGTCGAGCCGTCCAGCATGCCCAACAGCAAGGCCGCGTGATGCTGCGCTATTTCGCCATCCGCTTCGGGCGCGCGGCCATCACCATCGCGCTGGTCGTCACCTTCGCCTTCGTGGTGTTGCGCCTGTCGGGCGATCCCGCGCAGATCATTCTGGGTCCCGAGGCGCCGCCGGAGGCGATCGCCGCCTTCCGGGCGGCCTGGGGTCTCGATGATCCGCTCTGGCTGCAGTATTTCCACTATTTCGGGGCGATCGCCCAGGGCGAGCTCGGCCGCTCGATGCGCGATGGGCGCTCCGCGATCGAACTGGTGGTGGAGCGCATCCCCATCACGCTCGCGCTGACATTGCCGGCGCTCGCCATCAAACTGTGCGTCGGCGTTCCCGCCGGCATCTATGCCGCCCTGCATCGCGGCAGCCTGGCCGACCGCATGGTGATGATGCTCTCCGTGGCGGGCTTCACCATTCCCAGCTTCGTGCTCGGCCTCACGCTGGTCCTGATCTTCGCCGTGAAGCTCGGCTGGCTGCCGTCGGGCGGGCAGGACAGCTGGCGCCATGCGATCCTGCCCGTGCTCACCCTCGGCATCGGTGGGGCCGCAGTGCTCGCGCGCTTCACCCGCAGCGCCATGCTCGAAGTCCTCGGCCAGCCCTTCATCCGCACGGCCAGCGCCAAGGGCGTGCCGTGGCGCGACGTCATCATCGGCCATGCCCTGCCTAACGCCGCGATCCCGACCGTGACGATCATCGGCTTCATGATCGGCACGCTGATCGCCGGCGCGGTGGTGGTCGAGAGCGTGTTCTCCTGGCCCGGCGTCGGCAGGCTCTTGGTCGTGGCGGTGGCGAACCGTGATCTCGCCGTCGTCCAGTGCATCCTGCTTCTGGTCGCCGCCACGATGGTGAGCTCGAACCTCATCGTCGATTTTCTCTATGGTTTCCTCGATCCGCGCCTGCGGCAAACGGTGGGAAAAGCGGCATGAGTGATCAGGCGCTCCCTGCGGCTGCGGCACAGAAAGTGTTTGGCCGTCGCTGGCCGGGCCAGGACATGCCGCTGCTGGTCAAGATCGCGCTTCTCTGGCTGGTCGCGATGATCGTTATCGCCATCGTCGCGCCGCTGATCAGCCCGTTCGTCTACACCGCGCCGAACCTGCGCAACCGGCTCGTGCCTCCGGGGACGTTGCCCCATATCCTGGGGACCGACGAACTGGGCCGCGACGTGCTCTCGCGGCTCTTGATCTCGATCCGCATCTCGCTTCTGATCGCCTTCGGCGCGTCGATCATCTCGGCGGTTCTGGGAACGACGCTTGGCTTTCTCGCCGCGTATTTTCGGGGCCTGGTCGAGCAGATCGTGCTGATGCTGGCCGACTTCCAGGCCTCGATGCCCTTCCTGATCCTGGCGCTGTCGGTGCTGGCCTTCTTCGGCAATTCGCTGGGTCTGCTCATCGGGCTGATGGGCCTGTTCGGCTGGGAACGCTATGCCCGCATCTCGCGCGGCCTGGCCATTTCCGCCAGTGCGCAGGGCTATGCTTCGGCCTGCCGGCAGCTCGGCGCCTCGCCGATGCGGGTCTATCTGCGCCATATCCTGCCCAACATCGCCTCGACGCTGATCGTCTCGATGACGCTGGTCTTCCCTGAAGTGATCCTGCTCGAAAGCGGCCTGTCCTTCCTTGGGCTCGGCGTTCAGCCGCCGATGACCAGCCTTGGCAACATGGTCGGCTATGGCCGGGAATACATCACGCGCGCGCCCTGGATCATGCTCTCGCCGGCACTGACCATCGTCTGCACGACGCTGGCCGTCTCCGTGCTCGGCGACTGGCTGCGCGACAAGCTCGATCCAACCTTGAGATAGCAGCATGCAAAAAGCGTCACGGGTCGTCGTTGTGGTGTTCGACGGGCTGAGGCCCGACATGGTGACGCCGGAGCGCATGCCGAATCTGGCGGCATTCGCCGGCGAAGGCACCTGGTTCCGGGAGGCGCGCTCGGTGTTCCCGTCGATGACGCGGGTGGCGACGTCCTCGATCTCGACCGGCGCGCCGCCGGCAATCCATGGCATCGTCGGCAACAGCTTCTATTTCCCCGAGGTGACCCCCGATTTCGTGCTCGACACCTCGCTGGCTGCCGATCTCGCTTTGGCCGAAGAGCGCCTCAACGGGCCCTTGATCGCTCCGGAAACGCTTGGCGACCGGTTGGCGGCACAGGGCAAGAGCTTTGCCGTGGTCCATTCCGGCTCGGCCGGCTCGACCTATGCGATCAATCCGCGGGCGGCCGCCCATGGCCACTGGACCTTCTCGGTGATGGGCCAGGAAGCCACGCGGACGCCTCACGCCGTCGACGAGGTGGTGGAGCGCTTCGGGCCGCTGCCGCCCCGCACCCTCCCGCGCTTCGAGGAGACGGAGTACGTCACGCGCGTCTTCATCGAGCATGTGCTGGGCGACATGGACCCGGATGTCGCGCTGATCTGGTTCAACGAGCCCGACACCTCGTTTCACTACAAGTTCCTGGCCTCCGACGACACGAATGCCGTCATCACGGCGGTCGATGCCGCGTTCGGGCGAATCCGTGCGGCGATCGACGCCCGGTCGGATGCCGACGACATCGCCATCATCGTGGCCTCCGATCACGGCCAGATTTCCAGCTCGGGCGTGGCCGACATCGCCGGCCTGCTCGACGAAGCCGGCCACAAGGCGGCGCGCGCCTCCGCTCGGGCGATCAATGGTGCCGCCGTGACGGTGACGGGCGGCAACATGGGCGAAATCCGCATGGTCGACGGCGATATGCACCGGCGCGACCAGATCGCGAACTGGCTGATGCAGCGCGACGAGATCGGCATGGTGTTCACGCCATCGGACGATCCCGTGCGGGGCGCGGTGGAAGGAACCTTCTCGACCGCGCTCGTCGGCCTCGACCATGCGCGGCAGCCGGAACTCGTCTACGTGCTGCGCTCCGATACCAGCGTCGATGCACATGGCCTGCCGGGCCTGGGCCTGATCACCGGAGGCGTGCCGGTGGGCGGCGGGATGCATGGCGGGCTCAACCGGCACGAGCTCAACACGGTGCTGATCCTGTGTGGCGCGGCGCGAGGCGGCGCTTCAGGCGCGACGGAAGCACCCGCCGGCATCATCGATATCGCACCGACGGTGCTCGATCTGTTCGGGCTTTCAGCGCCTGCGAGCATGCGCGGGGCCAGCCTGATGAGGCCGGATATTCGCCATCATGCCCCCGCGGTCGAGGTCTTCGAGACCGGAACGGGGGTCTTCCGCCAGCGGTTGAGCATCGCGCGGCGCGGCGAGCATGCCTTCCCGGTCCATGGCGGCAGGCTCGACTGAATTCACGGCTGCGGAGCGGGACGGCCGTCACGCCATGGACATGCGTGACGACCAGGCACGTCAGGCGGCGGGCCAGGCTGTTCCCTGTTCGCTCGTCAGAGAAGCCGACTCAGGGGCCGACGAGCTGCCCGCCATCGACCACGATGCTCTGACCCGTGACCCAGCTTGCCCGGTCGGAGGCGAGGAAGAGCACGACTTCGGCGACCTCCTCGGGCCTGCCCATGCGGCCGAAGGCGATGCCGGCCAGCGTCGACTGGTAGAGCTCGGGGTTGGAGGTCTTCCGATCCTCCCAGGTTCCGCCCGGGAATTCGATCGAGCCGGGCGCGACGCAGTTCACCCGGATGCCCTTGTGCGACAGCATCTTGGCCTGGCTGGCGGTGTAATGCATCACCGCCGCCTTGACGGCGCCGTAGGGTGCCGAACGCGACGAGGCCCGCAGCCCCGAGATCGACGAGATGTTCACGATCGACGAGCCCGGCTTCATATGCGGGATCGCCGCATGGCTGCCGCGGACCACAGCCATCATATCGATGCTGAGCGAGGCCGCCCAGCCTTCCTCGTCGTCGGAATGTCCGAAGCCGGAGGCGTTGTTGACGAGGACGTCCAGCCCTCCCAGCGCTGTCACCGCCGCAGGCACATAGGCCTCGATCGCGGCCGCATCGGCGAGATCGACGCTGGCCGCATGCGCGGTGACGCCGAGCGCGGCGATCTCCCGGCGCGTCGCCTCCAGCGGTCCGGCGCTGCGGGCACAGATCGAGACCGATGCGCCGCGCGCCGCGAACCGCAGCGCGATCGAGCGCCCGATGCCGCGGCTGCCGCCCATCACGATCACGCGCTTGCCGGTGAAGTCCTTGGTCATCTTGGGCTTGTCCTTCGTTGTGGGCGCTTCGGCATCGCCGGGCTGAGGTAACGCCACGGGTTCTCGTCCGGCATGCGGGGCCTGCGAGCGGCGGGGCGCAGCCCATTGACGCTGCCTGTCTGCTCGAATGGGCACCCCGCCAAGCGTCCTTGGTCTGCGTTTGCCTCTGTGAAACGAGTATCAGGCATATCTGTCGGTCGGCTGCCCGGAGGTCCGCGTGGAAACGTCGCTCTATTTACCCGTCAAGCACTTCCTTCAAGGTCTGGGCTACACCGTCAAGGGAGAGGTCGGCCGCTGCGATCTCGTCGGCCTCCGGGACGACGATCCGACCGTGGTCGTGATCGGCGAACTGAAGCTGACCTTCAATCTCGAACTCATCCTCCAGGGCGTGGACCGGATGGGTCTGGGCGACGAAATCTGGCTGGCGGCCCGGCTTTCGCCGCGGGGGAAGGGACGGGAAAGCGACCCTCGCTATCGCAATCTGTGCCGGCGCCTCGGCTTCGGGTTGCTCGGCGTGGACGCATCCGGCCGTGTCGACGTGCTCGTCTCTCCGGCAGCGCCGACGCCGCGCAAGGACCCGCGCCGGCGTTCGCGGTTGGTCGAGGAGCACAAGCGACGCCAGGGCGATCCATCGGCAGGCGGAAGCACGCGCAAGCCCATCATGACCGCCTATCGGCAGCAGGCGCTGGCCTGCGCGGCGGCGATGACGCTGGCGCCGCAGCGGCCGCGCGATCTCAAGCCGTCATGTCCCGATGCGCAGAAAATCCTGCACCGCAACGTCTATGGCTGGTTCGAACGCTTCGAGCGGGGCGTCTATGCGCTCACCGAGACAGGCCGAAGCGCCCTGGCCGCCTGGCAGCCTGAACCCTCGCGAGTCAGCCCGGACCACAGCGCGCCATCCGCATGAGGTGGCAGCGAGGCGGGAGCTGTCCAGCCTTGCAGGCCCGGTCAGGCCGGCAGGACGACCACCTTCGACTTGACCGGAGTGCGATCATACAGGTGGATCATGTCCTGGCTGAGCAGGCCGACGCAGCCGCTGGTGATCCCTGAGCCGATCGTCTCCGGGTCGCTCGAGGCATAGATCGTGTAGAGCGTGTAGGCGCCGTTCTGATAGAGATGCAGCGTGCGGGCGCCGAGCGGGTTCTCAAGGCCGCCGGGCATGCCGCGAGCCCAGACCGCGACCTCCGGCTGGCGCTTGATCATCTCCCTGGGCGGCGTCCAGGTTGCCCATTCGGATTTGCGCCCGACATAGGCGTCGCCGCTCCAGCGGAAACCGTCGCGCCCGACATTGGCGCCATAGCGGGTGGCCGAGCCGTCGCCCTCGACGCGGTAGACATAGTAATTGCCGGGATCGACGATGATCGTGCCGGCCGCTTCCTTGCCGTCATAGGCGACCGTCTTGCGGAAATATTTCGGGTCGACCTTGGTGACGTCGACTGCGGGAATCGGGAACTTATCCTGCGGCACCGGCCCGTAGACCTTCTCCGCCTCGGCGAGGCTCATGCCGTCGGTGACAGCGCAGCCGCCGAGCCCGAGCGCGCCCAGACCCACCGCCGAGCCGACCAGGAACGACCGGCGGTTGAGCAGCGCAGCGCGACGCCCAAACGCGATCTCGTCATTCTTGCCGGCATCGGCATTCACACCGTCGATGATCATGGTTCTGGAATTTCCCTTGCCCTGTTGCCCGACGAGAGACCACTCCGGCACAGACGCGCTGAACATTTTGCTAAGCTTAGATTGCCTTCAGATGACCGGATTGGCAAGTTCGCCCCGTCCCGCCGACCCGCGTCAGCCGCGCAATTCGGTGGCGATCGGGCTGCGGAACGATGCGGCCGCCGGCAGCAGGCTCAAGACGGTCCCGACGACGAAGAGCAGGGCGACCTGCAGCAGTTCGGGCGACTCCACCGAGATGGCGAGCCGCAGACCGGTCTGCGCCTCGACCGCTTTCGCGAGCGCCCCTGCCGCGCCGACGCCGAGCATCAACCCCGCCACGCAGCCCAGCGCCATCAGCGCGGCCATGCCGAGCCAGATCACGAGCAGCACGTAGAGCCGCGGCGCGCCCATCGCACGCAGCACCGCATAGCGCCGCCGCCGCAGGCCGGCGACGGCGACGAGCAGCAGCAGGATGGACGACAGGACGAGCGTGGCGTTCAGCGTCGAGGCGAGGACCAGCAGGCCGCGCGCGTCGCCGAGCGCCCGGTAGATCCCGACAAGCACCTCGGCCGGGAAGAACGCCATCGTGCCGCTCTGGGAGTATTGGCTGCGCGCGGTGAACAGAGCCATCGCGCCGCTCTGGCGATAATGGCTGCGCAGGGCATAGGCTCCCGCCACGCTGCGCGGCTTGACGACGACCGCCGGCACGCCCGGCAGCGTCTCCGCGTCGAAGGGCGCGCCGATCCTCTCGACGCCGGGCGCATGGCCGTTGCCGAGACCATGCACCTCCCAGACGCTCTCGACCGGTACCAGGATCGCGCGGTCCCAGGGCGAACCGAGCGGCGGCAGGCGTCCGACGACGGTGTAGTCATGGCCGGCATGGCGATGCTTCGCCTCGTCCTCGTCTTCCTCCCCGGCCTTGCGCCCCTGCACGGCGGGAGCATGGGACGGCGCGATGCGATCGCCGAGCTTGTAGCGGACATCGGCGCCGACCACCGCCTCGCCCTCGGCGGCGAAGAGACGCCCCTCGCTCGGGGCGATGCGGCCCCAGCGGCCGGCGAAGGCGCTCGTCGTGCCGATGATCGGATAGCCCCGGCTGACATCGCCGAAGGCGATCGGTGCGAAATCGGCGACGCGCTCGTCCTGGGCGAGCGCCTTGAGCACGGCGCCGTCCATCAGCGGGATCGCTTCGAGTTGCAGATAGATCGTCGACATCAGCAACTGGGTCTGGCTGCCGGGGGCGCCGATCAACAGGTCGAAATCGGCCGCGGCGACGGTCGAACTCTTGCGCAGGGCCCGCTCCTGCGCGCCGATGGCAACGCCGATCGCGACCGCCATGGCGATCAGCGCAACGATCGCCAGCGCTGTCCAGCGCAGGGCTCGCAGATCGGCCCAGACCATCGCGAAAGGGTTCATGCGGCGTGTCCCGACACCGTGGCGAGGTCGGGGAGGGGCGGAGCCGGCGCAATGTCGATGCAACGTTCCATCCGCGCCAGCAGCCCTGAATCATGGCTGGCGCAGATCAGCGTGGCGCCGGCCTCGCGGGCGGCCTCGACCAAAAGGGTGCCGACCTCCTCGGCATGGGCTGCATCGAGGCTGGCGGTCGGCTCGTCGGCGAGGATCAGCGCCGGCCGCCGGCTCAGCGCGCGGGCGATCGCGACCCGCTGCTGCTCGCCGCGCGAGAGCACGCCGGCTTTCCGGCTCAGATCGGTGAGGCCCATTCGCCGGGCCAGCGCCTCGCCATGCTCGCGCTCGGCCCGGCCGATCCGCCAGGACGAGAAACTGGCCGGCAAGGTGATGTTGGCGGCGACGTCGAGTTCGGGAATCAGGTGAAAATCCTGGAAGACATAGCCGAGCGTGTTGAGCCGCCAGCGATCGCGCCGGGAAACGTCCAGGGCGGACACCTCGGTCTCGCCCCAGGCGACCGTGCCGCTGCCCGGGAGGATCAGCCCGGCGATCAGATGCAAAATCGAGGTCTTGCCGGAGCCCGACGGCCCGCGCAGACCCAGATGCTCGCCCGGCGCGACGACGAGTTTCGGCAGGTCGAGCACCCGGAACGGGCGGCCGTCGCCGCCGCGATGATCGAGCGTGACGCCGGTCAGCCGCAGGGTTCTTGCCGTGGCCAAATCCTTTGCCGCGATGGTGTTAGGCGAGGGTGAAGCTGGCATCGGTCAATCTGATCTGGCTGACGAAGCCGGTCTCGGCATCGGTGGCCGAACCGATCTCCAGCCGCCCGGCGACGACGACCTTGCGGCCGGCGCTGACCATCGGCGTGATCTCTTTCATGAAGACGACGACGATATCGACCGGCCAGTCGGCATCCGACTGGCAAAACGGGCAGATGGCCAGCGGTTCGCGCGTCAGCACGAAGAAGTGGCTCTCGGGCTTCAGCGGCGGCGCCATGTAGCCGGTGATCCTGACGCTCTGCCCCCGCAGCGCCGTCACGCGGTCGGAAAACTGGAAGCCGAGCACGCCGAAGGATTTGTAGAGGCTGTCGAAGGCGATGCCGGCGGGCTCGGCGGCCAGCGCCGGGCCGCAAAGCGCGATCGCCGCAGCCCCGTTGAGGAGGCCGCGGCGGGTCGGGATCGCAGGTTTCGCGCAAAGCTGCATCGGTTTGTCTCGCATCCCGAGGTCGGCGCCTGTCAAGGCCGCGCCGACCTCTGTCTGGTCTTGGGAGGCTTACTTGCCGCCCAGCGCCAGGGCTTCCGCCATGACGCGGAAGACATAGGTGTTGGGCTTGTGGCCGCGGAATTTCTCGGCACCCGGGCCCATCGCGGTCAGAATCACGTCATCGGCCGAGTGGACGCCGCTATTGGCGTCGAAGGGCAGGTTGCCGGTCTTGCGGGCGGCGAGCGGACCCGTGCAGTCCTTCTCATTGGCGATGTTGGTCTTGCCATCGGGGCCCTTCACGGCCGGCACGCGTTCGCCGCTCATGTTCGGCCGGCCGGTGTCGCAGGTGTCGGGATAGCTGCCATAGACGACGGCCAGGCGGCGCGAGGTGTCCACCTTGGTCGGATAGCCCTCGGCGTCGAGCGGGCCGTAGTTCGGCGGCCGCGATTCGGCGTAGACGCCGAGCTTGTCGCGCAGGAGCTGGCCCGGACGGTCGTCGTCATAGGTGCCGATGATCGAGATCGGATGGGCGTGATCGGGCACGACGATGATCAGCGTATCGTTGCGGTCTCCGGCGAAGTCCTTGGCGAGCTTGACGGCGTTGTCGAGCATGATCGTGTCGAACACCGAGCGCTCCCAGTCGAGCGAATGGCTGTACTTGTCGATGCGCGCCGACTCGACCATCAGGAAGAAGCCGTCCGGGTTGCCTTTCAGCATGTCGAGCGCGGCTCTGGTCTGCTCGACCACATCGGGCTGATCGGGGAATTTCGAGATCGTGCCCTTCTTCGCCAGTCGCAGGTCGAAGGCGCCGTCGATATTGCCGGTGTTGTAGAGGCCGAGCAGCTTCTTGGAGCCGGCGGCGACCGCCGCGTTCATCTCGGTCTTGGTGGTGGCGAGCGTGTAGCCGGCCTCCTTGAACTTCGCGATGAAGTCCTGCTCGTCGGTGCGCTTCGAGCCCGGCGTTGCCTTGGAGAGGAAGTTCGGCGAACCGCCGCCCATGATCACGTCGGGCTGCACGTCGTGGAACATCTTGACGATGTCGTTGAAGTCCGAGCGGCGGCGGGTGTGGGCGACCATCGAGGCCGGCGTGGCGTCTTCGATTTCGGAGTTGGTGACCACGCCGATCGCCATCTGGCCGCGGCGCTTGATCACCTCGGCAATGGTTTCGACCTTCGGATGGTCGAGCGTCAGCGCGTTCTTGGCGCAATAGACGCCGAGTGCGTTGACGCAGGATTTGTGGCCGGTCGTGTAGGCGTGGGCGGCATTGGCGCTGTCGGTGACGATCGAGTCGCTGCCCGAGGTCGAGATCAGCGCCATGTTGGACATATCGTCCATGGCGAGTTCGCCGTTGTAGCGGCCTTCGTCCCAGCCCTTGGACAGGATGCGCGCGGCGGTGCGGTTGGCGACCGACATGCCGTCGCCGATGAAGAGGATGACATTCTTGGCGCGGCGCGGCTGGGCGGTCGCGAAGACATCCCACTTCACCGTCGCCTTGTTGGTCCCCTGCGTGGCTTCGACCACGTAGTTGCCGGCCGGCAGCGACGCGCCGCGCAGCCACAGCGCCGAATGCTTCTGGCCTTCCTCGCTCTGCATAAAGGTCGTGGCCTTGCCGAAGATCTCTGCGGGGGCCTTGCCGTTGATCGTCACAGTGACGTCGGCCGAGGTCGGCGCATTCGGGAACTCGACCTTGAAGTCGAAGCGCGAGCCCTCGAGGATTTCGGCGCGATTGATCGGGTAAATCGTCTGCCCGGCCACCGGCCCGGCTGCCGACAAGCCGCCGATCGCCGCGGCGATCCAAAGTGTCGTCATGCGCATCGTTGAAATCCTCATCCGGGGGCCGAGACTCATTCTGCGCGCGTCTTTGCAGCGGCATATGACAGTATCTCGACAGAGCGCACGCAGCTGTCGTGCCACAGCGGGCGCTGCGGGTCGCCGCTCCCCGATTCCCGGCAGCCGCCCCTCCTGCGACATCTGTTGAAGCGGTCGGCATCCTGTGGTCGAACTCTGCTCAACACGCCGTCGTGACCGATCCCTGGTCGCAAATGGCGGCCGGGAGGACCACCATGCGCATCGCCAGTATCGAGCCCTTCATCCTGCACATCCCGGTGACGGGCGGTTCGATCGCCGATTCCACGCATCGTATCAGCCATTGGGGCGTGGTCGGCGCGAAAATCGTCACCGAAGATGGGTTGGAAGGTTACGGCTTCACCGGCACCCATGCCGATCTGCCCTCCGACCGCCTGATCACCGCCTGTATCCGCGACTGCTACGCGCCGCTGCTGATTGGCGAGGATGCCTTCGAGATCAGCCGGCTCTGGCTCAAGATTGCCCGCCATCCGCCCCTGCAATGGGTCGGACGCGCCGGCATCACCCAGCTGGCACTGGCGGCGGTGGATGTGGCGCTCTGGGACCTCAAGGCCAAGAAGGCGGGCGTGCCGCTCTGGCATCTGCTGGGCGGCGCGACCAAGCCCAGGCTCGAGGCCTACAACACGGATATCGGCTGGCTCTCGATCCCCAAGGACCAACTCGTCGATGGCTGCCGGATGGCTGTCGAGCGCGACGGCTTCCACCGCATCAAGGTCAAGGTCGGCCATGCCGATATCGGCATCGACATCGGCCGGCTCGAGGCGGTGCGCCAGGCGGTCGGCTCCCATGTCAGCCTCGCCATCGACGGCAACGGCAAATGGGACCTGCCGACCTGCAAGCGCTTCTGCGCGCGAGCCGAGCCGCTCGACATCTTCTGGTTCGAGGAGCCGCTCTGGTATGATGATGTCGGCTCGCACGCCGCGCTCGCCCGTTCGACCTCGATCCCCGTCGCGCTCGGCGAACAGCTCTATTCGCTCGACGCCTTCCGCGCCTTCATCGCCGCCGATGCGATCCATTACGTCCAGCCTGACGTGACCCGGCTGGGCGGCATCACCGAATACATCCAGGTAGCGGAGCTCGCGCTCGCCAGTCGCTTACCCGTGGCGCCCCATGCCGGCGAGATGAGCCAGGTCCATGTCCATCTCGCCTATTGGCACCAGGCGACGCCGGTCCTCGAATACATCCCCTGGATCAAGGATGCCTTCGTCGAGCCGGCCAATGTCGTCGATGGCTGTTTCCTCAAGCCGCAGCAGCCCGGCGCCGGGACGACGCCGACAGCAGAAGCGATCACGCGCTTCGCCAAGCCGCTGGCGTGATCGCCATACCCGGCGAAAGACGAGGCAAGCTCAAATGAGCGGGTCATCCCGGACGCAGCGAAGCGAAGATCCGGGATCCATGCCGGAACGCTGGTTCGAAAAAGTTCAGGCATGGATCCCGGGTCTCCCTGCGGTCGCCCGGGATGACTCCGCGGGACCAACCCGCCTTGCTCATGCCGCCATGGCAACTTAGATTGAGACGATCCGTTGGGGTGCCCGCAAGGCTGAGAGGTGCTGATGCACCAACCCATCGAACCTGATCCGGGTAATGCCGGCGAAGGGAACGGTTTTAGGCTCGTCGCTCTTTAAGCACGCCATTGCCGTTGCCTTCCCGGTCAAGTGGGAATGGCATGTCCGATCCGTCCATGCAGCCAAAGTCGCTTCCGCGTCCGAGGACCAGCGCAGGCAAGCCTGTTCATGTCGGCATCGTCGGTGCCGGCGTCGTCGGCCTCGCCTGCGCGGCCGAACTGCTGGCCCGTGGCGCGACGGTCACGCTGCATGAACGCGGCGCCTTTGCGGGCCAGCAGGCCTGTTCCTGGTTCGCCGGCGGCATGCTCGCCCCCTGGTGTGAAGGCGAGAGCGCCGAGGAGCCTGTCATCCGCCTCGGGCAGGAAGCCGCCGGTTGGTGGGAGCGCCATGTCGAGGGCGTGGTCCGCAAGGGCACGCTTGTGCTGGCGCCGAGCCGCGACCGCAGCGAAATCAGGCGCTTCGGCCAGCGCACCTCGCATTTTCTGGAGCTCGATGGTGACGGCATCGCGGCGCTCGAGCCCGATCTCGCCGGGCGTTTCGGCAAAGGCCTGTTCTTCGAAGGCGAAGCCCATCTCGATCCCCGCCGGGCGCTCGCCGGCCTGGCGCGGCATGTGCTGGAGGCCGGCGGCGACATCCGTTTCGGCAGCGAGGCGAGGGCGGACGACATCGCCGCCGATATCGTGCTCGACTGTCGCGGCCTCTCGGCTCGGGACGCGCTGCCGGATTTGCGCGGCGTCAAGGGCGAGATGCTGCTGCTGCGCAGCCGGGATCTGACGCTGTCACGCCCCGTCCGTCTGCTGCATCCGCGCATTCCGCTCTACGTCGTGCCGCGTGCGGACGGGCTCTTCATGGTCGGCGCGACCATGATCGAGAGCGCCGATCGCAGCCGGATTTCGGCCCGCGCGATGCTGGAGCTGCTCGGCGCGGCCTACGCGCTGCACCCCTCCTTCGGCGAGGCCGAAGTCGTCGAGATTGGCGTCGATGCCCGCCCGGCCTTTCCCGACAACCTGCCGCGGCTGACGCGCCGGGGCCGGGTGATCCATGTCAACGGGCTCTATCGTCACGGCTTCCTGCTCAGCCCCGCCATGGCGCGGCTGGCGGCGGACGCGGTGCTCGATCCAGCCGCGATACCGGAGATGCTCCATGACGTTGCTGCTTAACGGCGAACCGCGAGAGGTCGCGGCCGAGACGCTGGCCCAAGTGCTGGACGAACTCGGCTATGCCGGCAGGGTGGTCGCCACCGCCGTGAACGGCGATTTCGTCCCGGCCCGCAAGCGCGAGACTGTCAGGCTCACTGAGGGCGACCGCATCGAGGTCGTCGCGCCGATGCAGGGCGGCTGAGATGCAAGAATCCGCGACAAAAGCGTTCTACGGCTTCGAGCCGAAGAGCCGGCTCTTTCTGGGCACGGCGCAATATCCCTCGCCGGCGATCCTGGCCGATGCCGTCCGTGCGTCGGGCGTCGAGGTCGTCACCGTCTCGCTGCGGCGGGAAGCGGGGGAGGGCGGAGCCGGGGAGGCCTTCTGGTCGCTCGTCAAGCATCTCGGCGTGCGCGTCCTGCCCAACACGGCAGGCTGCCACGGCGTCAAGGAGGCCGTCACCACCGCGCAGATGGCGCGCGAGGTCTTCGGCACCAACTGGATCAAGCTCGAGGTGATCGGCGAGGACGATACGCTCCAGCCCGATGTCGTCGGCCTGATCGAGGCGGCGCGCCTTCTCAGCGCCGACGGTTTCGAGGTCTTCCCCTATACCACCGAGGACATCGTCGTCGGCGGCCGCCTGCTCGATGCCGGCTGCGAGGTGCTGATGCCCTGGGGCGCCCCGATCGGCTCCGGCCGGGGCCTCAACAACCCCTATGGCCTGCGCACCATGCGCCAGCATTTCCCCGATATTCCCCTCGTGGTCGATGCAGGTATCGGTCTGCCGTCCCATGCCGCCCATGCCATGGAGCTGGGCTATGACGGCATCCTGCTCAACACGGCGGTCGCCAAGGCCGGTGATCCCGCGCTGATGGCCAAGGCCTTCGCCGCGGCGATCGAGGCCGGTCGTCAGGCCTATGAGGCGCAGCCGATCGAGGCGCGCGACATGGCCGCCCCCTCCACCCCCGTCATGGGCAAGGCGTTTCTCTCATGAACAACACTGCCGTCGCGAAGCTCGACCCGTTCTACCCGATCTTCGACAGCGCCGACTGGCTCGCGCGCATGCTGCCGCTCGGCGTCAAGCTCGTGCAGCTGCGCGTCAAGGACAAGGCCGAGGTCGAAACCGCCCGCGAGATCGCGCGTGCCAAGGCGCTCTGCGCGCAGGCCGATTGCGTCCTCGTCGTCAACGACTACTGGCATCTGGCGATCGAGGAGGGCTGCGACTTCGTCCATCTCGGCCAGGAGGATCTCGAGGAGGCCGATCTCGGCGCGATCCGCAAGGCCGGCATGAGGCTCGGCGTCAGCAGCCATGACGAGGTCGAGCTGGAGCGGGCGCTGGCGACGCAGCCGGACTATGTCGCGCTCGGCCCGGTCTATCCGACCATCCTCAAGGCGATGAAATGGGACCCGCAGGGCCTCGAGCGCGTCACGCAGTGGAAGCGCCGCATCGGTGACATCCCGCTGGTCGGCATCGGCGGGATCTCGCTGGAGCGGGCGCCGGGCGTTTTCGAGGCCGGCGCCGACATCGTCGCGGCCGTGACCGATATCACGCTCAACGCCGATCCGGAGGCACGGGCAAGGGCCTGGATCGCGGCGACGCGCAGCCAAGCAGTGTAGGGCGCGTCATTCTCGGGCGAAGCGAAGCGCAGACCCGAGAATCCCAGGGCGAGAGAACCCCAGGACGAGAGACTGCTGGTTTCCGAGATGCTCGGGTCAAGCCCGAGCATGACGGTCCCGGCTCAAACGCTCTCCACCGCGACATGCCCATCGACATGGCCGAGGCTGCGCTGCGGATCGAGCCGGTCGCGCACGCGCTGCTTCAGGATCTTGGAATCCGGGAAGCCGCCTTCGGTCTTGCGGTCCCAGATCAGCTCGCCGTCATAGGTGATCTGGAAGATGCCCCCGGTGCGCGGGATCAGCGCGACCTCGCCGAGATCCTGCCCGAAGGTCGAGAGCAGCTCCTGGGCGAGCCAGGCGGCGCGCAGCATCCACTGGCACATCGAGCAATAGGTGATGGCGATGCGCGGGGCGGGCTTGGGGGCGGTTTCGGTCATGACGATCTGCCTTCGGGAACGGTGCTGAGCCTTCGAGACCATGCTTCTCCGTGGCGGGCAAGCGCGCTGCGGCATGACGGATCGGCGTGGGCCGGTCAGCCCGCGATCGCGCTCAGGCTGCGCGAGGGATAGCGCAGCGCCATGTCGAAGGGGTTGAGCCTGGCGCCCAGCGCTTCGGCTTCCGCCTTGAGGATGCCGACGACATTGGCGAGCCGGTCGTCGCGCAGCCGCTCCAGCAGCGTGCCGACGCTGAGCGCCGCCACCGCGCGCCCATCCGCATCGCAGACCGGCACGGCGACGCCGGCCATGCCGGGGATCAGCCCGGTGTTGAGGTTGACCCAGCCCTGCTCGCGGGCCCGGTCGAGCGCGCCGCGCAGCGCGGCCTCGTCGAGAAAGCCGCGATCGAGCAGGCGGGGCATGTTGAAGCGGATCACCGCGTCGCGCTCGGCCTCGGGCAGATGCGCCAGCATGGCGAGGCTGCCCTGGCCGAGCCCGAGCGGCACCTTGCCGCCGATGTCGCCGGTGAAGGAGCGGATCGGGAAGGGGCCCTCGATCCGGTCGAGGCACACGGCGTCATAGCCGTTGCGCACCAGCAGGAAGACGGTGTCGCTCAGCGTTGCCGAGAGCCGCAGCAGGGCCGGGCGAGCCAGTTCGCGCAGGCCGCCCGATTGTCCCGCACGGGCGGCGAGCACGAAGAAGTCGAGCGCCGGCCGGTAGCGCTTGCCGCCCGCGACCTGCTCGACGAAGCCTTCCGCCATCAGGTCTCGCAGCGCCCGGTGCGCGCTCGGCTGGCCGCAGCCGGCGGCGCTGGCGATGTCCTTCAGCCGCATGCCGGCGGCATCGCCCGCGGCGACGATGCGCAGGAGCCGCAAGGCGCGCTGGAGGCTCGATGCGGGTTCGGGGGGCAGCGACATCGACTGAAATGATCCAAAGCTGAGAAAGGGAAAAATTTCACATAACGGAATTATGTCAATATAAATTCTCCAATGTGAAATCCTCGGTTGACGGATTTGTGTCGTCTGCGTCTCCTTGCGGCATCGCAGTCCGGCCTCCGGTTCGATCATGGCCGGGCGCCCGCATCCGAGGTGCCGATGGGCTTCCTGACGCTGCAATCGCTGAGCAAGGTCTATGGCGAACTCGCCGCCGTGCGCGATGTCGACCTCAGCGTCGCCAAGGGCGAATTCGTCTCGCTGCTCGGCCCCTCCGGCTGCGGCAAGACCACGACGCTGCAGATGATCGCGGGCCTCGTCGAGCCGACCAGTGGGCGCATCACGCTGGACGGCCGCGACATCACCCATGAGAAGCCCAACCGGCGCGGCTTGGGCATCGTCTTCCAGAGCTATGCGCTGTTTCCGCATATGACGGTGGCGGAAAACGTCGCCTTCGGCCTGGAGATGCGCAAGATCGCAAAGGCTGAGCGGGACCGCCGCGTCGCGCAGATGCTCGGCCTCGTCCATCTCGGCGCCTTTGCCGAGCGCTATCCGCGCCAATTGTCGGGCGGCCAGCGCCAGCGCGTCGCGATCGCGCGCGCCCTGGTGATCGAGCCGCCGGTGCTGCTGCTCGACGAACCCCTGTCGAACCTCGACGCCAAGCTGCGCGAGGAGATGCAGTTCGAACTGCGCCGCATCCAGCGCAGCGTCGGCACCACCACGATCATGGTGACGCATGACCAGGCCGAAGCGCTCTCGATCAGCGACCGCGTCGTGGTGATGGAGCAGGGTCGCATGACCCAGGTCGACGCGCCCTACAAGCTCTACGAGCGGCCGGCGACGGCGTTCATCTCCTCCTTTGTCGGCAAGATGAACCGCATCGAGGGCGTCTGGCAGGGCGGCCGCGCCGAGGTCGCCGGCATCGCCTTGCCGAGTGAGCCGGCTTCGCTTTCGGACGGGCAGGCGGTGGCGTTGTCGCTGCGGCCGGAGAAGATCCTGCTTGCGCAGGCCGGGCAGGGCGTTCTGGACGGGGTGATCCTCGCCCGCTTCTTCCTCGGCAGCTACTGGCTCTTCACCGTCGAGACGCCGGTCGGCGCCATCTCGGTCTCGGTTCCCAACCAGGGCGAGGAGCCGCCGGGCGAGGGTGGGCGGGTCTCGCTCGCCTGGACGCCAGCCAGCCTCAAGGTCGATGCGCTGGTCGGAGCCGCCGCATGAGCGCCACCAGCCAGAGCGCCACCAGCCACAGTCTCGGCCCGCCGGCGGCACGCGCCAATCCCACGCCCTGGTTGCTGGTTGGCCCCGGCTCGCTGTTCTTCCTCGGGCTCGTGGTGCTGCCGCTGGTCCTGACGGTCATCCTCTCCTTCCACGTCTACGACCACACCACCGGCATCAAGAACGAGTTCACGCTGGCGCATTACATCGCCGTGTTCTCGGACGACTACTATCTCGGCACCTTCTGGCGCACGCTGCGGCTCGCCTTCCTGACGACGCTGATCTGCGCGGTCATCGGCGCGCCGGAAGCCTATATCCTGTCGCGGATGCGCGATCCCTGGCGCTCGGTCTTCCTGCTGGTGATCATCGGCCCGCTGCTGGTCTCCGTCGTGGTGCGCGCCTTCGGCTGGAGCATGCTGCTCGGCTCGACCGGCCTGGTGAACCAGACCCTGCAGGCGCTGGGGCTCGGCACGGTCAAGCTGCTCTACACCGAGACGGCGATCGTGATCGCGCTCGTCCACGTCATGCTGCCCTTCATGGTCATTCCGGTCTGGACCGCGCTGCAAAAGCTCGATCCGATGGTCGAGGCCGCCGCCTTGACATTGGGCGCCTCACACTTCACGGCGCTGCGCCGCGTGGTGATGCCGCAGGTCTCGCTGGGCATGCTCTCGGGCAGCCTGATCGTCTTCGGCCTCTCGGCCAGCGCCTTCGCCATTCCCGGCCTGCTCGGCGGCCGCAGGCTCAAGATGGCCGCGACGCTGGTCTATGACGAATACATGCACGAGCTGAACTGGCCGCTCGGCGCCGCCATCGCCATCATCGTGCTCGCGGCTAACCTTGCCATCATGCTGGCCTATAACCGCATGGTCGAGGCCCGCGCCCGCCGGACGCTGGGGTAAGCGCCATGCAGAAGAACGGCCCCATCGCGCTGATCTTCCACAGCCTCGTCGTCGCCTTCGTACTGGCGCCGCTGGTGGTGATCTGCCTCGTTGCCTTTACCCCCGAGAACACGCTCTCGATCCCCACGACCTCGTTCTCGCTGCGCTGGTTCCGCGAGATCTTCATCCATCCCGATTTCGTCGCCTCCTTCGTCAACAGCCTCTGGCTGGCGACGCTTGCCGCGACGATCTCGGTAGCGCTGGCCGTGCCCGCCGCGCTCGCCATCGACCGCTACGCGTTTCCGGGCCGCAGCGCGCTCAACGCGCTGTTCCTGTCGCCGCTGATCATTCCCCATCTCGTGCTCGGCGTCGCCTTCCTGCGGATGTTCGCGCTGATCGGCGGCACCGGCTCCTTCGCCTGGCTGGTCGCGACCCATGTCATCGTCATCACGCCCTATGTGCTGCGGCTGGTGATGGCGGCCTTCACGGGGCTGGACCGCAGCGCCGAGCAGGCGGCGATGACGCTGGGCGCCTCGCACTGGACGGTGTTTCGCCGCGTCACCGCGCCGATGATCCTGCCCGGTATCACCGGCGGCTGGCTGCTCGCCTTCATCAACTCCTTCGACGAGCTGACGATGTCGATCTTCGTCACCTCGCCGCAGACGGTGACGCTGCCGGTGCGGATGTACATGTACGCCACGGAATCGATCGACCCGATGATGGCGGCGGTCTCGGCTTTGATGATCGCGCTGACCGCCATCGCCATGCTGATCCTCGACCGCGCCTTCGGGCTCGACAAGATCCTCGTCGGGCAGAAGTGAGGGCGAACGCCATGCCGCTGCTCCACCGCATCGCCCGTAAAGGCCACACGACCGTCGCCTTCACCCTCGATGGCGAGCCGCGCGAGGGCCGGGCAGGCGACACGCTGCTGACGGCGATCCTGAGCCAGGCGAAAGCGGTCCGGGTGAGCGAGTTCTCGGGCCAGCCGCGCGCCGGCTTCTGCCAGATGGGCGCCTGCCAGGATTGCTGGGTGACGCTCGCCGATGGCGCGCGCCTGCGCGCCTGCACGACGCCATTGGCGGCCGGCATGAGCATCGTCACGCGGGCAGGGAGCGCGGCATGAACGGACGCGCGCAGCCGCTGGTCGTCGGCGCCGGGTCGGCCGGCATCCGCGCCGCGCAGGCGCTCGTCGCCGCCGGTTTGCGTCCACTCGTCGTCGACGAAGCGCCTTCCTGCGGCGGCCAGATCTACCGCCAGCGCCTCGTGCCGGACGAGCGCAGCGAGACGGCGCTCTATGGCTCCGAAGCCGGCAAGGCGCGCGCGCTGCACCGCGATTTCGCAGCCCTGGCCGGCGATCTCGACTACTGGCCGCAGGCGCTGCTCTGGAACCTCCGCGACGGCGTGGCCGACATCGCGGTCGCCGGCGAGAGCCGCCGCGTTGCCTATGACGGTTTGATCCTGGCGACAGGCGCGACCGATCGCATCCTGCCGCTTCCCGGCTGGACGCTGCCCGGCGTGTTCACGCTCGGCGGTGCGCAGGTCGCGCTGAAGGCGCAGGGCTGCGCCATCGGCAGCCGGGTCGTCTTCGTGGGCACCGGCCCGCTGCTCTATCTGGTCGCCTGGCAATACATGAAGGCGGGCGTCGCGGTCGCGGCCGTGCTCGATGCCGCGCCCTTTTCGGCCAAATTCGCCATGCTGCGCGGCCTCATGCTGTTTCCGGCCGTCGTTGCCAGAGGCATGCGCTTCGTCGCCGAACTGCGCCTGCGCGGCGTGGCGATCCATTCCGGTGTCGACAATGTCCGCTTCGAGGGCGGCGATGCAGTCTCCGGCGTCGCCTGGACGCAAGCCGGCCGCACGCATCGTCTCGCCTGCGACGGTGTCGGCTACGGGCTCGCTTTGCGCTCGGAAACGCAAGCCGCCGACCTTGCCGGCTGCGCCTTCCGCTTCGACGAGCGCGACCGGGCCTGGCTGCCGCAGCGCGACGCCGCCGGGCGCAGCAGCGTGCGGCATGTCTATCTGGCGGGCGATGGCGCCGGCATCGCGGGGGCCGATGCGGCCGAGCGGGCAGGCGAGCGCGCCGCGCTGGCGCTCTGCGAGGATCGGCACCTGCCGTACTCGCCGGAACGCGCTGCCGTGCTCGACGTCGAACGCGCGCGCATCGACCGTTTCCGCGACGTGCTGGAGGCGGCCTTTCCTTATCCCACGCATTGGGCTGCCGGCCTCGCCGACGACACGCTGCTGTGTCGCTGCGAGGAGATCCGCACGGGTGAGGCCCGCGACGCGATCGACCGCTTCGACATCGTCGAGATCAACCGGCTGAAAGCGGTCAGCCGCGTCGGCATGGGCCGCTGCCAGGGCCGCATCTGCGCCGGCGCAGCGGCCGAACTGCTGGCGGTGCAGACCGGTCGCAGCCTCGACAGCGTCGGGCGGCTGCGCGCCCAGGCGCCGCTTAAGCCGGTCCCCTTGGTGCTGACACCGGCGCCGCGCGAGACGGAGGCAGCGGAGTGAGCGCGCGTCTCGATGTCGATGTCGCGATCATAGGCGGCGGCCTCGTCGGCGCCTCGGCTGCATTGGCCCTGCGCGGCATGGGCCTCAGCGTCGCCCTGCTCGACAAGGGCTTCTGCGGCGCGCAGGCGAGCGGCGTGAATTATGGTGGCGTGCGCCGGCAGGGGCGGCCGCGCGAGCAATTGCCGTTGTCGCAGCGCGCGCACGCGATCTGGCCGCGTCTCGCATCGCTCATCGGCATCGATGGCGAGTTTCTGCGCTCGGGCCATCTCAAGCTCGCCCGCGGCGAGGCCGACATGGCGGCGCTCGAAGCCTATGCCGCCACCGTCTCCGATCAGGGCCTGGACCTCGAACTGATCGGCCACAACGATCTGCGCGAGCGCTTTGCATGGATCGAGGGCGACATCACCGGCGCGTCGCTCTGCGCGGGCGACGGCCACGCCAATCCGCGCCTCGTCGCCGCCGGTTTTGCCAGCGCCGCGCGCCGCGCCGGGACGCATGTGTTGGAAAACACGCCCGTGACGGGTGCCACCCGAAACGGCGCCGGCTTCGCGCTCGAGGCGGGCGAAGGGCTGACGCTGCGGGCCGGCGCGCTCATCAACAGCGCCGGAGCCTGGGCCGGGCCTTTCGCGGCGGCCTTCGGCGAGCCGGTTCCGCTCAGCCGGATCTATCCCTCGATGATCGTGACCGAGCCGCTCGCACCGATCATGACCGTCAATACCGGCATGGAGGGCGGCGGCGTCTATGCCCGCCAGGTCGAGCGCGGCAATTGCGTCGTCGGCGGCGAGCGCGGCTTGCCCCTGGCCGACATCGATCTCTCGCGCCCCACAGGTGATGGCGCGCTCGCCATCATGAACAAGGCGGCCGAGCTCTTTCCCGCGATGCGCCATGCCCAGGCGATCCGCTTCTGGACCGGCACCGAGGCCGCCATGCCCGACCGCAACCCGGTGATCGGACCCAGCGGCACCACGCCCGGCCTGTTCCACGCCTTCGGCTTCACTGGAGCCGGATTCCAGATCGCGCCCGGCGTCGGCGAAGTCCTGGCCGAACTCGTTCGCGACGGCGCCACGACCACCCCGATCGAGGCCTTCTCGATCGGCCGTTTCAGCAAGCCTCCTTCAACCAGCGACCGCACAGCCGACGGCTCGGGTGCGGATCGCTTCTCAGAGCCGCAAAACAGGGGAGTTTTCACATGATCCATCGTCGCACCGCGCTGGGCGCTGCCGTCGCCACTTTGGCGCTCGTCGCCGGCACGTCCGCCTTCGCCCAGACCAAGACGCTTTATGTCGGCATGAACGGCGGCAACTTCGAAAAGACCTTCACGCAAGGCGTCTTCCCGGAGTTCGAAAAGGCCAACAATGTCAAGGTCGTCGTCGTCCCCGGCACGTCCTCGGACATCCTCGCCAAGGCGACCGCAGCCAAGGACAAGCCGCAGATGCATGTCATGTTCCTCGACGACGGCGTCATGGTCCGCGCCATCGGCGCCGGTCTCTGCGAGAAGCTGAAGGCCGGTCCCGAACTCGGCGAACTCGCCAACGGCACCCGCATGAAAGACGACATGGCGGTGGGCATCGACCTCGGGATGACCGGGCTCGCCTACAACAAGAAGATGTTCGACGAGAAGGGCTGGGCCGCGCCGACCTCCTGGATGGACCTGGCCGACCCCAAGTTCAAGGACAAGGTCGTCTTCCAGTCGGCCTCCGCCTCGTCCTTCGGCCTGCACGCCTTCCTGATGTTCAACCGCATCCAGGGCGGCACCGAGGCCAATGTCGAGCCGGGCTTTGGCAAGTTCCGCGACACCATCGGCAAGAACGTCATCGAGTTCATCCCGAACTCGGCCAAGATCTCCGAGATGGTCCAGACCGGCGAGGCGGCTATCTTCCCGCTGACCCCGACCGCGGTCGCGACCCTGAAGGAAAAGGGCATTCCGGTCGAATACGCCCAGCCCAAGGAAGGCTCGGTGGTGCTGATGGTGGCGCAATGCGTCATCGCCAACAATTCGGAGCCGGAACTCGCCCAGAAGCTCGCCGCCTATCTGCTCTCGGCCGAGGCGCAGTCGAAGGCGTTGGCCGTCGGCAACGTCGTGCCGTCGAACAGCAAGGCCAAGGCGACGACGCCGGAAGCCGAAAAGAAGCTCGAGGCCTTCCACGGCTTCATGAAGACCGCCGTGGTGCTGGACTGGGACGCGATCAACGCCAAGCGCCCTGAATGGAACAGCCGCTGGAACAAGATGATCGAGCGGTAAGTCCAGCCTGCTTTTGAACCACGCCGTCATCCCGGGCGACCGAAGGTCGACCCGGGATCCATTCCTGACCCTCTCCGATGAGGGTTCCGGAATGGATCCTGGATCTTCGCTTCGCTGCGTCCGGGACGATGGCGTTCTCCTTTCAGAGAGGGGTCATGCCGCCTTCGCCACAGGCGCCGGCTCCGCCTCCGCCTCCGCGCCGTGCTGCTTCAGCGGCCTGTTGCCGGTGAGCTTGCGCATCAGCACGTAGAACACCGGCGTCAGGAAGATGCCGAAGGCGGTGACGCCGATCATGCCGGAGAAGACCGCGACTCCCATCGCATGGCGCATCTCGGCGCCGGCGCCGGTCGAGGTCACCAGCGGCACCACGCCCATGATGAAGGCGAGCGAGGTCATCAGGATCGGCCGCAGCCGCAGGCGGCTGGCCTCGATGGCGGCCTCGACCGGCGTCCGACCCTCGAATTCGAGCTCGCGCGCGAATTCGACGATCAGGATCGCGTTCTTGGCGGACAACCCGACCAGCACCACGAGTCCGATCTGGGTGAAGACGTTGTTGTCGCCGCCGGTCCACCAGACGCCGGCCATCGCCGCGAGCAGACCCATCGGGATGATCATGATGATCGCGATCGGCAGCGTCAGGCTCTCATACTGCGCGGCGAGCACCAGGAAGACGAGCAGGATCGCGATCGGGAACACCAACATGGCGGAATTGCCGGCCAGGGTCTCCTGATAGGTCAGCTCTGTCCATTCGAAGGCGAAGCCCTTCGGCAGCGTCTCCGCGGCGATCCGCGTCACGGCGTCCTGCGCCTGGCCCGAGGAATAGCCGGGAGCCGGGCCGGCATTGATGTCGGCGCTGAGGAAACCGTTATAGCGGATCGCCCGTTCCGGCCCGGAATCGTTGCGCACGTTGAGCACGGCCGAGAGCGGCACCATCTCGCCCGTGCTGGAGCGGACCTTCAGCTTGCCGATGTCCTCCTGATGGGCGCGGAAGGGCGCATCGGCCTGCACCCGCACCGTGTAGGTACGGCCGAAGGTGTTGAAGTCGTTGACATAGGACGAGCCGAGATAGATCTGCAGCGTCTCGAAGACATCCGTCACGGGCACGCCGAGCTGGCGCGCCTTGGTGCGGTCGATATCGGCATAGAGCTGCGGCACGTTGACCTGGAAGCTCGAGAACATGCCGGCGATCTCGGGCGCGGTCGAAGCCTTCGCCATGAAGGCCTTGGTCGCTTCGTCGAGCGCCTTGTAGCCGAGGCCGGCGCGATCCTCGATCTGCAGCTTGAAGCCGCCGATCGTGCCCAGCCCCTGCACGGGCGGCGGCGGGAACATCGCGATGAAGGCGTCCTTGACGCCCGCGAACTCCTTGTTGAGCTGCATGGCGATGGCGTTGCCCGACAGCGAGGGGTCCTTGCGCTGGTCGAAGGGTTTCAGGCCGACGAAGACGATGCCGGCATTCGACGAGTTGGTGAAGCCGTTGATCGACAGGCCGGGGAAGGAGATCGCGTTCTCGACGCCGGGATGCTTCAGGGCGATCTCGTCCATGCGGCGGATCACGTCCTCGGTCCGGTCGAGCGTCGCGGCATCGGGCAGTTGCGCGAAACCGACGAGATACTGTTTGTCCTGGCCGGGCACGAAGCCTGACGGCACGGTGTTGAACAGCACGCCGGTCAGCCCGACCAAGCCGACATAGATCACCATCATCACCGTCTTGCGGCCGAGGATGCGGCGCACCCCGCTGCCATACGCCTCCGAAGAGCGATTGAAGAAACGGTTGAAGCCGCGGAAGAACCAGCCGAAGACGCGGTCCATGAAGCGCGTCAGCGCATCCTTGGGGGCATGGTGGCCCTTCAGCAGCAGTGCCGCCAGCGCAGGCGACAGCGTCAGCGAGTTGACCGCCGAGATCACGGTCGAGATCGCGATGGTCAAGGCGAACTGCCGGTAGAACTGGCCGGTCAGGCCGCTGATGAAGGCGAGCGGCACGAACACGGCGACCAGCACGAGCGCGATCGCGATGATCGGGCCGGAGACCTCGCGCATGGCCTTGTAGGTCGCCTCGCGCGGCTCCAGACCGTGCTCGATGTTGCGCTCGACATTCTCGACCACGACGATCGCGTCGTCGACCACGATGCCGATCGCCAGCACGAGCCCGAAGAGCGAAAGCGCGTTGATCGAGAAGCCCAGCAGATACATCACCGCGAAGGTGCCGACGACCGAGACCGGCACGGCGACGAGAGGGATGATCGAGGCCCGCCAGGTCTGCAGGAAGACGATGACGACCAGCACCACCAGCGCGATCGCCTCGAGCAGCGTCGTGATCACGGCCTTGATCGAGGCCCGCACGAACTGGGTGGTGTCGTAGACGATCGCATAGTCCACGCCCTCGGGCATGTTCTGCTTGATCTCGCGCATCGTCTCCTGGACGCGGTCGGCAATCGCGATCGCGTTCGAGTTGGGCGCCTGGAAAACCGGCACGGCGACCGCCGACTTGCCGTTGAGCAGCGAGCGCAGCGCGTAGTCGGCCGCGCCCAGCTCGATGCGGGCGACGTCCTTGAGGCGGATCACGGCGCCGCTGGCGACGGTCTTGACGATGATGTCGCCGAATTCCGCCTCGTTGGCGAGGCGCCCTTGAGCGTTCACCGAAAGCTGCAGGTCGAGCCCCGGGCCGCTCGGCGAGGCGCCGATCACGCCGGCCGCGGCCTGGACGTTCTGGGCCCGGATCTCGCGCACGATGTCGGATGGCGAGAGGCCGTGCTCGGCGACCTTCTGCGGATCGAGCCAGACGCGCATCGAATAATCGCCCGAGCCGAAGAGCTGGACCTGGCCGACGCCGTCGATGCGCGCCAGCCGATCCTTCACGTTGAGGACGGCGTAGTTGCGCAGATAGGTCGTGTCGTAGCGGCCGTTCGGCGAGGTGATGTGCACCACCATCGTCAGGTCAGGCGAGCTCTTGATGGTGGTGACGCCGAGGCGGCGCACCTCCTCCGGCAGGCGCGGTTCCGCCTGGCTGACGCGGTTCTGCACGAGCTGCTGGGCCCGGTCGGGGTCGGTGCCGAGCCGGAAGGTGACGTTCAGCGTCATCACCCCGTCCGTCGTCGCCTGGCTCGACATGTAGAGCATGCCCTCGACGCCGTTGATCTGCTCCTCGATCGGCGTCGCCACGGTCTCGGCGATGACGCGCGGATTGGCGCCGGGATATTGCGCGCGCACCACCACGGTCGGCGGCACCACCTCGGGATATTCCGAGATCGGCAGGGTGCGCAGCGAGATCAGCCCGGCGAGGAAGATCAGGACGGAGAGAACGCCGGCGAAGATCGGCCGGTCGATGAAGAATTTGGACAGGTTCATGGCACGCCCCCCTTTGGAGCGGATGTCTTGCGTGATGAAAGCGCCGTCATGCTCGGGCCTGACCCGAGCATCTCGGAAACCAGTGCACTCTGGCCCTGAGATTCTCGGGTCTGCGCTTCGCTTCGCCCGAGAATGACGCGCGTCGGGATCAGCGCTGGGCGATCTCCGTCTTGGCGGCGCCGCGCTTCAGTTCAGCCTTCTCGGCCATCGGCACAGGCTCAGGCGCGACGCTCGCGCCCGGACGGATGCGCTGCAGGCCGTTGACGACGATGCGCTCGCCGGCCTTGAGCCCGGAGGCGACGACGCGCAGCCCGTCATGCGGGGCGCCGAGCGTGACCTCGCGCCAGAGCGCCTTGTTGTCGTCGCCGACCACGAAGACGAACTTCTTGTCCTGGTCTGTGCCCTCCGCGCGCTCGTTGATGACGAGGCCCTGCGCGGCCCGTGCCTGGCCCATCTGGACGCGCACGAACTGGCCCGGCAGCAGCTTGCCATCGGGGTTGTCGAGCAGCGCCCGCACCCGGATCGTGCCGCTGCCCGCATCGACGCCGTTGTCGATGAAGTGCAGTTTGCCGGTGACGGTTACGGCCTCGCTGGTCGCGGTCGCGAGCCGGACCGGTATGCGCTCCAGCGCACGCTCGCGGCCCGGCAGGCTGGCGAGCGCATCGAGCACCGTGCGCTCGTCGGCGTCGAAGGCGGCATAGACCGGATCGACCGAGACCAGCGTCGTCAGCAGAGCCGTGCCGGCCCCGGCCGCCACGAGGTTTCCGACGGTGACGCCGAGCCGCCCGATGCGCCCGCTGATCGGCGCGCGGATCTGGGTGTAGTCGAGGTTGAGCCGCGCGGTCTGCTGCGTCGCCTGGGCGGCCTGCAGATTGGCCTGTGCCTCGCGCAAGCCGTTATAGCGCGTGTCGAGATCCCGCTGCGAGACGTTGCGGCTCGCCATCAGCTGCTGGCCGCGCTCATTCTCGCCCGCGGCCAGCGCGACGCGCGCCTCGGCCGCCAGGACCTGGGCCTGCGCCCGCTCCAGCTCGGCGAGATAGGGCGCCTGGTCGATGCTGATCAGCAGGTCGCCCTGCTTGACCAGTCCGCCCTCGCGGAAATGCACGGCCTCGACCACGCCGGAGACGCGCGAGCGCAGCTCGACGCGCTCGATCGCTTCGAGCCGGCCGGAGAACTCGGCCCAGTTGATGATATCGCGCGGCTCGACGGTCGCGACCGAGACGGGCGTTGCCGGTGGTGCTGCGGGGGCGGCCGCGGGCGTGTCGCCCTGGGCGTGCCCGCCGAACAGGTTGAAGGCGAGGGCGAGCGTAGCGAGAGAGGCGCCGGCAGCGAGACCGCCGCCCAGCAAGCCACGACGATGCGTTCCCTGGATCATGGGTTGGTTCCTTGGATGAGACGGAATCGGAAATGCGAAGGGCGAGGGCGGCGCGCGCCTAGGGAGGCGCGGTCTGGGCGTAGAAATCACTCACATGAGAGCAGGCCCTGCAAAGACAGGAGTCGTTCTGCGGCGCCCCCGCATAGGCTGCCGGCCACTGCGTCGGAGCAGTCTGCACATGGTGGCGCACGCTCACACCCGCTTCCTGCAGACGGGCTGCATAGGCCGCGGCCTCGTCGCGCATCGGGTCGTCGCCCGCGCTGATCAGCAGGGCGGGAGGCAGGCCGGCGAGCCTCGTGGCGTTGAGCGGGGCGGCGTAAGGGTGGGCGGCCTTGTCGGGCGTGCCGAGATAGTCGGCCCAGCCATCGGCCCAGTGGCAGCCGACCGGCCCGGCTTCGGCTGCGCGCAGCGAATAGGTCCCCAGGCACGCATCGAGCATGGGCGACAGCAGGATCTGGCCGGCCAGCGCCGGGCCGTGCCGGTCACGCGCCATCAGGGCGAGCGCGGCGGCGAGGTTGCCGCCGGCTTCCTCGCCCGCGACATAGAGCGGAGCATGCCTGGCTGCCCAGCGGGCGCGCATCTTGCCGATGGCGACGAGCGCCCCATATGTCGCCTCCAGCG
Organism: Allobosea vaviloviae; assembly: GCF_001298265.1. Lineage (GTDB taxonomy): Bacteria > Pseudomonadota > Alphaproteobacteria > Rhizobiales > Beijerinckiaceae > Allobosea > Allobosea vaviloviae_B. The sequence goes on along the minus strand of NZ_LGSZ01000077.1, from coordinate 17,179 downwards.
CCTCGGGGAAGCGATGCGCCGGCGCCAGCGGGTAATCCAGCGAGATCACGACCGCGCCGGCCTCGGCCAGCATCGTCGCCACCGCCTCACCCTCCACCAGCGAGCCGCCGGTGAAGGAGCCGCCATGCAGATGCACGACGATCCCGGAGTCAGCCGCGATCTCGGCGGGCGCATAGAGCCGGGCCGCCAGCGACGCCGTGCCGGCCGCGATCGTCTCCTGCCGCCAGAAGACGGCGCGGGGATTACGATAGGGCTGGATCGACGTGGCGAGCATGGCGCGGCCTGTGCTGTTGCGGTGCAGCAGGATTTAGGTGATATCTGTGGGGCAATAAATGGTGCTTTCGTTCATTCATTATTTCCTGAGGGAAATAATGGCATCGCGTCACGGCTCGAAGTGAGGGTTCGATGGATCAGCTCAGCGCCATGCGCGCCTTCGTCAGGGTGGTCGAGGCCGGCACCTTCACCCGCGCCGCCGATTTGCTCGACATGCCCAAGCCGACGGTCACCAAGCAGATCCAGCAGCTCGAAGGGCATCTGCGCGCGAAACTGCTCAACCGCACGACGCGCCGCGTCACCGTGACGATGGACGGCGCCGCCTATTACGAGCGGGCATTGCGCGTTCTCGGCGAGATCGACGAGCTCGACGCCAGCATGGCGCTGTCGCAGGCGCGCCCGAGCGGGCGGCTGCGGGTCGATTGCAGCGCCTCGTTGGCCATGGCGGTGATCATCCCGGCGCTGCCGGGCTTCCATGAGCGCTATCCCGAGATCCAGCTCGATCTCGGCCTCAGCGACCGCCCCGCCGATCTCCTGGCCGAGAATCTCGATTGCGCCATCCGCGCTGGCGAGATTCAGGACCAGAGCCTGATCGCACGCCGCATCGGCGAGATGTTCGCGATCACCTGCGCCGCTCCCTCCTACCTCGCCCGCCACGGCATGCCGAACCATCCGCGCGATCTGGAGCAGGGGCATCATATCGTCGGCTACCGCATGGCCGGCACGGGCCGCACGATGCCCTTTCTCTACGCCAATGAGCGCGAGACCATCGAGGTCCGCAGCCGCTACATCGTCTCGCTGAACGAGGGCAACGGCTATGTCGCGGCGGCCGTCGCGGGGCTCGGAATCATCCAGGCGCCGACCTTCATGGTGCAGGACCACATCACGGCCGGCGCACTCATGCCGATCCTGGCCAACTGGTGCACGGCGCCCAAACCCCTGCACATCGTCTACCCGCCCAACCGGCACCTCTCCAACAAGGTCCGCGTCTTCGTCGACTGGCTGGCCGAGCTCTTCGCCAGAGACGACAAAATCCAGCGCAAATCGAGCCTGAAGGCGGCCGAGGAGATCTGCGCGGCCCAGTGAGGAGAGGAGCTGCGCCCGATGGACGAAGGCAAGGCCTCATCCTCGGATTCAGGCGGGCTCACTTCCTGGCAATGCAGGTCCCGAGGCTCGCGACCGTCCCCGGCGGGCAGGTCTTCACGGCGCTGCTGGGCTGCGACAGGGCCTTGAACGACTCGCAGCAGGCGCCACGCAGGTAATATCCGCTCGGACAGCCGCCCACCGGCTCGATTCGGTCCTTGCCATCCCGCGTCGGACGGCAGGCGCTGGCCGCGAGCGCGGCAGGGGCGGGCCACAGGATGGACGCGACGATCAGGGCGGCAATGATTCGGATCATGACGCGATGATTCCGCATGATGGGTGGCAGGTCCATGGGGCTGTGTGCGGTCGAGTGAGGGAACGAGCGGCCGTGGCCGCTATTCGCTCGATTTCCGGTTTGGGTCGAAAGCGGACGACGAAGCTCATGGCTTCGTTGGGTTCGGCAATACGGGTAGGTTCTTATATATAAACTGTTCGTATTGTCTCATAGATTCGCGCTCTGCTTTCGCGACATGCGTGAGCACACATGCAATGCGAGCTTTGGGCAGGCGCTCGATGATGAGACGCGCGTTGCCACGGCACTCATCTTCCGAATTGTAGAGGTTATCTGTGGTTGAGACCGATAATCTGTCCTGCTGTGCGACGCCAACGCGCGGCTCATTCCACACGAGCATGCTCCAGACCATGACGATTTCCACGTATACAGCTCCTGCATTCTAACTTGCTCGGATTTCTTCCTTATCGCGCGGCGATAAAATCGTAGCAAGGCAAGTCCGCAACGGGTCGGGAGCTTACCCGCTGCCCTCAACCCTCACCCCCATACCTCTTCCGCAGATGCGCCTTGAACGCCCCCGCATCCAGCGGCCGACCGGTCGCCTGCGTCAGCAGGTCGTCGGTCTCCAGCAGCGAGCCCTGGCTGTGGATGTTGCTGCGCAGCCAGGACAGCAGCCCGGAGAAGTCGCCGCGGCCGATCGCCGGCAGGATGTCGGGCGCCGCCGTGCAGGCGGCCTCGAAGATCTGGGCTGCGGTCATGGCGCCCAGAGTATAGGTCGGGAAATAGCCCCAGCCGCCGCTCGGCCAATGCACGTCCTGCAGGCAGCCGAGCTTGTCGTCGGGCACGGTGACGCCGAGCAGATCCTTCATCCCGGCGTTCCAGGCGGCGGGCAGTTCCGACAGCGGCATGGCGTCCGCGATCAGCGCCTTCTCCAGCCGGTAGCGCAGGATGACATGGGCCGGATAGGTCACCTCGTCGGCATCGACGCGGATGAAGCCGGGCTCGACCCTGGTGTAGCGCCGCCACAGCGCATCGGTCTCCCAGGCCGGTCCCGAGCCGCCGAAGGTCTCGCGCATCAGCGGCGCGGCGAAGGCGATGAACTCTTGTGAGCGGCAGGCCTGCATCTCGACCAGCAGCGACTGGCTTTCATGCAGGCTCATGCCGCGCGCTGTGCCCACCGGCTGGTTCAGGAAGCCTTGCGGGCGGCCCTGCTCGTAGAGCGCGTGCCCGGTCTCGTGCAGCACGCCCATCAGCGCCTTGGCGAAGTCGCCCTCGTCATAGCGCGTGGTGATGCGCACATCGTTGTCGGCCCCGCCGCAGAACGGATGGGTCGAAACATCGAGCCGCCCGCGCTCGAAATCATAACCCAGAGCCGCCATCATCCGCAGGCCGAGCGCCCGCTGCTTCTCGATCGCGAAGGGGCCTTGCGGGTCGGCCACCTGCGGGCGCTTGCCCTGCACCGCCAGAACCTCGTGCGTGAAGCCCGGCAGGAAGTCCGCGAGGTCGTCGAACAGCAGGTCGATCTTGGCCGAGCGCCCGCCGGGCTCGTAGTCGTTGAGCAGCGCGTCGTAAGCGCTCAGGCCGAGCCTCTCGCCCTTGGCCGCGCCGATCTCGCGCTGGATCGACAGCACCTCCGCCAGATAAGGTAAAAGCCCGGCGAAATCGGCCTCCGCCCGCGCCTGCCGCCATTTCATCTCGCAGGCCGAGATCGCCTTGGAGGAGGCTTCGACGAGATCGGAGGGCAGGGCGGTCTCGACCGTCCAGAGCCGCCTGATCTCGCGCAGATTGGCGCGCTCCCAGGGGCCGAGATCATGGTCGGCGTCGGCATCCGCCAGCCAGTCGCCGATGCGTGCGTCGGTGATCATGCCGTGATGCATCACCCGCAGCAGCGCCATGCTCTCGGCCCGCGTGCCAGCGGCGCCCTTGGGCATCATCACGTCGCTGTCCCATTGCAGGATGCCCACCGCGTTGCCGAGCGCCGAAGCGCGGCCGAAATGCGTGGAGAGGTCGGAATAGGCGGTCATGGCATATCCTCGGGTCTCGATTGCGAGCCGCCACGGGGACGGTTAGCGTCGTGCGTCTTGGGCTGCGTGGAGAGCGGATGTGATGGCGGTCAGGGCGTTGGCATGCGCCGGTCTTCTGATCCTGTGCGCCTGTCAGGGTACGATCCCGACCTATGGCTTCCAGCCATTGGCGGGACAGCCCTCCGTCTCGTCAAGCGAGGCCGCCGCAACCTGCCTTGGCCGCGCCGCGGCGGCCAAGCGCGCCGCCGCCGCCGACATCTGGGCCGGGGGAGGCGAGCCCGCCTACCACCAGACCTATGCCGCCTGCATGTCGTCCTTCGGCTGGAAGCGCATTGTCGTCAGCTCCTACCGTTACGGCTGAGCCGGCCGTTCAGCTGAACAGCTCCTTGTACTGCCGCGGCTGCGAGCGCAGGAACTGCGGTGCGGCCTTGACGCGGGCGCCGAGCTGCGCCGCCGCATGCCAGGGCCAGCGCGGATCGAACAGGATGCCGCGCGCGATCCCCACCAGATCGGCATCGCCCGTGCCGATGATCGCCTCGGCCTGGTCGGCCTCGGTGATCAGCCCGACCGCGATGGTCGGCAGGCCGGTCGCCTGCTTGACCGCGCGTGCGAACGGCACCTGGTAGTTGGGGCCGAGCGGGATCTGCTGCGCAGTCGAATTGCCGCCGCTGGAGACATGGATGAAGTCCGCGCCGCGCGCCTTGAGTTCCCCCGCGAAGGCGATCGTCTGCTCGATGTCCCAGCCGCCCGCGACCCAGTCCGTGCCCGAGACGCGCATGCCGACCGGATAGCCAGCCGGGACGACGGCCTTCACCGCCTCGAACACCGCGAGCGGGAACCGCATCCGGTTCTCGAGCGAGCCGCCATAGGCATCCGTGCGGCGGTTCGAGAGCGGCGACAGGAACTGGTGCAGCAGATAGCCATGGGCGCCGTGCAGCTCGATCATGTCGAACCCGAGCCGGACACTGCGCCGGGCGGCGGCGGCGAAGGCCTCGACCAGCCGCGCCAGGTCGTCCGTCGACAGCTCCTGCGGCGGGCGCGGATAGCTCTCGAAGCCGGCGCTGGAGGGGCCGACCACCTCCCAGCCGCCTTGGTCGAGGCCGAGCTGCCCGCCGCCCTTCCAGGGCTGATCGACCGAGGCCTTGCGCCCGGCATGGGCGAGCTGGACGCCGATCGGCATGTCCGACCACTTCCGCACCGATTTGAGAACGCCGGCGAGCGCCGCCTCGTTCTCGTCGCACCAGAGGCCGACATCCTGCGGGCTGATCCGCCCGGCCGGCTCGACTGCGGTCGCCTCGATGATCAGGAGGCCGGCACCAGACAGCGCCAGATTGCCGAGATGGATCGTGTGCCAGTCGCTGACATTGCCGTTCTCAGCCGAATACTGGCACATCGGCGCGATGACGATGCGGTTGGCGAGCGTGAGGCTGCCGATCTGGAAGGGGCTGAAAAGCTGGCTCATCGTCTGTCTCCTGATGCTGGGACCGATATAGGCGACGCGCGCCGCAAGGGCCAACACCCCTGCGCATCATCGCACGATTGTGCAGCTGCGAGACCGGCCCAGATTTGCCACAATGCCGGATATGGTAAGCATGCTTATCATATGCATGCTTTCGCCGCAGAGGAGCCGATCCATGCGACGCCCGCTACGGCGCGAACTGACATTTCAACTCGTCGAGACGGCGCGGCTGCTGCGCACCCATGTCGATCAGCGGGCGCGTGAGCACGGCACGACACGGGCGCAATGGGGCGTGCTCGGCCGTCTGCGCCGCCAGGAGGGCCTCAATCAGGTCTCCCTGGCCGAGCAGCTCGACATGCAGCCGATCTCCGTCGCGCGGCTGATCGATCGCCTCGAGGACCAGAAGCTCGTCGAGCGCCGGCCCGATCCGCGCGACCGCCGCGCCCATCTCCTGCATCTGACGCCGGAGGGGCGGGCGCTGGTCGATGGTCTCGACGGCCTGCGCAGCGAGATCGCGACGGATCTTCTGGGCGATGTCGAGGAGGAGGCGATCCGCACCGCGCTCGAGACGCTGGCTACCGTACGCGATCGCATTCGTGCGCACAGGCAGGACGGCGCGACACAGCCGGCGCCTCCCTTTGCCGACACTGCCGTTTGATTGCCGGAGCCTCGTATCGATGAAGCGCAAAAGCGTCCTGACCATCGCCGTTCTGACGGCAGCCGTGCTTGCCAGCGGGATCTGGTTCAATGCGTCTCGCGGCAGGGTCGAACCCGCCGATCCCGCGCGCTCGGCCCGTGCCGGCCGGGCTGGAGACGGGGCGCCGGTCTCGGTGATGACGGCTCTCGCGACCCGTGAGGATGTCCCGGTGCGCAAGCGCGCGATCGGTTTCGTCGAGACACCCGCCAGCGTTGTGGTGAAGTCCCGGCTCGACAGCCAGATCATGGCCCAGCACGTCTCGGACGGCCAGTTCGTTGGGAAAGGCGACCTGCTCTTCACCCTCGACGACCGCGACATCAAGGCCCAGATCGACAAGGACGAAGCCGCGATCGCCCGCGACGAAGCCACGCATAAGCGCGCCGAGAACGACCTCGCACGCTATCAGCAGCTGCTCGCCAGGAACGCGGGCACGCAGCAATCCGTCGATCAGGCGACAGCCGACGAGCGCTCCACGGCGGCCACGATCCTCTCGGACAAGGCCTCGCTCGAGGCCGACAAGGTCAAGCTCGGCTACACCCGCATCACCGCGCCGATCGACGGTCGCGTCGGCGCGGTTCAGGTGACGCCGGGAAATCTCGTCGGCGCCAACAGCACCGGCACGGGCCTGCTGACCATCACCCAGATGCAGCCGCTGCGGGTCGCCTTCTCGATGCCGGAGAGCGACCTTCCGGTGCTGCGGCGTGCCCTGAATGCGAGCACGGCCGTGCCGGTCTCCGCCATGGTGACGGGGGCGGGCGGTGCGCCGGCGATGGGCACGCTCAACTTCGTCGACTCCGTCGTCGACAGGGCCTCGGGCACGATCGCGGCGAAGGCAGCCTTCCCGAACACGGATCTCGCGCTCTGGCCGGGCCAGTATGTCGATGTCGAGATCGCCGCCGACACGCTGACATCAACGACGGTCATCCCCACCGTTGCCGTCCAGACCGGCCAGAAGGGGCCTTACGTCTATGTCGTGAAGCCTGACGAGACGGTTGAGCTGCGCCAGGTCGAAGTCGCGCTGAGCGATGGCGGGCACAGTGCCATCACAAGCGGTGTCTCGCCTGGCGAGCGCGTCGTCACGGACGGCCAGATGCGGCTGAAGCAGGGCACGCATATCCGCGACAAGAGCGCCGGCGCCAAGGCGCCGCCCGCTCCGCAGAGCGTGCCGGTCGCCGGGGGAGAGCGCTCGTGAACATCTCCGGCTTCTGCATCCGCCATCCGGTGGCGACGATCCTGATGTCGGTCTCGCTCGTGCTGGCCGGCTCGTTTGCCTACCGCTTCCTGCCGGTGGCGGCCCTGCCGCGCGCCGAATTCCCGGTCGTCAACGTCTCCGCCCAATTGCCCGGCGCCTCGCCCGACACGATGGCGACCTCGGTCGCGACGCCGCTGGTCAAGCAGTTCGCCACCATCGCCGGCATCGACTCGATCGCGACCACCAACGCACAGGGCACGACCTCGATCGCGATCCAGTTCGTGCTGACCCGCAACATCGACGCAGCCGCAGCCGACGTGCAGGCCGCCATCGCCCGCGCCCAGCGCCAGCTCCCGCTGGAGATGACGACGCAGCCGAGCTACCGGAAGGTCAACCCGGCCGATGCGCCGATCATCCTGATGGCGCTCAAGAGCGACGTCGTGCCGCTCTCGCAGCTCGACGCCTTCGCCCAGCAGGTGATCTCGCCATCGCTCTCGACGGTCGACGGCGTCGCCCAGGTGCTGATCTTCGGCAGCCAGAAATATGCCGTCCGCATCCAGATCGATCCGACCGCGCTCGCCGCGCGCGGCATCGGCGTCGATGAACTGCAGGCCGCGATCACCGCGACCAATGCCAACACGCCGGTCGGCACGCTCCAGAACACCAACCAGCAGCTCACGATTCAGGCAAAGACGCAGCTCGCGAATGCGGCGCCGTTCGCCAAGGTCATCATCGCCACCCGCGAGGGCAAGCCGGTCCGGCTCGGCGATGTCGCCAGGGTCATCGATTCCGTCGAGAACCTGCAGACCGGCAGCACCTTCGACGGCACGCCCTCGGTGGTGCTGGCCGTCCAGCGTCAGCCCGACGCCAACACGGTGCAGGTCGTCGACCGCGTCAAGGCGATGCTGCCGGCCTTCTCCGAGCAATTGCCGGCGGCGGCCTCGCTGGCCCTGCTGAACGACCGCTCGAGCTCGATCCGCCAGGCCGTGGACGACGTCCAGTTCACGCTGCTGCTGACGGTCGCGCTCGTCGTCATGGTGATCTTCGTCTTCCTGCGCCGGATCGCCGCGACCCTGATCCCGGCGGTCGCGGTGCCGATCTCGATCGTGGCGACCTTGGCTGCGATGTATGCCTTCGGCTTCGCGATCGACAACATCTCGCTGCTCGGCCTGACGCTCTCGGTCGGCCTCGTCGTCGACGACGCCATCGTCATGCTGGAGAACATCGTCCGGCACATGGAGGAGGACGGGCTGTCGGCCTTCGACGCGGCCCTGAAGGGCTCCGCCGAGATCGGCTTCACCATCATCTCCATCTCGCTCTCGCTGGTCGCGGTCTTCATTCCCGTGCTGCTGATGGGCGGCGTCATCGGCCGCATCTTCAACGAGTTCGCCGTGGTGGTGACGGTCTCGATCCTGGCCTCGGCCTTCGTCTCGCTGACGCTGACGCCGATGCTGTGCTCCCGCCTGCTCAGCGGTTATTCGGAGCACCATGAGGAGAACGCCTTCGGCCGCATCCTCGAACGCGGGTTTGAGGCGATCCTGCGCGGCTACGACCGGGGTCTGGTCGTCTGCCTGCGCTTCAAGCCGCTGATGCTGCTGACCTTCTTCGGGACGCTGGCGCTGAGCGTCTGGCTGCTGCAGACCGCTCCCAAGGGCTTCTTCCCGCAGGAGGATATCGGCCAGCTCCAGGTCTCGACCGAGGCGCGGCAGGACATCTCCTTCGAGGCGATGCGGCAGCTCCAGAACCAGGTCGCCGAGGTCTTCCGCAAGTCGCCCTTCGTCGCCCATGTCGCCTCCTCCGTCGGCAGCAGCGGCGGCGGTGCGAGCGGGCTCAATGCCGGCAGGCTCTTCGTCGAGCTGAAGCCGCGCGAGGAACGTCCGGCCATCCAGCCGGTGCTGGCCTCGCTGCGGCGCGACCTCGCCCAGATCCCCGGCATCACCGCCTATATGACGCCGGTGCAGAACCTGGACATCGGCGCGCGCGCCTCCAAGAGCCAGTACCAGCTCGTGGTCCAGGGCCTCGACCAGGCGCAGATGAACGAATGGGCGGTGCGCCTCACCGAGGCCATGGCCCAGGACCGCGCCACCTTCGCCGACGTCACCTCCGACCTGCAGAACAATGCGCTGGAAGCGACGCTGGTGGTCGACCGCGACAAGGCCAATTCGCTCGGCATCGGTGCCGACATCCTGCGCTCGACGCTCTATTCCGGGTTCGGGGTGCGGCAGGTCTCGACGATCTATGCCACCGGCGACAACTACAACGTCGTCGTCGAGTTCGATCCCAAGGGTGGCTGGGGGCCGGAACGGCTCGATGCGATCCGCGCCAGGGGCCGCGACGGCACGCTGATCCCCATCGGCGCGTTCGCCCGCGTCGAGCGCACCGCAGGCCAGCTCACCGTCAACCAGCTCGGCCAGCTTCCGGCCGTGACGATCTCCTACAACCTGCCGGCCGGCGTCGCGCTCGGCGCCAGCGTCGAGCGCATCAACGCCATCAAGGCGCTGATCGGCCTGCCGACCTCGCTCTCGACCACCTTCGCCGGCACCGCCAAGACCTTCCAGGATTCGCTCGCCAACCAGGGCCTCCTGATCATGGGCGCGATCCTGACGATCTACATCGTGCTCGGCATCCTCTATGAGAGCTTCATCCACCCATTGACGATCCTGACCGGCCTGCCATCGGCCGCGATCGGGGCGCTGGGCGCGCTCAGGCTCTTCAATCTCGATCTCTCCGTGATCGCGATCATCGGCCTCCTGATGCTGATCGGCATCGTCAAGAAGAACGCGATCATGATGATCGACGTGGCCCTCGTCCTCAAGCGCGAGGGCAAGTCGGCGGAAGAGGCGATCCATCAGGCCTGCGTGATGCGCTTCCGCCCGATCCTGATGACGACGCTTGCGGCATTGATGGGCACCTTGCCGATCGCGCTCGGCGCCGGCGCCAGTGCGGAACTGCGCCAGCCGCTCGGCATCGCCGTCGTGGGCGGCCTGATGATCAGCCAGGTGCTGACCCTGTTCATCACGCCCGTGCTGTTCCTCTACATGGAAAAGCTCAGCCTGGGGCTGGAGCGGCTCTTTTCGAGGAGAGAGCCTGCGGCGCCGGCTCATCCTGCGCCGGCGGAGTGAGCGCGGCGGGTCTCATGGTTCGATCGGCGGCCGGGCGTGTCGGCCTTGCGCCGAAGTGGAGCAGAGTTCTGCCCAAAAATGGCCTTGCGTGCGAGACATACCGGTGTCGTCGATGAACCGGGGGATGTGACATGCGATCTGACCGCATCCGCGCATGGACGCTCGCACTGATCGCGCTGTCCTGCTCGGCTGCCGCTGCGGAGACGCCCAAACCGCGCTGCAGCGGCGTCCTGGACAGATGCGGTTATGTCGACAGCCGTGGCACCACGGTCATCGCAGGCGATTTCGAGAAGGCAGAACGGTTCTCCGATGGCCTCGCGGCGGTGAGGGTCGAGGGCCTGTGGGGCTTCATCAACGAGACCGGTGAACTTGTCATCAAGCCACGGTTTCAGGCAGTCAGGCCCTTCGAGGGGCGTCGCGCCAGTGCGACCGTCGATGGGAAGGCCGGCATCATCGACAGGTCCGGCGCGTTCGTGATCGCCCCGCAGTTCCGCTGGACGGTGCCGTTCACCGACGAGGTCGCTCTCGTCGAAGAAGGGCAGGCGGACGGGCCCATCAACCGCAGCGATCCGTTCTATTCGCCCACCGCCTCCTTGCGGCTCTACCACCATCGCACGGGCTGGCTGACGCCCAAGGGGCTCAGGTTCCAGCGCTTCGGGCGTGTCGGGGATGGTAGCGCGTCCGGCCTGATCTGGGCTGCGACCATGGAGGGCGATCGCCTGCTAGGCCTACTGAATGATCGTGGCGAATGGGTCGTCTCGCCGCGTTTCAGGCATGTACAGTCGCTGAGCGACGGACGAGCGATCGTGGCGGACGCCAGCGGCAAATGGGGAGCCGTCGACGAAGCAGGAGCTGTCGTCGTCCCGCCTCGATACGATTGGCTCGGCTATTTTCGCGATGGCTTTGGGCTCGTTGGAGGCCCCGGGACCGGCGTTTCCCGTAAAATGGGGCTGATCCGCAAGGATGGAACGGTTGTCGCCGAGCCCATCTACGACAAGGTCGAACGGCCGGAAGGTGGCAGGCCCGCACGCGTCCGGCAGGGCGACGACTGGTACGAGGTCCAGGCCGACGGCCGGCTCGCCCGCGTGGCTGCTGATCCGAACGGCATCCTCGTCGGTTCGTGTCCGCAGGGACTCAAGATCTGGCAGAAGGGTGAAAAGTACCTGCCGACGAAAGACGACGGCCGCCCGAGCGTCGATCGCGATGTCGACTACGTGCAGTTCGGGATCGTTTCGGAGAATGCGATCTCGGCAGCTCGTGTCCTGGACTGCCGTGCGCCGATCTACATTGCCTACAAGGGTGATGGAAAGGACGACGAGAACTACACATATCTGAGGACTGACGGAGAGCCGCTGTTCAGTCCTGTGCAATACTACAAGTCGGCACGCGTTTTTCGATCCGGCCACGCTGTCGTCGGGACCGCGCGATGGGGGCAGGGCGGTGACTGGGGTATCGTCGATACCGAGGGGCAATTCACGCTGCCGCTGCAGAATCAGCCTCTTGGCTATCATCCGGGCGCGTCCGGCATTCATGGGAAGCCGGTCTTCTCAATCGGCGTCGGCGACACCCAAGGGTTTGTCGATGCGACCGGCAATCGCTTGCCGGAGATGAGGGCGGCGCTCGACAGCGCTGTGCGCGAGAGCGCGCTCGCCTGCGGCGACGGCGCGAAGATTTTCGCCGATGGCGACCGGTTCGGAATGGTCGCCAAGGACGGCCGCGTCATGATCGCGCCCGTCCACCGTGCCCTGTCCTGCTTTCGGAGCGGCGTCGCCTGGGCGCCCGATGGCAACAGGCAGGAATGGTGCCCGATAGGGCCGGATGGGCAGTTTAGGACGATGCCGGCCTGCATCAAAACGTTTTACCCGGTGAGGATATCTCACCACGCCCCCGAAAAATTCTCCGACGACGCTCACGAAAGCAGCATCCTGTGGGTTCGTGCCGGTCTCGATTACGGCCTCGGTCGGCGGCAGACGCCCCCCGGCTGGGTCGGGGACGGCGTGATGAGCAAGGCCTCCTACTCCGTGGCGCCGTTCAGGCCCTGATCGGCGAGCCGCGAGCCGGTCGCGCTCGCTCTTGACAGATCGCCTCGACAACGCAGACGAAATTCCGCCATCACATTGCGGCGGGGCTGACCCTGTTCATTACGCCCGTGCTGTTCCTCTACATGGAAAAGCTCAGCCTGGGGCTGGAGCGGCTCTTTTCGAAGAGCAAGCCTGCGGCCCCGGCTCATCCCGCGCCGGCCGAGTGACTACGCGTCGGGCGCGGCCGGTACCAGCCAGCCGCGATAATGCGTCAGCAGCCCGACGAATGGCAGCGTCAGCTTGATGTCGAAGCGGAAGCGGCCCTCCTCGTCGACGAACTCGCGCGCCTCCGAGCGGGGCAGCAGCATGCGCGGGAGGGGGATGCCGAGACAGCGGGCGCTTGTGACGGGGAAGGCGATGCCGTCCGCGCTCGCCGCAATCCCGAGCCGGAAGTGGAGGGGGCCGAACGCCTCCTCGATCCCACCGCACCCGTCCGCAGACAGACGCGAGGTGAAGCGTGACCCGCCGAAATTGCGGGTCCAGAGTTCCGCCTCGCCGTCGTCGCCGATGACACGCTCGATGGTGATGCTGACCGGCAGGTCGCGCGCCGCCTCCGGCAGGCCGATCAGCCGTCGCAGCGATCGGGCGAGGGGATGCGTGCCGGCCTCGACGCAGGCCCGGCCATGCCAGACCGGCGGGCCGGCTGCATCATGCAGCGCTGCGACAGGAGCCGGCAGCGCCACGAAGGCCGCATCGCCAAGCGCCTCGACGAAGACGGGCGCGCCATGGACGCTTTCCTCCCGGCGTGTGGTGATCGCGTAGGGGGCCATCTCGGCCTCGATCTCGGCCAGCGTCAGCGCCCCGGCGGCGGACCGGGCACCGGGCGCGAGCCTGCCGTCGAGCAGCGCGCGCACCGCCGCCGCCGCCGGCAGCGTCGGCACATGCGGGCCGTCGCCACGCTCCGCCAGCAGCGACCAAGATGCGCGCCGCAATCGGCCCTCTGCATCGAGCCCGCCGACCTCGACCAGCATGCCGCCGCGATCCGAGGTCGGCAGGCGCGTGATGCGTCGTGCCCAGAGCAAGGCCGGGATCAGCGCATCGAGCGTGCCGATCGCGCCGTGACGGGCAAGCCACGCCAGAGCCATGATGCCCCATTGCTCGATCGGGGATTCAAGTCCGGCCCGGAAGGCGATGCGGGAGCGAACCTTCAGGCTCGGTCCGACCCATTCCGCATCGACGGTTTCGACCGCCGCGACGCGGCGTCTGCCGAGGCCGGGCATGCCGATGCGCCGGCTGTCCAGCCAGCCATGCGTCTCTTGAAGCGCGCCTTCCCGCCAGATCGGGATCGGCCGGCCGGCATAGGACAGGATCGCGGCGATCACCGCCCCTCCGACCTCGCTGCGCCCGCCGGGCGTGATCGCGATGTCGATGCTGTCGATGCGCTGCCAGCCCTCCGTGAGGGCGGTTACGGCGGCTGACGACAGAGCCGGCGTCGAGCTCGCGCCGGCCAGCGCGACGAGGCCGCGCTCCCGCGCCAGTTCGTCCAGCGCGGCGCCAAAGCCGAGAATGTAGTCGCGCGCATCGGCGAGATCGACGACATGCGCGCCTGCCGACAGCGCGGCGCGCGGCACATCGTAGCCCGCCCCCTGGAAGGGGCCGGATGCGTCGATCACCAGCCAGGGCGCCAGCCGCGCCATCTCCCCGCCCGGATCGCGGCGATGGTCGAAACCCAGACCGGAGATCGTCGTCCCGGCAACAGGAGTGATCCCGCTCGCCAGAGCGCGGGCTTTGCTTGCGTCGCGCGAGGTGACCAGCAGCTCCAGACCCGGAATCGCAGCCAGGTGGCGCGCCAGCCTTCGGCCGAACACACCGGTCCCGCCGATCAGGAGGACGCGCCGCATCACGTACCGTCCGGCAGGCTGAAGCGGTGGCGTTGCGCCGGATCGGGCATCTCGCAAGCGGTCTTCTGTCCGAACAGCCGATAGCGGTTGCGGGCGACGCGGTCGTAGAGCCAGTCGCGCATCGCCCGCGGCAGCACGGCGCCGGCCAGCAGCAGCCGCGCCGGCCCGCCGAGATGCGTCAGCAGCGCCAGCACGCCGTCGGATTTCTGCAAGGCCCTGCCGTCCTCGATGAAGAGGAAGCTCTCGGGATCGTCGGGGTCGATGCCATGCGCTTGCGCCAGCGTGCGGCCCTCGCGCGACTGGATCGCGACGAAGCGGATGGTAGCGTCCTGCTCGTGCCGCAGCGTGTAGTGGACGCTGCCGGAGCAGAGCACGCAGACGCCGTCATAGAGCCAGACCGGAGCATCCTCGGTGGGCTGCGGCATCGGCTCTTCCATCACGGCTCCAAGATCCTGCAATCTTGCCACGGAACCGCCGGGTCATCCCGGACAAGCCGCGCAGCGGCGCCGATCCGGGATCCATTCCGGAACCTCACCGGCCAGCGCTCCGGAATGGATCCCGGGTCTTCGCTGCGCTTCGCCCGGGATGACCCGGCGGTTTCGGACAAGGCTGGCATGGTCAGCTGGCGGCCGGCTTTTCGTAAGGCACCCTTACACCCTGCTCGGCCATCGTGCTGCGGTTGGCGCCTTGCCGCTTCTTGATCTCGGCCCGCGCCACGGCACGCAGATGCACCTCGTCGGGGCCGTCGATGAAGCGCAGCGCCCGGCCCCAGCTGTAGATGAAGGCGAGCGGCGTGTCGTTGGAGAGCCCGGCCGCCCCGAAGACCTGCATCGCCCGGTCGGCGATCTTCGTCTGGAGCCGCGTCGCCACCACCTTGATCGCCGAGACCTCGGTGCGCGCGGCCTTGTTGCCGTGTGTGTCCATCATCCAGGCGGCGCGCAGGCACAAGAGCCGCGCCTGGTCGATCTCCATGCGCCCCTCGGCGATCCAGTCCTGCACATTGGCGTAGTCGGAGAGGTTGCGGTTGAAGGCCTTCCGCTCCAGGGCGCGCTCGACCATCAGTTCGAGCGCCACCTCGCATTGCCCGATCGAGCGCATGCAGTGGTGGATGCGCCCGGGTCCGAGCCGCGCCTGCGCCAGGGCAAAGCCCGCCCCTTCCTCGCCCAGCATGTTGGCGGCGGGCACGCGCACGGCATCGAAATCGGTCTCGGTATGGCCTTCCGGCGAATGGTGGTTCAGCAGCGGCAGGTTGCGCATCACTGTGACGCCCTTGGCATCCATCGGCACGATGATCATCGAATGGCGCTTGTGCGGATCGGCGTCCTCGGCGAGGTCGGACAGCCCCATCACGATGCAGAACTTGACGTTGGGGTGCAGCGCGCCGGTCGTCCACCATTTGCGCCCGGTGACGATGTAGTCGTCGCCATCGCGGATGATCGTGGTCTGGAGATTGGTCGGGTCGGAGGAGGCGACGCCGGGCTCGGTGATGCCGACGCAGGAGCGGATCTCGCCGTTCATGAGCGGCACCAGCCAGCGCTCGCGCTGCTCCGGCGTCGCGAACATGTGCAGGATTTCCATGTTGCCGGTGTCGGGCGCGTTGCAGTTGAACACCTCCGACGACCAGTAGATCCGGCCCATGATCTCGGCGAGCGGCGCATATTCGAGATTGGACAGCCGCGTGCCCGGCTCGTCCGCCTTCAGCGCCGGCAGGAACAGGTTCCACAGGCCTTCCGCCCTGGCCTTTGCCTTCAAGCCGTCGATCAGGGTCATCGGATAGCGCCCGGCCTCGACCTCCGCGCGCCACTGCACATCGGTCGGCTGGACATGGGCATCCATGAACGCCTGCAGCCGCGTGCGCAGCTCCTCGACCCGGGCGGAATAGGCGAAATCCATGGTGTGTCCTCGCTAGACTTTGAACGCTTCATCTCAAACGCGCCGTCATCCCGGGCGACCGCAGGGAGACCCGGGATCCATTCCGGAACCTTACCGGCAAGCGCTCCGGAATGGATCCCGGATCTCCGCTTCGCTCCGTCCGGGATGACGGAGGATGTGAGTCATGGTCCCGGATGGTGATCAGGCCGCACCAATCACGGCTTCTGCCCGCAGCGCGAAACTCTCGGCCATTTCGCCGACCGCGACCGCGTCCTGCGCTGCCGCATTGCCGGCCTTCGCCCGGGCCGCGATGCCGTCGAGGATGACCGCGAAGCGCAGCAGCGAGAAGGCGAGGTGGAAGCGGCCCGGCCCGTCGTCGCGCCCGGCCGCCGCGCAATAGCGCTCCAGATACTCTTCCTGCGTGGGAATGCCGAGCGCCTCGCGATCGAGCCCGGCGATGCCGGCATACATCTGCGGCGTCGAATGCCAGGGCAGGCAGGAGAAGGCGGCGTCCGAGAGCGGGTGCCCAAGCGTGGACAACTCCCAGTCGAGCACCGCGATCACGCGCGGCGCATCGGGCGAAAACATCAGATTGCCGAGCCGGAAATCGCCATGGACGATGGTGGTCGCAGGCGTGTCGTCGAGATGGGCGCCGAGCCAGTCGAAAACGCGATCGACAGCCGCGATCTCATGCGTCTTCGTCTCCCGCCATTGCCGGCCCCAGCGCGCGATCTGACGGGCGAAGTAGTTGCCGGGCCTGCCGAAATCGGCGAGACCCGCGCCTTGCCAGTCGAAACGGTGCAGCGCGGCCAGCGTCTCCGCCATGGCGAAATACATTGCCTCGCGGTCAACGGCCGCCACGCCGGGCAGGGCGGTGTCGTGGAAAACACGGCCATCGAGCCGCTCCATCAGGTAGAACGGCGTGCCGACGACATCGTCTTGCGCCTCGAACAGCACGACTGGCGGCACGGGAACAGCCGAGCCCGCCAGTGCCTTCAGGATTCGGTATTCGCGATCGACCGCATGCGCCGAGGGCAGCAGCGGTCCCGGCGGCTTCTTGCGCAGCACCAGCAGCGTCCCGGCGTCGCGATAGGACAGGAAGAAGGTCGGGTTGGACTGCCCGCCGCTGATCCGCTCCAGCGTCATGGCCCCGCTCGCGCGGCCGGGCAGTGCGGAGCGCAGATAGGCATCGAGGCGGGCGCCGTCGAAATCCAGCGGGGCGGGGGCGGGCGCAGGCATGGGC
>NZ_LGSZ01000020.1 GCF_001298265.1 Allobosea vaviloviae | reverse complement strand
GGTCGCGCCCTCTGCACGCGCTCGCGCCAGCCCGCGCTCCCCCCTTCTGGCGTCGTCGGCAGCGGGAGATGTGTAAAAGAGCCAGGGGTTGGCGGGGCGTCACCCGGCAGCCGGCCATCAGGCCGCCTCCGTCAGCGCGCCACCCAGGAACAGCTGCGCCACCCGCGGATCGGCGAGGATCTCGGCAGCCGGCCCCTGCATCCGAGTCTGGCCGAGCTCGAGCACGAGACCCTCGTCGGAGATCTCCAGCGCAGAGCGGGCGTTCTGCTCGATCATCAGGATGGTGACGCCCTTGGCGCGCAGTTCCATCAGGATCGCGAAGGTCTCCTGGACCAGCATCGGCGAGAGCCCGATCGAGGGCTCGTCGATCAGCACCAGCTTGGGATCGAGCAGGAGCCCGCGAACGATCTCGAGCTGCTTCTGCTGCCCGCCCGACAGCGTCGAGGCCTGGACATCGGCCTTGGCCCGCAGCGCCGGGAAACGGTCGAGCGCCGCCTCGATCCGCCGGGGCATGTCGGTGATATGGGCGCCCGCCGCCACCGCGCCGAGCTCGAGATTGTGGCGCACCGACAGCTCGGGGAAGATGTTGCGCCCCTGCGGCACATAGCAGATGCCGGCCTCCAGCAGCTTGCGCTGGCTCCAGTTGGTGATCTCGGTGCCCTCCAGCCGGATCGCGCCCTCGCGCACCTTGAGCAGGCCGAAGATCGCCTTGAACACGGTCGATTTGCCGGCGCCATTGGGGCCGATGACGGTGGTGATGGCGGCGCGCGGCACCTTGAACGTCGTGCCGTTCAGGATGGTCATGGCGCCATAGCCGCCGACCACGCCGTCGAGTTCGAGGATGGGGGTGGTCATTCCGGTCTCCATTCCCTTCCGCGTCATTCTCGGGCGGAGCGCAGCGCAGACCCGAGAATCTCTTGCAGGAGATGCTCGGGTCGAGCCCGAGCATGACGGATGTTAGTGCCCCAGATACGCGTCGATCACGGCCGGATTGGCCCTGACCTCGGCCGGCGTGCCCTCCGCCAGCACCCGCCCTTCAGCCAGCACGATCACGCGCGAGCACAGGCTCATCACGAAATCCATGTTGTGCTCGATGACGACGAAGGTCGCGCCCTGCTCGGCGTTGATCGCCCGCAGTCGCTCCTTGAGGTCGCCCAGCATGGTGAGGTTGACGCCACCGGCCGGCTCGTCGAGCAGCACGAGGCGCGGCCCGGCCATGAAGGCCATCGCCGCGTCGAGCAGCTTTTGCTGGCCGTAGGAGAGCCCGCCCGCCTTGGCGTCCGCGAGATGGCCGAGCTTGAAGAAGCCGATCATCTGCTCGGCTTTCTCGGTCAGCCCCGCATCCCGCGCCCCGAACAGGCGCGACAGCATCGTGCCCTCATGCTCCTGGCCGGCGAGGATCAGGTTCTCGCGCACCGATAGCTCGGGGAAGACCTGCAGCAGCTGGAAGGTGCGGCTGACGCCGAGCCGGTTCAGCTCGGAGGGGCGCAGATTGGTGACCTCGCGGCCATCCAGCTTCACGCTCCCTTCCGTCGGCTCCAACTGGCCGAGGATGCAGTTGAACAGGGTCGACTTGCCGCAGCCATTGGGGCCGATGATGCCGAGGATCTCGCCCTCCTTGACCGAAAACGACACGCCGTTGACGGCCTTGATGCCGCCGAACGCCTTGTGGAGGTTGTCGACTTCCAGAACCGTGCTCATCGGCCGTCTCCCCGCTTGCCGGTGAGCTTCGCCCAGCCGCGCTCCATCAGCCCGCTCACCCCTTGTGGGCAGGCGATCAGCAGCAGCATGACGATGGCCGCGAAGATGATCAGGTAGAGCGAGCCGGCGAAGCGCAGCCATTCCGGCAGGACGACGCCGAGCAGCGCCCCGACGAACGGCCCGAGCAGATAGCCCGAGCCACCCGCCACCACCATCAGCAGCAGGAAGAAACTCTGCGACAGCGAAAACGGCGAGGGGTCGATGAACTCGACCAGCGGCGCATAGAGCGCCCCCGCAAAACCCGCATAGGCGGAGCCGATGGCGAAGGCGAGCAGGGTGTAGGCGCGGGTGTCGATGCCCAGGCTCGCGGCGCGGATCGGGTTCTCGCGCAGCGCCGTGAAGGCGCGGCCCCAGGGCGAGCGGATCAGCCACCACAGCGCAACCGCCAGGATGAGCGTCACCACCACGACGAAGCGGTGGAATTCCAGCGCGCCGAACAGCTTGATGCCGAAGAAGTCGGGCCGGTTGATGTTGGAGATGCCGAAGACGCCGCCGGTCAGCCACTGCTCGTTGCGCAAAACGAGCCAGATCAGCGTCGAGAAGGCCAGCGTCACGAAGGCGAGGTAATGCGCCTTCACCCGCAGCGCCGGGAAGCCGAGCACGATGCCGACCGCGAAGGTGAGCAAGCCCGACAGCCCGAAGGCGGCATACCAGGAGACGCCGTATTTCGTCGTCAGGATCGCGGTGGTGTAGGCGCCCAGGCCCATGAAGGCCGCCTGCGCCAGCGACTTCAGCCCGGCATAGCCCAGCGTCAGGTTGAGCCCCATCACGGCGATGCTCATCACCAGCCAGAGCGAGAGCACATAGGTGCCGTAACGGCCCATGCCGACCGGCGCGAACCAGAGGATCACGGCGCCCGCCAGCAGCGTCAGGAAGGCGCCGTCGAAGGTGCCGCCGAGCGGCAGCCTCGTGAGGCGAGGGGAGGAGGAGAGGCGGTCGCCCGCGTCGGGCCGGGTCGCTTGCACGGTCATACGCGGCGCTCCTCTTTGCGGCCCATCAGACCCTCGGGCTTGAGCAGGATGATCACGACGAGCAGCACCAGCGGCACGGCCAGGCGGTACTGGCTCGAGATGTAGGCCGCGGCCATCGAATCGACGATGCCGACGACGAGCCCGCCGACCAGCGCGCCGCGGACCTGATTGAAGCCGCCGACGATCGCCGCGATGAAAGCAAACAGCCCGATCACCTCGCCATTGGAGAACTTCGCCAGATAGATCGGCGAGATCAGCACGGAGGCGACGACGGCCAGCGCGGCGTTGATCACGAAGGTCAAAAGCACCATCCGCTCGACCGGGATGCCGAGGATGCGCGCCACGGTGGGGTTCTGCGCGGTCGCCTGCATCTGCCGGCCGAGCCGCGTGCCGCCGACGAACCATTGCAGCAGGCCGATGACCGCGAAGGCGCAGGCGATGATCGCCAGATGCTGCAGCGAGATCGCCGCACCGAAGACCTCGATCGTCTGCGTCGGCACGAAGGAGGGGAAGTTCTGCGCCTCGGCCGAGAAGCCGTCCTTGGCGCCTTCCTTCATGATGATGGAGAGCGCCATGGTGGCGATGGCGAGCGGCAGCACGCCATGCCGGATCATCGGATCGACCACGGTGAGCTTGAAGCCGACGCCGAAGATCAGGATGAAGGCGGCGATGCCGATCAGCGCGCCCAGCCAGACCGGCGCGCCGAAGAGCTTGATCGCGAGCAGCACCAGCACGGCCGGCAGCATGACGAACTCGCCCTGGGCGAAGTTGATCGTCTGCGAGGTCTGCCAGACCAGCGTGAAGCCGATCGCAGCCAGCGCATAGATCGCGCCCGTGGCAATGCCGGCGATGAGATAGGCGATGAATTCGGCCATGGGGGTGCCTCGCGATGGGGCGTCATGGTCGGGCTTGACCCGACCATCTCAGGACGAAAACCGTCATTGCAAGGAGCAAAGCGACGAAGCAATCCAGGAGGACGCAGAGCACGCGGCTCTGGATTGCTTCGCTACGCTCGCAATGACGGCGAAGCGTGATTGCTGCTTACGGCTTGATCTTCGGCAGCGTCGCCGTGATCACCTGCTTGCCGTTCTGCACTTCGGCGAGGAAGCTCTCGCGGTCGAGGTCGCCATTCTGTTCGATCGTGGTCTCGATCAGGATGCCCGGCTCCTCGGAGGGCTTGATCGTCGCGCCGCGCAGCGTGTCGGCGACGCCCTTCTTGTCGAATTTCTTCTGCTTCTCGGTCGCCCATTTGATCATATAGACGGCCATGTAGCCCTTCAGGCCGTTATGGTCGGACGCGTAGTTGTACTTCGCCTGGAACTTCTTGCCGAACTCCTGGAAGGCCGGGATCGGCGCGTCGATCGACAGGCCGACATGGCCCTTGACGCCGTTGGCGGCCTCGCCCGCAAGCTCGATCACCTTGGCGCCGAGCAGCGTGGTCTCGCCGACCATCGGCTTGGTGATGCCCTGCTGCTTGGCGGCGCGCAGGAAGCGGGCGCTCTCCTCCTCGTTCAGATAGACGAAAACGGCGTCGGCATTGGCGTTCTTGATCTTGATCGCGTCGGCGGCGAAATCGGCCTGGCCCTGCTCGGTGGCGATGTCGGCCGCGACCTTGATGCCGGCCTTCTCCAGCTCGGGGATGATCGCGTCGCGACCGCCCTTGCCGAAATCGTTGTTGACCCAAACCACCGCGACCGAACCGGCTTTCACCGTGTCCTTGAGGTATTTGGCGATCTTGGGCATCGCCGCGCTCTGGCTGAGCGAGGTGCGGAAGATGTAGGGGTTGCCCTGCTTGGTCAGGCCGGCCGCTTCGCCGCCGACGAGCTGCGCGATCTCGGCGCGCTGGGCGATCTGCATGGAGGCGCCGATCGGGCCGGAGAAGACCGGACCGAGGACGGCATAGGTGCCCTCGTCGATGGCGCGCTGCACGGCGGCGCGGGTGTTTCCGGGGTTGGTCTGCGTGTCGTAATGGGTGATCTCGATCTGCTTGCCGAGAATGCCGCCCTTGGCATTGATGTCGGCGACGGCGAGGTCGATGCCGTTCTTCCAGTTGGTGCCGGCCGTGGCGCCGGCGCCGGACAACTCGACGACGTCGACGAGCTTGACCTTGTCCTGCGCCAGAGCGGGCAGAGAGAGGCCCGCGCTCAGCGCGGCGGCAATGATCCAGTCAGTCTTCATGGGTGTCTCCTCCAGGGTTTTCTTTGGCGTTCTTGTCCGCCCGACTGTCGCGGGTCGTTGTCTTGGGTCTTGGTCTTGGGTCTTGGTCGTGGGTCGTGGTGGTCTCAGGCTGCTCGGTGGCTCGCCTCCTGCGCGGCCAAGGCTTTGTCGAAGGCATCGGCGATCACGCCGGCCGGGGGCTGTACCCCGGTGAACAGCGCAAAGGCATCCACGGCCTGGTTGATGCTGAGCTCGCGTCCCGTCATCACCATGGCGCCGGCCTTCTGCGCGGCTTTGAGCAGCGGAGTCCAGAGCGGATGATAGACCGCGTCCGCAACCCAATGAGACTTTCGGATGAGATCGGCAGGCACGGGGCTGTCGCGGTTGGGCAGCATGCCGATCGGCGTGCCGTTGACGATGCCGGCTGCACCCGACACCGCCTCCTCGACGCTGGCCGAAATCTGCACCTGCGCCCGCTCGCCGATCTGGCTCGCCAGCGCCTGCGCCTTGGCACGGTCGCTGTCGAACAGCTTGAGATGGCGCACGCCGCTGCCTGCCAGCGCAAAGCCGATCGCCTTGCCGACGCCACCCGTGCCGATGATCGCGACGGGGGCGTCGCCATCATCGCGCCCCAATGCGCGATAGGCGGTGGCAAAGCCGGTCGCATCCGTGTTGTGGCCGGTCAGCGTGCCGTCTCGCGCCACGACCGTGTTGACCGCGCCCATGGCGGCGGCCTCCGGCGACAACGCGTCCAGCAGAGGCACGACCGCTTCCTTGTAGGGAAAGGTCACGTTGATGCCGGAGAAGCCCATCCGGCGGATGCCGTCGAGCATTGCCACGAGGTCGGCGCGACCGGCTGCTGCCACGTCCATCAGGTGGTAGTGCAGGTCGAAACCGGCGGCCCGCGCCGCTGCTTCATGCATCGCCGGTGCCGCCGAATGCGCGATCGGCGTACCGATCAGGCCCAGCAGCACGCGCTTCGTCCGGTTGGCGATCGGAAAGCCCGGCATGGTCTCGTCCCTGTTGCGCTCGCCCGTCTTCCGGCAGGCGTTGCAGCATGCAGATAAGCCGACGGCGCCCGCTAACGCGATAACCAATTTGGACGTGCTGCCTAACCTGATGTTATTTTCTCGGCCACGACATTCGGGGTCATCAGCCTCGTCGGTCGATCATGGCCGGACGAGATACGGTGGCCGACCTGGACTGACTGAAGGGCCGTTTGGGGAGCGGCTGTCTCGCGCGAGCCGACTGGTCGCGGTTCGCGGCTCGAACGCTGCGCCCCCGGCTCAGGGCGTGTGGAACTTGAAGGGATTCCAGGCCGCCGGCTGGATCTTGAACAGGTCGAACATCCCCCGTTGGAATTTGTGGACCAAGCCGTAATTGTCGTGGAAGGCCGTGGCGTGCTGGCTGGGGTCGGCATCGAAAGGCGATGGCATGAATTTGTATTCGTTGTGGTCGGCCCTGAGGCCGCGTCCCAGGATCGACGAATAGATGTTGGTTCCGATGACGGTCAGGAAGTCCGATCGTGCATATTCGAGGCGAATGCCCGTGACATCGCCATAAGCTGCGTAGTTGTTTTCCGCGAGATGGATCAACTCATGCAGCAGAATCTCGTCGGCCCGACAGCCGGGTTTGCTCTGCGAACTGTCGAAGTTGTGGGGCGTGAACAGGACGGACTGGAAGGCGGCTGTCGATGAGGAGTGCGCATTGAGATCGTCGAATCGATAGGGCTCCACGAAGACGCGCCTGCGCCGCCCCATCACGATCTGCCTGCCGAGGGCATTGCCGCAAAGGATGTCGAAGGTTTCCTGTGTCCTGCGCACCCATTCGGCCGGGTGGATCGGTGTCGTGCGCTCGACCGCCCTGGCGCCGTCGAGAATGATCATCGGGTTCTGCTTCAACGGCGCCACGAACGGCGTGGAGGGGCCGGGCGGGGGCTTCGGTGGTGTCGTGCCCAGGGCCAGCATGTTCAGTTGAGCGAGCGTGTTCTTGTCCGGGTCGACCACGCCGTCGATGTGCTGGAAATGGCCCTTGCCCTTCCAGAACAGCTGAAAATCCCAGATGGCATCGGCAACGAATTGCGGGCAATTGCCGTTGGGTCCCGACAACGGCGGCACCCGCCACTCCTCGCTCTTGCCCCCCTGCGCCTTTGGGATCTTTGCCAGCAGCTGGATGACCTTGCCCTGATCGCTGGCGTTGTTCTTGACGTTCTGCTTTCGGAAGCGGAGTCCGACCGGCCCGTCGATCGTCACCCTGTCTGCCATCGGATTCCCCGTCGCCGCCGACCCCATGAGATCAGCTAGGGATATGGCATCGAGCGGGCATGCCACATCATTCGTTTGGCTGAGGAACCACCGCTGGCTGAAGCGCAGGCGAGCCCGGAGGATGATGGTCTCCGCTGCCCGGCGACGCTCGCGCAGAAAGGTGAGGCTGCTATCCCGGCCTGGCCCTCACCACCATATCCATCTCCTGCCGCAGCAGCGTCACGAAGGTCTCGGCATAGAGCGAGGGCGCCTTGTCGTTCTTGATCGCGACATAGGTCTGGAACTGCGTCGGCTCGGCGATCGGGATCGTCGTGATGCCCTGCATCGAGCCATGCGCCACCGTGAACTGGTCGATGACCGCGATGCCGAGCCCGGCCCGCACCAGCGAGCAGACGGTCGTGCCGAAGCGCGCCTTGATGACGATGTCGTAGGCGAGGCCCTGGCGGCTGAAGATCTCGGCCATGATCCGGCCATAGGGGTCGTTGGGGTCGATGCCGATCAGCGGATGGCGCACGATCTCGGCGGCTGAGATGATCGTGCGTCCGGCCAGCTCATGACCGTCCGGAACGATGCAGCGAAGTTCGCCCATCGACAGCGGCACGAAATCGATGCCGGGATGGTCGAGCTTGTAGCTCATCGCCGCGATCTCGCCCTTGCCGAGCAGGAGATAGTCGATCGCCTCCTCGATCTTGAGGATGTTGATGTCGAGCCTGAGATCGGGGTGCTTGCGCTTCAGCCTTTCGATCGCGCGCGGTACCATGACATGACAGATGCTCGGCACCGAACCGATGCGCAGTTCGATGCCGCCGCCGCGCTCGATCCGCGCCAGCGTGTAGTGGAGGTCGTCGACCTTCTTGTAGACGCCGTTGATCTGCTCGAAGATGTCGTTGGCTTCCGGCGTCGGCACATAGCGGCCGTGCCGCCGCTCAAACAGCTTCAGCCGCAGCGTCTTCTCGGTATGCTTCATCAGCCGGCTGATGCCCGGCGCCGAGACCGCGAGCAGCTTGGCCGCACCGCTGATCGTGCCGGTGATCATGATGGCGCGGATCACCTCGATCTGCCGCAAGGTGAGCATTGTCCTCCCTTCCCCCCCTGAGCGTTCTTTTGACGCTGAGCGGAGGGGAGCGGCGCCCGGCTGTCAAGCAGACGCAGAGGAGGGGCCGTGAGACCGGCTGCGACTATTCAGGCTTGGGCAGCGCCTTCGCCTCGGCGTCCAGCTTCTGCAGGATCGGCAGCGTCTTCTCGGCGAAGGCCTTGAGTTCGGGGTCGGACCCGGTCTCGGCATAGGCTGATACCACCGCGAGGCTCTCCTCCTGCGCGGCGCGCTGGGCGAGCACATAGGCGCGGTCGAACTCCGGGCCCTGCAAGTCGGCAAGATCGCGCAGCAGATCGAGCTGCGGGCCGTCGGGGCGCTCCGGCAGCGCGATGTCCGAGCGCTTGGCGATGATCTGCCGCAGGCTGCTGCCGGTGGTCCCGCGATCGTTGGCGAGGCGGTGGGCGAAACTCTTGATCTCGGGCGAGACCGTCTTGTGCAGCGCCAGCGTCGCCGATTCGACCGCAAACATGGTCGAGACCGTCGCTTTGTGCACGAAATCCTGCGGCGGCATCGGGGTTTGGGCGACGGCGCCCATCGCCCAGAGCAGGGTGGCCGTCATGATCGGGAGAAGCCGTTTCATCGCGGCGTGCTGCCTTTTCGGAACATTGGCTGATGGGGAGAACAACCCCGCTGCGCCGAAGCGGTTCCGTCGGGCCGTGGCTCGCCATCGCCGCGGCGGGGGGGTGGCCTCGCGGGCGCGGCTCGTGCAGGGTGCGCGGCGAACACCGGCCAGGCCGGGATGACGAGGACAGGGACGAGACGCCATGCCGACCACCCACGAGACCCTGCGCGATGCGCTGGTCGCAACCCGCCGCGACAAGAGCCTGATCGAGATGGCCGAGCAGCCGGTGCCGGGCTCTTTCCTCGATGGGCTGGCGATCCAGGCCGACATCGCCAAGACGCTCGGCCATGCGCAGGCCGGCTGGAAGGTCGCCATCGCCGAGGACGGAACGCCGGTCGCAGGCCTGATGCCGGGGCCCTGGCTGGCGCCGGGCGATGTCTATGACGGCGCGATCGGCGCCGAGCTGCGCGTCGAGATCGAGATCGCGCTGCGACTGGCCAAGGACGTGCCGATGCGTCCCAACCAGCCCTATTCGCGGGCCGAGCTGCTGGCTCATTGCGACAAGGCCTATCTCGGCATCGAGATCGTCGAGAGCCGGCTGGCCAACTGGCAGGGCGTGCCCTTCGCCTTGTGGCTCGCCGACGCGCTCGGCCATGGCGGCTACTATCTCGGCCAGGAACTCGACATGAAGGTGCTGGACGATCTCACCGGGCTCGGCTGTTTCATATCGCTCAACGGCGTCACCATCTACGATCAGCCGGCGGTGCACGGCAACGGCGATCCGATGACGCCCTTCCTTGCCTGGGCGAATCGCAAGAACGAGCTGATGGGCGGCCTTCGCGCCGGCCAGATCGTCACCACGGGCAGCCTCTGCGGCGGCGTGCTCTCGCCGGGCAAGGGCGAGATCGTGACGAAGCTCAGCCCGCTCGGTTCGGTATCGCTAACACTTCGTTAGCCAAGCCGGTCAAATTCGTCGGGTTTGCCCCAGCGCGGCACGTCTTGGTAGGGTAGGGCGGGGAACATCGGCGAGACGGCGTTGTTGCGGTGTGGGGGGTTGCTTGGAGGTCGGATGCGGTTTTGTCGGAGGGCGAGCGGCGCTGCTGCGCTGAGCGGTTATGCGCTCGCCACGCTCCTGGGCATGCAGGCGCGGCCTGCGCACGCCTTCGATCTGTCCTCGCTGGATGTCTTCGGGCTGTTCACCAAGAAGGACGAACCGCCGGCCGCCAGTGCGGCGGCGCTGCCCTATCGCCTCGAATTCGACCTCGGCCAGGCGGATGACGCAAAGGCGTTGACGCGAACGCTGCAGGACGCGTCCCTGCTTTATCGCCTGCGCCAGGACGCGCCGCCCGATGGCGAGACGCTGGCACGCCGCATGGCTGTCGATCTCAACCCGCTCGTCGATGCGCTCTGGTCGCAAGGCTATTTCAACGCCGAGGTCGCGATCGTCGTCGATGGCGCGACGCTGAAGGTCGGCGCCGAGCCCGATGCGTCGCTGATCCGCGCGCTCGAAGCCCATCGCAATCGCGATGCCGTGCCGATTGCCGTTCGCGTCGCCCCTGGGCCGGTCTTCGGCCTTCGTAACGTCGCCGTCAGCGAGCGCGGCATTACCGGCGCGCCCGCCATCGCGAACCCCGAAAAGGTCACGCGCTTGAAACCAGGCGACCCCGCGACGGCCTCGGCGTTGCGGGCGGCGCAGGCTGCACTCGTCGACAACCTGCGCGCCCAGTCACGCCCGCTCGCGAAGGTCGTCGAGTTGCGCCCCGTCGTGGACCACGCGGCGCGGATCATGGACGTGACCTATGTCGTCGAGCCCGGCCCGGTGGCGGGCTTCGGCGACATCAGCATCGGCGACACCGCCGACATCCCGCCGGCCGTCGTGCGCTCCTTCATCTATCTCGAACCGGGCGACCCCTATTCGCCAAAGGCGCTGACCGACACCCGCAAATCGATCGCGACGATCCCCGCCATCGCCTCGGTGCGCATTCGCGAGGACGACAAGCTCGACGCCGCCGGCAACCTGCCGATCTTCGTCGAGGTGACCGAGCGACCCAAGCGCCTGATCGGCTTCTCGGCGCGCTACTCGACCATCGATGGGCCTGCGGTGAAGACCTATTGGGAGCATCGCAATCTGTTCGGCGGGGCTGAACGCCTGCGCCTCGAAGGCGATATCTTCCTGGCGCCGCGCATCGACGGCACCAAGATCAAGGACATCGGCGATTTCGAGCGTTCGGATCTCGGTGGCCGCTTTTCCTTCAGCTTCCTGAAGCCAGCGCTCGGCGGCAGCCGCTACGACTGGCTGCTGGACGGCGTCGCCACGCGCCAGCGCGTCGGCACCAACCGCTATGGCGGCTACACCGCCCGCTATGGCAACGTCACCACCGCGATTCAGCGGCGCTTCAGCGATACATTCTCGATCTCGGCCGGCCTCGAGGTCGAGAAGGGCCAGACCAGCGACGTGCTCGGACAGGTCGACTACACCCTCGTCGGCGTCCCGCTCTCGGTGAAATACGACTCCACCGACAGCCTGCTCGACGCGACGCGGGGCTTCCGCGCCAGCGCTTCGGTCACGCCTTATCCGACCTTCCTCGGTTCCACCGTCGGGCTCGTCCAGAGCAAGGCCGCGTTCTCGGCCTATTACGCGCTCGACGAGGACGCGCGCTATGTCCTGGCCGGGCGCGTCGGGCTGGGCTCGATTTCCGGGGCCGATCTCGACGAGGTGCCATCGACCCGGCGCTTCTATGCCGGCGGCGGCGGCTCGGTGCGCGGCTATGCCTACCGCACGCTCTCACCGCTGGGCCCGCTCGGCCGGCTGACCGGCGGACGCAGCCTGTTCGAGGGCTCGGTCGAGGCCCGCATCAAGGTCACCGACACCATCGGCCTCGTGCCCTTCTTCGACGCCGGCACGGCGTTCGAGGGCAGCCTGCCGGACTTCAAGCAGCGGCTGCAAATGGCAGCGGGTCTTGGCCTGCGCTACTACACGGCGATCGGCCCGATCAGGGTCGACGTCGCCGCCCCGCTCAATCCGCGCAAGGGCGACAAGCCGGTCGCGCTCTATGTCAGCATCGGGCAGGCCTTCTGATGCGGTATCGTTTTGCTCTCCCGCGCTTCAACCTGCCGCGCCTCGCGCTCGTCGCGACGCTGCTCATCGCCGGCTTCCTCGCCCTCGCGCCCTTCGGCGGCTTCGCCCAGAACGCCCAGACCGATCGCGGCGTCGTCGCCGACCTGATCTCCAAGGCCCTGTCGAGCGACACCAGCCAGGTCTCGATCGGGGAGGTCAACGGCGCGCTCTCGTCGGATGTCGAGATCCGCGACATCGTCCTGTCGGACCGTGACGGCCCCTGGCTCAGGCTCGATCGCGCCCGCCTGATCTGGACGCGCAGCGCGCTCCTGTTGCGCCGGCTCGACATCGACCGTCTCGAAATCGGCAAGCTGGAAGTGCTTCGTCGTCAGGCGCCGCCGCCTGCCGGCGCCGCGCCGCCGAGCAACGAGCCGATCCTGCCCGAACTGCCGCTGAAAGTGATCGTCCGTGCCTTCCAGCTCAATGAACTCGTGCTGGGCGAGCCCGTGCTCGGCGTGCCCGTGCGCCTGGGCGCCACCGGCTCGGCATCGCTGGGGCCGCCCAGCGAGGGCCTCGACTTGAAACTGGCTGCGCGCCGGCTCGATTCGCCGGGCCAGTTCGACGTCAACATCGCCTTCGTGCCCGACACGACGCGGCTGCAGCTCGCGGTCAAGCTCGACGAACCGGCCGGCGGCCTGATCTCCAAGGTCGTCGGCTTGCCCGGTGAACCGCCGGTCACGCTCGATCTCGGCGGCGACGGACCGCTCGATTCCTTCGGCTCGACCCTGATCTTCAACGCCGGCCCCACCATCGGCGCGCGCGGCGATGCCCGCCTCGACCGCAGCGGCACCGAGCGCCAGCTCAATCTCGCGCTCGATGCCCGCATCGAGGGATTGATGCCGGCGCCCGTCGCGCCGGTCTTCGCCGGCTCGACCCGGCTGGACGGCTCGGTCGGCTTCGCCGATGGCGGCGACATCGACATCCGCAACATGGCGCTGGTCTCGGCGCTGGCACGGCTCGACGTGCTCGGGCGCTACACCGCCGACAAGCAACTCGATTTGCGCGTCACAGCCGCTGCGCGCCCCAATGCCGAGGGCAAGACCGTCGCGTCGGGCACCGAGATCGGCAAGCTCGCTTTCGAGGCGACCCTAAAAGGCCCGGTGGCGGGTCCGACCGTCGTTGCGACGCTCGACGCGCAGGATGCCAGGCTGCCGAGCGGCCGCTTCGCCAGGCTCGGGATGACCTTCAACGCCACGCCGACCGGCATCATCGGCGAGCCCGGCACCCGCATCACCCTGACGGCCGATGGCGAGGCCTCCGGCATCGCGCTGACCGACCGCGCGCTCGCCCGCGCCGTCGGCGAGCGCGTCAGCTTCTCCCTGCGCGGCATCGGCCAGGATGACGGCACCGCCGATTTCGAGACGCTGCGGCTGGCCATGTCCGGCGTCGAACTGGACTATAAGGGCAAGGCCGGCAACGCCCGCGTGCTGGGCCGCCTCCAGGCCGTGCTGCCGGATCTGGCCCGCCTCAGCGGCCTGGCCGGGCGCCCGCTCGGCGGTCGCGCCGAGATCGGCGCGCAGATCGATGCGACGCCGCGCCTCGCCGATTACGGCGCGACGCTGACGGGACGCGGCGACAGGCTCGCCACCGGCGATGCCGTGCTGGACCGCCTGCTCGCCGGCAACCTCACCCTCGCCGGGCAGGTCCGGTCCCTCGCGGGAGACCTCAGCGTGGCCGGCCTGCGTGTGGCCGGCCAGCACGCCACCGTCACCGCTGATGGCGGTATCGGCCGCCAGGCCTCCGATCTCAAGCTCGCACTCGCCTTGCCGGATCTGAAGCGCGCCGACCCGCGTTTGTCGGGCCGTGGCGATGTCACGGCGCAGATCACAGGCCCCCGAGACAAGCTCGACGCCACCGCGCGTATCGCGATCGCCAATGCCACCGCGCTCGCCCGCCCGATCCCGCGCCTCGCCATCGACGCCGTCATTCGCGACCTCCAGGGCGCGCTCGACTCCCGCCTGACACTGAATGGCGAGATCGATTCGAAGCCTGCCACCGGGACGATAGCGCTTGCGCGCGCCCCCGGCGACGGCTGGAACCTGTCCGCTCTCGAACTCGCCATCGGCTCGGTCCGGCTGAACGGCGCGCTGACGCTCGACCCCGCCAGCCGCGCCGCCGGCCGGCTGACCCTGGCGGCCCGCAATCTCGACGATCTCTCGGCGCTGGCGCTGACCAAGCTCGGCGGCCAGCTCGATGCCGACATCACCCTTGCCGTCGTCGAAGGCCGGCAGAACCTCGGTCTGACGGCCAAGGGCAGCAAACTCGCAGGCCCTTCCATCTCGATCGACAAGCTCGACGCCAAGGCCGACGCGACCGACATCTATGGAAGGCCGAGCCTCGACGCCGCCCTCGCCATCGACCGCGCATCCGTGGCGGGCGAGGCGATCAGCGCGATCCGCTTCGATTCGAAAGGCGCCCCCGAGGCCAGCGCCTTCACGCTGAGCGCCGCTGCGCGCGGCTTTGCCCTCAACGGTGCCGGCCGGCTCGTGCCGGGCGAGCCGCTGAAGCTCGAACTCGCCGCCTTCGAGGCCCGCCGCGACGGCCGCCGCATCGCGCTCGCCAATCCCGCGACCTTCGCCTTTCCCGCCGCCGGCATCGAGATCGCCGGTCTGGCCGTTGCGATCGACAATGGCCGGCTGACGCTGGACGGCCGTGCCGGCGAGACGCTGGACCTCAACCTGACGGCCCGCGACATTCCGCTCTCGGCCGCCCGCATCGTCGCGCCGGGGCTCGACCTCGCGGGAACGCTGAACGCGCAGGCGAAAGTAACAGGCACGCCGGACGCGCTGACGGGCCCCTGGAACCTCCGCATCGCCCGCCTGGTGACGCCGGAGACCCGCCAGGCCGGCCTGCCGCCGATCGAGATCGCAGGCGAGGGCGCCTTCAAGGGCGACGAGACCAGCGTCAACGCCACCGTGAGCGCCGGCCGTGGCGCCAGCCTGACCATTCGCGGCACCGCGCCGCTCGACGCGGCGGGCGCACTCGACCTGGCTGCTCAGGGGCGGCTCGACGCCGGCCTGGTCAATCCGCTGATCGGTGCGCAGGGCAGGCGGGTCACTGGCGCGGTCGCGCTCGACATGCGCGCTGCCGGCGCGCTCGCAACGCCGCGCCTCAGCGGATCGGCCACCCTCTCCGGCGGCAGCTTCACCGACGCGCTCCAGGGTGTCCGCCTCACCGCCGTCGAGGCGCGCGTCGCGGCCACAGGCGAGAACCTCGTGATCGAGCGCGCCAGCGCCCAGACGCCCAATGGCGGAACCCTCTCCGCGAGCGGGCGGCTCTCGCTCGATCCGGCCGCCGGCTTCCCGGGCGCGATCCGCATCACCGGCAACCGCGCGCAATTGCTGTCGAGCGGCATCGTCACCGCCGTCGCCAATCTCGGCTTGGAGATCTCGGGGCCGCTGTCGCAGCGCCCGCGCCTGAGCGGGCGCGTCGATGTGCTCTCGCTCGATGTCGCGGTGCCCGACCGCCTGCCGGCCTCGTTGCGTCCGGTCGACGGCATCAAGCATATCAGGCCGACAGGCACGGCCGCAGCCCGCCTCGCGGCGCAAAAGCGGCAGGCGCGCCAAGCGACGCGCGGTGGCCGCCCGGCGCCGGTCTTCGATGCGGTGCTCGCGCTCACGGTCTCCGCCCCGAATCGGGTCTTCGTCCGCGGCCGGGGCATCGACGCCGAACTCGGCGGCGAGCTGCGGGTCGCCGGAACCCTGGCGGCCCCGGCGCTCAATGGCGGCTTCGAGCTGCGGCGCGGCCGGCTCAGCGTGCTGAGCCAGCGTCTCGACTTCAGCCGCGGCCGCCTGACCTTCACCGGCGGCACGATCCCGGAACTGGATTTCGTCGCCGAGACCCGCGCATCGGATGTCACGGCGCGCGTCATCGTCACCGGCCCGGCCGACCAGCCGTCCTTCGCCTTCACCTCGAATCCCGATCTGCCGCAGGACGAGGTGCTCTCGCGCCTGCTCTTCGCGCGGGCTTCGGGTTCGCTGTCGCCCTTCCAGGCGCTGCAACTGGCGCAGACGGCGGCGCAATTCGCCGGCGGGGGCGGCGACGATTCGTTCGAGCGCCTGCGCAAATCGCTCGGCGTCGACAATCTCGACATCCAGGTCGGCGCCGGTGGCCCGACCGTCGGGGTGTCGCGCTATATCGGCGACAACGTCTCGGTCGGCATCAAGGCCGGCGCCAGGCCGGAGGACAGCGGCGTCTCCGTCAACATCGACGTGACGCGCCGGGTCAAGGTCCAGGCCGAGACCGGCGCCGATGGCAGCGCCTCGGTCGGTGTCGGCGCAGAGTGGGAATACTGAGCGGCTGCGCCGATCGCCCGAGAATCAAATCCGGCCGTGTTGGCGCCGACCGAACAGCCGCACCTCTCGATTCTGCTCTGGAACGGCTCGAAACAAGGCTGTCGGACGTCACGCGGTTAACGGTCCGTAAATTTCGGCGGTCAAAGCGTGACTTGCCTGCAACACCAGGGTCCAAAGCACCCCCCAGGGGCCGTTCGCAGCGTGATGAAGGTTGATCGGCACCCCGGCATTCGTAATGGTTGTCCTGCGTCGGGACGTTCCCGGTCGCTGTTTTTCGTCTTCGCCTCTGAATGGTCAGGGACGCGGGCGAAAGGCCGGGAATAGGCAGGTTCGGTGGTTGGGTCTCCTGGGGCCAATCACCAGCAGAACAGGCCGAAACCCGAGGGTCTCGAAACTCATTTGGAGGTTACCAATGAAGCTCGTTAAGAGCCTCCTCCTCGGTTCCGCCGCCGGCATCGCCGCGGTCGCCGGGGCTCACGCTGCCGATCTTCCCTCGCGGAAGGCAGCCCCCGTTGAATACGTCCGCGTCTGCTCTGCTTACGGCGCTGGCTTCTTCTACATCCCCGGCACCGACACCTGCCTCCGCGTTGGTGGCCGTGTTCGCGCCGAGTACACTGTCGGCACCCGTTACGGCGAAGGCCAGGACGCTTACGGCACCCGCTCGCGTGGTCGCTTGAACGTCGACGCCCGCACCGCGACCGCCTACGGCACGCTGCGTACCTTCTTCCGCTACGAGCTGACCGTTTCGTCGGGCTTCTACTCCGGCACGACCAACGGCAACCAGGGCATCATCGCTCCGGGCACCGGTCGTAATCTGGCTTCCGGCACCGCCTCGAACCTCGACCTGGCCTTTATCCAGTTCGGCCCGATCACCGCTGGTCGCGCGCAGTCGTTCTTCGACTTCTACGCCAACGACTTCGGCTACTCGACCGTGCGTACGGCTGACGCCCGTCTGAACCTGCTGGCCTATACCGCCACCTTCGGTTCGGGCTTCTCGGCCACGGTCTCGCTCGAAGATCGCAACACCGGCACCGGCACCCGTGAAAACGGCGTTGTCAGCCCGGCTGCGGTTTCCACGACCCTCGGTCAGGACTTCCCGGATGTCGTCGCTTCGCTCCGCGTCGATCAGGGTTGGGGTTCGGCCCAGCTGTCGGGTGCTCTCACCCAGCGCAACATCTCCAACACCGGCCCGCTCTTCAATCGTTCGAAGGATGAGACCGGTTTCGCGATCCAGGGTGGCGTGAAGATCAACCTGCCGATGCTTGCGGCTGGCGATCAGCTGTTCCTGCAGGCTGCCTATGCTGACGGCGCTCTCGGCTATCTCGGCTGGGGTGGTCAGTTCGGCGCCGGTCGTCAGACGACCTCGGTTGCTGGCAGCCAGCTCGCCGTTGCCGACTACGGCGTGAACGCGCTCGGCAACACCAAGTCGGCGACCGGCTGGTCGATCGTTGCGGCCCTGAAGCACTTCTGGACCCCGCAGCTGCGCACCGAGATCTACGGTTCGTACTCTGAGCTGAGCCTCGGCTACACGCTGGCTGCTCAGGCTGTTCCCGGTGTGGTTGCGCGTCCGCTCGATCCCAAGGAGCTGATCGTTGCTGGTAACCTGATCTGGTCGCCGGTTTCGGGTCTCGATATCGGTGTTGAGGTTGTCTACACCCGCACCGAGCTGAAGCAGGCCGTTCTGCAGGCCAACAACGCTGGCGCTCGCCTGGGTCTGGCCGCCGGTGGCCGCCTGGTCAAGTCGGACGACGCCATTGCTGGCCGTCTGCGCATCCAGCGCGACTTCTGATCGCCTTCAAGCGATTTGATCGGAAAGCCCCGGGGAAACCCGGGGCTTTTTGCTTGTGTGGACTGCCTCTGCGTGCAGGTGACAACGTCGGCGCGGATCGAATGGGCGGCGGGCGGACGTTGCGTGGTGAAAGGCCCGTGATCTGCGCGGCGGGGAAGGCCGTGCCAGTTGACAGCCGGCCTGCGAAGCGCCTTTTAGATGGCGCCGTCTTGTTTCCGACACATATCGCAATGGTGCGCCTCGCCTTGGGGAGCCGCTGGCAGCGAATTGTGCGCATTCATGAACGGCAGCGTTGAAGGGCCTGAAACCGCATTACTTTTTGGTTTCGGGCGAAGCTGTAACGGCGCCCGCGAGGGACGAGCCGGTCGGGCCTTGGAAGGGAGTCGGCATGTCGCAGCCGGGACGTTGGCTTTGGGGGCTGGTGCCGCTGGCGCTGCTCTGGGGCGCCGGTAACCTGTTCCTGGGCGAGGCGATCGAGCGAGATGTCGGGCGCCGTGCCGTCGCAGCCGCGGCCTCAGTGGCCGGCGAGGCCCCTGGCGCGCGTCCGATCGCAGCTCGGGTCGATGGGCGCGACGTCACGATATCAGGCGAGTCACTCTCGGCCGACGGCGCGGCGCGGGCCATTGCGCGGCTGCGCTCCGAGTTCGGCATCCGCCGGGCGCTCGGCGGTCTGTCGCAGGTGGTCGCCCAGCGCCCCTATAGCTGGCAGGCGAGCCGCGAGGACAATCTCGTCGCCCTGAGCGGTTTCGTGCCGGACGAAGCCAGTGCCATCGCCAATGTCGCGGCGGCCGGCAAAGCCCTTCCGGGCGTTCGCGTCGATGATCGCCAGCGCCTGGCCTTTGGCGCGCCTTCGGGTTTCCAGGCGATGACGCAGGAGGCTCTCGCACTGCTGCCCAGACTGTCCAGCGGCAAGATTGCCGTCGATGACGCACGCTTCTGTATCGAAGGCACGGCCTCCACGCCCGATGATTTCGTCGCCTTGCGGGCCGCCATGACAGCGCTCGCGCGCGACGGCTTCCAGGCTGTGCCTTGCGCCCTCGAGCCCCCGGTGGTGACGCCCTATCGCCTGAGCATCGATCATCCGACGGCGGACCTGCTCCGCTTGAATGGATTCTATCCGTCCGAGGCCGCACGCCAGCAGGTCCTCGCTTTGCTCCGGCGCGCCTTTCCCGGTCCGATCAGCATCGAGGACGCTCTGAAACCGGCCGCGGGTGCGCCGGCGGCTTTTCTTGAGAAGGTCACGCGCGCCATCGCCGATCTCGCCCGTCTGCGGCAGGGCCGTGCGGATCTGACGGGTGACGCCTATGCGCTCACGGGCGAGGGCCCAGCCACTTTCCAGGCCTGTCAGGCTCTGCGGCTGCAGATCGCGCAGGGAGATGGTCCTGACTCGGTTGCCCAGGCGTCGATAGCCTGCCCGCCGGAGCCTCCGCCGCCTCCGCCGCCGGTCGAAAGCCTGATGCCGCCGCTGCCGGACGTCCCCGAGCCGCGCTTCCTGCCGTCCGAACTTCCCGTGGTCGCCCCGCCGCCCGCACCGCCTGTCGACGCAAGCGTGCCGCAGCCTCCCGCGCCACCACCACCACCACCGCCGCCACCGCCCGCCGCGTCCCTGGCCTGGAGTGCGGCGATCGGGGAGGACGGACTGACGCTCAAGGGGATGGTTCGCGACGAGCCCGCCCGCGCAGCGCTCCTGGAGCAGGCGCGTCGTCTCGTCCCATCAGGCGCCGTGACCGACGAAATGAACCTGAAGTCTGATCTGCGCGCCGAGCCGGACTACGGCGAGGCGACAGGCTTTGCGCTCGAACTGCTCGGCAAGCTGAAGCGGGGCTCGGTCACGCTTATGGGGACCGAACTCGCGCTGTCCGGCGAGGTCGGCGACGGCCAGGCCTGGCGCGATCTCGATGCCGCCCTGCGCCGCCAGCCGCTGCCGGCCGGACTGACCTTCCGTGGCGACGGGGCGGCCGTGGTCGCACTTCGGCCCTATGTCCTGTCTCTCGCCGCCGACCGGACCGGCATCACCTTGACCGGCTCCATCCCCGACGCGCAAATCCGCGAGGCGCTGCTCGCGCTCGTGGAAGCCTCCCCCCTCAAAGGCAAGGTCGCCGACGAGACGCAGATGGTTCCCGGCGCTCCCGCAGGCTTTGCTGCAGCCGCACGGATGGCGGCGACCAATCTGCTGCGCCTCGATTTCGGCACCGCCTCGGTTGCGGAAGGCCTCGTCACCCTCCGGGGCCTGACCTGCCGCGAACTGATCCGCAGCGAGGTCGAGACCAGCGCGTCGTCGGGCCTGCCGTCGGGCTATCGCGCCGATGCGGCGATTGGGCTGCGCCAGACCGGCTGCGTCGTCGATCCGCCGGCAACCTGCCAGAACGATCTCGACGCGCTGACCAAGCGCAACACCGTGCTGTTCGCGCAGGGGACGACCGTCGTCACGCTCGACCCGGCGACGGAGCGGGTGATCGGCGAGGCGTCGGCCATTCTCAAGCAATGTCCCGACGCGCGCATCACGATCGAGGGCCATGCCAACAGCGACGGCGAACGCGGTGGCTTCAACAATCTCGACCTCTCCGCCCGCCGCGCCTTGCGCGTGCGCGACGAACTGGTCCGGCGCGGCATCGATCCGGCCCGGCTCGAGACGCGCGGCTTCGGCGTCGAACGGCCGCTGGTGCCACATGGCTCCCCGGAGGCGAAGCCAATGAACCGGCGCGTCCAGTTCACCGTGGCAAGGTAGGGGAGACGGACATGCTGTATCTCGCAAGCCAGTTCGCCTGGTTCCTCGCTGCGGCTTTCGTGCTCGGCCTCGTCATGGGTTGGATTGGCCGTGACGGCGGCAATCTCAGGCTCGCGGGCGGCACCG
Source organism: Allobosea vaviloviae (assembly GCF_001298265.1). Classification (GTDB taxonomy): domain Bacteria; phylum Pseudomonadota; class Alphaproteobacteria; order Rhizobiales; family Beijerinckiaceae; genus Allobosea; species Allobosea vaviloviae_B. The sequence continues at coordinate 41,086 of NZ_LGSZ01000020.1, read as the reverse complement.
CGGGCTGGTTTGCAGCCATCTGGGGCCTGGGCGCCGCGCTGACATGGCTCCAGCTGCTCAATGGCGAGCTCGCGGCCTGGGTCGAATCGGCGCTGTTGTTCACAGGCGTCTATGTCGCGGGCTGTATTCTGGGCAGCCTTCTGCGCGGCATGCGCGCCTCGGCTGCGATCGACTCCGAGGCTGCGGCAGCGCCCATCGCGGCGATGCCGCCGGTGGAGGGCGAAGCCGATATCCCCGGCCAGCGTCCCGCCGGTCTGGTTTCTGCCCGGCAGGACAAGCCCGACGACCTCAAGCTGATCAAGGGCGTCGGTCGCCAGAACGAGGCCCGGTTGCACGGGCTGGGCATCTGGCATTTCGAGCAGATGGCGGGATGGACGCCCGGCAACATCGAATGGGTCGGGAGCTATCTCGCCTTTCCCGGTCGTATCGAGCGGGAGGACTGGGTCGGGCAGGCCAGGACGCTTGCCGCAGGTGGCCAGACCGAATTCGCGATGCGGGCAAAGGCCGGACTCGTCGAGACCTCGCGCGATGACGGCTTAGCCGGTCAGGACAATGTGGTCGCGCTCGACACGGCCGATGGCACGCCTGAGACCAAGCCGGCGGGCTGAGACTACTCAGGCGGCGATGACTCAGAAGGCTTTGCGCTCGGCACGGGCGATCAGCTTTCCGATCCGCCGCACCATGTCCTTCGTTCCCAGCATCGGCGCATGGCCCTGTCCCGGGGCGACGAAGGTTTCGCAATCGGGGTGCCGCTCGGCCATCTCGGCGAGTGTCTTGTCGGCCAACATGTCGGAATTCGCGCCGCGGATCGCCAGTATAGGCACCGCCCTCAGCCCGTCGAAATAGCTCCACAGCACCGGCAGCGGCGCCTCCAAATCGAGTTCTTCCAGCACCTTCATCAGGTTGGTGTCGTAGTCCGGCTTCAACGCGCCGTCGCGGTCCGTCCAGGTGCGGCGCGCCATGATCTCCCATTCCGCGTCGCCGAGGATGGGGAACTGCTGGTCGGACAGCCGTTTCAGGATCTCTGCCCCTTCCGCGAAGCTGCGCGGCAGCGGCAGCTTGCCGACATAGCCCCGCACCCGCAGCAGGCCGCGCGCGTCGATGATCGGCCCGATATCGTTCAGCACGACGCCCGCGATCGTGCCCGGCCGGGCAGCGCCCAGCGCCATGGTCAGCAAGCCGCCGCGCGAGGTGCCCACGAACACTGCCGCCTCGATGCCGGCCGCGACCAGCACCTGCATCAGATCGTCGAGCTCGATGCGGATGTCGTAGTTCTTCCAGTCCTTGTCGAAGCCCGACAGGCCGCGGCCGCGATAGTCCAGCGCCAGTACGCGTCTCGGCTTGGCCTCGTCCTGCGAGAGTGCCAGCGCCAGCTCGTGGAAATCGGCGGAGGTCCGGGCAAAACCGGGCAGGCAGACCACCGGCAGCGCGGGAGCGGCCAGCGGACCGTAGTCGCGCGCATGCAGCCGCAGCCCGTCGCGGGCGCTGATGCAGAGGGAGGTGAAGCCGGCGTCGGACGTCACGAATGCAGCCTTCCGTCCTCCCGCGCCGTCATCCCGGGCGGAGCGCAGCGCAGACCCGGGATCCATTCCGGAACGCTGTTTTCGAGAGGTTCAGGCATGGATCCCGGGTCTCCCTGCGGTCGCCCGGGATGACCGGCGCTGAGGTTGGTAACGAAAGCAGAGCCCGACCCTAATCCCGCCGGCCGCCGCGCTTCAAGTCGTGGTCGATCAGATAGGCGGTGCGCTGGTTCAGGCGCTGGCGGTAGACCTGCAGGTTCTCCATCACCCGCTGCACATAGTTGCGCGTCTCGTAGAACGGGATGCGCTCGACCCAGTCCACGGCGTCGACCTCGGGCTTGCGCGGGTCGCCATAGGCCTCGATCCACTTCTTCACATTGCCGGAGCCGGCGTTGTAGGCGGCGAAGGTCAGGATGTAGGAGCCGCGCCACTCCTTCAGCAGGTCGTTGAGATGGGCCGCGCCCATCTGTGCCGAATAGAGCGCGTCGCGCCCGAGCCTCGGCCAGTCGAAGGGCAGGTTCGCACGCCGCGCCGTCTCGCGGGCGGTCGCCGGCATCATCTGCATCAGCCCGCGTGCGCCGGCATGCGAGATCGCAGTCGGATCGAAGGCGCTTTCCTGGCGGGCGATCGCATGGACGATGGCCCGCTCCATCGGGTCGCCCAGCACGGAGAACTCCGGCACGCCCGAGATCGGGAAAGCGGCCGTGTCGAGCGGGAAGCCGCGCTGCAGCGCCGTTTTCCCTAAAGCCAGCAAGGCGCGCGTGTCGCCTTCGCGCTGGGCGATGGCGGCGAGCGCTTCCAGCGCCGGCGTCGTGTGGAGCCGCTGGGCAAGGTCGATCAGCAGCTGCACGGCGAGATCGCGCTCGCCGATGCGGTAGAGCAGGCGCACGCCCTGATGGCCGGGCAGATGCATCAGCGAGGCGGATGCCGAACGCCGCAACGGCAGATCCGGCAGGCCGAGCCGCGCGCGGGCGAGTTGGCCGTAATAGGCGATCGGATGCTCGGCCGCGCGCTCATAGGCCGCCCTGGCATCCTCCGCCTTGCCCATCGCCTCGCTGGCACGGCCCTGCCAATAGGCCGCGCGTGCGACCGAGATCGGCGTCTCGGCATGCCCGCCGGCCTCGCGGAAATGCTCCAGCGCGATGCCGGGCTGGTCGCGGAAGCGCAACGCGATGAAGCCGGCATGCCATTCTGCGTCGATGCGCTCGGCGGCATCCTCGGCGCCATGGCCGGCCGCGACCTCATAGGCCCGGGCGGCATCGCCGGTGTCGAGCAGCTTGCGGGCGATCAGCCGTCGCTCGGTCCACCACTCGTCGCCGTCGCCGAGCAGGGTGGAATCGCGCGGAACGCTCGCCAGCGCCTGGGCGGCCTCGAGCAGTTTGTCGGAGCGTCTGGCCTGCTGGGCCAACAGGAAGGCAAAGGAAAGGTCGCTCTTGAGTGACGCCGGCACCGCCGCAATCAGCGCGGGGGCGATGGGCCGCTTGGCCTGGCCGCTCGCCAGCCTTGCCCGGGCCAGCACGACGTAATCGGCCGAGACGCGCGCAGCATTGCGCAGCGCCGCCGTGTCGTTCCCCCGGAAGATGTAGCGCTCTGCGCGCAGGCGATGGTCCGCCGTGGTCAGCCTGTCGCCGAAAGCGTCGAGAGCGACCTTTTCCAGGGTTGAGCCGAGATGGTCCTGGAGCCAGCTCTGCCGGGCCAGCGCCGCAGCCTCCTCGGATTTGCCCTCGGCCTTCAAGGCGAGCGCGAGCGCGATCCGCCCGGCCGGGCTCGCCGGCCGTTGGCCATGGAAGAAGGCTCGGATCGCCGTCGGGCTCTTCTTCTCTGCGATCAGCATCTCCTCGGCGCGGCGCCTGAACAGCGTCGTCGCGGGATAGTTCGGATAGGCCTTGAGGAAGGCGTCGATCCGCGTGAACGGGATCAGATTGGCACCTGAGCGGATCGCGACCCATTCCAGCAAGGCGCGCACGACGCGGTCGTCGATCGTCGCTGCGATCGCGTCGCCTTCACTGAGCGCGCCGCGGCGATAGGCCAAAACCGCGCTCTTGACGCTGTCCGGATTGGCCGCGCCGGCCGTCAACGCCTCGCCGGGATAGGGCGGCAGCGACGCCGTGGTCTCGACATCGACGATATCGGCGCGGGCTTGCTGTGCGCGATGGGCGCCGTCATCGGCGGCGTCCGCAGGCATGGCCGCGAGCAGAGCCACAGCGGTGAGGCAGATCAGCCCCGTGCGGGCGGTGGCTAAGGCCATGGCAGGCTCCACGGTCGGGTGCGTCAGCCTGTGATGGTCGCGGAACGGCGTTTATGAAGGCTTAACCATGAGGCCGCGGATTTTAATGGGTTGCCGGCTTTGCCTGCGGCGGGGGAGGGTTTATGTGTGACGCCCTCCAAATGGCCGTTTCGTGTCAGGATGCCGCTCTCATGACCAAGCACCCCGCTTTCACCGGTTCGCTTCCCGCACTGGTGACACCCTTCAAGGGCGGCAAGATCGACGAGGCGGCTCTGCGTGGCTTGGTGGCCTGGCAGATCGAGAGCGGCTCGTCGGGGCTCGTTCCGGTCGGTACCACGGGCGAGAGCCCCACCGTCTCCCATGACGAGCACAAGCGCGTCGTCGAGATCGTCATCGATGAGGCGAAGGGCAGGGTGCCGGTCATCGCCGGTGCCGGCTCGAACAACACGACCGAGGCGATCGAACTCGCGGTTCATGCCGAGAAGGCCGGCGCCGATGCGGTCCTCGTCGTCACGCCCTATTACAACAAGCCGACCCAGGAGGGCATGTATCAGCACTTCAAGGCGGTGAACGACGCGATTGGCATCCCCATCATCATCTACAACATCCCGCCGCGCTCGGTCGTGGATATGTCGGTCGAGACGATGGCGCGGCTCTACGAGCTGAAGAACATCGTAGGCGTCAAGGACGCCACGGCCAATCTCGCCCGCGTCTCGCAGCAACGCCACGCCATGGGGGCGGACTTCATCCAGCTCTCGGGCGAGGACATGACGGCGCTGGCCTATATGGCGGCGGGCGGCCATGGCTGCATCTCGGTGGTCGCCAATGTCGCGCCGCAGCTCTGCGCGGAGCTGATGGCGGCTGTGATGAAGGGCGACTATGCGGGCGCCCTCAAGATCCAGGACCGGCTCGTGCCTCTGCATGACGCGATCTTCAAGGAGCCCGGCCTCGCCGGTGCCAAGCATGGCCTCAGCCTGCTCGGCCGCATCGAGGAGGAGGTCCGTCTGCCGCTGCTGCCGGTGACGGCATCGACAGGCAAGGTCATTCGCGAGGCGATGGTGTTCGCCGGCCTGCTGAATGCCTAGATAAGGATGCTGCGTTCGTTCGGGCCTCCCGGTCGACGCCAGGGAGCCCGGACCGCGGGCAGGATGTGATGAGCAAGCTCGACCCCGAACGCTTCAGGCTCGCCGCGGACAACCGCAAGGCGCGCTACAACTACGAGATCATGGAGACGCTGGAGGCCGGCATCGCCTTGCAGGGCACCGAGATCAAGTCGCTGCGCGGCGGCCGCGCCACGATCGGCGAGAGCTATGCCGGGCCGATGGGCACCGAACTCTTCCTCTTCAACGCCCATATCCCGGAATATCTCGAGGCCAACCGCTTCAACCATGACGTCAAGCGGCCCCGCAAGCTGCTGCTGCATCGCCGCCAGATCAACAAGCTGATGGGCGCCATCCAGCGCGACGGCTACACGGTGATCCCGCTCAAGGTCTATTTCAACGACAAGGGCAGGGCCAAGGTCGAGCTCGGCCTCGGCCGCGGCAAGAAGCTCCACGACAAGCGCGAAACCGAAAAGAACCGCGACTGGAACCGCGACAAGGCCAGGATCTTGAAGGGCGGTGCGTGAGTAACGTTCCCTTCTCCCGCGAGGGGAGAAGGGAAGAGGGGAAGAGCCCGTCATTCTCGGGCGGAGCGCAGCGCAGACCCGAGAATCTCCGGCCGGGTGAGGCGCCGGAGGCTTCTCGTCCTGAGATGCTCGGGTCAAGCCCGAGCATGACGGCGCGGACAATCTTATCCCCGCGCCCCGAACCCGCCCCTATCCTGCGCTCGCTCCGCCCGACCAAGGGGGCTGTCGCGAGGCATCGTGCGGCCGGGCGGGGTTGCGGTGTTCATGGCGTCCGGCCGTTGCGGGCCGGCGTCATGGAGGCGCCGTTCGTCATCCGGGCTGAAACAGGCAGGCCCGGGTCCTCGCCGGACTCCCAATGACGACGGGCCCCAGAGAATCGCGCGCGGGGCGAGGCGGCGGCTGACGGCGCTGCTTCGACATCTCGACTTCGACATCGACATCGGCACGCAGCCGTCGACTGCGACGCCACTTCGTCCCGCGCATCCCCTCGGATTCGCCTCGTAGAGCCCGAAAACCCGCGGCGTCCAGCCGGCCGGGGCTTTCGGTGCGCCTTACCCCTCGACCGTCTCGTCGCCCTGGCGGATGCCGTAGCGCCGCTCCAGCCCGGGATTGCCCGGCGTCCCCGGAGCGCCCGGCGCGCCGACGCTGCGGGCATTGCGCTCGGAGGGGTCGCGGCCGATCTTTTGCATCAGTTGCGCCAGATCGATGAACTCGTCGCATTGCCGGCGCAGATCGTCGGCGACCATCGGCGGGCTGGTCGAGACGGTGGAGACGACCGAGACCTTGACGCCCTTGCGCTGCACGGCCTCGACCAGTGGCCGGAAATCGCCATCGCCTGAGAACAGATAGATCTGGTCGAGGTGCGGCGCGAGTTCGAGCATCTCGATGGCGAGCTCGATGTCCATGTTGCCCTTGATCCGCCGACGGCCCGTGGCGTCGGTGAACTCCTTGGCGGCCTTCGTGATGACGCGGTAGCCGTTGTAGTCGAGCCAATCGACCAGCGGCCGGATCGAGGAATACTCCTCGCTCTCGACCAGCGTGGTGAAATAGAAGGCCCGGATCAGGTTGCCGCGACCCTGGAATTCGCGCAGCAGCCGACGATAATCCATGTCGAAGCCGAGCTGCTTCGCGGTTGCATAGAGATTGGCGCCATCGATGAAAAGCGCGATGCGCGGGTCGGCCGCCATGGAAATCACTCCGGATGAATCAATTCGAATAGGTGCGATGCAATCGAAACGCGGTCTAACGGTGTTGGTTCGCAATCAAATGTCAGAGAGGGGCGGCCTCCGGCAGTGACCTCTCGCCCCGGTCGGCAAATCATCCGGTTTCAGGCGCTCAGGCCCCGGCTGCCCGGCTTGATCGCCGGGATCGCGGCGAGTTCCGGCGGCAATGCATCGGGCGCATAATCGGGGACATCATAATCCATCAGGCTGACCAGATCCATGCCGAGCTCGGCGCGCCCGGCCGAGCGGTCGATCAGGCAGGCGGCTCCGACGATGGTTCCAGGCTCATCCATCACCGAATCCCGGCATTCGCGCAGCGACAGGCCCGTCGTGATGATGTCCTCGATGATGACGCAGCGCGCCCCCGCCGGCAGTACGAAACCGCGGCGTAGCTTGAACGTCCCGCCCTCGCGCTCGACGAAAACGGCCTTGGCCTTGAGATGGCGGGCGGTCTCGTAGCCCGGCACGATGCCGCCGATGGCCGGCGACACGACATAGTCGATCTTGCCGAACCGGGCCTCGATCTTGGCTGCGAGCGCCTTGCACAGCCGCTCGGTCCGCACCGGGTCCTGGAAGACGAACATCTTCTGCAGGAAGACGGCGCTGCGACGCCCCGAGGACAGGATGAAATGGCCCTCGAGCAGCGCGCCGGCCTCGCGGAATTCGGAAAGAACCTCGTCGTCGGTCATGGTTGGCTCCTGCGCGCAAATCGGTCGGCGGCGTCTTTGCGTTGGATCGCGGCCAGGTGCAAGAGATGACAAGCGCCCGGCGTCATTCTCGGGCGCAGCGAAGCGCAGACCCGAGAATCTCCTGGAAGGTTCGCATCGGCCGGAGATGCTCGGGTCAAGCCCGAGCATGACGAAGTGGCCGCGCTCACCCCTTCGGGAACTCCAGCCCCATCTCGCGATAGCGTGCTGGGTCATCGCTCCAGTTCTCGCGCACCTTCACGAACAGGAAGAGATGGACCTTGGCCTCGGCCGCCTCCGCGATCTCGATGCGGGCCTTCTGGCCGATCGCCTTGATCGTCTGGCCGCCTTCGCCGAGCACGATCTTGCGCTGGCCCTCACGCTCCACATAGATCGTCTGCTCGATCCGGACCGAGCCGTCGGGCCGCTCCTGCCACTGCTCGGTCTCGACGGTCGAGCGATAGGGCAGTTCGTCATGCAGCCGCTCGAAGATCTTCTCGCGGGTGATCTCGGCGGCGAGGAAACGCAGCGGCGCATCCGAGATCTGGTCCTCCGGATAGAGCCAGGGCCCGTAGGGCAGGCGGGTTTCCAGCCATGTCATGATGTCCTTGACCCCGTAGCCGGTCAAAGCCGCGATCATGAAGGTCGCCTCGAACGTGCCCTGCTGGTTCACCTTGGTGGTGATCTCGAGCAGCTTCTCCTTCGCGACGATGTCGATCTTGTTGAGGATCAGGAACTTCGGCTGTTTCAGCTCGGCGAGCTTCTCCAGCAGGCGGGTGTTCTCCTCGTTGTCGAAGCGCTCGACATCGATCAGCACGCCGATCAGGTCGGCATCGGTGGCGCCGCCCCAGGCGCTCGTCACCATGGCGCGGTCGAGCCGGCGCTTGGGCGCGAAGATGCCGGGCGTATCGACGAAGATCACCTGCGCCGGCCCCGACAGCGCGATGCCGCGCACCTGCGTCCGCGTCGTCTGCACCTTGCGCGAGACGATCGAGACCTTGGCGCCGACGAGCTGGTTGAGCAGCGTCGACTTGCCGGCGTTGGGTGCGCCGATCAGCGCGACGAAGCCGCAACGGCTCGGCCGCTTGGGTTCGCCGCCTGTCTCTGCATCAGCCATGGTCGCTCTCCATCGTTTCGCTCCACAGGCCTTCGCGCCGCAGAAAGGCTTCCGCGGCGGCCTGTTCGGCCAGCCGCTTCGAGGTGCCCTGCGCCTCGGCATCAGTCAGCCCATTGATGCGGGCCGCGACGCGGAACACCGGAGCATGATCGGGGCCCGAGCGGCCACGCTCGGTATAGGTCGGTGTCTGGTAGCCCTGGCCCTGCGCCCATTCCTGCAGCGCCGTCTTGGCGTCGCGCAACGGGCGCACGGGCTTCAGCAGCCGCTCGCCGAAGGCACGCTCGACCAGCCCGCGGGCCGCCTCGTAGCCGCCGTCGATGAAGACCGCGCCGATGATCGCCTCGCAGGCATCGGCCAGGATCGCCTTGTTCTTGCGCGCGCCGGCGAGGATTTCGCCGTCGCCCAGCCGCATGAACGCGCCCAGATTCCAGGCGAGCGCGACGTCGGCACAGGTCTCCTTGCGGACGAGGTCGGCCAGGCGTCGCGACATGTCGCCTTCCTCCGCCTGAGGGTAGCGCGCAAACAGCATGTCGGCGACGCTCAGGCCGAGCACGCGGTCGCCGAGGAACTCCAGCCGCTGATAGCTCTCCAGCCGCGGACCCTCCGCGCTCATATGGGTCAGGGCGGTGGTCAGCAGCCGCTGATCGGCGAAGACATGCCCGAGCGTCTCTTGCAGGCGGACGGTGTCCGGGGCCTTGCGCCCGGTGTCGCCTGCCTTGCTCACTTGATGCCGCTGAACAGGCGGTCCCAGCGAACCGTCCAGGGCCATTCCCAGATCTTCCAGGCCGAGGCGCCGTCCTCGATCGAGAAGAAGATGATCTCGGCGCGGCCGACGAAATTCTCGAACGGCACGAAGCCGACGCTGCGGTCGCGCGAATCGAGCGAATTGTCGCGGTTGTCGCCCATCATGAAGAAATGACCGGGCGGCACGACGTAGACCGGCGTGTTGTCGAAGCTGCCGGTGTCACCCTCGCGCTCGATGATCTGGTGGGACACGCCGTTGGGCAGGGTCTCGCGATACTGGATCGCGGGCGTGCTGCGGCCCCAGTTGTCGGTGGTGACGAAGTCGGCGATGCGCTCGCGCTTCACCGGGACGTTGTTGATGTGCAGGATGCCGTCGATCATCTGGATGCGCTCGCCCGGCAGGCCGATGACGCGCTTGATGTAATCGGTCGAGTTGTCGGTCGGAAGCTTGAACACGGCGATGTCGCCGCGCTTTGGCTCGGCGGCCCAGACTCTTCCTGAGAACAGCGGCGGGCTCAGCGGTATCGAGTGCTTGGAATAGCCATAGGTGTATTTCGAGACGAACAGATAGTCGCCGATCAGCAGCGTCGGGATCAGCGATCCCGAGGGGATGTTGAAGGGCTGGAACAGCAAGGTCCGGATCACCAGCGCGATCAGCAGCGCCTGGACGACCACCTTGATCGTCTCGAGGACGCCGCCTTCGTCTTTGGCCGCTTTGCTCTTGGTCTTGGCTTCGACGTCGTTGGCCACGCGGGCGCTCCTGGGACGATGGTCCAGCGCGCGGTCTAGCGGAATGTCGCTTCACAGACAACGGCGCGCGTCCGATACGGCGTTGCGCGTTTGCAGGCGCCTTTTCGCCCGCATGCATGATTTCACATAGACCTGGCGCAAAAGCGCATTAGGACAGCGTATCGTCGCCCTGCCCCCCGGCAACGCACGCCGACATCCACCGATCGTCCCAATAGGTCACTGTGAAGTCCTTCGACCGCTTGATCCCATTCCTGTCGCAAGCACGTTCGGCTCTGGGGCCGGTCTCGTCGCTGGCCCTTGGCTGCGCCATCTTCGTTGGTGCGTTGGCGGCCCGCTTCGCGCTCGAAGGTACGCTGCCGCCCGGCTACCCGTTTCTGACCTTTTTCCCGGCGGTGATCCTGACCACCTTCGTCTGCGGGACGCGCGCCGGATCGCTGTGCGCCGTGCTCTGCGGTCTCGCCGCTTGGTACTGGTTCATCCCGCCTGACGGCTTTGGCCTGGATTTCCAGAGCGGATTCGCACTGCTGTTTTACGTCTTCATCGTGACCGTCGACATCGCCCTGATCCATGCCATGACCCAGGCGCTGCATCGGCTCGAGGTCGAGAAGGGTGTCTCCACCGCGTTGGCCGAACAGCAGCGCACCATGTTCGAGGAACTGCAGCATCGCGTCGCCAACAACATGGCCTTTGTCGCGAGCCTGCTGGGCATGTCGAGGCGGCGTGTCCTGTCCGATCCAGCGGCCGCCCCGGCGATCATCGACGAGGCCAGGGGTCGCATCGAAACGATGGCCCGGATCCACCGGCGCCTGCACGATCCCAATCAGGTCGAGCTGCCGATCGGGACCTATCTCGAGGAGCTGTGTTCCGACGTCATCGAAGCCAGCGGCGTTTCCGGCGTCGCCTGCGACGTCAGCGTTCTGCCGATCAGCCTCGATATCCGCAAGCTCACGACGCTCTCCATGCTCGTATCGGAGGTCGTGACCAACTCACTGAAGCATGCGTTTCCGGAGGGGCGCACCGGCCGCATCTCGGTGACGCTGGAGCGTCGTGATGGCATGACGGCGATCCTCACCATTGCCGACGACGGCATCGGCCTCGACGCCATGCCCGAGGGCACTGCCGCCGGGCACGGTCTCGGCAACCGCATCATCGAGGCGTTGGCCAGGCAGCTGCTCGGCACCATCTCGCGGACGTCGCATCTCGGCGTGTCGACGAGAGTCGAATTCCCCGTCTGACCGCCGTTTTGTCCTGCCTTACTGCCTGGTCGCGACCTCTGCTGCGGCGAGTGCCGGAGGCCGCGCGCCGTTGTTTTCGGATAGCGCTTCTGCACGCAACCGCGGGAGGGCACGCGGATGCTTCTTCTGCAGGAAGGCCATCAGCTTCTCGCGAACCTCGCAGCGCAGGTCGAAGGCGCGCGGCGCTGTCCCGGCACTGACGAGGATGCGGACTTCCATGGTCGACTGCCGGAAATCCGTGACCTGGACGCTGACGACGCGCCGGTCCCACAGCGGCGAGGCGGAAGCGATGTCCTCGACCTTGGCCCGCACCGCATCGATCGGCGCCTCATAGTCGAGATACAGCATCACCGTGCCAATCAGCGCGGCGTTGTCGCGCGTCCAGTTCTGGAACGGCTTCTCGATGAAATAGGACAGCGGCAGGATCATCCGGCGCCAGTCCCACAGTCGCATGACGACATAGGTCGAGGTGATCTCCTCGACATTGCCCCACTCGCCCTCGACCAGCAGCGCGTCGTCGATGCGGATCGGCTGTGTCACCGCAAGCTGGATGCCGGCGAAGATGTTCTTCAGCACCGGCTGCAGCGCCAGGCCGATGACCAGGCCGGCCGCTCCCGCCGAGGCGAGAAGACTGACCCCGTATTGCCGGACGCCGTCGAAGCTCATCAGCATTGTCGAGACGCCGACGACGACGATCATGATGTCGCCGACGCGGCGCAGGATGCGCGTCTGGGTGACGTGCTTGCGCGCCAGCAGGTTGTCGTCTGCGTCGAGCTTGAAGCGACGCAGATACACGGTCGTCCAGATATGCAGCGCCGTCTTGGCGATCCAGCCGACGAGCGCGATGAAGCAGAGCAGCAGCAACTGCCGGATCAGCGTCGCCTGCTCGACCGTCAGGGGAGAGACGCTGGCCGCGAAGCCCAAAGCGACCGTGATGACCGCAAAACGCGTCGGCCCACGGGTGCGCGACACCAGCGAGCGCCAGAACAGGTCCATTCGTGCCACCAGCCGGGTCACGATCGCAAAGACCGTCCGGTGGGCGATGAGGGCGAGCGCGATGGCGCAGGCGAAGATGACGAGGCTGGCCAGCCAGGACGGCACGAGCAGCAGCGTGCTGCCGATCCAGATTGCAGTCTGGTTCATGCGTCTCGTGGGCGAGTTGACGGTAGCATCATATTGCAACGCAACGGACCGGCGAAGGTTCACCGGCGCCGCAGCAAACGAATCCGACGGTGCGGCAATTGACCGCGACCTCGACGGCGTGCACGATCCCGCCGATGACATCCGGGGGGATAAGCATGAACACCAAGAAATACGCTGCCGAGGCGATCGGAACCTTCTGGCTGACATTCGCCGGCTGCGGTAGCGCGGTCATCGCGGCTGGGTTCCCCCAGGTCGGTATCGGTCTGCTCGGCGTCTCCCTCGCCTTCGGCCTGACCGTCGTCACCATGGCCTACGCCATCGGCCACATCTCGGGCTGCCATCTCAACCCGGCCGTCACGGTCGGTCTCGCGGCTGGCGGGCGCTTCCCGACGAACCAGATCCTGCCCTATATCATTGCGCAGGTGGTCGGCGGCATCGTTGCTGCCGGCGTGCTCTACCTGATCGCCAGCGGCGCGCCGGGCTTCGATCTCGCCAAGGGCTTCGCCTCGAATGGCTATGGCGATCACTCGCCGGGCAAGTACAGTCTCTTTGCGGGCTTCCTGACCGAGATCGTCATGACGATGATGTTCCTTTTCATCATCATGGGGGCGACCCACGGCAAGGCGCCGGCAGGCTTCGCCCCGCTGGCGATCGGTCTCGGCCTCTGCCTGATCCACCTCGTCAGCATTCCCGTGACCAACACCTCGGTCAATCCGGCGCGCAGCACCGGCCCGGCGCTCTTCGTCGGCGGCTGGGCCTTGCAGCAGCTCTGGCTGTTCTGGCTGGCGCCGCTGATCGGCGGCGCGCTCGGCGGCATCGTCTATCGCTGGCTCAGCGAGGAGCCGCGCGGCGCGGTCGTCGGAACCGCGCCGGCCGAGTGAGGGCGGCTCCTACGCCATGATCCCGGGGCGGCGGAAGCGCGTCCCGGACGGGCTCATTGCGACGGTGGCGCCGGAATGAGCCGAGCCTCGATCACCACGAAGGCCTGGGCCATCGGCGGGTCGTCGGTCATCGAGACATGCACGATGGCCTCGTATCCGGCTGGCGTCATCGCCCTCAGCCGTTCGGCCGCTCCGCCGGCGAGCCGCATGGTCGGCGCGCCGCTGGGAAGATTGACCACCTCCATGTCGCGCCAGAACACGCCGGCGCGGAGGCCAGTGCCGAGCGCCTTCGAGCAGGCCTCCTTGGCCGCGAAACGCCGCGCATAGGAGGCTGCCCGGGTCGCGCGCCGGTCGGATTTGCTGCGCTCGCCCTCCGAGAAGACGCGATGCGTGAAGCGCTCGCCGAAGCGAGCCAGCGATTTCTCGATGCGGTCGATATCGCAGAGGTCGGAGCCGATGCCGAGGATCATGGCCAGGGTCTACTTGGCCGCGCGACCTTCGTCCATCGCCTGGCGCATTCGGCCGATGGCGGCCTCGAGTCCGATGAAGATCGCCTCGCCGATCAGGAAATGCCCGATGTTGAACTCGACGAAACCGGGCACGGCAGCCAGACGCCTGGCCGTGTCGTAGTCGAGACCGTGGCCGGCATGAACTTCGAGCCCGAGCGAGGAAGCCAGCGCGGCGCCCTCTGCCAGACGGTGGAATTCGCTGTCTGCCCTGTCGCGTTCGCCAGCCGCCACCGCCTCGCACCAGCTTCCGGTATGCAGCTCGACCACGGGCGCGCGCAGCTTGGCCGCCATTTGGATCGGCGCCGCATCGGCCTCGATGAACAGCGAGACGCGGCAGCCGGCGGCGCGCAGACGCGCGATGGCCGGCGCGAGCGCGGCTTCCTGGCCGACCACGTCGAGCCCGCCTTCGGTGGTGCGCTCCTCGCGCTTTTCCGGAACGAGACAGGCCGCATGCGGCTTGAGCCGCTCCGCCAGCGCGATCATCTCGTCGGTCGCCGCCATCTCGAAATTGAGCGGCCTGGTCAGTTCGGCCGCCAGCCGTTCCATGTCGGCGTCGCGGATGTGGCGGCGGTCTTCGCGCAGATGCGCGGTGATGCCGTCGGCTCCGGCTGCGACGGCGAGATGCGCGGCGCGGACGGGGTCGGGCAGGGCGCCGCCGCGGGCGTTCCGCACCGTCGCGACATGATCGATGTTGACGCCCAGTCGCAGCCGGCTCGCCATGGTTTGCTCCCTCGAAATCGCTGTCATGAATGCCCGTCAACGGGGGCATAGACGATGACGTGGCCTTGGCTCAAGGCAGTGATCGTCATGGGTGACGCCACGTTTCGTGATCGGTTGGTGACGGGCGGGCTCGCCGTCTTCGCAATTTGGTAACCGCGTCGCCACCCCCCGGCGCATGATTGCCGGCACATAAGGCAATCATAAAGAGCTTGGCGGTAACCTTGGCGATCGGGGGACAGGCCGGAAGGCGGGGCGCGGAACGTGCAGCTTGCTGTGAAGACAGGGCTCTTCGAGAGCGATATCGCGCCGGACCGGCGTGATCGGAGCCAGGATCCGGAACGTGCCCTCGGGCGCGTGGTCTCCTGCGACGGCTCGCGCGCGACGATCGCCAGCACCGTTGCCGGCATGGGCCGGCTCGGCCCCGAATCCTGGACGGTCGGCCGGATGATCTCGATCAATCTCGGCACGACCCGCATCGTCGGCCTGGTCTACGAGATGCATGCCGTCAATCCGGTCTGGGACGAGGCGACGGACAACGTCATCCATATCCAGGTCGAATTGCTGGGCGAGGTCAGCGAGAGCCAGGACGGGCGCGCACGCTTCCAGAACGGAATCTCGACCTATCCGCCGATCGGCGCCATCGCGCACCGCATCCGGACCGGCGATCTCGCAATGGTGCATGACCTCGGCGCCCGCAACGGTGTCGCTGTCGGGACCTTGACGCAGGACGCTTCGATTCCCGCCACCGTCTGCATCGACGACATGCTGTCGCGCCATTTCGCCCTGCTCGGCACCACTGGCGTTGGAAAGTCGAGCGCCGTGGCGCTGCTGCTGCGCCGGGCGATCGCCGCGAGGCCGCGCCTGCGCGTGCTGATCCTCGATCCGCACAACGAATACTCCGGCGCCTTCCCGGACCGCTCCCTGTCCATCGACGCCGATGGGCTCGATCTGCCGTTCTGGATGTTCAAGCTGGAGGAGTTCGCCGAGGTCGTCTTCCGCGGTCGTCCGGCCTTCGAGGAGGAGGCTGACATCCTGCGCGAGGTCGTGGGCCTGGCGCGCGAGCGCTACCGCGGCGGCAGCGAGCGCAACCCGATGCGCGACATCAACTCCAGCCTGCTGAAGCGGCCGCTCGACTCCGGGCTCGGGCGTCGCGACGACGCAATGGGCGGCGCTGGCGACATGCCGACGCCCTATCGCATCACCGACGCGCTGCGCATCGTCGACGAATTGATCGGCCTGCACGAGGTCCGCTGGCCGCGCGCCTCGCTGCGTTCGCTCAAGGTACGGCTCGAGACGCTGCATGCCGACCCGCGCTACCAGTTCATGTTCGCCCGCGCCAACATGATCGAGACGATGGCGCCGATCGTCGCCCAGATCTTCCGCGTCCCGCATCACGGCCGCCCGATCACGGTGTTCCAGCTCGGCGGACTGCCCTCGGAGGTGGTCGATGCGGTCGCCTCCGTGCTGGCGCGCCTGGCCTTCGACCTCGCCATGGCGAGCCAGGGCACCTATGAGATCCTCCTGCTCTGCGAGGAGGCGCATCGCTACGTCCCCGCCGACCAGTCGCTCGGCTTCCTGCCGACACGGCAGGCCATCGCACGCATCGCCAAGGAGGGCCGCAAATACGGCGCCTATCTCGGCGTGGTCACGCAACGCCCCGGCGAGCTCGATCCGACCATCCTGTCGCAGTGCTCGACGATCTTCGCGATGCGCCTCGCCAACGAGGTGGACCAGCAGATCATCCGGGCCGCCATCTCGGATGCCTCCGCCAGCACGCTGAAATTCCTGTCCTCGGTGGGCAACCGCGAGGCGATCGCCTTCGGAGAGGGCGTCGCGACGACGATGCGGATGCGCTTCGCCGAACTCGCGCCGAGCGAGCTGCCGGCGATGGACCGCGTCGTCGGCGTCGAGGGGCGCCGCGAACCGGGCCTCGACGAGATGGTCAGGCGGATGCGGAGCTGATCCGCGGGCGCCCGGAACGCCACGCTCAATCTTGCATCTCGCGCGCTTTGGCTGTAAGGCCGGCACACATCATCTTCCCTGCATCGCTAAAGATCAGAAGGAGCCGCGCCATGGCTCGCGTTACCGTTGAGGATTGCATCGACAAGGTCGACAACCGCTTCGAGCTGGTTCTCCTCGCCAGCCATCGCGCCCGGATGATCCAGTCGGGCTCGGCGATCCTGGTCTCCCGCGACAACGACAAGAACCCCGTCGTCGCCCTGCGCGAGATCGCCGACGAGAAGCTGAAGCCCGAGGATCTGAAGGAAGACCTGATCCACTCGCTGCAGAAGCATGTCGAGGTCGACGAGCCGGAGGCCGAGACCGTGCCGCTGCTCACCCATTCCGTGCCCGGGGCCTCGATCCCCGATTCGGAGGTCCAGTTCGATCGCATGAGCGAAGACGACCTGCTGCGTGGCCTCGACGGCCTCGTGCCTCCCACCGAGAGCGCCGACGACGAGGATTGATCCTCCGGACGGCGAGTGGCCCGCAGGGCCATCTGGCACGATCTCTTCACCAGTTCAGCTAAAGCCCGGCAATGCCGGGCTTTTTCATGCCTGCCCGTAGAGATTGGTCTTGCTGCGGATGCGAGGCGCGCCGATATTGACGGACTCTGGACAAAAGCATCGCGCGAAAAGGCGGGAGGCGCTGTTTCGCGAGCAATGCTTTGGATTTGCGATAGATCAGGCAGGATAGACGCCCCCCATGGGCATGATGCGGCAATACGAACTCGTCGACCGGGTTCGCAGCTATAATCCCAACACCGACGAGGACCTGCTCAACCGGGCCTATGTCTATGCCATGCGCGCCCATGGCACGCAGAAGCGCGCCTCGGGTGATCCGTTCTTCGCCCATCCGCTCGAGGTCGCCGCTCTCCTGACCGATCTCAAGCTCGACGACGCCACGATCGTCGCAGCCGTTCTGCACGACACGGTCGAGGACACGGCCGCCACGCTCGAAGAGATCGAGAGCATGTTCGGGCCCGACATCCGCCGGCTGGTGGACGGGCTGACCAAGATCAAGAAGCTCGACCTCGTCTCCAAGAAGGCGGCCCAGGGCGAGAATTTCCGCAAGCTCCTGCTCGCCATCGTCGACGATGTCCGCGTCCTGCTGGTCAAGCTCGCCGACCGCCTGCACAACATGCGCACCTTGCACTTCATGGCGCCCGAGAAGCGCCTGCGCATCGCCGAGGAGACCGCCGAGATCTACGCGCCGCTCGCCGGCCGCATGGGCATGCAGGAGCTGCGCGAGGAGCTGGAGGAACTCGCTTTCCGCCACATCAAGCCGGAGGCGCATGCCACCGTCACCAAGCGGCTGGAAGAGGTCACCGAGCGTGAAGGCCGCGTCATCGGCGAAATCGAGAAGGACCTCAAGGACAAGCTCGCCGCCAGCGGCATCCACGCCGAGGTCCACGGCCGCCGCAAGCGCCCCTATTCGATCTGGAAGAAGATGGAGCGTAAATCCGTCTCCTTCGAGCAGCTCTCGGACATCTTCGGCTTCCGCGTCATCGTCGAGGCGCCCGAAGATTGCTACCGTGTGCTCGGCATCGTCCACATGACCTGGCCGATGGTGCCCGGCCGCTACAAGGACTACATCTCGACGCCCAAGCAGAACGACTATCGCTCGATCCACACAACCGTCGTCGGGCCCGGCCACAGCCGCGTCGAACTGCAGATCCGCACCGATACGATGGACCGCATCGCTGAGTTCGGCATCGCGGCCCATGCCCACTATAAGGACGGGCGGACCACCGAACTCGCGCAATATGCCGATGAAAGCCGGGCGTATCAGTGGCTGCGGCGCACCGTCGATCTCCTGGCGGAAGGCGACAGCCCCGAGGAATTCCTCGAGCACACCAAGCTCGAGCTCTTCCACGACCAGGTCTTCTGCTTCACCCCCAAGGGCCGTCTGATCGCGCTGCCGCGCGGTGCGACACCGATCGATTTCGCCTATGCCATCCACACCAATGTCGGCAACAGCGCGGTCGGCGCCAAGATCAACGGCCGCATCGCGCCGCTCTTGACCGAGCTCGCCAATGGCGACGAGGTCGAGATCACCCGCGCCGAGGGGCAGACGCCTCCCGCCGCCTGGGAATCACTTGTCGTCACCGGCAAGGCCCGCGCCGCGATCCGCCGCGCCACCCGTACCGCCGTGCGCAGGCAGTATTCCGGGCTCGGCCGCCAGATCCTGGAGCGCGCCTTCAGCCGCGCCGAGCGGCCCTTCACGGACGAGAAGCTCAAAGCCGCCCTCAAGCGGCTCGCCCGCACGGCCGTCGACGACGTGCTGGCCGCCGTCGGGCGCGGCGAGATGTACTCCGGCGACGTGGTCAAGGCTGTCTATCCCGACCTGGAGCCCGAAAAGCGTGGCGCGCCCGATCCCAGATCCGCCGGCGCGACCACCGGCAACGGCAAGGGCTGGTTCGAGCTGCGCAAGGGCGACAACCTGAAGTTCAAGCTGCCGGGCGAGGCGCAGCTCACCGAGATACCCGGTGACGACGCGATCCCGATCCGCGGCCTCGGCGGCGACCTGCCCGTGAGCTTCGCGCCCAATGGCGGGGCCGTGCCGGGAGACCGCATCGTCGGCATCCTGACCCCTGGCGAGGGCGTCACCATCTACCCGATCCAGTCCTCGGCGCTGGCGGCCTTCGACAACGAGCCGGAGCGCTGGCTCGATGTGCGCTGGGATCTCGACGACAAGGCGCCCCAGCGCTTCCCGGCGCGAATCTCGCTGCATTCGATCAACGAGCCCGGTTCGCTGGCGCAGATCACCACGACCATCGCCGAGCATGACGGCAACATCGACGCGGTCGCGATGAACCGCCCGAACCAGGACTTCACCAACGTCACCATCGACCTGACGGTCTGGGACCTGAAGCATCTCAGCGCGATCATCAGCGAACTGCGCGAGAAGCGGGTGATCAGCCGGGTCGAGCGGGTGGTGGGGTAGGGCATCGGCCTGAAAAGTGGAATGCGGCTTTCGGAGAAAGCCGATGCCAGCGGGCTCAGCTTGCAGCCCTGAACGCTGCGGCAAGCGTCCTGACGAAGGCGCTCGCGCGCGGCGTCGCCACCTGGCTGCGCAGCACGACCGCCGAGCGCCCCAGCGCCGGCAGCCCCCATGCCGGCCCGACATCGACCGCCCCTGGCGGCGCGATCCGCGCAGCCAGAGGCGAGACCCCGATGCCGCCCGAGACGGCAGCCAGAACCGCTGCCATGCCGCCGCCGATGAAGGCCTCGCGCCATGCGAGCCCGGCGCGATGGAGCGCGTCGATGCCATGCTGGCGCAGCCCGCACTCTGCGATCAGGCTCACCAGCGGCAGCGGCTCATCGGCGCGCTGCTGCAGGCTCTCCGCTGCGAACCAGCCGAACGCGTCCTCGCGCAGCACCTCGCCAGTCCGCCCCGTGCCGAGGCGGCGGATGATGGCGACATCGAGTTCGCCCCGCTCGAACGCCGCCTCCAGCGCCCGCGACGCCTCGATCCTGAGATTGATGACGATGCCGGGATGCTGCGCCGTGAGCCTGGCCAGGACGGCCGGGATCTCGGCACCGACAGCCTGCTCGCTGATGCCCATCGTGATGCGCTCGCTGGGCTGGCGGAAGGCTCCCAGCGCGCGGTCATGGGCTGCCATCAGGTCGCGCGCGGCAGGCAGGAAGCGCTCGCCCTCCGATGTCAGCTTGACCATGCGCGGATGCCGCAGCAGCAGCGTCTGTCCGAGCCCGTCTTCCAGCCGCTTGATCCGCGTGCTGACGAGGGATTGCGCTGTCCCCAGCGCCTCGGCCGCGCGGGTGAAACTGTTGAGCTCCGCCGCTTGCAGGAAGGCGGAGACAGCATCGAGGTCCAGGGTGGCGTTCATGAGCGATCAAATATCCATATCATTGCTATCATCATAGATACGGTTTCAGGATCGACGCAAGGGGCCTAGCGTGCAGGCGTTCGCGAGGCGTGCCGCCCCGCCTGTACCCTGGAGCCGACCATGCCCCTGATCCGGATTTCGATGCGTCGCGGCCGCCCGGCCTCGCATCCCGCGACAATCGTCGACGGCGTCTACCGCGCCTTGCGCGCGACCTTCGAGGTGCCGGAGAACGATCTCTTCGCCGTCGTCCACCAGCACGACGCCGACGAATTCGTCTTCGACGCCAATTTCTTCGGCTTTCAGCGCTCGGCGGGGCTGGTGATCATCCAGATCACGGTCGCAAACACCCGCGGCGTCACCCAGAAGAAGGCGCTCTTCGCCGCCATCGCGGCCAATCTCCAGCAGGAGCCCGGGCTGAAGCCGGACGACATCTTCATCAACCTGCTCGAGGTCAAGCGCGAGAATTGGTCCTTCGGCGGCGGCGTGGCGCAGTATGTGGCTTAGGCGTCATTCTCGGGCGAAGCGAAGCGAAGACCCGAGAATCTCTCAGACGAGAGGGCTCTGGTTTCCGAGATGGTCGGGTCAAGCCCGACCATGACGTGCCGGCGCTGTTTCGCCCTGCGGTGTCCTGCCCTAAACCCATCCCATGGAATGGAGCGACGAGGCCACGATCATCGGCGTCCGCAGGCATGGCGAGAGCGCCGTGATCCTGGAGGCGATGACGCGGGACCATGGCCGCCATCTCGGCCTGGTGCGCGGCGGCCGCTCGTCAAAGCAGCAGCCGGTGCTTCAGCCCGGCAACGCCGTCTCGCTGACCTGGCGGGCCAGGCTCGACGAGCATCTCGGCGAATACAAGGTCGAGCTTTTGGCCTCGCATGCGGCGCGGCTGATCGAGGCGCCGGTCGCGCTTTATGGGCTGGCGACGATCTCAGGCCTGCTGCGGCTGCTGCCGGAGCGCGATC
This sequence comes from Allobosea vaviloviae, assembly GCF_001298265.1. Classification (GTDB taxonomy): domain Bacteria; phylum Pseudomonadota; class Alphaproteobacteria; order Rhizobiales; family Beijerinckiaceae; genus Allobosea; species Allobosea vaviloviae_B. The sequence continues at coordinate 19,894 of NZ_LGSZ01000020.1, read as the reverse complement.
CCCATCCCGGCCTGCACGAGGCGCTGGCGGTAATGATCGAGCATCTGCACGAACCGAACCTGGCGCCGGCACTGGTCGTGCGCTTCGAGGTGGCGATGCTGGCCGAACTGGGCTTCGGGCTGGATCTGGCGCGCTGCGCCGTCACCGGCTCGCCCGACGATCTCAGCCATGTCTCGCCGAAATCAGGCAAGGCCGTCAGCCGGAAGGCAGCCGAGCCCTGGCGTGATCGACTATTGGCGTTGCCGCCCTTCCTGAGCGAGGGGCAGGGCGCGCGCCAGCCCTTGGCCGCCGATCTCGCGGCCGGGTTCGCGCTGACGGGTTTCTTCCTGCGCCGTCACGTTTTCGAGCCGCGCGGTTTGGCCGAGCCGCCGGAGCGGGCGCGGCTGGTCGAGATCGCAGCGCGGGCATCCTTGGCGTCCGAGGCCTGAGCGCTGCGCAATTCCTGCAGCAGCTCGATTTGCACCTCCTGGATCTCGGCCAGCCGCTGCCATTGGCGGTTGACCAGGTGGTCCATCTTCTCGTGCAGGTGCCGGATCTCGAGTTCGGCCTTGAGGTTGACCTGGTAGTCGTTGCGCGAGCGGGCGCGGTCCTTCGCCTCCTGCCGCTGCTGGCTCATCATGATGACCGGAGCCTGCACGGCGGCCACGCAGGACAGGATCAGGTTGAGCAGGATGAAGGGGTAGGGGTCGAAGGCGGTGGCGCCGGTCATGTTGATCGTGATCCAGAAGCCGATGACGACGCCAAACGAGATCAGGAAGGCCCAGCTGCCGCCGAAGCTGGCGACATTGTCGGCCAACCGCTGGCCGAAAGTCCGTTCGCGGTCGATTTCGTCATCGGTGTTGCTGGTGATCAGCTCGGAGGAGGCAAGGCTGTCGGCGACCTGCCGGTCGAGCTCGTTCATCTCGCCGCGCTCACTCGCCAGCATCGCGTTGACGTAGCGGGAGCGGTAGAGCGCGATCTGGTCCTGCGAGACCAGTGCATGAGCCGGCAGATCGGGATGGTCCTTGCGGATCGCATCGGCCAGCGCTGGCCGCAATGCGTCGATGCTGACGAGCTCGCGCCGCGGCACCGACTGTCCGGTCAGAGAGCAGATGCCCTTGTCCGTGCTGTGGTCATGGCTCGTCATGCGGCTCTCCGTCGGTTCCGGGCGCATCCCCATCGATTGCATAGGGGGATATCGCCCGCCATCGTTCTAGCGGGGCGATTCGCGCCGTGCGATAGAGGCGCGGACGAAATCGTAGTGGGGGTGAGCAAGCCATGGGGAAGCCGGTCGATCCGCCGCCGGAGGACGAATCCGAGCGCATCGATCTGAAATCGGCGCTCGAGGAGCGTTATCTCGCCTATGCGCTGTCCACGATCATGCACCGCGCGCTGCCCGATGCGCGCGACGGGCTGAAACCGGTCCACCGCCGCATCCTGCATGCGATGCGCCTGCTGCGGCTCGATCCCGGCCAGGTCCACAAGAAATGTGCCCGCATCGTCGGCGACGTCATCGGCAAGTTCCATCCCCATGGCGACCAGTCGGTCTACGACGCGCTGGTGAGGCTGGCGCAGGATTTCGCCCAGCGCTACCCGCTCGTCGATGGCCAGGGCAATTTCGGCAATATCGACGGCGATAATGCGGCGGCCTATCGCTACACCGAAGCGAGGATGACCGAGGTCGCCCGTCTTCTGCTCGATGGCATCGACGAGGACGCGGTCGATTTCCGCGAGACCTATAATGGCGAGGACGAGGAGCCGATCGTGCTCCCCGCCGCCTTCCCGAACCTGCTCGCCAATGGCTCGCAGGGCATCGCTGTGGGCATGGCGACCTCGATTCCGCCCCACAACGCCGCCGAACTCTGCGACGCCGCGCTCTACCTGATCCAGCATCCCGACACGCCGTCGGAACAGCTGATGACCTTCGTCCAGGGGCCGGATTTCCCGACCGGCGGCGTCATCGTCGAATCGCGCGCCTCGATGGCCGAAACCTACCGCACGGGGCGCGGCGCCTTCCGCACCCGGGCGCGCTGGCATGTCGAGGATCTCGGCCGTGGCACCTGGGTCGTGATCGTCACCGAGATTCCCTACATGGTGCAGAAGGGCCGGTTGATCGAGAAGATCGCCGAGCTCTTCAACGAGAAGAAGCTGCCGCTCGTCGCCGATATCCGCGACGAATCGGCCGAGGACATCCGCGTCGTCATCGAGCCCCGTGCCCGCACGGTCGATGCGACGCTGATGATGGAATCGCTGTTCCGGCTGACCGAGCTGGAAGCGCGCATCTCGATGAACATGAACGTGCTGACCGGCGGGCTGGTACCGCGCGTGCTCGGCCTGAACGAGGCCCTGCGCGCCTGGCTCGACCACCGCCGCGACGTGCTGCTGCGGCGCTCGCGCTTCCGGCTGGGCCAGATCGAGAAGCGGCTGGAAATTCTGCGCGGCCTGCTGATCGTCTATCTCGACCTCGATCGCGTCATCAAGATCATCCGCGAGGAGGACGAGCCGAAGATCGAGCTCATGCGCTTCTTCGAGCTGTCGGAGGTTCAAGCCAACGCCATCCTCGACACCCGCCTGCGCGCCTTGCGCAAGCTCGAGGAGATGGCGCTCAAGACCGAACTCGACGAACTGACCGTCGAGAAGGGCCAGATCGAGGAGCTGCTTGCGTCGGAACCCGTGCAGTGGAAGCTGATCCAGCACGATATCCGCGCGGTGAAAAAGCTCTTCGGCCCGGAAACAGCGATCGGCAAGCGCCGCACCAGCTTCGCCGACATGCCCGACACCACCGATATCGACCTGGCGCAGGCGATGGTGGAGCGCGAGCCGGTCACCGTAGTCATTTCCAAGAAGGGCTGGATCAGGGCGCTCAAGGGCCATGTCCAGGACCAGTCGACGCTGACCTTCAAGGGCGATGACGGCCTGCGGCTGGCCTTCTTCACCGAAACGACCGCCAAGGTCCTGGTGCTGACCTCGAACGGCAAGGTCTTCACGCTCGAGGCCGCGAAGCTACCCGGCGGGCGCGGCTTCGGCGACCCGATCCGGCTGATGATCGAGCTGGAGGAGCATGCCGAGATCGTCGCGGCCTTCCCCTACCGGCCGGGGCTGAAGCTCTTGATGGTGACGACCGACGGTCGCGGCTTCGTCGCGCCGACCGACGACATCGTCGCCAACACCCGAAAGGGCCGGCAGGTTCTCAATGTCGACATGCCCGTCGAGGCCCTGCTGGCGACGCCCGCCGAGGGCGACCATGTCGCGATCATCGGCCAGAACCGCAAGCTGGTCTGCTTCCCGCTCTCGGAGGTCGCCGAGATGAGCCGCGGCAAGGGCGTGCGCCTGCAGCGCTACAAGGATGGCGGCGTCTCCGACGCCAAGGTCTTCAAGCTGACTGAGGGACTGACCTGGCGCGACACCTCGGGCCGGACCTGGACGGTGGCCCAGGGCGAGCTGATGGAATGGCTCGGCCATCGCGGCGAAGCCGGCCGCCTGCCGCCCAAGGGCTTCCCGAAGAACAACAAATTCGGGGGGTAGGGCGCGGGGAACCCTCTCCTGTAAGGAGAGGGCAGGGTGAGGTGTAGGCCGTTGGACATTGAGGCGGCGACCTGACCGCCGCGACGCTGCGATGTCGCACTCCGCGGGTCCAGGGGCCGACACCTCACCCCTGCCCCTCTCCTTACAGGAGAGGGGTTCCCCGCGCCTCGTCCTGACGCGTAAAGATAGAAAAAAGCCTGGAAATGCGGAGGCTTGCGCCTGCCACCGGAATCACTCCCGCAACCGCCTGAATCAATCTCTCAACGGATCGCCTGGCCGACGACGCCGACTTCCAGGCCGAGCGTGAGGTTGTTGGTCACCGCCCATTCGACGCCGGCGCGTGCCTCGGGCCGGACCAGGATGTCGCTGCGATTGAAGGGCGCCGACCACGGCGTCGCGCCATAGCGCAGGGTCTCGTTGGCGGCCGATATCCCGACCTTGGTGTAGAGCAGCACCTCGGGGGTCACCAGCACGCCGGTCTTGATCTGGAAGGCTCCGGCGAAATCGCGGGTATAGCCGACCTGGCCGAAGCCCGGCGCGCCATAGCCGCCCAGGGCCGGCATGTACTCCACCGCCCCGACGATGCCGTAGACGAAGTTGCCCTCCTGGCGCATCGTGCCGGCCTCGAGCCCGAAGGTCGGCCCTGCCGTCGTGCCCAGCCTCTTGGAGCTGGTGACGTTGAAGCCTGTCGAGATCCGCGCATAGGAGCCGTCCCACTTGACGCCGCCGGGTGCGAGCGTCGGCTCCGACCAGGCGAAGGAGGGCAGGGGCGCAAAGCCGGTGAAGGGCAGCCAGGACTGTGCCCGCGCATCGCCTGCAAACAGCAAGGCTGCGCAGAGCGCGCTGGAGAGAAGCGGAAGTCTCAAATCCGGAACCCCACGTCGAAAGCCGTCCTCGTCCGTCCCACGGACGTCAAGCTATCATGAGGTGGTACGAATGTCGCGGATTTGTGGCGCGCAGCGCGCTCAGGCGAGTTTGGTCTTGAGCTTGAGGAAACGCATCGTCCGCTCGGCCGTCGCTGTATCGAGCTCGACATAGCTCTTCAGATCGTCCTTGACCCGATCCTTGGCGAAGATCAGGCGGCGCGCCCGCAGCGTCAGGATCGCCTCATAGGCGCCGTTGCTTAGGCCGAGCGCCCTGCAGGCGACGGCGATGCCGCTCGCGTCGCGCTGCATCAGCACCCGCAGCGACTGCTCCGTACTCAGGCTGGCGACCTGCGCGAACACCAAAGCGAGATGGAAGGCGCGGTCTTCCTCCGCCAGCACCGTGATGACCTCGTCCAGCGGGCGCGTTCCGGCAGCCAGGTCCGCCAGGAGCAGCTTGACCTCCAGCCGCTGATGGCGCGCCTGGCGCGCCAGCGTCAGGGCCTCGCTGCTCGGCTTGGACCAGAGACCGCCCTCGTCGCTGAGCTGCTCGACGATGCGCATCACCCGTTCGGCCCGGTTGGGCGTCAGGTCGGAGCGCGTCGAAAGCGCGAGGTTGATGCCGCTGTCGCCGGCGCCGCGTTCGATCAGCCGGTCGAACCCCTTCTCCGACAGGCTCGCGCCCTCATTGGCGCTGACCGTATGCAGCACGTCGCGGTCGCCGCGCTCGACGAGGATGTCCGTGACGCTTTCCGACAGCCGCACGCGCTCGGCGATCGCCATCAGGTGGTGCTGCGACTGGCTGACGGCGATGGCCGCGAGATCGGTGTCGGTCAGGACCGGCGACAGCTTCAGCACGAGGCGCGCGACGTCCGAATCCGGGTCCGATGCCAGTGTCACGGCGACGTCGCGCGGAAGCGTCGGCGTTGCGGAGACGCGCTCGGCATAGTCGCGGCGATCTCCGGTCTCGAGATGCGGCAGGGAGTGCAGGGCGATGTCGCCGTAATGGGCCTGCGAGGCCTCGCTGGGTGCTTCGTCCAGCAGAAAGAGATCGGTCACGGCATTGAGCAACTGCCGCCGGGACTCCGACGACATGTCCGCGGGCATCCGGGTCAATGAATTGAGCATGATATATCCCAAGCCGAGCTATCAGCGCAGCCTACGCCAAACCGCTTGCCCGAACCTTAAGATGACCGTGCGTTATCAAGGAAAACGAGGAATGCCTGCAGGCCTGAATGCGCCGACCCGATCGGCCGCACGGCCAACCGCGAACCCGGCGTCGGCCGCGCGCCATCACGCGAGTTTGGCATTCATCCGCACGAGGCGCATCCCGCGTTCCGCCGCCTTCATGTCGATCTCGGCATAGCGGCGCAAATCCTCCTTGGTGTCCTTGTTGGCGAACATCAGGCGCCGCGAGCGCAGGTTGAGGACTGCGGCAAAAGCCTGAGAACCGACATCGAGCGCGCGGCAGGCCAGCGCGATGCCGCTGCCATCGCGTCTCAGCAGGGCCCGGAGCGCCTGTTCGACGGCGATATCGGAGGTGCGGGCGATGATCTGGGCGAGATGATAGGCGCGGTCTTCTTCCGCGAGCATGATCAGCACGTCGTCGACGACACGCGTCTTCGACTCCAGATCCTTGAGAAGCTGGCTCACCTCGAGCCGCTGCCGGCGTGCCTGGCGCGCGATGGCGGCAGCCTCGCTGGCAGGCTGGAACGCGAGATCATCGTCCTCGCCGAGTTCGACCAGCAGGCGCATGACGCGCTCGGCCCGCCCCCCGTTCAGATCCGAGCGGATGGCAACGGCCCGCGGTACCGCTGGCTCGTCCCGCCCGCGCTCCAGCAGGCGGTCGAAACCCTTCTCGGAGAAGACTGCGCCTTCATTGGCGCCGACCGTCTTCAGCACGTCGTTGTCGCCACGCTCGACCAGGATTTCGGTCAGCCCCTCCGAGAGGCGGACACGCTCGGCGATCGCGGCGAGATGCTCCTGCGACTGGTTGAGGGCGATGGCGGCGAGGTCGCCATCGGTCAGCACCGGCGACAGGCGCAGCACCAGTCGCGCCACCACGCTCTCCGGGTCGCCGGCCAGGGCATTGGCGACGCTGCGCGGCAGGTTGGGCTCGGCAGCGACCTCGTCGGCATAGCCCTGGCGCGCCTCGACATCGAGATGCGGCAAAGCCTGCAGCGCGATCTCGCCATAGTGATGCTTCGACATCCCCGTCGGCTCTGGATCGCGCAAAAACAGGTCGGTCACGGCATGCAGCAATCGGCGCCGTGCATCCGAGGAGGTCTCGGCGGCGAGTTTGAACAAGGAGTGCGGCATGACGACCCCGAGCCTTTGCTGTAGTACGCCTTGCTTGCGCAAGGCGTGACCGACTGTGCCAACGATGGCCGCTGTTCAACCAGTCTGCCGCAATGACGTGAATAAAATCTAATGCAGCATGACGTTTGGTCATTGGTGCTGCTGGTCAGCGAGCTCGGGCGGCGGTTTTAGCCGACGCGTTCCCAACCCTGCGGCAGCAGGCGCTCCTGCGGCACGAAACGAGCCTTGTAGGCCATCTTAGGCGAGCCATCGACCCAGTAGCCGAGATAGACGTAAGGCAGCCGCAGCCGACGCGCCCGCTCGATGTGATCGAGCACCATGAAGGTTCCGAGAGAGCGCGCTTCCAGCGAGGGGTCGAACACCGAGTAGACCATCGACAGACCGTCGTTGAGCGTATCTGTCAGCGCCATCGCGAAAAGATCGCCGCGGCCGCGACCGGTGAAGCCGCTGTCGGGCCCACGCCGACGGTACTCGATCAGCGTCGTCTCGACATGCGTGTCCTCGACCATCATCGCGAAATCGAGCGCCGACATCGTCGCCATGCCGCCCTCCGGGTGGCGCTCGTCGAGATAGGACCGGAACAGGGAGTAATGCTCCGATCGCGGCCGCGGCGGCAGGGTCTCGCCGATCAAATCGCTGTTGTGCGACAGGACCTTCCTGAAGTTGCGCGATGGCCGGAAATCATCGACGACGACGCGCACCGAAATGCAGGCGCGGCAGGTCTCGCAGGCCGGCCGGTAGGCGATGCTCTGCGAACGCCGGAAGCCGCCATGGCTGAGGACATCGTTGAGGTCGCGCGCCCGCGCGCCGACGAGATGCGTAAACACCTTGCGCTCCTCGCGCCCCGGCAGATAGGGGCACGTGGTCGGCGACGTCAGGTAGAATTGCGGGGCATCCCGCAACGGGCGCGTCACGTCAGGCTTGCTCCGGAAGCGGGGTCGCCGCTCAGTGTAGCAGCAGCGGCGACGTCAACAAGAGCCGTCGCGCTCAGGCGCGCACCACCACCAGCCCGGTCAGCAGGTCATGCCCCAGGCGCCGGTCGCTGCGGACAACGCCGCAGAGGATGTCGAGCACCCACAGGCCGACCGTGCCGGCGGCGACATAAAACAGCAGCGCATGGACGGCCGCCGCAAGACCGTCCGGACGCCCGCCCGTCACGGTTTCGACCCGCAGACCCGCCATCCGCATGCCGAACGTCGCCTGGCGCGGGCCGCCGATGGTGATCGCGGCATAGGCGAAGGCCGTCGCCGCCACGGCGATCGGGATCAGCAGCCAGGTCGCGCCGAAGGTGACGATGCCGAGCACGAACAGCACTGTCGCGATCAGGCTGGTCAGGAAGAACACGACGATCGCGTCGCCGATCCAGGCGAAGATGCGCGAGCCGAGCACGCCGCTGACGTCCTGAACGGGGCGGCTGCCGACCGCGACGATCGGAGGCTGGCTGTAGCGTGGGTCGGTCATCGGCGTCTCGGGTCCTGTCATGAACGGGCCTGACTGCCCGCCTCCCCAATGTCTGGTCAGCGGCCCGGTTCTGCAAGGCCACGCGGCAGGACGCGATGCGGCGAGAATCCGCCTTCTCGCAGGGCGGTCTCGATCGCGGCGGAATGCTCGGCCCCGCGGGTCTCGACGGTGACGTCGAGCGTCACGCCCTTGGCCGGCACGTCGAGGAAGAGCCGGCCATGGCTGACCTCGAGGATGTTGGCGCCCTGCTCGCCGAGCAGGCTCGCGACCTTGCCGAGCAGGCCCGGCCGGTCGCTCGTGGTCAGGCGGAAGGCGACGATGCGGTCCTCGCGCTCGAGTTCGCGCACCATGATCGCAGCCAGCAGGCGCGTGTCGATATTGCCGCCGCAGAGCACGAGCCCGACCTTGCGCCCGGCATAGCGCCCTGGCTCCTGGAGCATGGCCGCGAGACCGGCCGCTCCGGCCCCCTCCGCCAGGCTGTGTTGAAGACTGGCGTAAGCGTAGACGGCGCGCTCGATCAGGTCCTCGCCGACGAGCACGATGTCGGAGACGAGGCTCGAGACGATCGGCAGGGTTTGGACGCCGACGGTCTTCACGGCGATGCCCTCCGCCAGCGTCGCTCCGCCGATCGCCAGATCCTCGGCATTCACGGCGTTGAAGAAGGAGGGGTAGAGTGCGGCTTCCACGCCGATCAGCTCGATTTCGGGCTTGAGGGCTTTCGCTGCGACAGCGTTGCCGGCCATCAGCCCGCCTCCGCCGAGCGGGATGATCAGGACGTCGAGATCGGGATCGTCGTCGAGCATCTCGCGGGCGATCGTGCCCTGGCCGGCCATCACGGCGGGATCGTCATAAGGGTGGACGAAGGCGAGTCCCTCTGCCCTGGCCAGTTCGCGCGCCTTCTGCGCGGATTCGTAGAGCGTCTCGCCATGCAGCACGACGCGGGCGCCGTGGCTGCGCGTATTCTCGACCTTCACCAGCGGCGTCGTCTCGGGCATCACGATGGTCGCTGGAATGCCGAAGCGGCGGGCGTGATAGGCCACCGCCTGGGCATGGTTGCCCGCCGACATCGCGATGACGCCGCGCTCGCGCGCGTCATCATCCAGCGTCAAAAGCTTGTTGACCGCGCCGCGCTCCTTGAAGGAGGCGGTCGCCTGCATGTTCTCGTGCTTGACCATGACAGTCGCGCCGGTCAGTTCGGAGAGGCGCGGCGCCGGCACCAAAGGGGTGCGCAGCACATGGCCCTCGATGCGCCGTGCCGCTTCCTCGACATCCTCGGGTGTGATCGCGAAGGGCTCGCTCATGGCAGGGCTTCCATTGTTGAGCAGTCAGACCTGACGGGGCGCCAGCGCGCCATCGCCGAAGAACCCGCCGGGGCGCAGGATCAGCACCACGGCGAGCAGCGAATAGACGGCGATATCGCGGTTATCGATCGGCATGGTCGACGACCAGAGCACTTCGAAGAGTGCGATGCAAAGCCCGCCGAGCGCTGCGCCCGCGGGTGAGCCGATGCCGCCGAGGATCGAGCCGACCAGCGCCTTCAGCCCGAGCGAGAAGCCGCCGGCAAAGCCCATGCCGCCATAGACGGCGGTGACGACGACGCCCGCCATGCCGCTGGCGGCGCAGGCGAGGATCAGCGCCTTGTCATGCACGGCGCGGGGATCGACGCCGAACAGCGCCGCGGTGCGGGCATCGTCGGAGACCGCGCGCCATGCCCTGCCATAGGCCGAGCGCGCGATCAGCAGGATGAGGCCGAGCGTGACCGCAAAGCCCGCCGCGGCGACGGCTAGCCCCAGCGGCGTGACGGTGACGATGAAGCTGCCCGCACGCGCCAGGGCCAGCGGCTCGTTAAAGACCGGCGGCAGCCAGCGCAGATTGGCCCCCTGCGCCAGCCGCAGATATTCCGACAGCGCGATGGCAAGCCCGATCGTCGCGATCAGCACCTGCTGGCCCGGAGCCTGGCGGCCAAGTGTATCGTCGTGAAAGCGGCTTTCGAGCGGACGCAGCACGAAGCGGCCCATGGCGAAGCCATGCAGCGCGCAGACCAGAATCGCCACGATGAAGGCGGCGACGAGCCCGGTCGCCGGGGTCGAGGCCGCATAGGCGACCAGCAGCGCCGCCCCGACGACGGCACTCAGCGCGCCCAGCGCCGCGAATTCGCCGAAGCTCAGGACGATGCGCCCGGTCAGCCCGTAGATCAGCGCATAGGCACAGGCCAGCAGCGCGTAGGTCGCCGCCGAGGGCAGGGCGCTCAGCCCTTGCTGCAGTCCATAGGCCAGCGCGGGCGCAATCTCCGGCAGCGCCTCGCTGGGCGATGCACCGGGATCGGGCGGCGGCTCCTCGCGATTCTCCAGGTAGAAGCGCCGCAGCAGGTAGAAGCTCGCATCGCTCATCGGCCGCCCGTCGGCGGCGATGCCGATCAGCGCGCCGCGCGTCAGCGCCTGACCCTCGCCCGCGAACAGGCAGTCAATCCTGCGCCGCCTGGCGACACCGCCCGGTGTCGAAACGCTATAGCTGATGCCCAGCATATGGGGGCGCGCACCGTCCTGCACCCGATCGATCGCAATCGCGGCACCTGGCGGATTGAGCGCCGGGATCGCCTGCCGGCAGAGCCGCATCTGGTCCGTGTCGAAACGCTCGCCGCAGGAGGCGAGGGCCAGAACGAGCAGAATCGACGGAAGCAGATGGCGCATGTCGCGCGACGGTAGCGCTCGCCCTTCCGCTTTGAAATATGCGCCGTCGTCCCGGACGCAGCGAAGCGGAGATCCGGGACCCATTCCGGAGCATTTGCCGGACAGGTTCCGGAATGGGTCCCGGGTCTCCCTACGGTCGCCCGGGACGACACTGCGCCTTGGTGAGGAGTGGAGCCGGTCAGCCCGCCGCCTTCAGCTTTTCCGCGACCTGCGGCGCGAAATAGGTCAGCACGCCGTCGGCGCCGGCGCGCTTGAAGGCTGTCAGGCTTTCCATCATCGCCCGGTCGCCGTCGAGCCAGCCATTGCGGGCGGCGGCGACGATCATCGCGTACTCGCCCGACACCTGATAGGCGAAGGTCGGCACCCGGAAATGGTCCTTCACCCGCGCGACGATGTCGAGATAAGGCAGGCCGGGCTTGATCATCACCATGTCGGCGCCCTCGTCGAGATCGAGCGCGACTTCGGCGATGGCCTCGTCGGAATTACCCGGGTCCATCTGGTAGGTGCGCTTGTCGCCGATCAGCGTCGCATTGGTGCCGATCGCGTCGCGGAACGGCCCATAGAAGGCCGAGGCGTATTTGGCCGCATAGGCCATGATCTGCACATCTTCATGGCCGGACGCATCGAGGGCGGCGCGGATCGCCCCGACGCGGCCATCCATCATGTCGGACGGCGCGATCACGTCTGCGCCGGCATCCGCCAGCGCCAGCGCCTGCTGCACCAGGATCGCGACGCTGGCGTCGTTGAGGACGCGCTCGCCCTCCATCACGCCGTCATGGCCATGCGAGGTGTAGGGGTCGAGCGCAGCGTCGCAGACGATGCCGATCTGGGGCACCTCGGCCTTGATCGCCCTGACCGCGCGGCACATCAGATTGCGCGCGTTCAGCGCTTCCGAGCCTGTCGGGTCCCGCAGCGATTTCTCGACAAAGGGGAAGGGCGCGATCGCGGGAATGCCCAGCGAGGCCGCATGGACGCTCTGGCGCACCGCCTCGTCGATGTTGAGCCTGTCGACGCCCGGCATCCAGTCGACCGGCGAGCGCGCCTCGCTCGAATCCATCAGGAAGATCGGCCAGATCAGGTCATCGGTGGTGAGGCGCGTCTCGCGAACCAGCCGCCGCGACCACTCCGCCTTGCGGTTGCGGCGCATGCGCCTGGTCAGGCCGAGAGAAGGGGCCTCGCCCTGGCGTGCCGAAGGGGTGGGAAAAGGCCGCACGACCCGAGAATCCATGAGATATCCAGCCTCAGCGAAACGCGTCATGCCCTCGTCGCGCTCGCGCGCCGGCCATTCCGCTGGCAGCAGTCCTAGCACATCGGAACCGTTCCAAAATAGGGCCCTTGGTCACAATTGCGGATCGGGGCGGTGCAAGAGCACGCATTGAGCGCGCGTTGACAAGCGCCGCCGCCAAAGCCCAGAACGCAGCCACGTCATAGCGATCGGGGACGGATGCCTTATGTCGGACGAGGCCTATTTCACCTGCGAGCAGCGCGGGGCCGCCGGCATGGTTATTCTCAACCGGCCCAAGGCGCTGAACGCTCTGAACCGGCCGATGGTGCTCTCGCTGCTGCGCGCGCTCGACGACTGGGAGAACGATCCGCAGATCGAACGCGTCGTGCTCGTCAGCGCGATCGAGAAAGCCTTCTGCGCCGGTGGCGACATCCGCGTCCTGCACGATCAGGGACGCGCCGGCGAGCATGAGGACATGCTGCGCTTCTGGCGGGAGGAATACGTCCTCAACGCGCGTATCAAGCACTACCCCAAGCCCTATATCTCGCTGATCGACGGCATCGTCATGGGCGGCGGTGTCGGCATATCCTTGCATGGCAGCCACCGAATCGCCGGGGACCGCTACCTCTTCGCCATGCCTGAGGTCTCGATCGGCTTCTTCCCCGATGTCGGCGCGACCTATGCGTTGCCGCGTCTGCCGGGCGCCACCGGCGTCTACCTCGCCTTGACCGGAGACCGTGTCGGTGCGGCGGATGCGCTGGCCATCGGGCTTGCCACCCACGCCGTTCCCAGCGCGCGCATGGCCGAGTTGGCGGAAGCCCTGACGCGGCGCGAGGCGCTGGACGACATTCTCGGCGGCTTCGCTCAGGACCCCGGCCCGCAGAAGCTCGCCGCAGAGCGGGCGACCATCGCAGAGTGCTTCGGCGCCACGAGCCTGCCCGACGTGCTGGCGCGTCTCGACAGGGCGGCCGCTGACGGCAGCGCCTTCGCCGGTAAGGTTCGTCAGACGCTTGCCGTCAAATCGCCGACCAGCATCGCCATCGCTTTCGAGCAGATGCGGCGTGGCGCGGGGATGGATTTTGCGGAGGCGATGCGCACCGAGTACCGCATCGTCTCGCGCGTCATCCGCGCGCACGATTTCTACGAGGGCGTGCGGGCGGTGCTGATCGACAAGGATCAGGCGCCGCAATGGCAGCCAGCCACGATCGAGGCGCTCGATCCTGCGGCGACGGAAGCCTATTTCGCGCCTCTGGGCGCCGACGAACTCGTGCTGGAGTCCTGAGCTTGGGCCTCGGTGGAGATGGAGACGTCCTGCGCGGTGCCCGCTCCGAGCATGCCTCCGGCGGCGTCGAGGCCGTCTCGACGCGCTGGCGCGGCGTGCTGGTCTGGATGCTGCGCATCCTCTCCGTGCTCTGGATGGCCAAGGGTCTTCTGGCCTGGGCGGTGATCTTCGGCCTGGTCGGCGAGGAACAGCCACCCTTCGAGGCGCGCCTGCTCTCCTTCCAGGCGATCACGGTCTACTTCGCGGTGATGGACCTCGTCGCGGCCGTCGGCCTCTGGCTGACTTCGACCTGGGGTGGCGTGCTCTGGCTCTTGGCGGCGATCAGCCAGTTGCTGCTTGCTTTCTTCTTCCCGCGCCTGCTGCCGATGACGCCGTGGCTCGCCGGCGGCTATGTCGCCGCGATTCTCGCCTATTTCCTGGCGACATGGGCTGCGGAGAACGAAGGCTCCTGATCGTGCGCGCCGGTCGATGGCGCCGAGTCACGGTAACAAACGCTTTAGCTTAAGCGTTTCTGGCTTCACTTTGCATTCACCCAAAGGGGTAAATCCCTGATTCATCCTGATATTTAAACTCGTTTTCATCCGGCCCGCATACGGTGTTTCTCAGAAGCGGATCGGGAGATCAATCCTGACCGGCAGTCAACAGGCGGGATATACCATGAAAACGAGCGTCAAGACTTCGGTCGTCGAAAAGTCTGAAGAAGCTGATCTGAAGGTCAAGCCTCTCTACCTGGAGTCACTCACCCTCGTCGAGCGGCTGCATCGCCGCCTGCTCGACGTCATCAAGGACGAGTTCGAGCGTCGCGGCCGTGACGACGTCAACAGCGTCCAGGCCCTGCTGCTCTACAACATCGGCGATGCCGAGCTCAGCGCCAGCGAACTGCGCACCCGCGGCTACTATCTTGGCTCGAACGTCTCCTACAACGTCAAGAAGCTGGTCGAGCTCGGCTATCTCCACCATGCCCGCTCGCGCATCGACCGTCGCTCGGTGCGCATCAGCCTGACGGAGAAGGGTGCCGAAGTGCACAATCTCGTGAAGGGCGTCTACGACAAGCACGTGCGCACGGTCGAGCAGATCGGTGGCATCGCGCCCGACGACTTCGAGCGTATGAACAACGCGCTGCTGCGCCTGGAGCGCTTCTGGACCGACCAGATCCGCTACAAGCTCTGAAACCGGCTCTTCGTTCGGTTCGGCGCCCAATCCGGCCTGCCAAGCTCCCGGCTGATCGCCGGGGGCTTTGCCGTGTCCGCGCTGCAACAGGTCCGTCCAAGCTTTTGCCATGCATGCGCAAGGCGCGCCCATGCCCTAAATTCGCCGCTCTCATCACGCCACGTTAACTGTGCTACGGCAGCCTCGCCTGGAGATGGAACCGCCCTTGCAAAGCGGGGCGGCAGTATTCTTGTGGCGCGATGTCTGCGCACGGGCAAGATGGACGAGTTTGAGAGGGACGTGATGTCGACGAAGAGCCTGCCCCGCCGTGAAACGGTACTCGCGCTGCTTTCGGGCGCCGCTGCGACCACGGCCGTGCCTGCCTTCGCCCAACAGGCGGAATGGCGCCAGAGCTACGATTCGGGTGCACGCAATGCTGTTGCCCGGTCCCACACCCCGATGCTCTCGCCGGAATCGCTGCAGGCGACCGAAGCCGCGATCGTCGCCTATCGCGATCTCGCAGCCCGCGGCGGCTGGCAGCCCGTGCAGCTCGGCGACAAGCTCGGCGTCGGCTCGCGCGGTCCCGGCGTCGTCGCTCTGCGCCAGCGCCTGATCATCACCGGCGACCTCGATGCCAATGCCGGCACCAGCAATGTCTACGACTCCTATGTCGAAGCCGGCGTCCGGAATTTCCAGGCCCGCGTCGGCCTCTCCACGACCGGCGCGATCAACCGCGCCACGGTCGCCGCGCTGAACGTGCCGATCGACCGCCGCATCCGCCAGCTCGAGACCAATGTCGTGCGCCTGCGCTCCTGGTCCGGCAATCTCGGCGGCCGTTACGTCGTCGCCAACATCCCCGCCGCGATGGTGGAGACGGTCGAGAACGGCGTCGTTGCGACCCGTCATGCGGCTGGCGTCGGCAAGATCGACCGCCAGTCGCCGCTGCTCTCGACCAAGATCCCCGAGGTCAACTTCAACCCGACCTGGACGGTGCCGGCCTCGATCATCAAGAAGGACCTCATCCCCAAGATGAGGAAGGAGCCGAGCTACCTCACCGAGAACAAGATCCGCATCATCGGCCCCTCCGGGGAGATCGCGCCCGAGCGCGTCAACTGGAACTCCGACGAGGCGACCCGCTACACCTTCCGGCAGGACCCCGGCGGCGAGTTCAACTCGCTGGGCTTCGTGCGCATCAACATCCCGAGCCCGCACGGCGTCTACATGCACGACACCCCGGCCAAGGGCATCTTCGGCGACGATTTCCGCTTCGTCTCCTCGGGCTGCATGCGCGTCCAGAACGTGCGCGACTACATCGCCTGGCTGCTCAAGGACACCCCCGGCTGGGACCGCGCCAAGATCGATCAGGTCATCGCCTCCGGCGAGCGCATCAATGCCCGCATCAGCACGCCGGTGCCGTGCTACTGGGTCTATGTCACCGCCTGGGCGACCCCCGACGGCGGCGTCCAGTTCCGCGACGACATCTACAACAAGGATGGGTTGGGCCCGGCCCCCGTCGCCGCCCTGCAGGGCGAGCAGGACATCTGAGCGGCTTTTTGCGAGCCGTCTAAGACGAGGAAACCCGCCGGTGACGGCGGGTTTTTCGTTGGGGGGAGTGCGAGTTGCCGCCCGAGCTACGGAGCCGGGTTTGGGTCGGAAGCAGCCATCAATTCGAGGCATCATAGAATCATGAGAAGTCTCTTGAATGCGCTAGCTCGACTGTTGGGACGCCGTAAGCCTGACGACAGTGCCGCTGACAAGGGCTCGGCGGTTATCTTGACCCGCGAGGGAGAAAAGGTGCTGTCTGGTGAAGATTTGTACCGGGAAGTGGCGACGGCCAACGATGCTGAATCCGCCGCCGAGCTCAAGGCCTTCGGCGAGCGGATCAATCGAAACATGCCGGGCTAACTTTGCCTGCTCGATTTCCGAAATGGGTCGTTAGGAGATGTTCGTGCTACGCTGTCGCGGGCGTCGAACTATCCTGTGAGGTTAACAGTGAGATTTACCGCGACGGCATTTTTTGTTTGCGTTTTGAACAATGCGGCTATGGCCTGCATGCCGGGTGGACCCTCATGGCACACTATTTTCCCCTCCCCGCCTTTAGAGCGCGATGCGAAAATCATCCTCGAAGTCAGTGTCGGAAAGATCGAAGAAGGCATCCGAACTCGACAGATGGGCAAAAGAGAAGTCACATCTGTGTTTAGTAAAGTAAGATTTGATATTTTGGCTGTGATTAGGGGTCAGATAGATACGAATTACGTCGATGTTTATTACGCGCATTCTCCTTGTCGCGCGGGGATCCCGAACATTGGAGAGCGCGGGTTCTTGGCTGGGACCATGACCGTCAGTTTCTTGGGAGAGCCAGTCTTGTTTCCCTCGGGTCATCAGGTCCCTCGGCGCTGATGCGAGATTAAGACTCGCTGCGAGGTCCGCAACGGGTCGATAGCAGAAGCCCAGCCGCCCACCTGTTTCGCTGGTGGGGACGGCAGGGCTTGACCGGCGAAAAGGATGGCAGGGGTTTTGAGCGGCGCTATGGTGAGGGTGGAACCGAGTGACCTTGGATGACCTGCCTACGCTGTTTTTTTGGAGGCGTGCTTGGACCTTAATATTTTCACAGTCTTCCTTGCTGTGATATTGACTATATTTCAGCAATATGAGTTCACTATTTTAATTTTAATTTTGGCAGTCTACATTGTAGGTAGAATGTTGAAGGTGTATAACAGTTTATTGCTTGCCGTTTCTATAGTATTTATCTTGATTTTTATTGCAATCTACATCGGTCGGCTATTTTCTGTCAATTGAAAGGCCCGCCGATCTGCACCGGCAGGCCTTATGTCGTAGATCGCCCGCAGCACGGGACGTGGCTCATCAGATAGCATGTCGGCTATGGGTCGGTTTCAGACCTTGCGTGCCTCCTCACGAGCCGCGCCCCTCTCACGCAATCCCAAGAAGCAGCGCCAGCGACCGCGTCACCGCCAGCATGGACGCATCGTCGAGTCGCCCGACGACGGTGCCGACCCGGTGCCGCTGGACCGACATCGCCTGTCGATCTGGGTCTGCGAGGGTTTAAGCAGGCCTTTCTGCGGCTCGGGCTGGACTGGCAGGCGGATCAGGGGGCTTCGACGAGCGTTCCCGTTATCAGCAGGACGGTGATCGTGCCGGTCTGATCGAAGGGGTCGGCCTGCACGACGAGGGCAGGGCGGGGCTTTCCGACATCGCCCGTCATCGCGACGGTGACGATGTCGCAGCGTG
The DNA here is from genome assembly GCF_001298265.1 of Allobosea vaviloviae. Lineage (GTDB taxonomy): Bacteria > Pseudomonadota > Alphaproteobacteria > Rhizobiales > Beijerinckiaceae > Allobosea > Allobosea vaviloviae_B. The sequence continues at coordinate 2,152 of NZ_LGSZ01000020.1, read as the reverse complement.
TCACGCACCGTCCCCGTCGGCGAGATCGGCAAGTGCGGCATCGAGGAAGGGCGTCAGTTCGTCGTCTGCGGCATCAGCAGCGGCAACGCGGCGGAGGCCCTTGATCCGTCAAGCGCTCCTGCGCAGCCGGCTTGCCGCTGCCGCCGCGACCGTCATGGCTGCGAGCATGAGCGCGGTGCCATGGAACAGGGTATCGAAGCCGTAGCCGATGACCACCGGCGTGCTCAGCAGCGGCGAACAGAACTGGCCGATGAAGATCGAAGCGGTCAGCAGGCCGCCCGCCAATCCCCGGCTCCGGGTCGGCGCCAGGCCCAATGCCAGCGCGATGAAGCCGGGCGAGACCAGGGCATAGCCAGCGCCGATCGCCGCCGTCGCCGCGAGAAAGGCGGGTGCCCCCGTCGCCAGCGGCAGCAGCATGAAGCCGAGCGCCATCGCAGCATAGCCCAGGATGAAAAGGCCGGCATGGCCCACTGCGCGCTGCAGCCGCGGATAGAGCAGTGCAAAGCTCCCGCCCGTCAGCATCAGCGCAGCCAGCGCCGTGCCCGTCATGATCGCGCTGTCGTAGCCCTTCGCGTTGAAGAAAAACGCCAGCTGGGTCGGCATGATGAAGAAGATCAGGTTGGTGACGCCTTGCAGGAGGATCAGCAAAACCAGATGCACCCGCCAGGAGGGGCGATCCGCCGCAGAAGCGTCCGGATGCACGGCGACCGCTTGCACCGGCCGGACGGGATCGACGATCGCGATCCACATCAGCGGCAGGAAGGCGGCGGCGAGACCGTAGATCGCGAAGGGCAGGCGCGGCGAGATCGCCGCGACCCAACCTGCGAGCGAGATGAAGATCAGGCCGCCGAAATTGCGGGCCGAGATCTGCAGCCCGGTCAGCGCATTTCGATCCCTGCCGGTGAAATAGTCACCGATCAAGGCGGTCTGCGCCGTCATGATCAGGGCAACCGCTAGGCCGAGCACGACGCGGCTGGCGAAGATCGTGCGCAGGTCGGGCAGGACAAGGCCGGCGCATCCGGCGATCACGAACAGGATCGTGCCTGATAGCAGCATCCTGCGTCGCCCGAATCGGTCGGCCAGGAGGCCTGCGAAGGGCGCGCACAGAGCCACGCTGAGCGATGGTGCCGGGACGAGCAGCCGCGTCAGCAGCGCAGCGTCCGGATCGTCGGCGAACAGACGCTCCAGCCCGGGCAGGGCCGGGCTGATCGTGGCATTGGCCATCGTGGTCAGCGATGCCGCCATCAGCAGCGCGATGGCGCGCCGGTCGCGCCAGACCGGTGTCGGTATCGCATTTTGCAGGTTTTCCATGATCTCCCCCTTGCGCCAATCGAGCGTTGGGGAGAGCCTACAAGTTCAAGTCAACTTGAGGTCAAGCATGCCTGTGCTGGATATCGGAGAGGTGGCCGGGCGCTCGGGCGTGCCGGCCTCGACGCTGCGCTATTACGAGGAGATCGGCCTGATCGAATCTCTCGGGCGGAGCGGCCTGCGCCGGCAATTCGATGCCGATGTGCTGCTGAAGCTGTCGCTCATCGGCCTCGGCAAGGCGGCCGGCTTCTCGCTGGTCGAGATCGCCGCCATCTTCGGCGGCAATGGCCGGGCCGATCTGCCCCGCGATCGCTTTCGCGCCAAGGCAGACGAGATCGAACGCCAGATCCGCGATTTGGCTTCGCTGCGCGACATGCTGCGCCATATCGCCGATTGTCCGGCGCCGACGCATCTGGAATGCCCGACCTTTCGCGGACTGCTGACCTCGGCCACGCAGGGTACGCTTGCATATCACCCGTCACGAAAGCAGGCGGCGCAAGGATTGAAGACGGCCCCGCGGCGTTGACCCCCGCTGCAGCCGGCCGCCAATCTTGTCGGCCGTGTCCCCAAGGAAATCGTCTCAAGCGCCTCGTGCGCGACGCTGGCTGCTCCCTCCCCCCGCTTGCGGTGGGGAGGGCCGGGGTGGGGGGCAGTGCCGCTCGGCGCGACGATGAAGGATTGTGCTCAGGCTTTGCGGGCCCCCGTCCCGCACCCTTCCCCCCCGCAAGCGGGGGGACGGGGGCCACCCCCGCATTCCAGGCGTGAACCAGGAGGAGCCCGCCTAGCGGCTGGAATGGTGTTCGCCCCACACTCCACGCCCCGTGCCCAGGGCTGGCCGTCAGCC
>NZ_LGSZ01000035.1 GCF_001298265.1 Allobosea vaviloviae | reverse complement strand
GAGGTCACCTGGATCGTGCGCACCGTCGCGGACAGACGATCGACCGTATCGTTGATCGCCCCCTTCAACTCCGCGAACTTGCCGCGATAGGCGGCATCCACCCGCACCGTCAGGTCGCCCTCGGCCACTGCCGACAGCGCCCGGGCGAACTCGCTCGTCGCCGAATCCACCACCGCGTTGATCTCGTTGATGCCGGACACCAGCTTCTGCATCTGCTCGTCGGCCTGGTCGATCTGGAGTCGCGCCGAGAAATCGCCGGCTGCCGCAGCCGCCACGACCTCGCCGACATCCGAAACCACCGCCTCCATCGACTGGGCCCGGGCGAGACGCGCCGCGGCAGCCGCATGCTCCTGTTGCTGCAGCACGGCAACCTGCTCGCTGCTCTGGCGCAGCACCGAGACGGCACGCGCCATCGCGCCGATCTCGTCGCTGCGCTGGGTGTGCGGCACATCGACGCCATGGTCGCCGGCGGTCAGCCGGTCCATCACGCCGCCGAGATCGAGCAGCGGCTTGATGATCGCGCGCCGGGAAAAGACCACGGCCCCGGCAATCGAAAGTCCCAGCAGCACCAGCATGCCGATCGGCAGCCCCAGGCGCATCATGCTGACGAAGGCGGAGGCCTCGGCGGCGGTTGCCTCTCCGGCCTGCTCGTTGAAGCGGCTGAAGTTGGACAACTCAGCGACGAGAGCGGTCCGGTTGCGGCGGCTGGCCTCGCTGTTGCCCCAGGCATCGGCGGCGCGCCCGGACACTTCCTGGGCCAGACGGGCGGTTTCGATACGGGTTGCGGCAAAATCCGAAACCAGCTTGCTGATCGTGTCGGTGCGCTCGCGTGCGCTGGCGGGAGCGAGCGCCAGGAAGACCTTCAGCCGCTCATCGACCCGGCTCAGACCCTTCTCGATCGCGGTAAAGGCAATCTTCGCTTCGTTGGGGTTGCGCGCCATATAGGCCAGGCGGGAATCCTCGCTGAGCTGGTTGACGGCGACGTTGAGGCGTTCCGTGGACAAAGCGACGTCGCCCTGATCCGCGACACGCCGGTTCATGGTCTCCAGCGCGGAGATGCCGATGAGCGCAGCTGCCAGCGCGATCACGGCGCCGATGGCGACGATGCCGATCAGACCGAGGATCTTGTCCCGAATGGATTTCATCGTCCGCGCCCAGCCTTTTGAATCGATTGATTTGGGGATTCTAGAGGCGCGAGCTGAAAGCCCCGTTAAGTATCATCGGACAAAACAGGAACATTTAATGGGTCCCGCGGAAATCTCGAATGTTTTGCGAGACTTGTGGCTGTTTGTGCGGCATGGGCCGCCCATCTGTTGGGCAGCCCCTTCCTTTTGGCGCTGGCGCATCGTGGCGCCCCTGCGCCAAACGCCTTTCCACAGCGGGGCGAAATGCTTTAGGAGCGTTCCAATCCAGCGCGCGCGAGGCAAGCCGACCATGGCGAATGATCTGTCCCTTCCGAGCCAGCAACTCGTCACCGTCTTCGGCGGCTCCGGCTTCGTCGGGCGCCATGTCGTGCGCGCGCTCGTCCAGCGCGGCTACCGGGTTCGCGTCGCGGTGCGCCGGCCCGATCTCGCCGGCTTCCTGCAGCCGCTCGGCACCGTCGGGCAGATCCACGCCGTCCAGGCCAATCTGCGCTACCCCGATTCGGTGGCGGCGGCGGTCAAGGGCGCGGCCGCGGTCGTCAATCTCGTCGGCATCCTCCAGGAGGGCGGACGTCAGACCTTCGCCGGCGTGCAGGCCAATGGCGCCCGCGCGGTAGCCCAGGCCTGCGCCGCGGCTGGCATTACGCGCGTCGTGCATGTCTCGGCCATCGGTGCAGCGTCCGAATCGGGCTCGGTCTATGCCCGCAGCAAGGCGGAAGGGGAGGCGGCTTTCCACGCCTCGGTCCCCGGCGCGGTGGTGCTGCGCCCTTCGATCGTCTTCGGCCCCGAGGACGGCTTCTTCAACCGCTTCGCCGCGCTGGCGCGGAGTCTGCCGGTGCTGCCGCTGATCGGCGGCGGCGAGACGAAATTCCAGCCGGTCTTCGTCGGCGACGTGGCCGAGGCGGTCGCACGCGCCGTCGAGGGGCGTGTTCCCGGCGGCCGGATCTATGAGCTCGGCGGGCCGGAGGTGAAGAGCTTCCGCGAGCTCATCGTCGACATCTGCAAGGTCACCGACCGCAAGCCCCTGCTCGTCTCATTGCCGTTCCCGCTGGCGCGGCTGCAGGCGCGCATCCTGGAGATCGTCAACGCGCTGACGCTCGGCCTTCTGCCCGATGCGCTGATGCTGACGCGCGATCAGGTGAAGCTGCTCGAAAGCGACAATGTCGTCTCGGCAGCGGCGGTGGCGGAGGGCCGCAGTTTCGAGGCGCTCGGCATCGCGCCGGTGTCGGTCGATGCGGTCGTGCCATCCTATCTCTGGCGCTTCCGCAAGGCAGGTCAGTTCGATACCGCCCGCAGCGATGCCTGATCTCGTCATTTACGACTGCGACGGCACGCTGATCGATACCGAGACGCTCTATGGCGAGGTCAGCCTCGCGGCCTGCCATGCGCTGGGTCTGACCAGCTGGACCATCGACCACTATGTCGACAGCATCGTCGGCATCCCCTGGTCCGATGGCGTCAAGATCATCGAAGCGGCGCATGGCCGTGCGCTGCCGGCCGATTTCGAGCAGAGAATCGAGGATGCCGTGGCCTTGCGGCTCGAATCAGAGCTGCGTGCCTTGCCCGGCGTGCGCGAGGCGCTCGAGGCGATCGGCGGCCGTCGCTGCGTCGCCTCCTCGACCAGCCTCGCGCCGCTGCGTCGCAACCTCGCCATCACCGGCCTGATCGATCTCTTCGATCCGCATGTCTTCTCGGCCTCGCAGGTGGCGCGCGGCAAGCCCCATCCCGACGTGTTCCTCCACGCCGCGGCGCAGATGGACGTGCAGGCGCAAGCCTGTCTCGTCATCGAGGATTCCGTGCCCGGCGTGCGCGCGGCGATTGCGGCCGGCATGCGCGTCGTCGGCTTCACCGGCGTCTCGCATGACAAGCCGCGCAGCGCAGCGCGTCTGGTCGATGCCGGGGCGCTCGCGGTGATTGACGATTTCCGGCAATGGCCGGCGCTGGTGTCGGAGCTGCGTGCCGCAGCCTGACGCGGCCGCGGCGTGATTTTGACCATCTGAGACCTGGACCCTCGGAGACCTTGCCCCTCCGAGACCTTGCCCCTCCGAGACCTTGCCCCTCAGAGCATGCTCGGCAGCACGCGGTCCGGTGGCTTGTGGCCGTCCATGAAGGTCTTGATGTTGACGATGACCTTCTCGCCCATGTCGGCGCGGCCCTCATGCGTGGCCGAGCCCATATGCGGCAGCACCACGACGCGGTGATTGCGCGCGAGCTTGAGCAGGCGCGGATTGACGGCCGGTTCGCTCTCGAAGACGTCGAGCCCCGCGCCGGCGAGTTCGCCCGCCTCCAGCATGCGCGCCAGCGCGCTCTCGTCGACGATCTCGCCACGCGCGGTATTCACCAGGATGGCATCCGGCTTCATCAGCTTGAGCCGCCGGGCCGAGAGCAGGTGATAGGTCGCCGGCGTGTGCGGGCAGTTGACCGAGACGACATCCATGCGTGCCAGCATCTGGTCGAGCGAATCCCAATAGGTCGCGTCGAGCTTCTCCTCAATGCGGGCATCGAGCCGGCGGCGGTTGTGGTAGTGGATCGAGAGCCCGAAGGCGGCCGCGCGGCGCGCCACGGCCTGGCCGATGCGGCCCATGCCGACGATGCCGAGCCGCTTGCCGCTGATGCGTCGACCCAGCATCCAGGTCGGCGACCAACCCGCCCACTCATCGTCGGGAATGACGCGGGCGCCTTCGGCGATGCGCCGCGCCACGGCGAGGATCAGCGCGATCGTCATGTCGGCGGTATCGTCGGTCAGCACGCCCGGCGTATTGGTCACGGTAATGCCGCGCTGCACGGCGCTGGCGACGTCGATATTGTCGACGCCGTTGCCGAAATTGGCGATCAGCCGCAGCTGGTCACCGGCCTGGGCGATCAGCCCGGCATCGATCCGGTCGGTCACGGTCGGCACGAGCACGTCGGCAACCTTCACGGCCTCGACCAGGGCTGCCTGGCTCATCGGGCTGTCGTCGATGTTGAGCCGGGCGTCGAACAGCTCGCGCATGCGCGTTTCGACCACGGCGGGCAGTTTGCGCGTGACCACCACCAGCGGCTTTTTCTTCGACATGGACGGCTCCCTCTTCCGCTGTCTGTCGCGGCCGCCGCCTTTTGGCCTCAACCCCCCATTAACCGCAGGGCTTCAGGAATGAGGACGGCGTGATCGCTCGACGTGCCCGATCTCTAAGTGGCAGGGCGGCGGATGACAACATGACCCTTCGCCGGGGGGCGCGGGCGACGGGGTGTCACGACCGATGGAGACCGGACGAATGGCAGGTGTGGCGATGCGTGGCGTTTTGTCGGGGCTGCTGCTGCTCGCGGCGATGGCGACCAATTCGGCCTCATGGGCTCAGGATACGCAGGCTGGGTCCGTCACAGGGTTGCCCGTGCCGCGTTATGTCAGCCTGAAGACCGACCGCGTGAACCTGCGCGAGGGGCCGTCCAAGGAACACCGGACCCGCTGGGTCTATCAGCGCGCCGGTCTGCCGGTCGAGGTCGTCGCCGAATTCGAGACCTGGCGGCGCGTTCGCGATGCCGACGGCTCGGAGGGCTGGGTTCTGCACAGCCTGCTGTCGGGACGGCGGACCGCTCTCGTCGCACCCTGGTCGAAGGTGAAGGACGAGACCTTCATGTTGCGCAAGGAGGCCGATGAGGGCTCCAGCGTCGTGGCGCGCCTGCAGCCCAACGTGATCGCCAATGTCGCGTCTTGCGCCAACTCCTGGTGCCGGATCAGCATCGCCAACACCGAAGGCTACCTCAAGCAGGAGCGCCTCTGGGGAGTCTACCCCAACGAGAAGGTCGATTGATCCATCGGGCCCGCCTCGCGCCTATTTTTCAAAGCTGCAATCTCGCCTTAAGGCGCGCCCCTCTAGGCTCAGCTCAAACAGGCGGTCAGTCGCATCCGACCGCGCGGCAGGGGCTGCGTCATGATGAGTATTCCATTCTTCGGCCTGCTGGCCGGCTTGCTCTGCGTGCTGGCAGGACAGCGACGCGCGGCGCTGGGCTTCTGGGGGAGCTCGATGGTCTGCCTGCTGGTTCTGTTCAAACTGCACGCCACCGATCCCCTGAACGTCGTGCTTTGAGGGCAGGGACATGACCGCTTCCGTCGCCCGCGCCCTCAATGGTTTCGGCTTGCTGGCCGTCAGCCTGATCCTCGTCGTCGCGTTTGCCGACCAGATCGTGCTGGGCGAGCTGCCTTGCCCACTGTGTATCCTCCAGCGCGTCGGCTTTGTCGGCGCGGCCTTCGGGCTGGCGCTGAACGTGAAATTCGGCCCGCGACCCAGCCACTATGCGGTGGCGATGATCTCGGCCTTCATCGGCGCGATGGTCTCGCTGCGCCAGACGCTGCTTCATATCGTGCCCGGTACGGGCACCTATGGCAGCGCCATCATGGGCATGCATTTCTATACTTGGGCCCTGGTGATCTACTGTCTGATCATCCTGGGCTGCGCGGCGATGCTGCTGTTCGACCGCCAGTTCCTGGCGACTGGCGAGGCTGCCTCGGACTGGTCGCAGCGCTCGCGGGCGGCCACTTTCGGCATGGCCATGGTGGCGCTGGCCGCGTTGCTGACTCTCGGCAACAGCATTTCGACGGTGCTGGAATGCGCGGGCGGCCTGTGTCCCGACAACCCGGTCGACTATCTGCTGTTGCCCGGCTCGCCGCGGCCGTGAAACGTCAGCCGGCGATCTTGCGCAGTCGCACAACCACATCGACGCGGGCGATCTCGTAGCCTGCGGGCGGCTCGGGCAGGGCCGCGACATCGACGGCCTCGGCGGGGATGTCGATCACCGTGTTCTCGCCATCGACGACGAAATGATGGTGTTCGCTGCTGTCGGTGTCGAAGAAGGTCTTGGCGCCGTCGATCGCCAGTTCGCGCAGAAGCCCGGCCTGGGTGAACTGGTGCAGGGTGTTGTAGATCGTCGCGAGCGAGACCGGGATCTTCTCCTTCATCGCCTCTTCGTAGAGCATCTCGGCGCTGATGTGCCGGTCGCCACGGGCAAACAGCACCCAGCCGAGCGAAACGCGCTGCCGCGTTGGGCGCAGGCCCACGCGCCGCAGGCGCTGGCGTATGTCGTGGAAGGGGCAGCCCTTGCGAATGGTCGATCCATGGCCCTCTTGCTGGGAAATCAGATCGCTCATCGCTACTGGCCTGTCCTCGTCGTTAAAAAAGGTCGCGGAGTGCGCGTGCCGTGCAGGCGCTTCTTTAGACGTGATGTAAGGCTTCCAAGGGTTGCTCGCAAGTTAAGGGGCTCCGAGCAAGCCGCATCACGATCCCGCACCTCGCGCGGGGCGGCCTCTCGATCGCAAGGCGCAGTCGCGGTTCTCGCCGGTGCCCGGCGCATTCTCTGGGACGCAGCGGGCTGTCGGCGGCGAGCCGCAGAGAGTGTCGAGCTGCCGGAAACCGACGCAGCGCTGCGTTTCGACATGCCGATAACCCGGTCCGCCCTTGCAGCCGCAGCCGCTGCAGGGCGATTCGTCGAGATCACAGCCCTGGGCCGAGACCCGCGCGGAGGCGAGGCTGATCAGGACAATCAACGCGATAGGATGCATGGAGAAACCTATCGCGGGCGCTCCCGAAGGCAAAGTCGTCATTCTCGACGCCCGCCGCCCTTTCGTTCGGGGCTGACGCCGTGTTAGGCACGGCCTGACTATCGCCGCCGGGCTGGCGGCCGGGATGGAGCGAAACTGGCATGCAGCGGCAATCGTCTTTCAGCTACGAGGAGATCCTCGCCTGTGGCCGCGGGGAGCTGTTCGGGCCGGGCAACGCGCAATTGCCACTGCCGCCCATGCTGATGTTCGACCGCATCAGCGAGATCGCCGAGGATGGCGGCCCCAATGGCAAGGGCTTCGTGCGGGCCGAATTCGACATCAAGCCCGACCTCTGGTTCTTCGACTGCCACTTCAAGGGCGATCCGGTGATGCCGGGCTGCCTCGGTCTCGACGCGCTCTGGCAGCTCACCGGCTTCTTCCTGGGCTGGCTCGGCCTGCCGGGCCGCGGCCGGGCGCTTGGTGTCGGCGAGGTCAAGTTCGCCGATCAGGTGCTGCCCTCGGTCAAGCAGGTCGTCTACGGCGTCGAGTTCAAGCGCGTCTTCAAATCCAAGCTCGTGCTCGGCATCGCCGATGGCTGGCTGGAGGCCGATGGCAAGCGGATCTACACGGTCAGCGACATGCGCGTCGGTTTGTTCAAGCCCGAAGCGGCCTGAGGAAAAGCGCGCTGCGGGCTTGCGCGCGCCAGTCGCGCAGTCCATTTGCGCGGTATCAATCAAGCGCGCCGGATGCCGTTTCGGCCAGGCGCGATGGAGCCGGAGAAGAAGCATGAGACGCGTCGTGGTCACCGGGATGGGCATCGTCTCGTCCATCGGAAACAACACGCAGGAAGTGCTCTCCTCCCTGCACGAGGCGAAGTCCGGCATTTCCTTCATGCCTGACTTCGCCGAGCATGGCTTCCGCAGCCGCGTCGCTGGCGTGCCGACGCTCGATCCCTCGACCGTGCTCGATCGCCGCGCCATGCGCTTCCATGGCGGCGGGTCGGCCTGGAACCAGGTCGCGATGGAACAGGCGATCACCGATTCCGGTCTCGAGTCGGCCGAGATCAGCAACGAGCGCACCGGGATCATCATGGGCTCGGGAGGTCCGTCCACCCGCGCCCTGATCGACGCCTATGACAAGGCCGTCGAAAGCGGCTCGTCGAAGAAGGTCGGTCCCTTCGCGGTGCCCAAGGGCATGTCGTCGACGGCCTCGGCGACGCTCGCCACCTGGTTCAAGATCAAGGGCGTCAACTATTCGATCTCGTCGGCCTGCGCGACGTCGAACCACTGCATCGGCAACGCCTACGAGTTGATTCAGTGGGGCAAGCAGGATGTCATCTTCGCTGGCGGCTGCGAGGAACTGGACTGGACGCTCTCGGTCCTGTTCGACGCGATGGGCGCGATGTCGACCGACTACAACGAGACGGCGGCGCGCGCTTCGCGTGCCTATGACGTCAACCGTGACGGCTTCGTCATCGCCGGCGGCGCGGGCGTCGTGGTGCTGGAGGAACTGGAGCACGCCAAGGCGCGCGGTGCCCGGATTTATGGCGAGATCGTCGGCTATGGCGCGACCTCGGACGGCTATGACATGGTCGCGCCCTCGGGCGAAGGCGCCGTTCGCTGCATGAGGATGGCGCTGAAGGGTCTCAACACCAAGGTCGACTACATCAACCCGCATGGCACCTCGACCCCGGTCGGCGACGCCAGGGAGATCGAGGCGATCCGCGAGGTCTTCGGCTCTGGGGACAAGGCGCCGCCGATCTCCGCCACCAAGTCGCTGACTGGCCATTCGCTCGGCGCCACCGGCGTCCAGGAGGCGATCTACTCGCTGCTCATGATGAACAACGATTTCATCTGCGAGAGTGCCCATATCGACGAGCTGGATCCCGCCTTCGCCGACATGCCGATCGTGCGCAAGCGCATCGATAATGCAGGCCTCGGCTGCGTTCTCTCGAACTCCTTTGGCTTCGGCGGCACCAATGCCACGATCGTGATGAAGAAGCTCGAAGTCTGAGGAGCCGCCGATGCTGTTCATGGTGATCGAGCATTTCGATCAGGCGCGGGTGAAGGAGATCTACGCCCGTTTCCATGAGAAGGGCCGCATGGCGCCCGAGGGCCTGACCTATCTCGACAGCTGGATCTCGGCCGATTTCAGCCGCTGCTTCCAGATCATGCAATGCGACGACGTCACGCTGCTGCAGGAATGGGTGCTGGCCTGGGGCGATCTCGCCCGCTTCGAGATCGTGCCGCTGGCGTCGTCAAAGGACACGGCGGCGGCGGTGAAGAAGCATTTGTAGCGTGACGGGTGGCGTCTAGACGGATACAAAGTCCGTCTAGACGGGGAACCGAGATGGCTTTTCATATCCGCGATCCGGAGGCTGATCGTGCCGTGCGGGAACTGGCGGCGCGCAAAGGCGTCAGCCTGACCGATGCGGTCAAGCAGGCTGTTCAGAACGAGCTTCTCCAAATGAACCAGAACGTGCCGTTTCTGGAGCGCATACGGGATCTTCAGCTGCGGGTGGCGGCCTATCCCAAGACGGGGTTGAAGGCCGATAAGGCGTTCTACGACGAATTGTCGGGCGACATCTAGCATGTATGTCGATGCGTCCGTGATAGTGGCTATCCTCCTTGAAGAGGCCGGTTTCGAGCAATTCGGGCAGCCACTGACAGGTCAGGGACGGCGCTTTACCTCGCCGCTCGCGATCTATGAGGCGACAGTCGCCCTGGTCCGAGTGCGCGGCGTCGCGGTCGATGTGGCCAGGGCGACGGTGCTGGATTTTCTGGCGCGTGGCGCCATCGGCGTCGAGCCGCAAGAGGCCGCCCATGCCAATGGCGCACTCGCTGCGTTCGACCGTTTCGGCAAGGGCCGGCATCCGGCTGCGCTGAATATGGGCGATTGCTTCGCCTATGCGGCTGCGCAACTCGCCGGAGCATCCATCCTCTTCAAAGGCGACGATTTCAGCCAGACCGACCTGCCTTCCGCTCTCCCTTCCTCCTGACGCCAGAACCGACGGTGCCCATGCTCCCCCTCATGCACAACAAGCGCGGCCTCGTCATGGGCGTCGCCAACCAGAACTCGATCGCCTGGGGCATCGCGAAGACGCTGCACGCCCATGGTGCGCAGATGGCTTTCACCTATCAGGGCGATGCGCTCGGCAAGCGGGTCAAGCCGCTGGCGGAGAGCATCGGCTCGACGCTCGTCCTGCCCTGCGATGTCGAGGACATCGCCACGGTCGATGCAGCCTTTGCGGCGATCGACGATGCCTGGGGCGGCGATCCCGAGCGCAACACGCTCGACTTCATCGTCCATGCCATCGGCTTTTCCGACAAGAACGAGCTCAAGGGCCTGTACGCCGACACCAGCCGCGAGAATTTCTCGCGCACCATGGTGATCTCCTGCTTCTCCTTCACCGAGGCGGCGAAACGGGCTGCCGAGCGGATGCCCAGGGGCGGCAGCATGATCACGCTGACCTATGGCGGCTCGACCCGGATCATGCCGAACTACAACGTCATGGGCGTCGCCAAGGCCGCATTGGAGGCAAGCGTGCGCTATCTGGCCGGCGATTTCGGCCCGCGCGGCATCCGCGTCAACGCGCTCTCGCCAGGGCCGGTGCGGACACTGGCTGGCGCCGGCATCTCGGACGCCCGCGCGATGTATTCCTGGCAGCGGGCCAACTCACCGCTGCGCAAGTCGGTCTCCCTGGACGAGATCGGCGGTTCGGCGCTGTACTACCTGTCGGATCTCTCCGGCGGAGTCACGGGCGACATCCACCATGTCGATGCCGGCTATCACATCACCTCGATGCCCGTGCTCGACGGCCTGCGTGCCGCCGATGCCGAGAGTAGCGAGTAGGGGAACCGTAGGCCGGGCCCGGCGGTTCTCTTCCCAACGATGGAGAACGCGATGGTTACGGTCAGGTATGAAATCGTCGAGCATGATGGCGGCTGGGCCTACAAGGTCGGCGATGCCATCTCGGAAACCTTCCGCTCGCACGAGGCGGCGCTGAAGGCGGCGACGGACGCGGCGGCGCGCCAGACTGTGGCGGGCACGACGGACGGGGTCGTCTATCAGGACAAGGACGGCCAGTGGCACGAAGAACTGGCCGACGGGCGTGATCGCCCGGCAACGCGGGTGGTCGATCAGCCCTGATCTAGCGTTCGACGGCGCGTGTTTATCTGGCCGTGAAGAACGTCAGCAGCACCTTGCCCTCTTCGCCGATCAGGCAGAGGAAGCGGCGCGGCTTGTCCGATCGGTCGGTGCGCAGATAGGCCTCGCCCATGATGATGCGCTTGATCGGCGTATCCTCGACCTTGGTCTCGGACGTGGCAATGGTGGCGCCGTCCTCGTCGATATAGATGTCCTTGATCTCGGGATCTGTAGCCGAGATCGTCTTGAGCGCGGCCGTCTTGCAGGCGGCGACGGCCGGCGATGCTGTTTTTTCTGACGGCGCGCCCGAGGTCGGGCCGGCGGTCTGCGCGAGCGCAGGTGCGCCCAAAAGCGTGGCGATCAGCAGGGTGGTTGTCGTCAGGCGTGTCATGAGAGGGGGCACTCGAATGGCGGGTGCAGCCTCAACGCGCGAGCCGGGCGGGAGTTCAAACACCGCCGTCAGCCCGCGCGCGGGGTGACGGCGCGTTCCAACCGACCCTCAGAGACCCAGCTTCTTCTTCCGCTGGCCCAGCGTCCTCAGCCGCAGCGCGTTGAGCTTGATGAAGCCGGCGGCGTCGCGGTGGTCATAGGCGACGGCGCCTTCCTCGAAGGTGACGAGGTCCTGGTCGTAGAGCGAGTAGGGACTGGAGCGGCCCACCACATGGACGCCGCCCTTGTAGAGCTTCAGCCGCACACTGCCCGCGACGAACTCCTGGCTCTTGTCGATCAGCGCCTGCAGCATCTCGCGCTCCGGCGAGAACCAGAAGCCGTTATAGATCAGCTCCGCATATTGCGGCATGATCTGGTCCTTGAGATGGGCCGCGCCGCGATCGAGCGTGATCGACTCGATGGCCCGGTGCGCGACGGCCAGGATCGTGCCGCCGGGCGTCTCGTACATGCCGCGCGACTTCATGCCGACGAAGCGGTTCTCGACGAGGTCGAGCCGGCCGATGCCGTTGTCGCGGCCGAGATCGTTGAGCTTGGCCAGAAGGGTGGCCGGCGACAGCTTGACGCCGTCGATGGCGGTCGCATCACCGGTCTCGAAATCGATGGTGATGTAGGTCGGCTTGTCGGGCGCATCCTCGGGCGAGATCGTGCGCGAATAGACGTAATCCGGCACCTCCTGCGCCGGGTCTTCCAGCACCTTGCCCTCGGAGGAGGCATGCAGGAGGTTGGCGTCGACCGAGAACGGCGCCTCGCCGCGCTTGTCCTTGGCGATCGGGATCTGGTGCTGCTCGGCAAACGCGATGAGCTGCTCGCGCGAGCGCAGATCCCATTCGCGCCAGGGCGCGATCACCACGACGTCGGGCTTCAGCGCATAGGCCGTCAGCTCGAAGCGGACCTGGTCGTTGCCCTTGCCGGTCGCGCCATGGGAGACGGCGTCGGCGCCGACCTTCTCGGCGATCTCGATCAGCTTCTTGCCGATCAGCGGCCGCGCGATCGAGGTTCCCAGCAGATAGACGCCTTCATAGGCGGCGTTGGCCCGGAACATCGGGAAGACGTAGTCGCGCACGAACTCCTCGCGCAGATCCTCGATGAAGATGTTCTCCGGCTTGATGCCGAGCAGCAGTGCCTTGTCGCGCGCCGGTCCGAGCTCCTCGCCCTGGCCGAGATCGGCGGTGAAGGTCACGACCTCGCAATTATAGGTGATCTGCAGCCACTTCAGAATGATCGAGGTGTCCAGGCCGCCGGAATAGGCGAGCACGACCTTCTTCACGGATTTGTTGGTCATCTTGATCATCTTCCTGCTGCCGCGGCGTTCCGAGCCCGCGGGCCGTTTTTCGAACGCAATGGCGCACTATCGCAGGCCCAACGGCGACGCAATCGGAACCTTCTGATCGATCCCGCGTCTTCGTGTGATGAATTGGTGTTGACGACACCGGCACGCGCGTGCGTCCGGGGCGTCGCCCCATCTTGCGGTTGGGCATGGAGAGGGCCAGACTCTCAATTGCGCGACTCGAAACCTAGACGACCGACTCGGAGGCTAAATGCCGAATCGTCCTGTTCTGGACTTCTGGTATGAGTTCGCATCGCCATATTCCTTCCTGAGCGCGCTGAGGATCGAACCGCTCGCCGAGGCGGCGGGGGTCACTTTGCGCTGGCGACCCTTCCTGCTGGGCCCCATCTTCGCGGCCCAGGGCTGGTCGACCTCGCCCTTCGCGCTCTATCCGAGCAAGGGCCGCTACATGTGGCGCGATGTCGAGCGCCGTGCCGGCCGTAACGGGCTTGCCCTCGTCAAGCCTGAAACCTTTCCGCAGAACTCCCTGATCGCGGCGAGACTCGCTTTGGCGGGTCGGGAGGCGGGCTGGATGCCGGCCTTCTCCAAGGCGCTGTTCCAGGCGGGGTTCGGCGAGGGCCGAAACATCGCCGAGGAAGCCGTGCTGAATGCCGCTCTGAAGCAGGCTGGGGCCGATCCCGGCGTCGCCTTTCCAGCCTCTCGCAGCGAGGAGGTCAAAGGCCGGCTCCGGGCCGAGATCGAATATGCCAAGTCGATCGGCATCTTCGGGGCGCCGACCTTCGTGACAGAAGATGGCGAAGTGTTCTGGGGCGACGATCGGCTCGAGGAAGCGCTGGACTGGTCCAAGCACGGCCGCTGAGCAGAAGCCGCGGCATGCGCGGGATCAGGGGCTTGCGCTTCCACCGCCCGGCGGGCGCGCCCAGGGTCCGCGCGCGGCTGGATCAATTCCGGCCGCCGATTCCTCCACCATCGTCTGCAGATCCTGCCGCTCCGCGACCCTTGGCGGATGAGGCGGCATGGCAGGCATCCGCCCACCGGCTGTCTGGACCAGAGCCTGCACCCGCTTGGTGACGGAAGGGTGGGTCGAGAACAGGTCGGCGAAATCGTCCGGGTCGTTTTCGAAGCACATGTCCATCACCCCCGAGGGCACGCCCTCGATATCGGCGCGGCCGGCGATCTTGAGCAGGGCAGAGATCATCGCGTCCGGGTTCTTGGTCAGCTCGACGGCGCCGGCATCGGCGAGATATTCCCGCGAGCGCGACAGCGAAAGCCGGATCACCACGGCCAGGAACCAGGCCACGGCAATCACGGCGAAGCCGATCAGGATCGCGACAAAACTGCCCTTCTTGGCATCGTCCGAGGACACCCGCACGCGGCCGAGATTGCGGAAGATCAGTTCACCGACCAGCGAGATGATGCCGGCGATCACGACCGCGATGATCATCAGCCGGACATCGCCATTGCGGATATGGGTCAGCTCATGGGCGAGCACCGCTTCCACCTCGGCGTCGTTGAGCTGCGCCAGCAGACCGCTGGTTACCGTCACCGTGAACTGCTCGTCGTTGACCCCGCTGGCGAAGGCGTTCAGCGCCTCGCTCTCGACGATGGCGAGCTTTGGCACGGTGAGGCCGCGCGAAATGCAGAGATTCTCCAGCATGCGGTAGAGCTTGGGGTTGTCCTCGCGCGACAGCCCCTGCGCGCCGGAGACAGCGCTGATGAGCCCGACATTGACGCGGAAGCCGATGAAGACCCAGGCCCCGGCAGCGAGCGTGGTGACGGGCAGCCAGGCCCAGAACTGCCGTCCGGCTTCGCCGAAGGCCGTTCGCCCACGGGGGACGCCACCATAGCCGTTGAAGACGAGCAGCAGGCCCCAGACCGTCAGATAGACCAGCGCGAACAGCCCCGCGATCAGGAAGCCCGACCTGATCCGGTTGTTGCGCATATGGCTGTAGAGCCCGAAGGCCTGGCCCAGCATCGCCGCTCCTGTCGCCGGTATCGGCCGGCTGTCAGAACTTCACGGTCGGCGCCACCTCGATCTGCCCGCGCACCGTCTCGCCGACATCGAAGAACTCCCGCTGCGTGAAGCCCATCTGCGGCGCGAACAGCACGGCCGGAAAGGCCTGTATAGCGGCGTTGAACTCGCTGACGGCATTGTTGAAGAAGCGCCGCGCGGCGGCGAGCTTGTCCTCGACATGGCCGAGATCGACCTGGAGCTGCTGGAAATTGGCTGAAGCCTTGAGGTCGGGATAGGCCTCGCCCAGCGCCAGAAGCCGGCCGACTGCGCCCGAAAGCTGCTGCTCGGCTGCGGCCTTGTCATGAACGCTGCCCGCCCCTTGCGCCGCGTTGCGCGCCGCGATCACGGCGTCGAGCGTGCTCTTCTCATGCGTGGCGTAGCCCTTCACCGTCTCGACCAGATTGGGGATGAGGTCGTGGCGCTGCTTGAGCTGGACGTCGATGTCCGCGAAGGCCTGGCCGACCCGCTGTCGCATCGCGACGAGGCCGTTATAGGTCATGACCAGGTAGACAGCGAGGGCAGCGATCAGCCCCAAGACGACCCAGCCCATGGCGTGCTCCTCAAGCGCAGGCGAAATCTCGCATGCAACCTCGCATGAAGGACGACGTAGGGGAAGATGGCCGCTGCGCGTTGCGCGGCTGGGTCTGAGCGGCGGGCAATGCGCCATGTCTACGATGTCGCAGGCGCCCGGTCCGAACCAATTTTTTAACCATTATTGTTCAAAACAAAGCGGACGTAACGTCATCGCGTTACCGCCACGGTTCGGGACAATGACAATGAGAATACCATTTTCGGGCTTGGGGCATTCCGTTGCTGGTGAAGCTGCCGCGATAAGGCGTTCCCAGGCCGTTATCGAATTTGATATGTCGGGAAACATTCTCGATGCGAACAAGAATTTTACAGACGTTGTCAAATACTCAAGGGAAGAAATTCTCGGCAAGCATCATCGGATGTTTGTCGACGACTCGTATCGCGGCTCGGCCGAATACGCGGAATTCTGGGCGCGCCTGAACCGGGGCGAGGCGATCGAGGAGCAATTTCTCCGGATCGGGAAGGGCGGCAAGCGGGTTTGGTTGCAGGCGACCTATACGCCGATCCTCAATTCCTCCGGCAAGCCGGTGAAAGTCATCAAATTCGCCACGGATGTCTCGGCGCAGAAGGAAGCGACAGCGAACCTCGAGGGCCAGATGACCGCGATTCGAAAGTCGCAAGCCGTCATCGAGTTCGATCTCGCCGGAACGATCCTCGACGCCAACGACAACTTCCTCGGCGCGGTCGGCTACACCCTGGCCGATATCAAGGGCAAGCATCACAGCCTGTTCGTCGATCCCGCGGAACGGAGCGGCGAAGCCTACCGCCGGTTTTGGGAGAAACTCGGGCGCGGCGAGTATGACGAGGGCCAGTATCGCCGGATCGGCCAGGGCGGCCGTCAAATCTGGCTCCAGGCGAGCTACAATCCGATCTTCGATGCCATCGGCAAACCGTTCAAGGTCGTGAAATTCGCCACCGACATCACGGCCAACAAACTGGCTCAGGATGCGCTGCGCGATGCCGTCGCCGATACCCGCGGTGTCGTCAACGCCGCGATGGCGCGCAATCTGACCGAGCGGATCTCGCTGCAGGGCAAGACCGGCGAGATCGCCGAACTCTGTGGCGGCATCAACGAACTGGTCGATTCCTTCGCCGAGGTCATCCGGACGGTCGCGACGATTTCGCAACAGATCACCACCGGCGCCGACCGGATCGGTGCAGACAGCCGCGATCTGGCCCAGCGCACGGAAGAGCAGGCCAGCAGCCTCGAGGAAACAGCCGCGACGACCGAGGAGCTTGCCGCCTCTGTCAAGCAGAGCGCGGAGCGCGCCCGCGAAGCGACGAGCCTTGGCGAGACGGCCAACGGCATCGCCAATCGTGGCGGCGGGATCGTCGGCGACGCGGTGATCGCCATGGAGCGGATCGAAAAGGCATCGAGCGATATTGCCGAGATCATCACGGTGATCGACAACATTGCGTTCCAGACCAATCTGCTGGCGCTGAACGCGGCAGTCGAGGCAGCCCGCGCTGGCGATGCCGGCAAGGGCTTTGCAGTCGTGGCCTCGGAGGTCCGCGCCTTGGCTCAGCGCTCCAGCGAAGCCGCCAACGACATCAAGAAGCTGATCACCAACTCGACGCAGGAGGTCGCAAGCGGCGTCAGGCTGGTGAAGGACGCCGGCTCGGCGCTGTCCGAAATCGTGGGCTCCTCGACCAGCGTCGCCGCCGCGCTCGCCGACATCTCCAGCGCGTCGAACGAACAGGCCAACGGCATCGAGGAGGTCGCCAAGGTCGTCGCCCATATGGACGACATGACCCAGCGTAACTCCGCGATGGCCGATGAGAGCGCCGGCGTGGCCCGCGAGCTTCAGACCGCGACCGCCTCGCTGAGGCAGATGGTGGAGAATTTCCGCATCTCGGGGGCTCCATTGCGGAGCCTGGAAGCCAGTGTCATGGCCGAACTCAAGCAGGCCGCGCCGCATATGGCCGCCGTCCGTGCCCACACGCCGCAACGGCCGCAGACGCCACCGCGGCGTGCGGCCGGCGGATCGGCCGGTGGCTGGTCGGAGTTCTGATCCTTTAGACGGCCGTGATCGGGTCTGGCAGCGGGTCAAGGACGAGCGGTCGATTAAGTAGGGCGGCAGCAGCGGCGTCGGGGATGAGGTCCCCGGCGCCGTTTCCTGTTCTCAATCGCCGCTATAGCGCTCTTCCATCCACGGGTCGCCGCGGTCGTGATAGCCGCGGACCTCCCAGAAGCCGGGCCGGTTGGCGGTCGTGAACTCGATCCGCTTCAGCCACTTGGCGCTCTTCCAGAAATAGAGCTTCGGCAGCACCAGCCGCAGCGGCCCGCCATGCTCGGTCGGGATCGGACTGCCCTCCCAGCGATGGGCGAGGATGGCGTCCCCGCTGGCGAAATCCTCCAGTGTGAGGTTGGTGGTGTAGCCGTCATAGGAATGCAGCACGACGAAGCCGCACTCCGGCTTCAGATGGACCAGGTCGAGCAGCGTCCGCGTCGAGACGCCCTCCCAGCGGTTGTCGTAGCGTGACCAGGTCGTGACGCAGTGGATGTCGGAGACGTCCTGCGTCTGCTCCTGCGCCAGGACATCGGCCCAGCGCCAGTGCAGCCGGTTCTCGACCGCGCCGTCGACGTCGAGCGTCCAGCTTTCCAGTGCGATTTCCGGTTGCAGGCCGAGATCGAGCACGGGCCAGTCCTTGACCAGATGCTGGCCCGGCGGCAGCCGCTCGCTGTCTGGACGAGCGATGCGCCCGGTCAGGAACTTGGCCGAGCGCGCCCAGGCCTGCTTGGTCCGGGTAAGTTTGCTGTCGGCGGGGGTGTCAGGATCGTCGGTCATCGCCATCTCATGTATATACGAGGATTGACATGGCTGATCGTGCTGGCCACATTCCCTGATGAAAGCATGATCGTCTTGCAGGAGAAAGCCGATGGCCACCACCCGCGCTTTCAAATCCGGTAACAGCCAGGCGATCCGCGTCCCCGCGGAGATGGCGTTCGAGGATGGCCAGGAGCTGACGATCACGCGTCATGGCGACGTGTTGACGATCTTGCCGAAGCGCGAAGGTCTCCGACAGGTTCTGGTAGAACTTCTCCTGGCCCCGCCGCTACCGCCTTCCGAGCCGATTGAGCGAATGGAGCTTCCCGAACGGGAGCGGTATTGAGCGTGGGCTTTCTGCTCGACACCAACGTCGATATCGATGCCCGCGACGGCGTGCGGTCGATCTTGAGGAAAATGATAGAGCATGAAGGCGCCGTGTTGGTGTCGGCTCTCAGCATCGCCGAGCTTCAGCGAGGGCTCAGATCGAACGATCTCGATGCACTGGGACGTCGGGGGCGGCTGGAGAAGCTACTTGCACACCTTCCCATCGTTGCCTTCGGCAAGGCTCAGGCCGAGGCGTATGGCGCGATGCTGTCAGCGCAAGGCTGGGTCCGTGGCCGCGACTTTGACCGCATGATCGCAGGCCACGCCATCAGCCTCGGCGCCACCCTCGTCACCAACAACGAGCGCGACTTCCGCGACATTCCCGGCCTCACGATCGAGAACTGGCTGATTGAGGGCTGAAGCGCCTTCGCCCTTGCCCTCGCGCCCTGTTTCCACTACATCGCGCCTGTCCGATAAGGCCGTGATCGATCACAGCCGGGGGCGGCCTTTTCGGCCGGCTCCCGTTTCGTGTTTGGGGCGGATCGTTCGGATGCGGATGTGAAACCGGCGGCCTAGCGCCGTTCTTCCGTTCCGGCGCTGCGATGCGCGGACGGGTGGACCAGCCTCTCACGAGGCGCCGACGGGAGCATTCGGCCTGCAACACCAACCCAATCGGGCGCTTGCCGGACATCCGCGGGATACGCGGCCGGCGTCAGGAGAATGCATGTCAGCCGTAGAAAGCTTTTCGGGCCGCGAGGATTTCGCCGCCCTTCTCGAGGAATCCTTCGGTCAGAACGAAGCCCTCGAAGGTTCCGTCATCAAGGGCATCGTCGTCGCCATCGAAAAGGACATGGCGATCATCGATGTCGGACTGAAGACGGAAGGGCGCGTCGCGCTCAAGGAATTCAACGGCCCCGGCCGTGACCAGGACATCAAGGTCGGCGACGAGGTCGAGGTCTATCTGGACCGGATCGAGAACGCGCTCGGCGAAGCCGTCATCTCGCGCGACAAGGCTCGCCGCGAGGAGAGCTGGGTCAAGCTCGAGAAGGCTTTCGAGGCTCGCGAGAAGGTCTCGGGCGTCATCTTCAACACCGTCAAGGGCGGCTACACCGTCGATCTCGACGGCGCCGTGGCCTTCCTGCCGCGTTCGCAGGTCGACATCCGCCCGATCCGCGACGTCGGCCCGCTGATGGGCCAGCCGCAGCCCTTCGAGATCCTCAAGATGGATCGCCGCCGCGGCAACATCGTCGTGTCGCGCCGCACCGTCCTCGAAGAGACCCGCGCCGAGGCTCGTTCCGAGCTCGTGGCTTCGCTCGAAGAGGGCCAGGTCATCGACGGCGTCGTCAAGAACATCACCGAATACGGTGCGTTCGTGGATCTGGGCGGCATCGACGGCCTGCTCCATGTCACCGACATGGCCTGGCGCCGCGTGAACCATCCGTCCGAGGTCGTGACCATCGGCCAGACGGTCAAGGTCAAGATCATCAAGATCAACCAGGACACGCACCGCATCTCGCTCGGCATCAAGCAGCTGCTTGCTGACCCGTGGGATGGCATTGCGGCCCGTTACCCCGTCGGCGCGCGCCTCAAGGGTCGCGTCACCAACATCACGGACTACGGCGCCTTCGTCGAAGTGGAGCCGGGCATCGAGGGCCTCATCCACGTCTCCGAGATGTCCTGGACCAAGAAGAACGTCCACCCCGGCAAGATCGTCTCGACCTCGCAGGAAGTCGACGTCGCGATCCTCGAGGTGGATCAGGTCAAGCGTCGCATCTCGCTCGGCCTCAAGCAGACCCTGCGCAACCCCTGGGAGGTCTTCGCGGAGACCCATCCGGCCGGTGCGGTGGTCGAGGGCGAGGTCAAGAACAAGACCGAGTTCGGCCTGTTCCTGGGTCTCGAAGGCGATATCGACGGCATGATCCATCTCTCCGACCTCGACTGGAACCGTCCGGGCGAGCAGGTCATCGAGGAATACAAGAAGGGCGACATGCTCCAGGCTGTCGTTCTCGATGTGGACGTCGAGAAGGAGCGTATCTCGCTCGGCCTGAAGCAGCTCGGCGGCGATCCCTTCGTGGATGCCGGCGAGTTCAAGAAGGGCCAGGTCGTCACCTGTGAGGTGATCGAGGTCAAGGAAGGCGGTCTCGACGTCAAGATCGCCGGCACCGACATGACCACCTTCATCAAGCGCGCCGAGATCGCTCGCGATCGCGCCGAGCAGCGCCCCGAGCGCTTCGCGGCTGGCGAAAAGGTCGACGCCCGCGTCATCCTCTTCGACAAGAAGGCCCGCAAGATCCAGGTCTCGATCAAGGCCCTGGAAATGGCCGAGGAGAAGGAGGCGATGGCGCAGTACGGCTCCGCCGACTCCGGCGCCTCGCTCGGCGACATCCTGGGCGCCGCCCTCAAGAAGGCGACGACCGACAAGAAGTGATCGTTCGGCCGCTACGGCGGCCGGATGTCTCGATCAGCCCGCGCGGAGAAATCCGCGCGGGCTTTTGTTTCGAAACCACGCTGTCATTCCGGGGTGGCCCGCCAGGGCCGAACCCGGAACCCACGACTGGGCGAGCCCTGGCCACTGCTGCTGGGACACGCTCGCCCCGTCGTGGGTTCCGGGTTCATCGCTGCGCGACGCCCCGGAATGACAGCGTGCTCATCGCAAAGAAGGACCTGCGCCATGACCACGGCGGCGATCGGCATCGATTTCGGCACCACCAACAGCGTCGTCGCTCTGGCCGCGGCCGACGGCTCGGTGACGACGCGCTCTTTCGCGACGAAACAGGGCGCGGTCGATGCCTATCGCTCGGCGCTGATGTTCTGGCGCGAGGGCCGCCCGCCGCAGGCTCGCATCGCGCATGTCAGCGGCCCAGACGCGCTCGACATGGCGCTGGGCATGACCACCGAGCACCGCTTCCTGCAGTCGCTCAAGACCCATCTCTCCAGCCGTGCCTTCCAGGAGACGCGGCTGTTCGGCAAGCTTTTCCAATTGGAGGATCTGATCGGCGTCTTCCTGTCGGATGTCTCGGCCGGTCTCGACGGTCTGGCCGTCACGCCGCTGGTCTCCGGCCGCCCCGTCGTCTTCGCCGGTGAACGTCCCGACGAGGACCTGGCGCTTGGCCGGCTTCGGGCCTCCTATGCCAAGGCGGGCATGCCGCAGGTCGATTTCGCCTATGAACCGCTGGGCGCCGCTTATTGGTATGCCCGCGACCTCAAGCAGCCACAGACCATGCTGGTCGCCGATTTCGGCGGCGGCACCAGCGACTTCTCGGTGATGCGCTTCGAGCCCGGCGGGGCAGGGCGCCTGGAGGCCATCCCGCTCTCCCATGCCGGCGTCGGCGTCGCCGGTGACACCTTCGACTACCGCATCATCGAGCATGCGATCTCGCCGCGGCTGGGCAAGGGCTCCGACTACCGCTCCTTCGAGAAGCTGCTGCCGATACCCGCGCATTACCACGCCGCCTTCGCGCAATGGCACCGCCTCTCTCTGATGAAGAGCCGCGAGACCATGGCCGAGCTCAAGGCCTTGATCCGCGACGCCGTCGAGCCCGGCAAGCTCGAGGATCTGCTGACGGTGATCGAATACGATCTCGGCTATGAGCTTTACCGCGCCGTCTCCGCCGCCAAGATCGCGCTCTCGGGCGCCGATGAAACCGTGCTGCGCTTCCATCAGATGGATGTGTCGATCGAGCGCACCATCACGCGCGCCGATTTCGATGGCTGGATCGCGGGCGACGTTGCCGCGATCGAGGCCGCCCTCGACCGGGCGCTGGCAGAAGCGAGTGTTCCGGCAGGCGCGATCGAGGCCGTGTTCATGACCGGCGGCACCTCGCATGTTCCGGCCGTGCGCGCGCTGTTCGACCGTCGTTTCGGAGCGGAACGCATCCATGTCGGCGATGCCTTCCGCTCGGTGGCGAGCGGGCTCGCGCTGCTGGCGCTCGACCGCGCGCGCTCCTGCGTCGCGGCCTGAGCGCCGTCCTTCGCCTTGCCCCGCCTCCAGTGCGAGGTTACACCACGGACCCGAAGCCGAGTGGAGTGCCGTGATGTCGTCTGATGCCGATCTGCTTGCCGATCGCCGCAGCCTGCGCCGCAAGTTGACGCTCTGGCGCCTTCTCGCCGTCGTCGGCGTTCTCGGCGCCGCCGTCGTGGCCGGTCTGGCCTGGACCGGGCGGACCCCCGGCTCGATCAGCCAGGCTCATATCGCCCGCGTCACCATCTCCGGCTTCATCTCCGGCGATCGGCGAACCCTCGAACTGATCAAGTCGCTCGAGGACAGCCGCGCCGCCGCGGTGCTGCTGACGATAGACAGCCCAGGTGGCACGGTCAGCGGCTCCGAGGCGCTCTACGACGCCCTGCGCCGTCTGGCCGCGAAAAAGCCGATGGTCAGCGTCGTGAACGGATTGGCGGCGTCGGGCGGCTACATCGCCGCGATCGGCTCGGACCGGATCATCGCGCGCCAGAGTTCGCTCGTCGGCTCGATCGGCGTTCTGTTCCAGATTCCCAATGTCGGGCAGCTTCTGAACACGGTCGGCGTCAAGCTCGAGGAAATCAAGTCGAGCCCGCTCAAGGCGGCACCCAATGGCTACGAGCCGACCTCGCCCGAGGCGCGGGCCGCGCTCCAGCGCGTCGTCGACGACAATTACGACTGGTTCAAGCGCCTGGTGCGCGAGCGTCGCAAGCTCGGCGATGCCGAGGTTGCGACGGTATCGGACGGGCGCGTCCATACGGGGCGACAGGCTGTCGGGCTCAAGCTCGTCGACGAACTCGGCGGCGAGCCGGAGGCCATCGCCTGGCTCGTGCGGGAGAGGGGTGTCGCCAAGGATTTGAGCGTCCGCGACTGGCGTCGCCGCAGCGAATCCTCGTCCTACGGGCTCTGGAGCGCCAGCGAGGCTCTGGCCCGTGCGGCAGGGTTCGAAACGCTGGCGGCTTTGATCGCCCGCGCCGCCGATCAGCCCTTTGGTTTGCGGCTTGACGCGCCCATGGCGCTCTGGCAGCCTGCGGTCGAAAAGTGATGTTGATACAAGCGGTTATATTGCAGCGATGATAAAATCAGAACTTGTACAACGCATCGCCGAGCGCAACAGCCATCTCTATCAGCGCGATATCGAGAATATCGTCACGGCGATCCTCGATGAGGTCGTCAAGGCGCTCGCGCGCGGCGACAGGGTCGAGTTACGGGGCTTCGGCGCCTTTTCCCGCAAGGCGCGCTCTGCTCGCGTCGGGCGCAATCCCCGGACAGGCGATGCCGTCGACGTCGAGGAGAAGTTCGTGCCCGTCTTCAAGACCGGCAAGGAACTGCGCCTGAGGCTGAACGGCAAGGTGTGATGCCAGGGCAGATCGGCTCTCAGAGCTGGGGGTAGGAGGGCAAGGCCGGCCTGCCTGCCTGCCGGCATAGGCGACGGCTCAAGGCGCGATCTGCCGAAAGGAACAGCGATGAAATCCTTCTTCAAGGCCCTTGTGCTCGTGCCGATTGCGCTGGCGGTCGTGCTGTTCTCGGTTGCGAACCGGGCCGCCGTGCGAGTCTCCTTCGATCCGATCAGCCGCGATGCCCCGGTTCTGGCCTTCGACGTTCCGTTGTTTGCGATCGTCCTGGCGGCGCTCGCCGTCGGCGTCCTGATCGGTGGGCTCGCCTCCTGGCTGGCGCAGGGCAAGCATCGCAAGGCTGCCCGTCGCAGCCGGCGCGAGGCCGCGACGCTGCGCTCCGAAACGCAGATGCTGCGCGCAGCCGTGCCCGATTCAGCGCTGCCGGCACTGACCAACGGACGCGGCTGATGCGGCTTTTCACGCCTGCCGACATCGACGCCGCGCTGAACTTCCCCGGACTGATCGAGACGCTCGCTGAGGCCTTCCGGGGCGACGCGATCGTGCCGCCGCGCACCCACCATCCAATCGAGCGTCCCGGCGAGGACGCGATCCTGTTGATCATGCCGGCCTGGAGCGCGCCCGACAGCCCGACGCCCTATGTCGGCACCAAGATCGTCTCGGTGTTCTTCGGCAACGGCGCGCGCAATCTGCCCGGCGTCATGGGCGCCTATCTGCTGATGAACGGCGCGACCGGCGAACCACTGGCCGTGATGGACGGTAACCGTCTGACGCTCTGGCGCACGGCCGCAGCTTCCGCGCTTGCTGCCCGCTTCCTGGCGAACCCGACCGCGAGCAAGATGCTGATGGTCGGCGCTGGCGCCCTCGCGCCCTTCCTGATCAAGGCCCATCGCGCGGTTCGCCCGCTGACCGACATCGCGATCTGGGCACGTCGTCCAGAGGCGGCCGAGGCCGTCGTCGCCCAGCTTGCCGGCGATGGTATCGCCGCGCGGGCCGTCACCGATCTCGAAGGCGAGGCACGAACCGCCGATATCATCTCTTGCGCCACCAATGCCAGTGAGCCGCTGATTCACGGCCGCTGGCTCAAGCGCGACGCCCATCTCGATCTCATCGGCGCCTTCACCATGCAGATGCGTGAGGCCGACGCCGATGCGCTCGACCGGGCCCGCGTCATCGTCGATTCCGCCAAGGCGATCGACGAGGGTGGCGATGTCGCCATCGCGATCGCCGAGGGCAGCTATTCCGCCGACAGGATCGCGGGCACCCTGGCCGATCTCTGCCATGGCCGCGTCGCCGGCCATGCGGAAGGCGGCGAGATTACCCTGTTCAAGTCGGTCGGCGTCTCGCTCGAGGATCTCGCGGCAGCGATCGCTGTCTGGGACAACAGACCCGCCGCCTGAGGCGATCGGACCTGTCCTCATAGGCTTCACGTGCCCGAGCGAGGCTTGTTGGCCTCGCGCGGGCACGTGCTGTCGGCCGTTAGATACGGACCGGCGCGCCGCCGATCGCACCCATCAGCCACAACACCAGGAAGACGACCAGGGCGAGACCCAGGACGCCGCCGAGGCCGGTCGCACCATAGGAGCGATGGCCGTAATAGCCGCCGCCGCCAAGCAGCAGAATGACCAGAAGAACGATGACGAGCGTGGACATAGGGGGTTCCTTCCCGGTGAGCCGCTGAACTGCGCGGCCGGATACGACGGGAGAACGTGAGCGACGCCCGGCATGTTCCCGGTGTCGAAACAGCACGCCCGCGGCCCGGTGCCGGGAGCATCAGCCCGTCCAATTCCTGGGATCGATTTCGATCGGCGGTGCAGGGGGGCGGGGCGGTGGACGGCGCGCGGCTCTCGCCGCCCTGGCCTCGATCGCGCGTCGCTTGACCATGCTGGGCGGGATCGAGATCAGGTCAGGGCGGAAGGCATGGATATGTTCGGCCAACGCGTTGATGTCGATCATGATCCAGGGAAAGATCAGGTCCCTTTGATCCTCGTCGGAGGGAATCGGCCGGATGCTGAAGCGATGATGTCCGGAACTCGACCAGGTCACCCTCTGTCGATCTCTGGTCGAGTCGTTGATCGAGAGAATATCGCTCCATCGGATGAACGTCCGCCCCCGCAGCGCGTAGCGATGGATCCCGGCGCTATCGAGCCTGACCAAGGGGACGCGTAGAAGCAGGGGCGGGATCAGGTTCGCGGCAACGAGCCCGAACAGAGTGCCGAAGCAGAGCAGGAACCCTCGCTTGACCTCGATCGGGAGGCTATCGATCCACGCGCCTTTCAAGGTGCCGAACTTCTGGTCGGCTGCCAGAAACCCACGATAGGCGAGGTAGACCGCCGCACACATCGCAACGAAGAGGGCAAACGTACGCCACCCGGCCTTCATCTCGACAATTCCAGAGGTCTGCATGCCGACAGTGTCGCACGCGGTCGGTTAAGGTCTCATTCCGCCTTGGCCCCGATCTCCTTGATCAGATCGCCCCATTTCTTCATTTCCGACTGGAGGAAAGCGCCGAGTTCGGCGGGTGTGTTGCCGACCGGCTCAGCCGCCAGCGTGTCCATCTTGGCGCGCAGGGCCGGATCGGCGAGGCCCGCCTTGGTGTCGGCCTGGATCTTGTCGATGATCGCCTGGGGCGTGCGTGCGGGAGCAAACAGCGCAAACCACGAGGAGACGTCGAAGCCCGGAACCGTCTCCGCGATCGGTGCGAATTCCGGCGCCGCCGGCGACCGCTTGGCGGTGGTAATGCCGAGGCTGCGGATCGAGCCCGCCCGGACATGCGGCAGCGCCTGGGTGATGTTGTCGAAGATCAGGTCGATGCGCCCGCCGATCAGGTCCTGGGTGGCCTGGGCCGTGCCGCGATAGGGCACATGCACCATCTTCGTGCCGGTCAGTTTCTGGAAATACTCGCCCGACAGATGCACCGAGGTCCCGACGCCCGACGAGCCATAGGTCAGCTTGCCCGGATTGGCCTTGGCATAGGCGATCAGCTCGCCGACATTGTTGGCCGGCAGGTCCTTGTTCACGACGAGCAGGTTGGGCACCAGCGCGACCATGGTGATCGGGGTCAGGTCCTTGACCGGATCGTAGTTCAGTTTCGCATAGAGATACTGGTTGGTGGCGAGCCCCACCGAGACGATCAGGATCGTGTCGCCGTTCGGCTCCGCCTTTGCGACGACGTCGGTGCCGATATTGCCGCCGGCCCCGGCCCGGTTCTCGACGACGAAATTCGTGCCCCAGCTCTGGCCGAGCTTGTCGGCGACCAGGCGCGCAAGCACATCGGTCGCACCCGCAGGCGGGAAGGGCACGACGAGCTTGAGCGTGCGCCCCTGAGGCCAACTGCTTTGGGCCCAGGCCGTGTTCTGCCAAAGCCCCGCGCCGGGCACGGCCAGCGTGGCAGCGGCGCCGCTAAGCAGCGCGCGGCGGTCGATCCTGATATCGTTCATGATCCGTCTTCCCTCCCAGAGGCGCGATGAGGTCCGGATCTTGATCGTCCGGCTCTCGCTGATGCCAAGGCTGGCGTCTCGCCCGAGGCTTGTCTATCGGCAAATTGTCGGCCCCGAGCTTGACCTTTGACACCGGTCGCGCCGATTCTCCCGGCATGCTCGCCCTGCACCGCCGTATCGCTGCCGCTTCCGTGCTCCTCATCGCGGCGCTAGCACCCGCCTTGGGCCAGGCCCAGTCGACAGCTGATGAGGAAGCCAAGCGCCGGGCCGCCAATATCGCCGCCTTCCCCGATGCTGCCCGCTCCCTCTTTGGCCAGAAGACGGCGCCAGCCAGCATGCAGGCCCGCGCCATCGGCTCCTATGCGCGTGGCTGCCTGGCTGGCGCCACCGCCCTGCCTGTCGACGGCCCCAGCTGGCAGGTGATGCGGCAAGCCCGCAACCGCAATTGGGGTCACCCGGTCCTGATTGACTATCTTGAGGAGTTCGCGCGGGAGATCCCCAGGATCAATGGCTGGCCGGGTCTTCTGGTCGGCGACATCTCGCAGCCGCGTGGCGGGCCGATGCTGACCGGCCACGCCTCACACCAGATCGGCCTCGACGCGGATCTCTGGCTGACGCCAATGCCGCGCACGAAGCTTGACCGTGAGGCGCGCGAGAACATGCCGGCGGTCAACATGGCCCGTGCCGACTGGCGCGACGTCGATCCGAAAAACTGGACGCCGGCCCATACCAAGCTGATCAGGGCTGCGGCCAGCGAGCCCCGGGTCGAGCGCATCTTCGTCAATCCGGCGCTGAAGGTCGCGCTCTGCCGTGAGGCCGGCGCCGACCGCTCATGGCTGAACAAGGTCAGGCCGATCTGGGGCCACAACTACCATTTCCACATTCGCATGAGCTGCCCGGCCGGCATGGCGAGCTGCCAGGGCCAGGAGCCGCCCAATTTCGGCGATGGCTGCGGCGAGGAGCTCACGGGCTGGATCGAGCGCCAGCGGGCCGCGATCTTCGCGCCGCCCAAGCCCCCCCGTACCGGCCCGCCGCCGAAGCCCAAGCCGCCCATGTCGCTCGATGCGCTGCCGGCGGAGTGCCGGCAGGTTCTGGTCTCGCGCTGAGGCGGATCAGCGCCGCTGCGGCGTGCTGCCCGCGCGGTAGGCGAACGGGTCGCGCTGCGGCGTGATCGCGGGCTGCGCCTGGTCATAGCCCTCCTGATCGAGCACGCCGGTGCCTTCGTCGTCGCCGAGGATCATCTCTTCGGTCGGCGGCACCGAGCCCGGCAGCGTCAGCGGGCCGCGCTGCTCGCTCGGCAGGGTTTCCGTCTGGGCGGAACCGGCCCGGTTCGAGCGCTGCGGGTTGAGCGGCTTGTTGTCATACTCCTCGAGGAAGCGCCGCTGGCTCTCCAGCCCTTGGCCAGCATGGCTCGCGACCGGGTAGCCGCCCTGCAACGCGCCCGGCGGACGCAGTCCACCCGCCGGCTGGCGCAGCAGGCCGCCGCCTGCGACCAATGCCGGAGCGCTGTCGCGCAGCGTCGGCTGCGCCATCGAATAGGGCCGAGCCGGATCGGGCGGCGGCAGGTTGTAGTTCGGCGTGTATTTGATGATCGGCTTGCAGATGTGACGGCCCTTGGAGTGCCGCGCCAGATCGATATGGAAGTGGTCGTAGTGGAACATGTCGGCGCCCGGGCCGAGCACGGTGGAAAAATGCTCGCAGGCGCCGACGAAGACCTCGCGCAGAAAGTTCTGCTCCTCGGGCGAACCGCGCCAGCCATCCTTGACGGTGATGTTGCGGCCGTCGTTCAGCCTGAAGGAGAACACGTCGACGGCGTTGCCGAAGGCGTGTTCGGAGGTCCGGCTCGTGCCGGTGCCGTTGTTCATGGCGCGGCAGGAATAGGAGCCGGCGCGCATCTCGACGACCTGAGCGCCAAGGACGTTCTGTGCGGCCGGCTGCACCACCTGCGCCAGCCAGGTGTCGGTCGTCGCGACCACCGGGCAGGACAGCGTGGCCGAACTGGTCAACCCGATGCCGCCATTGGCGAAGGCCGAGACCTTGAGCGGTTTTTCCATGCCGCAGGTTCCGGGTCCGTCGATCGGCTTGCCGCGCAGGCTGACATAGGAGGACAGCTGCACCTGGCGCGAGGCCAGGCAGGCGGCTTCCGCCTGGTCGCGCCAGGCGGCGCGCTGCGGTTTCTGGAACTGGCCGCAGCCGGCGAGGCCGGAGCCGAGCAGGCCGAGCGCGATGAGGGCGAGATGAGCACGTCGCATGAGCGATCAAATGCGACCCGTTTCGTGAACGGTTTCTCAACCCCGTGAGCCCGGAACGACACAGCCGGATTAACTTTGAAGCCGCGGTTAACGAGCGCTTAACGGGGCCGCCGTGGTCTGTCCAAAGGTGACCTGGTTCATCAGCCGGCCAGGCAGGAGAGTGAAGGCGCCAGCAATCGCGAGCCCCGCGAAGAGGCCGATCATTGCGCTCTTGTGAGCCCTGATGTTGCCGCGTCGGCGCGCAATGACCGCTTGCGGCAAGGTAACGAGGGTCAGCAGCGTGAGCAGGTGGATCGCGCTGAAATGCCCATCCCGCGTGATGAAGAGCGAACTCAGCGCCACGATGGCCATGGCTGGCACGAAGAACCACCCGATGCGGCGATGCAGGCTCGTGCCCTTGCGGGATGCCATCACCGCGATGCCGGCGGTCAGCGCTGACAATGCTGCCAACACATGAATCTGGATGATGGGCGAGGCTGTGGCCAGCGGCACGAAGGTCATCGTCTGGTGGTCCATGGATGTAAATTCGATTTACATTGCGATGCGTGCTGCCGGTGCGTCAAGGGCGAGGTGCGTCCTGGCCCCGCCTGATCGCGGTGGGCTCAATCGGCGCATCCCGGCATGAGCGAAACATCACTGGCGCCGAGGGTTTTCCGCATGCAACACAGCGGGAAGGAGCTCAAGCTTCCCCGAGAGGAGATCGGTTCGTGACTGGCAAGGCGCGCTTTATCTTTCCGGTCCTGATGGCAGGCATCATGGCCTTCCTGATGACGGCCCTCGTGACCTGGCTCAATCTCGGCCTGCCTCCCGATTTCGTCCGTCACTGGCTCCAGGCTTTCGCGGTCGCCTGGCCCTGCGCCGCGTGCGCGGCCTTCATTGCCATTCCCGTCGCGCGCCGCGCGACGGGGCTGATCATCGCCGTCATTGGAGAATAGCATGCAGAGCCTGCGCGACGTCATCAGCCGCATTGCCGGTGGCGAGATCACGCCCGAAGCGGCCCTCGCGCTCAGCGCCGCCTGCATCGCGGACAGCGAGCCGCAGATCCAGGCCTTCGCCAGCCGCCCCGACGCGCTGGTGCCCGGCATCGGCCCGCTTGCTGGCATCGCCTGCGGCGTTAAGGACATCATCGACACCGCCGACCTGCCGACGCAGATGGGCTCCTCGATCTACGAGGGCTGGCGCCCGCGCGCCGATGCGCCGATCGTCATGGCGCTGAAGGCGGCAGGCGCGACGGTCGCCGGCAAGACCCATACGACCGCCTTCGCCTTCCTCGACCCCGCGCCGACACATAATCCGCACGATCTCACCGCGAGCCCTGGCGGTTCCTCGGCCGGGTCGGCCGCCGCCGTCGCCGCCGGCATGATTCCGCTCGCGCTCGGCACGCAGACCGGCGGCTCGGTGATCCGGCCTGCCGCCTATTGCGGCGTCGCGGCGATCAAGCCGTCCTATGCGCTGCTGCCAATGGTCGGGGTGAAGCCGTTCTCCTGGTCGCTCGATACGCTGGGGCTGATGGCCGCGGGCGCTGACGATGTCGGCCTCGCGCTGGCGGCGATCACCGGTCGCCCGGAACTCGACGCGACCGCCGCGAGCCTGTCGGGGTTGCGCATCGGCATTCACGAGCAGGCCTATGCCGGCGCAGCCGAGCCTGCCTCGGCGGCAGCGCTGCGGCGTTTTGAGCAACTCGCTGCCGCCGCGGGCGCGACGCTTGTCCCCCATGATGGCTCGGCCGCGCTGGCCGAGGCCTTCCAGTCCCATGGACCGTTGCAGGACTACGAGGCGACGCAGGCTCTTGCCTGGGAGTACGCGGTTCATCGCGACGCCCTGCCGCCCAAGCTGCGCGCCTATCTCGACGGGGCTCGCGCGACCACGCCCCGGCAATATGACGAGGCGCGTCGGCTGTCCCGTCGGGGCCGCGACGCCGCGCGCGGGTTCTTCGCCGAGGTCGATGTCGTGGTCAGCTATGCCGCCCCGGGCGAGGCGCCCGAGACGCTCGAATCGACGGGCGATTCCCGCTTCAACCGGCTCTGGACGCTGCTCGGCGTGCCCTGCATGACCGTGCCGCTGATGCGCGGTCCGCGTGGACTGCCGGCCACAGTACAGATCATCGGCGGATTCGGCGCCGACGATCATGTCATCGCCGTGGCGAAGGGGCTGGAAAAGCTTGTTGCAGCAGGCGCGTAGCCGAGGTTATCCCCAAAACTGTTCAATGGTTTAACCGACGTTTAAGGATACTCTTGGCTCCGCCGCCGGCCTGCCACGCTTCTGCCCCCTTGCGGCCGCCGCCAGTTCTGCTAGCCTTGTGTCAGGTCAATGACAAAGGAGGGTGTGATGAGCCTCACGCTACGTCTCGACCGATTGGTCATGGGTGCGGCATTCGTTTTCATGATGGCGATCGTTCTGGGAGCGTTCTGACTGACGTCAGTCTCGAGTCGCAGGGACCACTAGAGCCTTAAGCCACGCCGCCGGGACATCGTCCCGGCGGCGTTTGCTTTTCTGGTGCCGGCTGGTCGCGGGGCCGCTCAGCTTTCCGGACAGGGCGTTTCGGTGACCTGCCAGGACATCATGTTGATGACCCGGCCGCATTGCGCGAGACGGCGTCCCTGCGTCGTGCGGATGCAGGCCGCTGCGCCCTCGGCGATCTTGCGGCCGTCGGTCCAGCAGAAGCAGAGCGGCTCGGGCGCCTGGGCCAGCCGGGGCGGATCGAGCGCGATGGCGGGCTCGGCTGCCTGCAGAGTGTCGACGGGAAGGAGGGCCACCATCAGCACGGTTGCCAGGCCGCGCCAGGGCAACAGGCCACGGGATGGCGCTGGGTGAGGACGTAGCGCCCCACCTTCCGGGTCGAAAAGTCGGGGCGCGATCACGGTCACGGCTGACTCCCGCGCAGCTCAGTTTTCAGTGCAACGGCCAGGCCGGCAGTCTAGCACGAAGCGCTATATCCGCCCAGCTTCCGTTATATTTGCAGATTATTGTTATATCGCAGATGCTTAGTTGGCTCGACCTTGCGGAAGACGCCGGTATGGCCCATATTCCCCTGAAGAGAGCCCAAGGGGGGCTCCGGGAGGAACCATGTCTCTGATTTCGCTCGCTCGTCGTGGCCGTGTCATCGCTGTCGTTGCTGGCGCGCTTCTGCTGGTCCCTGTTCTCGCCGAGGCGCGTCCCGGCGGCGGCAAGGCCGGTTTGGGCAGCCGCGGTTCGCGCACCGAGTCCGCTCCGGCCCGTACCGACACTGCACCCAATGGAGCCCAGCCCTTCCAGCGCAGCGCGACGCCGTCACCGTCGCAGGCCGCTCCTGCTGCCGCAGGTGCCGCCGCCGCACAGGCTGCCCGGCCGTCCATGGCCCGCAACCTGATGATGGGCCTTGGCGCCGGTCTTCTGGGGGCCGGCCTGTTCGGAATGCTCTCGGGCGCCGGTTTCTTCAGCGGCCTCGCTTCGCTCGCCGGCATGTTCGGCTTCCTGCTTCAGATCGCCCTGATCGGTGGCGCGATCTGGCTGGCGCTGCGCTTCTTCCGCCGCCGCTCCGAGCCGCAACTGGCCGGCGCTGGTGCGCCGATGTCGCGCGAGACCTACCAGCCGCAACCGGACGCCCGTATGGGCGCCATGGCTGGAGGTGCCGTGGGTGGCGGAATGGGCCGTTCCGCAGCTTCCGCGGCTCCACAGACCACGCCGATCCAGCTCTCGGGTGAGGATTTCGGCGCCTTCGAGCGCCTGCTTGGAGAGATCAACACGGCCTACTCGAACGAGGACGAGGCTGGCCTGCGCCAGCGCGTGACGCCCGAAATGTTCGGCTATTTCGACGAGGATCTTTCGGGCAATGCCCGCAAGGGCCTGGTCGACCGCGTCTCCGATGTGAAGCTGCTGAAGGGTGACCTGTCGGAAGCCTGGAACGAGGACGGTTTCGATTTCGCCACGGTCGCGATGCGCTTCAGCCTGATCAACGCGCTCTATGAGCGCGCCAGCGGCAAGGTCGTCGAGGGCAGCGCCACCGTCCCGCAGGAGGTCACGGAACACTGGACCTTCGTGCGCTCGCGTGGCGGTCCCTGGAAGCTCTCGGGCATCCAGCAGGCCGCCTGACCGATCATCGATCGAAGCTTTTGGAAACGGCCGGGGCAACCCGGCCGTTTTTCGTTGCGGGGTTTCGGGTGTCGCGCGCTCGCGATCCGTCCTATAGGCGATCTTGGCGTCGTCGGCGGGGAAGGGCGGCGCAGCCTTGATGCCTTTGCACCCCCTTTTGGAGCTCTCCCGATGTCCGATATGCGTCTCGTCGTCGTCGGTGCCGCCGGCCGCATGGGCCGGATGCTGATCAAGGCGATCCACGAGACGCCGGGCTGTGTGCTCTCAGCCGCGATCGAGCGACCCGGCTCACCCTTGCTCGGCCAGGATGCCGGAGTGCTGGCCGGTTTGCCTGCGAGCGGCGTACTGGTGAGCGACGACGCGCTGTCCGCCTTTGTCGAGGCCGAGGGCGTGCTCGATTTCACCACGCCGGATTCGACGGTTGCCTTCGCCGCGCTCGCCGCCCAGGCCCGCATTGCCCATATCGTCGGCACCACGGGTCTGGAGCCGCAGCATCTGGCGAAGCTCGAAGCCGCGGCCCGCCATGCCGCGATCATCCGCTCCGGCAATATGAGCCTCGGCGTCAATCTGCTGGCGGCGCTGGTCCGCAATGTCGCGGCCACGCTTGGCACCGACTGGGACATCGAGATCGTTGAGATGCATCATCGCATGAAGGTCGATGCGCCATCCGGCACGGCCGTCCTGCTCGGCGAGGCCGCGGCGCAAGGACGCCAGGTCGACTTGGCGCAGCAGCGCGTCGCCGTCCGCGACGGCCAGACCGGCGCGCGCGCGCCCGGCACGATCGGCTTTGCTGCGTTGCGCGGCGGCACCGTCGTCGGCGACCACAAGGTCATCTTCGCCGGCGCGGGCGAACGGCTGGAACTCAGCCATGTCGCCGAGGATCGCGGCCTGTTCGCGCAGGGCGCGGTCAAGGCCGCGCTATGGGGGCGGGGGCGCAAGCCCGGTCTCTATTCCATGACCGACGTGCTCGGCCTCGATGCCCTGTAGGATCGTGAGATGACCCGGCTCGCTGTCGCGCCGGGCGTGGTTCACTGGCCGGGCTATCTCTCTGCCGACGAGCAGGCCGCGCTGGTGGCGGATCTGCGCGAGGTGGCGCGTCTGGCGCCATTCTTCCAGCCGCGCATGCCCAGGACCGGAAAGCCCTTTTCTGTTCGGATGACCAATTGCGGTTCGCTCGGCTGGGTTTCCGACGAGGCCGGCTATCGCTACCAGCCGCTGCACCCGCTGACGGGCGAGCCCTGGCCGCCGATGCCGGACGTGCTGTCGCGGGCCTGGCAGGAACTCGCGGGCTATGAGCACCCGCCTGAGGCCTGCCTGGTCAATTTCTACGAGGGCACCGCGAGGATGGGCCTGCATCAGGACCGCGATGAGCAGGATTTCGAAGCACCCGTTCTCTCGCTCTCGCTCGGCGACACGGCGGTCTTCCGCATCGGCGGCACGCAGCGCGGGGGCAAGACGGTCTCGCTCAAGCTCGCCTCGGGCGATGCGCTGCTCTTCGGTGGCGAGGCCAGGCTCGCCTATCACGGCATCGACCGTATCCTGGCTGGGTCGTCTGCGCTGCTGCCGCAGGGCGGGCGGATTAACCTGACCTTGCGCAGGGTGACGAAGCCGGCTGGCTGACCCTTCCCGTCCATTGCGAGCGCAGCGAAGCAATCCAGAGCCGCGTGCTCGACGTCCCTCTGGATTGCTTCGTCGCTCTGCTCCTCGCAATGACGGGAAGCCTCAGCGCGAATCATCCGCCCCAGGCAGGTTCGGAAACGACCAGCCCAGCAGGATCGAGCCGGCCCGCAAGCCGAAACCGGCGGCAAGGCCTCCGATCATCACGACCGCCGGGCCGAAGCCGAACAAGGTGAGCAGCGCGGTCGCAGCGGCCCCGGCCGCAGCGGCCGTCACGTAGAAATCCCGGCTCCACAGAACCATGGCGCGGTCCCCGGCGAGAATGTCGCGCAGAATACCTCCGAAGGACGCGGTCATGGCCCCGAGCGCGATCGCCGACAGGATCGGCACGTTCGCCGCGAGCGCCTTTTGCGTTCCCGAGACGGCAAAGAGCGCCAGACCCGCAGCGTCGGCCCAGAGCAGAAGGCGCTTGGCGCTCCAGCCGTCGAGCCGGCCCGGCCGGCTGTAGGCGATCGTCCAGGCGATCAGCGCAACCCCGGTGCAGATCACCACGCTGACGGGCGCCTCGACCCAGGCGACCGGTCGTCCCAGCAGCAGATCGCGCAGCGTGCCGCCACCTGCGCCGGTGACGGTTGCGAGCAGGATGAAGCCGAACGGATCCATGCCTTTGCGCGCGGCGACGAGGGCGCCGGTAAGCGCGAAGACGGCGACGCCGACGGCCTCGATCACGGCTCAGTTGCCGGTGGGTGGGGTCTGGCCATCCTCGGTTGCCGCGGGCTTCGGCACGCCGGCCGAAACGCCGACGAGCGCCGGCCGCAGCACGCGCTCTCCGATCTTGTAGCCGGACTGGACGACCTTCGAGACCAGTCCCTTCGCGATCTCCGGATCCGGCGCCTCGAACATCGCCTGATGCATGTTCGGATCGAACTTTTCGCCCTGCGGATCGATCTTGCGCACCCCATGGCGCTCCAGCACCTTCAGCAGGTCGCGCTCGGTCAGGTCGACGCCTTCGATCAAGGCCTTGAGCGCGGGCTCATCGGTGGTGCGCGCTGTCTCGGGCAGGCTCTCCAGCGCCCGGCGCAGATTGTCGGCCGAGCCCAGCATGTCGCGGGCGAAGCTCGTCACCGCATAGGCCTTGGCGTCGGATATCTCGCGCTCGGTGCGGCGACGCAGGTTCTCCATGTCGGCGAGCGTGCGCAGCAGCTTGTCCTTGAGGTCGTCACGCTCGGCTTCGATCTTGGCGAAATTGGCCTGGATGATCTCCTCCGGAGACTGGGGCGCGGATTCGTTGACCAAAGGCTCGGCGTTCGGGTTTTCCGTCGCAGGATTCTGCGTCATGGCGTGATCCAATTCTGACAAGACGTGGCGCTCTGCAGGGAAGGGCGATGCAGGCTGCGTTCGTGGCCGATATCGGGCTTATGCCGGCTTAAATCAAGCACGCGCGGCTGCTTTGGCCTTGGTCGCGTGCGCCTTCTCGGCATCGGGGCCGAAGACGTCGAGCAGCGCCCGGCGGATCGTCAGTTGCCGCGCGGTCGAGACGATCTTGGCGTTGGTCAGGTCGGTGACGTAGAACACGTCGACCGCCTTCTCGCCGAAGGTCGCGATGTGGGCCGATGCGATGTTGAGGTTGAGCTTGCCGATCGCGGTGGTGAGGTCGTAGAGCAGCCCCGGCCGGTCGAGCCCGGCGATCTCCAGAACGGTGTGGCGCGCTGACAGGACGTTGTCGATGATGACCTCCGGCGCCACCTGAAAGGTCTGGCCGCGCTGCGGCGGGGCGCGGCGCTGCGCAACGAGGTCGGCGATCTTGATCTCGCCCTTCAGCGCGCGCTCGATGGCGGCTGCGATCCGCTCGGCCCGGCGCAGTTCGTCGTCATCCAGGTCGAAGGCGCGCGACACCGAGATCGTGTCGAGCACGAGCCCGTCCGTCGTGGTGAAGATCTGCGCATCGACGATGTTTCCGCCGGCCGCCGCGCAGGCGCCGGTGACGATCGCGAGCAGGCGCGGATGGTCGGGCGCCAGGATCGTCAGTTCGGTCACGCCGCGGAACTGGTCGGTCTCGACCAGCGTTGCCGTGGTCCGGCCCTCCTGCTCAGCGCGTCGCAGGAAACGGGCATGCTTCTCCTGGCGCGCGAGATCGGTCTTGATCCAATAGGGCGGGTAATGCCGCGCCAGATACGCGTCGCGCTCGGCTGGCCCCCAATCCGACAGGAGCTCCTTGAGCGCGTCTTGTTTCTTCTCAACCCGGGCCTTGCGCTCGATCACGGAATGCCCTCCGGCCAGCACGATCTCAGTCTCGTAGTAGAGCGTGCGCAGGAGCTGGCCCTTCCAGCCGTTCCAGACGCCCGGCCCGACCGCCTTGATGTCGGCGACCGTCAGCACCAGCAGCAGCTTCAGCCGCTCCAGCGTCTGCACCGTCGCGGCGAAGCTTTCGATCGTCTTGGGGTCGCCGAGGTCGCGGCTCTGGGCGACGGTCGACATGTCCAGGTGATGCTCGACCAGCCAGGCGGCGGTTTCCGTTTGTCCCTCGGTGAGGCCGAGCCTCGGCCCGAGCTTGCGCGCGATCTTCGCACCGGCGATCGAGTGATCCTCAATCCGTCCCTTGGCGATGTCGTGCAGCAGCAGCGCGACATAAAGCGCCCGCCGGTTGGTGATCGTCGGCATGATCTCGTTGGCGAGCGGGTGCTCGGATTCGAGCACGCCGGCATCGATCTCCGCGAGCACGCCGATGGCGCGGATCAGATGCTCGTCGACGGTGTAGTGGTGATACATGTTGAACTGCATCATCGCCACGACGCGCCCGAAATCGGGCACGAACTTGCCGAGCAGGCCGGATTCGTTCATCCGCCGCAGGACGGCTTCGGGTGAACGCCGAGCCGTCAGGATCTCCAGGAAGATACGGTTGGCGTCGGGGCTGTTGCGCAGTTGCGGCGTCACCAGCCTCAGCGACTGCGTCACCAGCCGGCTCGCATCGGGATGGATGGCGAGGTCGTCGCGGCTGGCGATTTCGTAGAGCCGCAGCAGGTTCACCGGGTCGCGCCTGAAGGCTTCCGGGTCGATCACGTTCAGCCGCTGGCTCTTCAGCGTGAAATCCGGGTGGCCGAGCGCGCGCACGCGCTTGCGCTTGGAAAACGAGCCGAGCAGGCGCGACAGCGAGGCGCGTGGCTTTTGCTGGCGGGCTTCCAGCGCTGCGCAGACGATCGCGGTCAGATCGCCGACATCCTTGGCGACGAGAAAATAAGCCTTCATGAAGCGCTCGACCGGCGCCTGGCCGCTGCGTCCGGCATAGCCGATCGCGGTCGCCACCTGGCGCTGCAGGTCGAAGGAGAGCCGCTCCTCGGCCCGGCCAGTGATGAAGTGCAGCCAGCAGCGCACGCGCCAGAGGAACTCCTCCGAGCGCTGGAACATCAGCAGTTCCTTGCGGTCGAACAGGCCGGCCGCCACGAGCTCGCGCACGTCGTTGACGCGGTAGGCGTATTTCGCGATCCAGAACAGCGTGTTGAGATCGCGCAGACCGCCCTTGCCGTCCTTGACGTTAGGCTCGACAAGATAGCGCGAGGTGCCCGCGCGCCGGACGCGGGTTTCGCGCTCCTGCAGCTTGGCCTCGGTGAAGGCGGGCGCCGTGCCCTCGACCACCTCGGCGCCGAACCGGCGCACCATGTCGTGGAACAGCAGCGGGTCGCCGGCGACGAAGCGCGCTTCCAGCAGCGCCGTGCGGATCGTCATGTCGGCGCGCGCCTCGCGCACGCAGTCGTCGATCGAGCGCACGGAATGGCCGACCTTGAGCTTCAGATCCCAGAGCGGATAGAGCATGGCCTCGACCACGCTCTCGCCCCAGGCGCCTTGCTTGTGCGGGAAGAGGAACAGCAGATCGACATCTGAGCCGGGCGCCAGCGTGCCGCGGCCATAGCCGCCGACCGCGACCACGGCGATCCGCTCGGATTGCGACGGGTTGAGCGCGGGATAGAAGTGCTCGGTCGCGGCGACATGCAGGCAGCACACGACGCCGTCCATCACCCCCGAGAGATACTGCGCGCAGACCAGCCCGTGACGTGGCCGCTTCAGCAGTTCGCGCGCCGAGGCATGGCCTTGATCGAGCACCTCGCGCAGCCCCGCCACGAGGTGGCTTCGAATCTCGACATTGCTGCTGCTGCCGGCGCTGTCCAGCAGACGGGCAACGGCCCGCTGGGGCGACTCCAGAACGAAGGCGAGTTCGAGAGCCGGCTGATCGGCGACGGATGACACCTGGCCTGACCTCGATTGCGGACGTCGATCGGCGCGCGGGCCGTGGTCGCTGGTTAGCATGGGAGGAGGATTCGCAAAGCGCTTTCATTGCCGGATAGAGAGCGTGATTTGGGTTATTGAACATCTACGTATGTTTTGTTTGTCATAAAGAACGAATAGACCTATAATGCGGACGAATGTGGATTTGAGCCGGCTGTTTGCGGACCAAGGCGTCGAAGACGCGGTGACGCTGGCTGATCGTATCGTGGTGCATCCCAAGCCCGGCCGCGTCTCCGACGAGTTCGTCAACCCGCTTACGCGACCGCGCGACAGGCTCTCGCCGGCATTTGAAGCCGCCAAGCTCGAAGTGTTGCGCGCCTCGACCGTTCGCTGCGCGACGAGCCCCGGCATCAGCAGAATGCGGCCGAGAGCACGGGGATGTGCTTGTGAAGACGCCGGCCTTCGTTGCTTTGCGATGGCCTGTTGTCCCACAAGCTTCTATCAACCGTCGTCGACTGAATAACCCGACAGCAAGGTTCACGATCATGGACGTCACCGCCCTTCGCGCACTCCAGGCTCCGCTCAAGGATGCCTACCGCACCGATCCCGCCGCCGCCGTCATCACGCTGAAGGCAAAGGGTGAGCTCGACGACCAGCACATCGCCTGCAAGGTCGAGACCGGCCGCGCGATCGCGCTTGCCGGCCTGCATCCGGCGACCGGCGGCTCCGGCGCCGAGCTCTGCTCCGGCGACATGCTGCTGGAGGCGCTGGTCGCCTGCGCCGGCGTGACGCTGAAGGCGGTCGCGACCGCGCTCGAGATCGAGTTGAAGAAGGGCGTCGTCCATGCCGAGGGCGATCTCGACTTCCGCGGCACGCTCGGCGTCGCCAAGGATGCAGCCGTCGGCTTCAAGGCGATCAGGCTCTCCTTCGACGTCGAGACCGATGCGCCGCAGGAGAAGCTCGACACGCTGCTCAAACTCACCGAGCGCTACTGCGTCGTGTTCCAGACGCTGAATGTGAAGCCGGAGTTGTCGGCGACGCTGTCGGTCGCCTGATCACTCCGCAGCGTTCTTCAGCGCCAGCCCCGCCGCAAACGGCAGCGTCGGCTCGCCCTTCGCGTCGTCGAACTCCAGCGCCACGATGCGCTCACCCCGGCTGGTGATCTTGCCCGCCGAGGTGCGGATGCCGGCGACGTCGTCCTGCGCCTGGCGGAAATGCTGGTCGAGCTTTTCGGCGCGCTCGCCCAGCCGCCGGACATCGGCGAGCAGCTTGCCGACCTCGCTCTGAATGACCTGCGCCTCCTCGCGCATGCGGGCGTCGCGCACCAGCGACTGCATGAGCTGGATCGCCAGCGCCAGCAGCGAGGGCGAGACGATCATGATCCGGGCGCGATGCGCCTTCTGGATCACGTCGTCGAAATGCTCGTGCAGGTCGGCATGGATCGATTCCGACGGCACGAACAGCAGCGCGATGTCCTGCGTCTCGCCGGGCAGGAAATAGCGCTCGGCGATGTCCTTCACATGGACGCCGACATCGTTGCGGACTCGGATCCCGGCCGCCTTGCGCGCCTCCTCGCCGCGCGCCTCGCGCAGCAGCGTGAAGCTCTCCAGCGGGAACTTGGCATCGATGACCAGCCCGCGCCCATCTCCCGGCAGGGTCACCATGCAGTCCGGTCGGCGGCCATTCGAGAGTTGGGGCTGGAAGGCAAAGAAGGCCGCGGGCAGGCCGTCGCGGACGATTGCCTCCATCCGGCCCTGGCCATAGGCGCCGCGCGCCTGCTTGTTGGAGAGCACGTCCTTGAGTGTCACCACTTCGGAGGTCAGGTCGGTGAGGTTCTTCTGCGCGGAGTCGATGACGGCCAGCCGCTCCTGCAGCTTGCCCAGGCTCTCCGAGGTCTGGCGGACATTCTGCTCCAGCCCCTGGCCGACCTGGTGGCGCAAGCCGTCCATGCGGTCGGCGACGAGCCGCGCCAGATCGCCCTGCCGCGTCGAGAGGATCTCGGCCATGGACTGCATCCGGCCAGTCAACTCCGACTGGAGCCGGTTCATCTCCGCGACCTTGTCGTCCATCTCGCGGGCGCGCTCGGCGGCGATCGCCGCCTCCAGCGCACGACCTCGGCCGCCGCGCCAGGCGGAGAGCGCGACCAGGACGAGCAGGGCGAGGCTCAAGCCGGCGAAGCCCAAGGCGGCCTCGGCCCAGGTCACGGGGCGTTCGAGCAGGACGAAGGCGATCTCTTTCATGGCGCCACGATAGCCGATTCGCGTAAATAAATACGAACGAAAGCGGAACAGTTTGACCGGCAGTACACAAGGGCTTATGTCGCCGGTTCGTCACGAAAGCCCGCGCAGAACCCGTCCATGGCCATCCGTCCCCTCGTCATCCTGCCCGATGCCCAGCTTCGGCTCGTCTCGACCCCGGTCGAGACGATCACGCCTGAGATCCGCACGCTCGTCGCCGACATGTTCGAGACGATGTATGACGCGCCCGGCATTGGCCTCGCCGCGATCCAGATCGGCGTGCCCTGGCGCGTCGTGACCCTCGACGTGGCCAAGCGGGCCGCGAGCGGGAAAGACGAAGGC
The DNA here is from genome assembly GCF_001298265.1 of Allobosea vaviloviae. Classification (GTDB taxonomy): domain Bacteria; phylum Pseudomonadota; class Alphaproteobacteria; order Rhizobiales; family Beijerinckiaceae; genus Allobosea; species Allobosea vaviloviae_B. The sequence goes on along the minus strand of NZ_LGSZ01000035.1, from coordinate 25,663 downwards.
GAACCGGATGAGGGCGGGGAGGCGCAGGAGAAGCGCGATGCCCAGCCGCGCGAACCGATGGCCTTTATCAACCCGCAGATCATCTGGTCTTCGGATGAGACCAGCGTCTATGAGGAAGGCTGCCTCTCGATCCCGGAATATTATGAGGATGTTGAGCGTCCGGCGTCGGTCAAGGTCGCCTACATGGATCTCGACGGCAAGAGCCACGAGATCGAGGCCGACGGCCTGCTGGCGACCTGCCTGCAGCATGAGATCGACCACCTCAACGGCGTGCTGTTCATCGACCATCTCTCGCGTCTCAAGCGCGAGCGTGTCACCAAGCGCTTCGCCAAGCAGGCCAAACGCGACGGCGTCGCGTAGGCAAGGATACCGCCGTTCGGGCGCGTTCGAGGTAAAGTCCAGCGTATGAGTCTGCGTGTTATCTTCATGGGTACGCCCGATTTCGCGGTCCCGACCCTGACCGAGATCATCGGCCAGGGCCACGAGGTCGTGAGTTGCTACACCCGCGCCCCGGCCCAGGCCGGGCGCGGCCTCGAACTCAAGCCGTCTCCCGTTCACAAGGCGGCCGAGCGCTTCGGCATCCCCGTCTTCACGCCCTCGACCCTGAAAACGCCGGACGTTGCCGAGCAGATCGCCTCGCATGACGCCGACGTGGCCGTCGTCGTCGCCTATGGCATGATCCTGCCGCAAGCGATCCTCGATCTGCCTGAACTGGGCTGCCTCAACCTGCATGCCTCGCTGCTGCCGCGCTGGCGCGGCGCGGCGCCGATCCAGCGTGCGGTCATGGCGGGCGATGCCGAGAGCGGCGTTTGCGTCATGAAGATGGAGGCAGGCCTCGACACCGGTCCCGTCGGCATGGTCGAGCGGCTGGAGATCGGCCCCGACATGACCTCGGGCGAACTGCACGACCAGCTGGCGCCCTTGGGCGCGGATCTGATGGTACGCGCGCTGGCCGCGCTCGGTCGCGGCGGCCTGCGGTTCACGCCGCAGCCGGAGGAGGGTGTCACCTATGCCGCCAAGATCGGCAATGCCGAGGCGAAGCTGAACTGGGCCCGCCCGGCGCGGCAGGTGCACGATCTCGTCCGCGGCCTCGCGCCGTTCCCCGGTGCGTTCGCCGAGATCGATCTCGGCAAGGGCCCGGAGCGTCTCAAGATCCTGCGCACGGCGCTTGCGGGCGGTGCGGCCGAGCCCGGCATGCTGCTGGACGACGAGGGCACGGTCGCTTGCGCCGAAGGAGCGGTCAAGCTTCTGCAGGTCCAGAGGGCCGGAGGCAGGCCCGTCAGCGGCGCCGAGTTCCTGCGTGGTGCCCGGCTCGCCGCCGGCGTCATGCTTTAAGCTGAGCATGACGTTGTCCGAACACCGCAGTCCCCTTTTCGGCGGCATGCTCTGATGCCGCGCTACAAGCTCGTCATCGAATATGACGGCACGCCCTTTTCGGGCTGGCAGCGCCAGCTCAACGGACCGTCGGTTCAGCAAAGCGTCGAGGAGGCGATCGAAGCCTTCTGCGGCCATTCCGTCAGGCTGCATTGCGCGGGCAGGACCGATGCCGGCGTCCACGCCACGCATCAGGTCGCCCATGTCGATCTGGACAAGGAGTGGCGCACCGATGTGGTGCGCGACGCCAGCAATGCCCGGCTCAAGCGCCTGCCGGTTGCGGTCGTCAGCGCGGAAGCGGTGCCCGACGATTTCGACGCGCGGATCTCGGCAAAGCGGCGCTACTACATCTACCGCATCATCGACCGGCGCGCGCAGCCGGCGCTCGACCGCGACCGGCTCTGGCACGTGCCCGTGAAGCTCGACCACGAGGCGATGGACCGTGCCGGCAAATTCCTGCTCGGCCATCACGACTTCACCACCTTCCGCGCTGCCGAATGCCAGGCCAACAGCCCGATGCGGACGCTGGACCGGCTCGATGTTCGCCGCGAGGGCGATGAGATCGTGGTCTACGCCCATGCCCGCTCGTTTCTGCACCACCAGGTCCGCTCGATCGTCGGCTGCCTGAAGATGGTCGGCGCCGGGCGCTGGCCGGAGAACAAGCTCGGCAAGGTTCTGGAAGCCCGCGACCGCTCGCAATGCGCCGCGCTGGCGCCGCCTTGCGGGCTCTACCTCGCTGGTGTGGACTATTGAAGGTGCCGCGCGAACCGTCGCGTCAAAGCGGCAGCAGCCCGAACAGCCGCACCACAGCATAATCGGCCATCACGCTCGCCATCGCGATGGGGATGGCGATTCCGCTGTCAGCGCCGAAAGCGGCGCGCGCCACGCAGTAGCGCAGCCTTAGCACGATGACGCCGAAGGCCAGCGACTGCATCGCGGCGAGCTCCGGATTCGACCAGCCGATGGCGAAGACGGCGGCTGGGACGGCCATCAGGCTGGCCGAGACGATTCCCGCCCAGTTCCAGGCGATGACGAAGCTGGTGAAGCGCGGCGCATGGGCCAGGTTCGGCGCGAGTGCGATCAGCAGCGCCGGCACCGCCAGGACCGCGAGCAATTCGGCCCCGATCACAGCCATGGCCAAGGCTGGCGAGGTGAACAATCCGGCGGAGTTGGGCAGGCCCGCAAGCAGCCGCACAGCGGCCAGGACGGCAATGCTCGCCGGCAGCATCAGCGCGAAGGCGAGGAAGGAGCGCCAGAAGCCGTCGCGCGTCAGGTCGAGTTCCTGGAGGGCCTCGGAGCCCCTGGTCATCAGGTGCCACGAACCGCGCAGCGATCGCGTCACATCCTCAGCGGCAAGCCTCATCGCCTCGTTCCTTAGACTTTCGTCTAAGGCGAATATCAGCCCAGCCGGCCTTTGCGTCAAGTCTCGTGCTGCACTGCAAAATAGGCCGTGAGTAAACGATGCGTGATCCGCTCCAGCGCCAGCAGGTCCGCGACAGCCACGGATTCGTTGACCTGATGCATGGTCTTGCCGACCGGGCCGTACTCGACCACCGGGCAATAGCTCTTGATGAAGCGCGCATCCGAGGTGCCGCCGGTGGTGGACAGGGCAGGTCGCTGGCCCGTCTCGACCTCGACCGCATCCGCCACCATTGCCACGAACGGGCCGGGCTGTGTCAGGAAGGCGACCGCATTGGTCGGCTCGAAGCTGATCTCGTAGCGCACGGCGTTGCCGGCCGCCTCGCGCAGCCGCCGCTCGATCTCGGCGGCCAGCGTCTCCGGCGTCCAGACGTCGTTGAAGCGAATGTTGAACACCGCCTTGGCCTGCGCCGGCACGACATTGGTCGCGGGGTTGCCAACGTCGAGCGTCGTGACCTCGAGATTGCTCGGGTCGAAATGCTGGGTGCCGGCGTCGAGCGGCGTGGCGTCCAGCGCCGCCAGCAGTCGTACCATGCCGCGGATGGGATTGTCGGCGAGATGGGGGTAGCCGACATGGCCCTGCTTGCCGTTGACGGTGAGGCGGCCGGTCAGCGAGCCGCGTCGACCGATCTTGATCATGTCGCTCATCGTGGCCGGATTGGTCGGCTCGCCCAGCAGGCAGTGGTCGAAGCGCTCGCCGCGGCCATGCGCCCAGTCGAGCAGCTTGACGGTGCCGTTGACGGCCGGGCCTTCCTCGTCGCCGGTGACGAGAAACGCGATCGAGCCCGGCGCATCGGGGTTCTCGCGCCGGAAGCGCAGCACGGCCGCCACCATCGCGGACAACCCTCCCTTCATGTCGCAGGCGCCGCGACCATGCACCATGCCCTCTTCGAGGGCGCCGCCGAAGGGGTCGCGCGTCCAGGCGGCGGTATCGCCGACCGGCACGACATCGGTATGGCCGGCGATGACGAAGAGCGGCGCTTGCGTGCCGATCCGGGCATAGAGGTTTTCAACATCCGCCGTGCCCGGCGCGCTGAACACCGGGCGCTCGACGACGTAGCCATGGGCCGACAGGACGTGATCGAGCAGCGCCAGCGCGCCGCCTTCATGCGGCGTCACCGACGGGCAGCGGATCAGCGCCTGCGTCAGCGCGACGGGGTCGAGGGGATCGAAGTTGAGTGGGGGGCGTGCTGGCGTGTCCATCGTGCCGCTTTAGCATCGCCGTCGGCGGCCGCAAGCCGGTCGTCGCCGCGCGCCGACGGCATCAGGCCGAGATCGACCAGCGCGAACAGCCAGGCGATCAGCGACATCGTGTCGAGAGAGGGAGCCCAGAGATAGGGCAGCCAGGGCTGGAGCTGGCCGGGCAGAACGATCGCGCAGATCAGGACGATGCCATAAAGCGGCGCGCTGCCGCGATCGGTCGCGCGCTTTGCGGCCAATGCGGCCCATGGAAACAATGCGAAGGCGTTGGCGAAAGCGACGATCTTCTCGGCATGGAAGAAGAAGAGCGACGGCGCGAACTTCTGCACGCCGAACAGCGCGAGCGCGACCAGCGCGCTGCCCAGCCAGAACTGGCGCAGACCGATGCGACCTTCGAAATCGGTGAACAGGCGGACCAGGGACATCGTGAAAACTCCGATGCCGCCTTTCTGCCATGCGGCATCGAGGCCGGGAAGCTTATGGTAAATAATTGGTTAACGCGGCTGCGAAGTGCGGCCCGGTAGAAAACGCTTGAACGCCGTGTCCCGTGCCGCTAGCTGCGGCGGCAGGTGTTGGCATGGCGCAGACGGGATCAGGCTGCGGCGCGGGCGTGGCTGCATCCGTTTTGAGGGCGCGTGGGCGCCTGAGCGAGGTTTGCGAGATGACCATCCGTTTCCACCGCGGCGACCTGCCTGACGGGTTCGACGCCGGCGCCAGCATTGCGATCGACACCGAGACGCTCGGACTCAACCCGCATCGCGACCGCCTCTGCGTCGTTCAGCTCTCGCGAGGCGACGGCAGCGCCGACGTGGTCCAGATCCGGAAAGGCGCCGAACGCCCGGTCAATCTGGTGCGCCTGCTCGAAGATCCGGCGGTCCTGAAGCTGTTCCACTTTGCGCGTTTCGATGTCGCCGTGCTGCGCCATGCCTTCGGCGTCGTCACCGGCCCGGTCTACTGCACCAAGATCGCCTCCAAGCTGACGCGCACCTATACCGACCGGCACGGGCTGAAGGATCTGGTGCGGGAGCTGCTTGGAGTCGATCTCTCCAAGCAGCAGCAATCCTCCGATTGGGGCGCGGACACGCTGAGCGAGGCCCAGCTCACCTACGCCGCGTCGGATGTGCTGCATCTGCACGCGCTGCATGCGCGGCTGGAGATGATGCTGGCGCGTGAAGGCCGCACCCATCTCGCCAAGGCCTGCTTCGACTTCCTGCCTTTCCGGGCCGAGCTCGATCTCGCAGGCTGGGCCGAGACCGACATTTTCGCTCATACTTGACAAATTATAAGGCATCTTGCGTCAGTCTGGCGATGATTGCCGACGTGAGCGCGCGCGGCGGGCGACACGAAAAAGCCGTTAGCGACTGCCATTGCGCGGGACATGACTGTGGCGATGACATCCAATGACTGGGCCGCCCGCCCTGACGGGACCGTACCGTTCCCTTCGGGCACAATGAGCCGCAGCGCTGCGGCGTTCACGGCCGCGCGCCGGCACACCAGGCTGGTGCGCTTCTTGCGCCGTGCCATTCCCTTTGCCGCCGTCGCTGCTGTGTTCGGCCTGATCGTGGTGCCGTTCCTGAATCCGCTGCGCGGCGTCGCCAATGTGTCTTTAGGCGCAGTCGGCATCACCGGCGGCAAGGTCCGCATGGAAACGCCGCGCCTCTCGGGATATCGCAAGGACAATCGGCCCTATGAGGTCACGGCTGAGGCCGCGCTTCAGGAAATCCGCAACCCGACGCAGGTCGAGCTGCAGAAGCTGACCGCCAGGCTGCAGATGGAGCGCGAGGGCTGGGTCACGGTGAACGCGAAATCCGGCCTTTTCGACACCCAAAAGGAAAAACTGCGGCTCGTCGACGACGTCCATGTCAAGACCGAGGCCGGCTACGACATCCGCATGCGGACCGCCGATGTCGACTTCAAGGGCGGCACTGTGGTGTCGAAGGAGCCGGTGAAGGTCAGCCTCGGCACGACGACGATCGATGCCGATACCCTGGACGTGAAGGACAATGGCGCGCTGATCGTTTTCCAGGGCCGGGTCCGCGCCTTTATTCCAAACGCTCCTGCCGGCACGATCGCGGGTCCGGAGCGCGAGGGCAGCACGCCGCAGCTGGAATTGCTCCAGTCGTCTGGACGGGCTGCGCCCTCCAATGAGGCATCGACCGGCAATCAACCGAACGGTACGGGACAGTGACATGCAGCTAGCCATTCGCCCCTTCAGCTTCGGCCGTGTCGCCGCAGGCTCCGCCGCGGCCCTGATGACGATCGCCGTCGCGGCGGCCCTATTGGCACCGCAGGATGCGCTTGCGCAGGGGCGAGGCAAGGGCGGCGCGGCGAACTCGCCGCTCGGCGGGCTCGGCGGCGACAGCAAGGAGCCGATCAAGATCGACGCCGACAAGCTCGATGTGCTCGACAAGGACAACCGCGCCGTGTTCAGCGGCAACGTCGTCGCCGTCCAGGGCGAGACGACAGTGCGCTGCTCGATCATGACGGTGTTTTATGAGGGGCGCAGCGGGCAGGGCTCCGCCGGGGGAGCCAAGCCGGCCGCAGCGACGCCCGCCGCTGCATCCGCAGCGACGCCTGTCGCTCCCGGAGCACCTGCCGCGTCGGGCGACAGCTCGATCAAGCGCATCGAATGCAAGGGGCCGGTCACGGTGGTCTCGAAGACCCAGGCCGCGAGCTCCGACAATGCCGTGTTCGACCGTGCCAACAACCAGGTGATCATGACCGGCAATGTCGCGTTGAACGACGGCCCCAACATCACCCGCGGCGAGAAGCTGACCTACAACACCGTCACGGGCATCGCCAATGTCCAAAGCCCGCCGGGCGTCCGCGTACAAGGCTTGTTCGTGCCCAACTCGACCGAGACCGGCAAGACAGACGCCAAGACCGGCACGAAGCCCACCGCCGGCGCCGCGCCCGCCAAGCCGGCGACGCCGACAAATTGAACGACTGTGGCTGGCGCTGTCCCCGGCGCGGCCCATGCTTTCCCGATATCTGCTCCAGAGCAGGCGCAGTCCCTCTTAGTGACGATTGTCCCGATGTCGCAATCAGATATGGCGCCCCTTGACGCGCCACCGTCCCATCCGCGCAACGCAGGCGTCTTCAGCCGTCTGTTCGGCCGCTCGGACGCCCGTGGCGACAACGTCGTCGGTATCGGGGCTTCGGAGGCGGCCAAGATCGGCGGCGCCGGCATTCTCGCCGTCAGCGGCCTGCGCAAGAGCTATGGCGGTCGCATGGTCGTCAGCGATGCCAGCCTGCATCTGCGCCAGGGCGAGGCCGTCGGCCTGCTCGGCCCCAATGGTGCCGGCAAGACCACGATCTTCTACATGATCACCGGCCTGGTCGCCGCCGATCTCGGCACGATCTCGCTCGAGGGCAACGACATCACGCAGCTGCCCATGTACCAGCGCGCGCGGCTGGGCATCGGCTACCTGCCGCAGGAGGCTTCGATTTTTCGCGGCCTCAGCGTGGAGGACAACATCCGCGCCGTCCTCGAGGTGGTCGAGCCGAACCGGAAGGCTCGCGACCGGCAGCTCGATACGCTGCTGGAGGAGTTCAACATCGCCCGCCTGCGCAAGGCGCCCTCGATCGCGCTTTCGGGTGGTGAGCGCCGGCGTTGCGAGATCGCCCGCGCGCTTGCCGGCAAGCCCTCCTTCATCCTGCTCGACGAGCCCTTCGCCGGCATCGATCCGATTGCTGTCGGCGACATCCAGGCGCTGGTGCGGCAGTTGACCGATCGCGGCATCGGCGTCCTGATCACCGACCACAATGTCCGCGAGACGCTCGGACTGGTCGACCGCGCCTACATCATTCATTCCGGTCGCGTGCTGACCGAGGGGTCGCCGGCCGAGATCATCGCCAACCCGGATGTGCGTCGCGTCTATCTGGGTGAGGATTTCCGACTTTAAGGCTGAGGCGCTTGGCGCTCATGTTGCAGTGCACGATTTTCCGTGCTCAATCGTGAGGCAAGGCTTTGACGCGCCGGCCAGACGGCGCTAGTCTCCCTTCCAAGCAAGAAGTGTGCCGAATTGGCGCGCTGACATGGAAGGGTCGATGCCGCAATGGCGATGATGCCGCGCATGGAGCTACGCCAGGGACAGTCCCTGGTAATGACGCCGCAGCTTCTGCAGGCGATCAAGCTTCTGCAGTTGTCGCATCTCGAATTGCAGAATTTCGTCGAGGGCGAACTCGAGCGCAATCCGCTGCTGGAGCGCGACGATGTCTCCGAGGGCCCCTTCCAGGCGGGTGGCGGCGACAACGTGCATGCGGCCGATGCCGAAAGCTATGACCGCGCCGAGAGCCTGAACAGCCAGGAAGGCATGGAAAGCCGCCTCGGGACGGGGCTCGACAACGTCTTCCAGGGCGAGCAGCCGAGCGTGGCCAGGCTCGATACCCGCGGCGCCGACAGCCTGCCGATCATCGGCGGTGCCTATGGCGGCTCGGGCGGTTCCTTCGAGGAGGGACCGGAAGGCTTCGAGAGCAGCCTGACGGTCGAGGCCTCGCTGCACGACCATCTCAGCACGCAGCTCGATCTCGCCGTCGATGATCCCGCCGACCGCCTGATCGGCCGCCATCTCATCGATGCGGTCGACGATTCCGGCTATCTCGGCGAGGCGTTGCCCGACATCGCCGAGCGGCTGGGCGTCTCGGTCGCCCGCGTCGAGGGCGTCCTGCGGATCGTCCAGAGCTTCGATCCTTCAGGGGTGGCGGCGCGCGACGTCTGCGAATGCCTTTCGATCCAGCTGCGCGACCGCGACCGCTTCGACCCCGCCATGCAGGCGCTCGTGGCCAATCTTCCCCTCGTCGCCAAGCGCGATTTCGCTGCGCTCAAGCGTCTCTGCGGCGTGGATGACGAGGATATCGCCGACATGGTCGCCGAGATCCGGCGGCTCGATCCCAAGCCCGGGCGCGGTTTCGGCGGCTCGACGGCCGAGACCGTGGTGCCGGACGTCTTCATCCGTGCCGCGCCCGACGGCTCCTGGCTGGTCGACCTGAACCCCGACACGCTGCCGCGCGTGCTGATCAACCAGACCTATCACGCCAAGGTCTCGAAGGCCGCCCGCAAGGACGAGGACAAGGCCTTCATCGCCGAATGCCTGCAGACGGCGAATTGGCTGACGCGGTCGCTGGAGCAACGTGCCCGCACCATCCTCAAGGTGGCGAGCGAGATCGTGCGCCAGCAGGACGGGTTCTTCGCCCATGGCGTCGAGCATCTGCGGCCGCTGAACCTCAAGACGGTTGCGGATGCGATCGGCATGCATGAATCGACCGTCTCGCGCGTCACCTCGAACAAATATCTGATCTGCTCGCGCGGCGTCTTCGAGATGAAGTATTTCTTCTCGGCTGCGATCGCCGCCACCGGCTATGGCGAGGCCCATTCGGCCGAGGCCGTGCGTTTTCGCATCAGGCAGATGATCGACGACGAGGCGCCGGCCGACGTCCTGTCCGACGATGCCATTGTGGCGCGGCTCAAGGCCGGCGGCATCGACATCGCCCGCCGGACCGTCGCCAAATATCGTGAATCCCTACGGATTCCCTCCTCGATGGAGCGTCGTCGCGAGAAAGTCGCGATGGCCATGGGCAGCCGCTGAGACCTGGGGGCTTGAGCGCCGCCGAGGCCGGCGTCAGAAGCTGACCGTCAGCGAGGCCGACCCGCCGAGATTGCGGCTGTTGGACGAGGCGGTGCCGTCGATACGGCCCCCCAGCACGATGTTGGACGACAGGCGGTAATCGACGCCGGCGGCAAACAGCGCTGCGTCGCGATCCGGACGCGCGCCGGTGACGACGAAGCTCGCGGCGGGGATCGCGGAGAGGCTGCCAGCGAAGGCGGTCTCGCGCATGAAGTCGTGGCCCCAACCGACCTCGCCGAACAGCGTCAGCGGACGCCCGGCGAGGGTCGTCACCGTGCTCCCCTTGAAGCCGAGTTCGGAGCGCAGCGCCATATTGGTCCGGCCAAGGCCGGTCACGCCGGTCCCGAGGCCCGTCAGCGCGTTGGTCTCGACGAAGCCCGGCGTCCTGACGCTCTGCACCTGCAAGGCGGCAAACGGCGAGATTAGGAAGCCATGTCCGGCGAACAGGTCGTAGCCAGCCTGCAGCCGACCAGCGAAGACCTCTGCCCGGTAGTCGGCGACCGGCGACTGCCCCAGGACAGGCACGCTACGGCGGGTATCCATCTGAAGCGAGCCATAGGACGCCGAAGCGCCCAGCTGAACCGCGCCGATCCGCGTTGCGCCGTAAAGACCGGCCTGGAAGACATCGGCCTCCGAGGAGCCGAGCCCGTTGGAAAGCCGCGCCTCGGCCCGGCCGGCCGACAAAGCAAAGCCCGCGACGGCGCCCGGCATCACCCGGACATCGACGCCCGCGGCAAGGCTGCCCTCGTTGATCCTGCGCTTGGCCGCGCCGCTGAAGGCGTCTGCATCGGTCGTGCCGGTCTGGCCCGAGACGGAGCCCCAGAGCTGGTAGCTGGGCTCGATCCGCAGCGCCGGCGCAGTGGTCGGCTCGCGGCCCTTGCGCCCCGGCAGGTCGGCGGTGAAGTCGCTCGCCCCGCCGCCGAGCACCGTGTTGCTGCGGCCGGTCGCGTGCGGGTCGAGCATCGTGCGCAGAAACTGCTCGGACATGCGGTAGCCGATGGCCGGTGTCGCCGTGTGGACCTCGCCCGACAGCGTGTTGAGCGCGCCGGCGAGCTCGGCCCGCGTCGGCTGGTTGTAGACCGGGAAGAGCGGGGAGAGATCGGCTCCGCTCGCGGCGGCGCGGTCGAGGCTGTAGCCGACCTGAGTCACGTTGATGCTTTGGCTCATGCCGAGAACGGGCGCGAGCCCGGCCGTCGGGCCGGCGAGCGAGGCGACCAGCGGTGCCGGAGCAAGGGTCAAGCTGACGGCATTGCTGCCATAAGCGACGGTTTGGGCAATGGCGGGACCAAGGCCGGCCGCCGCGTTCACGCTCGAATAGGTGCCTGAGACCCTGCCGGTGGCGGTCAGGAAGGTGTAGGGCGTGCCGAACAGATAGGGCCCGCCTGCCGCGACGATCTGCAGCGTGCCGTTGAGGTTGGCGGCGCCGGCGACGTTGATCCGGTCGATCGTGGCGCCCTGCACCTCGATGATGCTCGTCGAGCCCGCGCCCAGCGTCAGGTTGCCGTTGACGTTGAGCACGCCGACGGAGTTGCCGGGCGAGAGCGTGCCGTTGACCGTCAGCGAGGGCAGCGCGCCGCTGCCGCCGAGCGAGGCGCCCGACGCGATCGTCAGCCCGCCGCTCGACGACAGCGAACCGTTGACCAGGAGCTTGCCGGATTCGACCGTGACATTCGAGAAGCCGCTGAAGGCGCTGTTGATCGCAAAGGATCCGCTGCCGAGCGCGAAGGTCAGGCTGTTCGTGCCGTTGCCGGCCGTGACATTGCCGACGATCTCGCCGCCCTGCACGACCATGCTGTTGTTGCCGTCGCCGAACAGCACGGCGGTGCCCGCGGCGCTCGCCGCCCGGATCGTGCCAGAGGTCGTCAGGCTGTTGTTGCCGTTGCCGAACTGGAGCGCGACGCCGGTGCCGCTGGTTGCGATCGTGCCGCTGTTGGTCACGGTGTTTGCGCCATTGCCGTTCAAAAACAGCGCCTGTGCGCTGCCGCTGGTCGAGATGGTGCCGCTATTGGTGATCCTGTTGGCACCGTTGCCATTGATGAAGATCGCGGCTTCCGAGCCCGTCCCCGTGATCGTGCCGCTGTTGGCGAGCACGTTGTTGAAATTGCCGACGATGCCGATGCCGGTGCCTGACAGGCCGCGGATCGTCCCGGCATTGCTGATCGACACCGCGGCGACAGCCGAGCCGAAAGCCCCATCGTCGATCAGGATGCCGCGATTGGCGCCCGAGATCAGCGCGCCTGCATTGTTCTCGATCGTTCCGCCGCCCATGGCGATGCCGTCCGAGCCGTTGGGACGCCCGCCGGAATCGACGCCGCCGGCGCCGAGGCCCTGGATGATGCCGAAATTGCGGATCGTGCCGATCAGGTCGATATCGACGCCGTCGCCGTCGCCGTTGGCCGACGCGGTCCCGTCCGAGTTGAAGATATTGCCGACGCCGGCATAGCCGCCGGTGATGGTGCCGTAATTGGTGACGGTGCCGTTGCCGTCCGAGCCGACGCCGGAGCCGTTGCGGCCGATGATGGTGGCGCCGGCATTGTTGACGACGGTGATGTCGTTGTCTGCGGTGATGCCGTGACGCGCGCCCGAGATCACCCCGCCGGCGTTGTTGGTGACGGTGATGCCGGTGCGACCACCGGCGTCGATGCCGTCGGAGGTTCCGTTCGCGCCGCCCGACGTGTTCGCGCCGAAGCTGCGGATGATGCCCGAATTCTGGATGGTGGTGGCCTGACCGGGCCGGACCGCATCGTCGGTCAGGCTTTCGATCACGCCGCCGGCGCGGTTGACGACCGTGATGTTGTTGCCGGTCGTCGCAGTGATGGCCCGGAAGTCCAGCGCCTGGCCGAGGCCGGCAAAGCCGGTGCCGCCGGCCTGGATCAGCCCGGAATTATCGATCGTGATGGTGGTGCCGGTCACCGCGACATTGACGCGGATCACGTCGTTGGCGGCTGTGCGGATGACGCCGGAGGCGCCGTTGCTGATCAGGAAGCTGCGCGTGGTGCCGCCGCCGGTGACGTCGATGGCGCGGCCCGTTCCGCTTTGTTCCAGCGTGCCGTTATTGGTGACGGAGACGCCCGTCGCGGTCCCGATCAGAAGCGAGGCTGTGCCGCCGCCGACACTCAGTGCTCCGCCTGCCGCGATCTGCCCGGTATCGGTGGTGGTGAGCGTGCGCTGGGTGGTCAGGGTCGTTCCCGAGGGAATGGTGAAGCTCTGGGACCGCGCCTCCGTGACCAAAAGGCCCGCCGACGTCGCGATCGCTGCCAAGCAGGTCGATGTCAGCAGGGAGCGGCGGGAGAAAGTGGAGTACGGCACGCGATGCAAGGCGGTCACCCATCATGGGGTCGAATGGAAGGGCCGCACTTAGAAACAGGCGATATGACGATTGGATAACGAACGGTCGGCCTGGATCGGTCGGCAACGCCGGGGGTTTTGCTGCTTTGGCTCGCGTCGCGCCCACCGCCATGTCCACCTTGGATCGCAGGCCTATCGCCCGCTCGTCATTGACTTCCCCGGGGGTGAGTTCTTAGCTCCTATGGATGGCCGCTCTTCTGGCCATAGCTAAAACAAGGGGAAGCACTCTATGAGCTTGCGAATCTCCGGCAAGAATCTCGACGTCGGCGAGGCCCTGCGGGGTCAGGCCGAAGCCCGCGTGGCTGCCGCTCTCAGCAAATATTACGAGGGCGGCTATCAGGGCCATGTCACGGTCGGAAAAGACGGCACTGCCTTCAAGACGGACGGCGTGCTGCATCTGTCGTCGGGAATCACGCTCGAAGCCTCCGGCACGGCGCATGACGCCTATGCCAGCCTCGACAAGATGGCCGAACGCATCGAGAAGCGGCTGCGCCGCTACAAGCGACGTCTCAAGGATCGCTCGTCGCAGACCAATGGCCGCGAGCCCGGCGTCGAAATCCCCAGCTATGTGATTGCGGCTCCCGATGAGGAAATCGAGGAGGTCGAGTTCGACGGGGCCGATGACAACCCGGTGATCGTCGCCGAATCGACCAAATCCCTGCACGTGATGACAGTCAGCGACGCCGTCGCGGAACTCGACCTGACGGGAGCGCCGGTGGTGATCTTCCGCCATGCTGGCAATGGCAGGACGAACGTCGTATACCGCCGCCGCGACGGCAATATCGGCTGGATCGATCCGCCGTCCGCATTGTCGTAGGTCTGGCGGGCGACCGCGCGACCCCCGAACCTGACCCTGCCGCAAAGGCTACGAGACGCGGCATGGGACATGCATGGACTGGCGCATGACGCTGATCGATCTCCTGACACCTGCAGCGGTGATTTCGCCGCTGCGGGCCAATGGTAAGAAGCAGGCGCTGCAGGAGCTGGCGCAGCATGCGGCGCGCGTCGCCGGCCTTCCTGAGCGCGATCTCTATGAGGCACTGCTTCAGCGTGAGCGCCTGGGCTCGACAGGCATCGGCGACGGCATCGCCATCCCGCATGGCCGCATGCCCGGTATCGATAGACTGATCGGGCTCTTCGCCCGTGCGGAAAAGCCGATCGACTTCGACGCGCTCGATGGCCAGCCGGTCGACATCATCTTCGTGCTGATCGCGCCCGAAGGCGCCGGCGCCGACCATCTCAAGGCACTCGCCCGTGTCGCCCGCGTGCTGCGCAATCAGGCAGTGCTCGAACAGGTCCGCAGCATTCGCGATCCTGCGGCGATCTACGCGATCCTCGCGGAGACGGCCGCCAAGGCGGCGTGAGCCCGACCAGGCGACGCCCTCGCGCAAGCCGTTCCCGCGCAAGCCGTTCCCGCGAAATCATGGCGGCCCCCGTGCCATCGCGCGCTCTTGCATTTGACCAGATCGAAACATCGTCTATTCGATCCCGCGAGCCCTCGTGCCGCGATGCGCCGGGGGAGCGCCGTTCAATGCCGGAGTGCCGCCGATGGCCTATACCCATGTCGATCTCTTTCCGCTCGGCGAGGATACGACGCCGTATCGCAAGCTCGGCAGCGATGGCGTCATGGTCGAGAAACTCGGTGACCGTGAGGTCCTGAGCGTCTCGCGCGAGGCGATCCGCCGGCTCAGCGAGCAGGCCTTCATCGACATCAACCATCTGCTGCGGCCGGGCCATCTCGCCCAGCTCTCGAAGATCCTCGACGATCCCGAGGCGACCTCGAACGACAAGTTCGTCGCCTACGACCTGCTCAAGAACGCCAACATCGCCGCTGGCGGCGTGCTGCCGATGTGCCAGGACACCGGCACTGCGATCATCATGGGCAAGAAGGGCCGCATGGTCTGGACGAATGGCGAGGACGAGCAGGCCTTGGGCGAGGGCGTCGCCGACGCCTATTTCAAGCGCAATCTGCGCTATTCCCAGGTCGCTCCCTTGTCGATGTTCGAGGAGAAGAACACGGCGACCAATCTCCCCGCTCAGATCGACATCTATGCGGAAGGCGAGGACGCCTACAAATTCCTCTTCGTCGCCAAGGGCGGCGGCTCCGCCAACAAGACCTTTCTTTTTCAGGCGACGCCTTCGCTCCTGACCAAGGATCGGATGATGGCCTTCCTGAAGGAAAAGATCCTGACGCTCGGCACGGCCGCCTGTCCGCCCTATCACCTCGCCATCGTCATCGGCGGCACCTCGGCCGAGCAGAATCTCAAGACCGTCAAGCTCGCCTCGACCAAATATCTCGACGCGCTCCCAACCTCCGGCTCGCCTTCGGGGCATGCCTTCCGCGATCTCGCGATGGAGGAGGAGGTCCACAAGATGACGCAGGCGCTCGGCGTCGGCGCCCAGTTCGGCGGCAAGTATTTCTGCCATGACGTGCGCGTCGTGCGCCTGCCGCGCCACGGCGCCTCGCTGCCGATCGGGCTCGGCGTCTCCTGCTCGGCCGACCGCCAGGCCAAGGGCAAGATCACCCGGGACGGCATCTTCCTCGAGGCGCTGGAGACCGACCCGTCGAAATTCCTGCCCGAGGTCGAGGATGCCTCGCTCGGCGGCGACGTGGTCGAGGTCGACCTCAACCGGCCGATGAGCGAGATCCTGGCGACGCTGACGAAGTATCCGGTCAAGACCCGGCTCTCGCTCACCGGCACGATCATCGTCGCGCGCGATTCCGCCCACGCCAAGATCCGCGAGCGGCTGGAAAGCGGGCAGGGCATGCCCGACTATCTCAAGAACCACCCAGTTTACTACGCCGGTCCGGCCAAGACGCCCGACGGCATGGCCTCGGGCTCATTCGGGCCGACGACGGCGGGCCGGATGGACTCCTTCGTCGACCAGTTCCAATCCTTCGGCGGGTCCATGGTGATGCTCGCCAAGGGCAACCGCTCGGCCGCCGTGCGCGAAGCCTGCAAGCGCCATGGTGGCTTCTATCTCGGCTCGATCGGTGGCCCTGCCGCCCGCCTGGCGCAGGACTGCATCAGGAAGGTCGAGGTGCTCGAATATCCCGAACTCGGGA
This sequence comes from Allobosea vaviloviae, assembly GCF_001298265.1. Classification (GTDB taxonomy): domain Bacteria; phylum Pseudomonadota; class Alphaproteobacteria; order Rhizobiales; family Beijerinckiaceae; genus Allobosea; species Allobosea vaviloviae_B. The sequence goes on along the minus strand of NZ_LGSZ01000035.1, from coordinate 9,628 downwards.
TGGAGGCCGTCTGGCGCATCGAGGTGGAGGACTTCCCGGCCTTCATCGTCATCGACGACAAGGGCAACGACTTCTTCAAGGAGTTGAACCTCGGATGAGGGTGGCTGCGCTCCTTGGCCTCGCGCTCGCCCTCGTCCCCATCTCCGAAGGCGCCTTCGCACAGAACCAGCCGGCGACCTGTTCGCGCGACCTGTTCCAGAACGAGGGCGCGCTGCGTCGGCAGCAGACGCGGCTCTCCGCCGTGGCCAATGCCGATCAGGCGACCCAGTGCCGGACATGGCGCGAGCATGTCGGCTTTCTGCAGAGTTCACGGGCCGTGTTTGCGACCTGCCAGAGCGGTGCGCAGCGCGAGCAAAATGTCGCCATGATGGATTCGGAACTGGCGGATTACCGCGCGCTGCTGTCGAACCGCTGCGGCAAACGCTGAAATGGCAATCCGCGTCATGCTCGGGCTTGACCCGAGCATCTCTGGCCGGAGATTCTCGGGTCTGCGCTTCGCTCCGCCCGAGAATGACGTGGCCTCGAAAGGACCGAAATGACGCAACAGCCCCAGCCCCCGCTCCAGATCGCCGTCGTGCCTGTCACCGCGTTCCAGCAGAACTGCTCGATCGTCTGGTGCACGAAGACGATGCAGGCCGCGATCGTCGATCCCGGCGGCGATGTTCCGATCATTCTCGGGGCGCTGAAGGAACTCGGCGTGACGCCTGCCGCGATCTGGCTGACCCATGGCCATCTTGACCATGCCGGCGGCGCGACCGAATTGTCGGAGACGCTGTCGATCCCGGTGATCGGGCCGCACCAGGCCGACAAGTTCCTGCTAGACGACCTGCCGACCTCGGGGCTGCGTTTCGACATCACAGATATGAAGGCGGTGACGCCGGCGCGCTGGCTCGTCGAGGGCGACGAGATCGCGATCGGTGATGTGACGTTCTCGGTCCAGCATGTGCCCGGCCATACGCCCGGCCACGTCACCTTCTACCAGAAGCATCTGCGCTTCCTGCTCGCGGGCGACACGGTGTTTGCCGGCTCGGTCGGCCGCACCGATTTTCCCTATGGCAGCCACGAGACGCTGATCGCCGGCATCAAGGCCAAGCTTCTCCCGCTCGGCGACGATGTGCAGTTCCTGCCCGGACACGGGCCTGCCAGCACGCTGGGCGAAGAGCGGCTCAACAACCAGTTCCTGCGGGACTAGGCTTCACCGTCATGCTCGTCCTTGTGGCGAGCATCCACGTCTCGGTCGTAGCGCTCGATGCGGGATGGGCCGGACAAGCCCGGCTGTGACGGCAACGGAAAACGAAAAGACCCGCAGCGGAAATCCGCTACGGGCCCTGGAAGAACCAACGGCCATGTCCTGAACGGGTGCGCGTACATCCGGCGTCAAACGTTCGGCTCATGGCCGTCTTCTGCGGCGCCGGAGGGCAGTGGAACGCCCTCAACATCGCCGTAACACTCATATGGAGGCGGCCTGTGGCGAATTCAAGGCCGCCTCGCTTCGCGGTGGGGTGGGCTGGCCTATCGCCGTCCGTCAGGCGTCGAGCGCGCCGAGCAGGAAGTCCTGCTTGCCGATATGGAATCCGTTCTCGCGCAGGATGTTGTAGGCCGTTGCGGCGTGGAAATAGAAATTCGGCAGCGCAAACCGCGTCACATAAGCCTCGCCTTTCATCGTCACGGTCGCCGAGGGGCCGCGCGGGAAGGTGACGTCCTTGGCAAGACCGGCGTCGAGCGCCGCGTCGTCTGCCGCCGCGACGAAGGCCAGCACCTTTGCGATGCGCGCCTTGAGCTCCTCGACGGTCTTTTCCTCGTCGGGGAATTTCGGGTTCTCGCCGCCGCCCACCCGGGCCACCAGATTCTTGGCGAAGTCGCAAGCGAGCTGGATCTGCCGCGTGAACGGCAGCATGTCCGGCGCGAGCCGCGAGGACAGCAGCACGGCGGGATCGATCTTGCGTTCGGCCGCCTGGACCAGGGTCTTGTCGAGAATGGCGTCGAGCGCCTTGAGGGTCTGGGTGACGCCGGAGAGAACGGCGCGGGTGGTGAGCGTCATGGGGCTATCCTCGGAAAACGAAAACGGGCCCGGAGAGGGCCCGCTGCGTCGCCGATATAACATCTGCGCCGTCGATTGCATCGGCGCGGCGCGATCAATCGTCCTGCCTCAGTCCTTGGCGCGCTCGACATAGGAGCCGTCGGTCGTCATCACGACGATGCGCACGCCCGGGCCGATATGGGGCGGCACCGCGGTGCGCACGCCGTTGACCAGGATCGCCGGCTTGTAGGAGGACGACGCCGTCTGGCCCTTGGTCACCGGCTCGGTCTCGGCGACCTCGACGGTCACGCGCTGCGGCAGCTCGATCGAGACGGCCTTCTCCTCGAAGACCGAGAGCGAGACCTTCATGCCTTCCTGGAGATATGGCGCCATGTCGCCGACCACATCACCATCGACATTGATCTGGTCGAAGCTCTCGGGGTTCATGAAGACGTATTGCTCGCCGTCCTGATAGAGATAGGTGTAGTCGCGATCCTCGACATAGGCGCGCTCGACCTGCTCGGTCGTCTTGTAGCGTTGCGTCATCTTGGTGCCGTCATGGATCCGGCGCATGTCGATCTGCGTCGTCGGCGTGCCCTTGCCGGGAAAGAAGCTCTCGGCCGAGAGAACCGAGCAGAGATGCCCGTCGAGTTCGAGCACATTGCCCTTGCGAACGGAGGATGCGATGACCTTGACCATATCAAATACCCTGAGCTAGCGCGGCGCCTTGCGCGCATCGTGCGAATTCGTTGCCGCGCAACTACCGCATTCAGGGCCGAAACGGAAGTCGTCGCGCGGCAGTGCGGGTGATCGCCGCTTGACTTTCCTGGGCCGTATATACAATTAAAGCGTGAGGATCACGTTCGACCCGGCAAAGAACGAGCGCAATATCCGCGAGCGCGGATTGCATTTCATGCTGGTCGATGGGTTTTCCTGGGAAACGGCCCAAACGCATGAGGACAGGCGCGTTGCGTATCCCGAGCGCCGTTTCGTGTCCTTGGGGCTGATCGGCGCGAGGGTGTATGTCGTCTGCGTTACGCAGATACCCGGTGGCATTCGCGTGATCAGCTTCCGAAAGGCCAATGCGAGAGAGGTGAGGCGCTATGAGCAGGAAGCCGGCTGAAATCGACGTGGCGCTGGAGCCTTTAACTGATGCCGAGGGCGAGGTGCGCGAGCTGACCGATGCAGATTTCGCCTTGATGCGCCCAGCCTATGAAGTGCTGCCCTCCGAATTGGTGGCGCTCATGCGCGAGCATCGCCGCAGCCGCGGCGAGCGCGGGCCGCAGAAGGCGCCGACCAAGAAGCTCGTCAGCCTCAGGCTCGATCAAGACGTGCTGGAGCGGGCCAAGGCGGGCGGCCCCGGCTGGCAGACCCGCATCAACGACATCCTGCGCGAAGCGCTGCTCAAGCAGGCAGGCTGATCGCCGGTCATGACAGCAGGCCACCCGCCCTTCTGGCGGCCCGACATCCATGCCGACCGGCGCCCGGCGCTGCTGGCGCGCAACCGCATCAAGGCAGCACTCCGGCGCTGGTTCGATGAGCGCGATTTCGTCGAGGTCGAGGCCGCGATTCTGCAGGTGTCGCCCGGCAACGAGACGCATCTGCACGGCTTTGGCACGACGCTGGTCGACGATGCCGGTGCGGGCCACCCCTATTATCTGCACACCTCGCCCGAATTCGCCGCCAAGAAGCTGCTGACGGCGGGCGAGTGCCGGATCTTCGACTTCGCCCGCGTCTTCCGCAACCGTGAGCGCACCGCCCTGCACCATCCCGAATTCACGATGCTGGAATGGTACCGGGCCGGCGAGGGTTACGAGACTCTGATGCACGACAGCGCCGCGCTTCTGGCGGAGGCGGCGCGGGCCGCGGGCGCGACCACGCTGCGCTGGCGCGGCGTCGAGGCCAATCCTTTCCTGCAGCCCGAGCGTCTGACACTGCAGCAGGCCTTCATCCGCCATGCCGGCATCGACCTGCTTCGGACCGTGACGGCCGACCACGATGTCGACCGGGGTGGGCTCGCGGCAGACGCGATCGAGGCCGGCATCCGCGTCGCCGATGACGACACATGGTCCGACATCTTCAGCCGAATCCTGTCGGAGAGGATCGAGCCCCATCTGGGCCGCGGCCGCGCGACGATCCTGTGCGAATACCCGATCTCGGAGGCGGCGCTCGCGCGCCCCAAGCCCGGCGATCCGCGCGTGGCGGAGCGCTTCGAGCTCTATGCCTGCGGCGTCGAGCTCGCCAATGCCTTCGGCGAACTGACCGACGCAGGTGAGCAGCGCCGGCGCTTCGAGGCAGACATGGATGAGAAGCAACGCATCTATGGCGAGCGCTATCCGATCGACGAGGATTTCCTCGCCGCGCTCGCGCAGATGCCGCAGGCGAGCGGCATCGCAATGGGTTTCGACCGGCTGGCGATGCTCTGTACCGGTGCGCGCCGGATCGAGGACGTGCTCTGGACGCCGGTCGCGCAACCGGGCAGGGGAGGGGCATGACGGTCCATACCCCGCTCCGCAGCATCGACGCGCTGGTCGCCCACGGCCTCATCGCGCCCGATCGGCGTGCTGCGCTCGATGCCGTGGCCGCGCGCTACGCGGTCGCCGTGACGCCGGCCATGGCTGCTCTGATCGACCCCGCCGATCCCACCGACCCGATCGCGCGGCAGTTCATCCCCGATCCCGCCGAACTCGTCACCCTGCCGCAGGAACTGGCCGATCCGATCGGCGACGAGCCGCATTCGCCGGTCGAGGGCGTGGTGCACCGCTATCCCGACCGTGCTCTGCTCAAGCTCGTCCATGCCTGCCCGGTCTATTGCCGCTTCTGCTTCCGGCGCGAGATGGTCGGCCCCGGCGGCGACGCGCTGACCGGCGAAAAGCTCGATGCGGCGCTGGCCTACCTCGCCGAGCACCCCGAGATCTGGGAGGTGATCATGACCGGCGGCGATCCGCTGATCCTCTCGGCCAGGCGCATGCGCGAGATCGCCCGCCGCCTCTCGGCGATTTCCCACATCAAGGTCGCGCGCTGGCATACGCGCGTACCGATCGTCGATCCCGACCGGATCACTCCCGACTTTGCACGCGCCCTGCGCGTGCCCGGCAAGGCGAGCTACATCGCTGTTCATGCCAACCATCCGCGCGAGTTCAGCGCCGCCGCTCGTGCTGCGCTGGCGCGTCTGGCCGATGCCGGCCATGTCCTGATCAGCCAGAGCGTGCTGCTCAGGGGCGTCAATGCCGACGTCGCAACGTTGTCGGCCCTGATGCGGGCCTTCGTCGAGAACCGGGTGAAGCCCTATTATCTCCATCACCCCGATCTCGCGCCGGGCACGGCGCAGTTCCGGCTCTCGCTGGAAGAGGGGCAGGCCCTCATCAAAAGCCTGCGAGGCCATCTTTCCGGACTGTGCCAGCCGACCTATATCCTCGACATCCCCGGCGGGGCCGGCAAGATCCCCGTCGGACCCGCCTTTCTGTCAGCCTGCGAGATGCCGGGCGCCGAGGCATTCGCCGAAGACCGCCATGGCGAGCAGCATCGCTATCCGCCGGCGTGAGGGCGGCCGGCGGCGAACCGCGAAGGACATTCCCATGCAAGAGAAACTGCCGATCGCGATCGTTTCCGATCTCGCCTGTCCCTGGTGCTTCATTGGCAAGGCCAGGCTCGAGACGGCGCTCGACCGCCATGGCCTGACCGAGCGTGTCGCCATCACCTGGCTGCCCTATGAGCTCAATCCCGACATGCCGGCCGAGGGCATGGACCGCACGCAGTATCTCGATGCGAAGTTCGGCGCCGGCAAGCGCCGCGAGATCGAACTGCGCCTGTCCGAAGCCGCGCTCGAAAGCGGCGTCACCTTCAACTGGGCCGGCGTCACCAAGAGCGTCAACACCCGCATGGCGCATATGCTGGTTGCGGCGGCATCCACCGTCCAGCGCGGCGGCGACATGAAGGCGGCGCTGTTCAAGGCCTATTGGCAGGACGGTCGCGACATCGGCGATGTCGAGACCCTGGTCGAGATCGCGGTTGAGCAGGGCTTCGACGAGCAGGCGGCGCGCGACGAACTCGCCAATGGCGAACTGCGCGAGACCGTGATCGGGCTTGAGGACCATGCGCGCCAGGTTGGCGTCACCGGCGTGCCGTTCTTCATCGTCGACGGCAAGCTCGCGGTGTCGGGCGCTCAGACGCAGGAGGTCTGGGCCCAGGTTTTCGCGCAGGTTCTGCCCGACGCAGCGTGAAGAGCGGCGATCAGTCGTCGCTCTTGAAATACTGCCAGGAGATGGACCCCGCCGCCAGACCCACGCTCTCCATGGGACGACCGCCTCCGCTACTGCTGGAGATCGAACTGATCACGACATCCTTCAGCGCATAGGAGAGATAGAGAATGTCGCCTGGGTTCTTGTAGAACTCGATCGTCACCAGCCCGAACACCGTGCCCCTGGCGGCATGGAGCCACAGCTGGCTCGATAACGCGTCAGCGACTCGGGTCACTGAAAAATCACTGGACTGAGCCTTGCGTGCCGGTCCGCCGGCTGCCGGCCGAGATGTCATGCCAAGCGACACCGACTGCGCTTCGCACCATTTCCCGATGGGGCTGCTGAATTCGATCCAGGTCGACATCAAAGGACTCCGTCTGTGATGCCGGCCGGCCCGTGATGCCAGCCTGCGGCTGGCAGTCTCACGCTAAAGCGCCGGACAGGGCATCCATTGAACGGATGATGCCCGCGCTCCTAAAGCTTGCAAGCCTGCTCGAATCATGGCCCTTCCCCGCAAACAGCGGAGAGCCGGCCGATGACCCAGAAGATCAACGACCTTCGTGATCGCATGATCGTCGCGCTCGACGTGCCGACGATCTGGGACGCCTATCGCATCGTCTCTCAGCTCGGGGACGCCGCGAGCTTCTACAAGATCGGCTATGCGCTCGCCTTCGCCGGCGGGCTTCAGCTCACCCAGCAATTGGTGGCGGAGGGCAAGAAGGTCTTCCTCGACCTCAAGCTGCACGACATCGGCAACACCGTCACCGAGGGCGTGGCCTCGCTCAGCAATCTCGGCGTCGATCTGCTGACGGTTCATGCCTACCCGCAAACGATGCGCGGCGCCGTCGAGGGGCGCGACGGGGCGGATCTGAAGCTCCTCGCCGTGACGGCGCTGACCTCCTATGACGATGGCGATCTGCGCGATGCCGGCTACGGCCTGGCCGTGCGCGACCTCGTGCGCCTGCGCGCCGAACAGGCCCGCACCGCAGGCATCGACGGCATCGTTTGTTCGGCGGCCGAAACCGAGATCGTCCGCGACGTGATCGGTTCCGACATGCTGATCGTGACGCCGGGCATCCGGCCCGCGGGCAGCGCAGCCGGCGACCAGAAGCGCACTTTGACCCCCGGCGAGGCGATCCGCGCCGGTGTCGATCATCTCGTCGTCGGGCGTCCCATCATCCGCGCGGCAGACCCGCGTGCAGCGGCGGCCGCGATCATGGACGAGATCGCGGCGGCCTCCTAAGCTCGCCTTCCAGAATGACCTCAAGAAACGGATACGGATCATGCCCAAGGGATATGTCGTGGCGCGCGCCAAGGTCACCAACGCGACGCAATGGGCTGCCTATGCGGCCAAGGCCTCCGAAGCGATCAAGCAATATGGCGGCACGCCGCTCGTTCGCGGTGGCCTGATGACCGTGGCGGAGGGCGAGGGTCGGGCCCGCAACGTCGTCATCGAGTTCAAGGATTTCGAGTCCGCCAAGGCCTATGCGATGTCGCAGGAATATTCCGAGGCTCGCAAGCTGCGCGAAGGCGCCGGCGAGATCGACATCGTCGTGGTCGAAGGGGTCTGATCATGGCCAAGGGCTATTGGATCGCCCGCGTCGATGTCGAGAACGAAGAGGAATATGCCCGCTATCGCGCGCTGAACGCGGTGGCCTTCGCGAAATACGGCGCGAAGTTCCTCGTCCGGGGCGGCGAGTACAAGCTCGCGCGCGGCGAGGGGCGAAAGCACAATGTCATCCTCGAATTCAAGGACGAGGAGACGGCGCGCGCCTGCTACGCCTCGCCTGAATATCAGGAGGCGGTGAAGCACCTGGCTCTGGTCGGCAAGGTCGATCTGGTCATTATCGGTGGCCATGACGGGGCCCAGCCCGGCGACTAGAGCGCTTGCGAGCGAAGTGGATGCCGGTTCGCGTGAGGAAAACGCGTCAAGGAGATGCTGGGCACATGCGCTCCCTGGACAAGCCGATGCTGACGGCCATCGGCGTCATCAGCGGCACTTCGATGGACGGCATCGACGTCTCGATCGTCACCAGTGACGGGCGAGATGCCGTGACGTTCGGCGCCGATGCGTCCTATCCTTATAGAGATACCACGCGCCAGGCGCTTCAGTCCCTGATCGCCGAGGCGCAGCGCGCCCTGACCGAGCCATTGTTCGAACTGGAAGCAGATGTCACCGCCGACCATCTCGCGGCGATTCGGCGCTTCATGGCCGATCACGGCATCGACCACGCTATCATCGATCTCGTCGGCCTCCACGGCCAGACTGTCTATCACCGGCCGCAGCAGCGCTTCACGCGGCAGCTGATCGACGGGCCGACCGTGGCGGCCGCGCTCGGCATTCCCACCATCGATCGGTTCCGCCATGCAGATGTCGCCGCAGGCGGGGAGGGCGCACCCTTCGCCCCGCTCTATCACCGCGCTCTGGCGCAGGGGATGGAGCAGCCGGTGATGGTGCTCAACCTCGGCGGCGTCGGCAACGTCACCTATATCGATGGCGACGACGTCATCGCCTTCGATACGGGCCCCGCCAGCGCGCTTCTCGACGACTTCATGCTGCGCCGATTGGGCCGCCCCTTTGATGCGGATGGCGCGCTCGCAGCAAACGGCCGCGTCCGTGACGACCTCGTCGCGGGCTTCATGGACAATCCCTTCTTCGACAGGCCCGCGCCGAAATCGCTCGACCGCAATGATTTCCATCGCCGGGCGCAGGTCGTCGAGCCGCTGTCCGATCCCGACGGTGCGGCGACGCTGGCCGCCTTCACGGTCGAGAGCCTCGTCGCCGCGCTGCGCCATGTGCCGCGCGCGCCCAGGCGCTGGCTTGTCGGCGGCGGCGGCCGGCTGAACCGCCATCTCATGACGCGCCTGTCGCAGCGCCTCGGCGTTCCCGTCGAGCCGGTGGAGGCTGCCGGATGGGATGGCGATGCGCTCGAGGCCCAGCTCTTCGCCTATCTGGCGATCCGTTCGGTGAAGGGCTTGCCGCTGAGCCTGCCGAGCACGACCGGCGTGCCGCGCCCCCTGACGGGCGGGCGTCTGAACAGGGTCGGATGACGTCACAAAACAGTCGGCCTGCCGCTGCTAAGCCGGATGGGCCTGACGAGGCGACGATTCGAAGATTCTTCTTTGGCCGGAAACAGCCGAATAGATCCCGAAATCGAAGGCGTCCGGCCGGTTTTCGGGGCCATAAACCCCGCTCTCGCGCCTTGGTTCCTCGGGGCCGCGACGGCTTTGTCGATTTTCTTCAAATCCTGTGTTGACAGGTCTGGGTGGTGGGTCCTATAAACCGCCCATCGAGACGGCGCCGCCGCTGAGCGGCGCCTCTTCTGCGCTTTCCCAGGACGTTGGGCCTTGTAGCCGAGAGATCGGT
>NZ_LGSZ01000029.1 GCF_001298265.1 Allobosea vaviloviae | reverse complement strand
CGACCCGGAGCCGGCGCGGCTGTGCAACCCAAACCAGCTCCGCCGCGCCGCCTCCTGACCGCCACAGCTCATCAAGGGGTCAATATTGGACGCCGATCGGGGGGCAACATTGCGCGCCGTTTGACAGGATGGGAACTCGACGCTGACGCCAGTCATCACCAGACGCCGCGCACAGGCGCTGCTCTACATCGGCCAAGTGGCTCGGATCGAACCGGTCGGAGGTCGACCCACCATCGGTGAATCGGCAGATCGGCACGATCCGCTTTTCGTGCACCAAGGCGTCGAAATGTCCGCGATCAATTTTCATTAGCCTGGATGCGCCGTCGCGATCGAGCAGGCTCTCTTTGAAATTTTTGATCTGGTCGACGGCCGCACTTGTAAACAAATGCCTGCGCCGCTTGTTGCTCGACGGATCACCAAGTCCAAGTTCGGTTGCCAGCTTGCGCGTCATCCGCGGGGTTAAGGAAACAAGGCGAGCGAGCTCAACCATCGTGAACGGAGTATTGGCTGGCTTGTAGGCGTCCAGCTTAAGCCATCCCTGATAAATTGATCGCGCGTGTGCCTCGTCTCTCAGGGCCCTCTCGAACTCTGGCACTATCGGATGACCGGACTCGTACGACCTGCCTAGCCAGCCGAAGAGCTTGCGAGCTCCCCACTGCTCACTCCCAGACTGCGCCGTCGGTGATGCATCCGCCACCCTGGCGGCGATGCATCGCAATGCGCCATATCCTTCAGAAAGAGCGGCAAACCCGGTACGGATAATCTCTTCGCGAGCTGCGCCAACTGCCCGCAGGGTTGGCCTGCGATCCGAGTAGCCAGCGATCGAAGCTCGACCGACATGCTCCACAGCCTTCACAACGTCGGCCATCGACGCCACGTCGTCCAGCAGGGCTATCGGAACGGTCGCACCGACACTCATTCGGCCGAGCACGTAGGCTTCCCAGCTAGCATCGGTTTTTGAGGATCCACGGACTAGTCCGCCCTCCCTGATCGGGTTTCCATCCGCAAACCGCGCAGGGCTCTTTGTCCACCAGCGTGTGACGGAGCCCTTTGATTCACGAATCAGCGGCTCATCGTGAAATGGACAGCGGAACACGACCTTGAGGTCCCACCAGTTGCGCGCATGTTCGCTTTCGGAGAGACACGCGGGGCAAACCCGCGCCATGTGCACCGACCAATCGAACTTTGCGAAAGTCTGTCCGCAAAGAGTTACCCTTGAACCGGCAACGGAGGCCGTCGAAGCCCGAAGCCGCTCCTTCTCGCGAATGGGCAGAGCGAGGCAGAACTCAAGCAAGCCTGACGCGCGGCGACCGTTCAGCCCCATCTGATGGGCCAACGAGCGGGCGCTGTCTTGACCATTGAGCGCTGTGAGCCGCGCAAAGAACCGGTGCGCGGGCTCGTCCGGCTGCGGGACGATGCCCCACGCCGGAAGGGCCGGTTCCCCATTCAAAGGCTGCCACATGGTTCACCCCACCTGCTTGGTAAGAGCGTTGCCGTTTGCAGCGATCTCGACGCGATCCTTTTCCTCTTTCGGCACCGGAGCGCGCGACATGTCATCGCGGAATGGGTGAAATTTCGAGCCGAGGGGTATGATTGAATCGTAAGCTGCCGCGAAATGAACGGTCGTGATCTGGTCCGACGCGTCGTTGATGGCCAGGCAGCCCGCCTGATAGATGAACGTCTTCAGGCGACCGATGTTGCCGTTGGTCACCCAATGAAGGCGATGCGCGATCGCTTCCCGCCTCAGCCCCGAGCGTGTTGCGAAAGGGAGCTTGTCGTCGAACCGATCGCACAAGAGCCTGAACAGCTTTTTCTCGTCCTCGTTGGCCCAGCCATAGGGCCGAATGATCTTGTACGGGAGATTGCCACGCCCGGTCAGCTGAGGGTCACCTGCCATCTGCTCATAGGTCTGAAGCAAGCCGGCACACAGGATGTTCAGCGTCCCCAGGTTCAGGATTTTACGAAGGAAGCCACGGCCATGGGCGATCATGGCTTTCTTTGAGGTATCGAAAACCTCCTGGAACTCGTCGAGGAGCAGCAACTGTACCCGCTGAGCATGAAGTGCTCCCCGGATCAGTTTATCCAGGGTGCCGTTGTCCATGCTCTTCGTGTGGGGCACGTTCAACGCGTCCGCAACGGCCTGAAGTACCGATCGGAAGCCACCCTCGCTGGGCATATCGACATATACGACGGGCCGGATCATTCCGTCCTCGCCCTGATAGGCCGGAAAATCGTGGGCATACATTTTGAGGGCATACGACTTGCCGGTACGACTTTCCCCAGCCAGAACACCGACCGCCCCTGCGTCCGGACGCCCTCCGTTCACGGGCATGTGGAAGCGCTTGATTGCGTCCATGGCCTCAGTAAATCGGTCGTGGCCGACGAAAATGTTCGCCATCGCGTCCTGGCGTTCGCCGGGCGAGAGACTCGCTGCCTCGGCGCGAGAAAGGGCGGCCGAACTTGTCATCAGATTAGTCATTCGAGTCACTTCCAATTTTTTTCGGACTTGAGCTGGTCGAAGAGCGCATCGTCTTCATCGTCCTGTTCGAAAGGAGCGAAACCGAGCAGCGTGGGGGCCGAACTAGAAGCTGCCTCGGCGGAGGCTGCAGTCGACGAAGGCTGCTTCAGCTCGACAGGAGCGGCAGCTTCCGCAACAACATCGATATGCTCGGCCGCGGCCGCCGCGTCGCTATTCGGCAGCGCGATCTGGCTCGGAATGCGGCGTCGCTCTTCCGCATCCAGGTATCGGGCCAGTCGCCTGTACATGACCCGCCGCTGTTTCCCTCGGAGCAATGCGGCGATGATGTCCGAAAGCCGATCCTTCACGGCCATCAGCTTTTCGACACTAATCGCGCCGTCGCGTTGTGCGCGCGCGTGGGCCCGCATCACGTCATGCTGAAATGCGGTCAGACCGGACGTGTACTTTCGGTACGCCTCGGCAGCGGGAATCTCTTCGATCTCGTTCGTGTGCTTGTTCACGATGAAGATCTTCGAGAGGTCAGATGGGTTTCTGACCACCTTGTAGAAGGTTGCCCCGCCGTCGCGTCCGCGGTTGCGATGCTTCGGATTCGTCAGGATCTTCGAAAGGGCTGCGCCTTCGTACTTGATGTGATCCCAGGCGATGCCGTCATTCTGAATCGTCTTGTACTTGACCTCTCCCGCAAGCGCGGTGAACAGGTCTGGAGAGGGCAACGGCGGCGTCCTGAGATCCTTGGCCTTGTCGCCCCAAGCAGTCAGCGGTGACAGCCCGATACCGGGGATCAGCCCAAGGCCCTTGTTGTTCTGCGCGTGATAGATCTCGCAGATCCAGAAATGCAGCAGCGCCTTGAATTCTCGAAGAGTGAGGCACGGCTCGTCGAGCTCCTCGATCTTCCTACGCTCCAGAATGTTCTGGAGCGTCGTTCCGGGGAGCATGTGGACGAGGCCGGTATTGATGGTGCCGAAGAACCGCTCAAGCGCGCCTTTAAGCCAAGGCTCGCGCGGGCGGAATTTCACCAGGTTGAATTTGAGCTCTTTCCCGGCGGCCTTGATACTGTCGCCGATGAAATGCAGGGCGTTGTCGACGTAGAGGTTGCGGATGCGCCCATAGCACGGCCAGGGATTGGTCACGCTCGGATAGGGGCTGAGATCCTTGGGAAAAGTCGCGTGGCGCAACCCCTCGAGGAAGCTCGCATAGGACGGGACTTCAAAACCGAGCCCGATGCCGATGATCATGCCGGTCGCGCGATCGCGGAACGCCACCAGATCGGGACGACCCAGAATCGCCCCCTGCTCGTGAACGACCAGCAGATCGAGCGTGCAATGATCAACCTCGACATGCTCGTATGGGATGTCCGGCTTTTCGCGTGTGGTGTACGTTCTGTTCGCGAGCGCCGCATGGCGAGGACCGATCTTGTGCAGGTCCCGCGTGTAGCGATCGATCGCGTTGCACCGGCGCTGGAAGGTCGAGAGCGAGGGAATCCTAAGCCGCCCCTCATCATCCAGTATTGTTTGGTCGAGCTGCGAGACGACCGACTTTCCCAACTTCCGCTCATAGGCGCGCATCGTCGAGACCACCTTGGCGTAGGCCAAGAGCATGGTCATCTTCGGTTGGAGCAGCCACCGTTTGATGCCCCTCTCAAGGGCATGCTCGTGGATTGCCGCAAGCTTCGGAACCCTCGGTCCGCGCAGATCGAAACGATCGGTGTGGGCTGCGGTACCGAACTGGTCTCCGAGCGTTTGGGACTCAACGATCCACGCCAATACCGTCGTGAAATGGGGGGCCTTTTCGTCGCGCTGCTTGGCGACGGCTGCGATCGCGGGTTCAAGGCGCTTGCGTGAGCGCGCGAAACCCGCTGGCGCCTGCAAACAGGCGACCACGTACTCGTGCTTGCGGAGGTTCTGCACCTTCTGCTCGTCCGTAACGGCGAACGGATGCAGGACGCGGCCCGAGTGCTTGCGAGGATCCTCGAAACCCGGATGAAACTGACCTTCGGCGGCGAGCGCCGCAACCTCGGTGTCGGTGAGGAAGTGAGGCTCTTTCGAGGCGATGTCCAAAAACTGGTGCCGCTCACCGATCCGCCGTTCGAACAGGCATTCGGAGCCGTTGATGAACAGGGGCTGTCCCTCGTCGAACTCGAAACGAGGAACCGGCAGGGTCGACAAGAACGTGGATGAGGAATGAGAGAATTGCAGAGTCATGAGGCAAACCCGAAGTCGCTGATCTGATAATCAGCGACGGACAGAGGTGGTTGGGGAAAACGGGCGAGAGAGATCGAGTTTGATCTCTCCGCGCAGCGCCAGGCGCATAATTGCGGTGAAGGCGCGATCTTGCCCGGGTGGTGAAACCAGGGATGCCGCCGCTGTCAGCGCGCCTATGGTCGAGGATTGCTCAACCGTGGCGAGAACGTCCCGGATCGTCGTGAGAGCTGCGAGGTCAGTTCCCGGCTCGCGATGCGCCAGCATCTCCTCGCAATTGGCCAGGCGCGGCCGCTTGCGGATCGCCGCCTCCGTCAGCACCAGGAACCGGACCCCGTGTTGGATCGCATAGGCCTCGCGGATGTGGGGCTCCCGCCGGGTCCAACCCGCCATTTGCCGCAATGCCTCAGCCTTTGCGTCGACGATCAGGATCTGCCCATCTGCCGTGATCAGTCCGAAATCCGGAACATACGTCCGCGCTTCGAAGTCTCCGGCGGCGTTCGGAGCTGAGTACTTCAGCACGTGCGGCTCGACGCTATAGGCGGTGATGGCCGGATTGGCCTCAAGAAGCGTCTGGCAGTCCCTCTCAAGGAACGATCGGAACGGGGAAGGCCCGAGGGCCTTCCCGCTCGCGAATGTTCCCTGCCAGCACTGGCGTGAGCCACGCGACCAGTCGGGCCCACAGGGTTGCGCTCCCGCGTGAATGCCCAGCTTCGAAGGATGAATTGAGGGGCGTTTCATCACGCGAGCTCCAGGTTCGAGGCGGCGCCAGACCGATGGGGCGACACGGCGTGTGGGCGGGGGTGATTGTGCGGCGACGCGAGCTGCACGAGCGTCCGCTCGGTAAGCTCACGATCGAGCGCGAGTTCGATGAATCCATCGACTTGCATGGGAATGAGCAGTTCCAGGAACTTCTCCCAGCCACGCCGCCCGCCAAGCTCACGGTTCAACCGCCTGACGGTCATGCGACCATCAGAACGCTGAAGCTGCGAGATGATCGACGCTGTCAGCTCGGGATCGGCCCGCTCCACACAGGCGGCCAGGCGACGTCGATTGGTGCGGCGGGGCTCAGCAAAAAGCTGGAGTTCCGTGCGCCAGCGAAGCTTGACTCCATGATCCCGACGATAGGCGCGCGTCAGCGCCGCCTCGATCTCGCGACAGTGGGGCTTCGCTCGTTCCCAGGAATAGCGAACAGCTACCGCGCACGTCCCGCGTGAGCCCGAGGTCAGCAATAGCGGGTTGAACGCTACCATCTGGCGCTGGCCTTCGAGATTCACGTTTGCCAGCAATCGGTGGGGACGTGGCACGATCAATTCGACATGCGGATCGGCTGCTGCCTCGTGAAAGGCTGCGGCCTCGAGGCTGTCGAAAGCCAAGATTCGATCCCTGGCCTTGAGCGTCTCCACAACACTGATTGAGCCGATGTGCGAAGGGGCCGGTAGCGATGAGGCTATTTGAACTTTCAGACCCAGGCACGAAGGGATTGCCAACGACGGGGCGCCCTCATCGAGGACGTCAGGCAGGGTTTTGATGAAGTTGATCATGGGGTCACCTGTCGAAGGAGATCACCACGTCGCGGACGACGCCGGATTCGTAATTCGCGCTGATACGGAGCGAAGGTCGACGCCACCCGCTCGACGTCGGGAGCAGGAGGTCGAGCTCGAAGGATTCCTCGTGCATATTAGCTTCGAGGTCTGAGCTCAGAGCCGAACGCATCCGGCCGAGCTTCGAGGCTTTCGTGCGCCTTTTGCCGGATCGAACGTGGCCAGCATTGGGCGAAGTAACCATGCCCGAGTCTGCATTCTGAGAATTTGAATGCGCGTGGTAAGGTATTGATAGGGATGAATTCATGCAGCCGTCTCCAATTCCCGCGGAGGTCCGCTCCCGGGATTGATGTCGAAGGAGTAATCGGCTATGCAAAGCTGTGATCGAAGAGAGTCAGAAATGACTCTCTAGAGAGCGGCAGCATAGCCGTGAAGAATTCTTGGGTGTATTCCTGAGGACTTCAGGTCTTCGTCAGATTGATCATCATTGCTCTCCGTGCATGTTGATTTCACTGAACGGAGCTCCGCCTTCAGGGGCGGATGTCTAACAATGCTCCGCGGAACAGGGCGACCGATCCCGTTCCAACGCCGGGGAAGCGCGCCAACGCTTTCCCGGCGTTTCATTTAGCCAGCCTGAACTGGTAAGTTAGCTCTCCGATCGTTGCTTCCCGTGGTCTCAGGAAGGGTGTTGCGACACAGTCGCAACAGCTTTGAAGAGCCCGTCGGCACTTCAAGACTATTGCTCAGTGGCCAGATGCTGGACACTGACAACGGTCGACCATCGGGAACTAAGTCCCGAATCGTTCTCTCTTGGGGGGATTTGCCGTAGTGGACGGACTATGCTGCCATCGACACGAACGGTGCGACGGCAGGCAAAATGCCCGCGCTAAAGCGTCCCGGGAGGGAGCGTATGATCGTACCGTTAGACATGCCGGCGAAAGTACTAAATGGAGAGGGGGCTTGTAAAGAAAAATAGATTCGCGAATTGTGAGTTATTGCACTTAGCCTTCCGCAGGCATCTATTAGAAAACTGCAATTTTAGAGACACGCATGCCGTCGACCTAAGGCAGTTTCAAATCGGGACATTTCTATTAACGCGTGTGGCTTTCATTCATTCAAATTATCCCTGCTCCGTATCGGAGGAGCACCATATGAAGACGCCTGAGACGACAAAATCTCTGCTTAACTTGAAGTCTACCAGCGGTATGCACCCTGCCTGGGACCGTCATGTCGGGCGAGGCTCGGTCGAGCTTTTGCAACCGAAGCCAGAAGGATGGCTTACTGCGCCCGATGTTTTCCGAAGCGGTCTCGCGGGTTCGGACCTCAATCGGATATTGCGAGGCTGGCGGAACGCCATTTCCTGCATTGAGGTTGGCCAACAACCGCTCATGGGCGGGCAGGTGGTGCGCTTTCAAGTGTTCCGCGTCTATCGGCAGGGACGTTGGTGCCTGCATGCCGATGACATCCCAGCGCTGCGCAAGGAAATCGCTCCAGTGATCTTCACGCCAGCGCGAGTAATGAAGCTCGTTCCAGAATACGCGCGTCCGGGAGCATTGAAACTGATGAAGCGCCTGACCGATCTCACGTTGGCAGGCAGGGAAGTTGCCGTCGGCGGGCAAATACTGAGAGTAACGTTGAAGGGTCGAAAAGGCCCGAAGATCGTTTGCCTGCACGAGGAGTCCGTTCCGGCCTTTCTAAGGGCTGCGATCGTTCAATTCGACCGACGGATTGAGAATGAAGCGTCTCAGCCTCGAACAGGATCGAGAATCTAATGCAACTATGGCCTTCATCGTCACCGAGGCGGTCTCAGCGCGTCCGCCTCAGGCTCATCGGTCGCCGGCTCAATTGGCATCGGCTTAGCCCGCTCGCCTAAGCGATACCAACGGCTAAACGTCCGAGCGACGGTACAATCCTCGCTGATCCAGAGCACCTTGCTCGTTCGGATCAACTGATTTCCGAGGCGCGGATGATTGATCGCGAATCCCCATAGGAATTGCTCGCGGGTCCCTGGACTTCCTCTTACCTCCCATCGCTCAATGCCAACGGCGTCCAACAGGTCCGCTTCGGTCGGACGCCAGCCGTCTTTGAGCCGCCGCAGATCCTCGATTGCAGCCGCACGCTTTTCTTCCAGCGTTCGCATGGCCGTTCTCCTTGCGATCTGAGTGTCCGGCGAACAGCAGGCGACCTCTCACCCGCTCACGGGATGAGCGGAGGCAATTGTTTGTCGCTGCGGCGCCTATTTCGTTCCGACCTGGACGACTAGCCGAGGATCGAAGTCCGGGTTCTCACGGATTCCGCCGCGCCTGGGATAACCAGCCTGGTTGGTCAGAATGCGTGTTTTTCCGACGTAATAGTCGTTGGATCCATGGTCGTGGCCATGGATCCAAAGATCAGGCTGAAAGCGCTCAATCACCTCGGATAGATCAGATGCAAATGCTGGGGCCAAAGGGTCTCTGTCATAGATCGACTGAACCGAATTCGGATGAGGCGCGTGGTGAGTTACCACGACGGTGGTTCCATCGAATGGTTCAGCAAGTAGCCGCGTCATTTCGGATAGGTCGCGCTGATGAAACTCCGCAGCGTCTGCAGGTCTGAAGAGCCGGCACTGCGCGCCTTCGCCAATCTTTATCCGCCGGTGATCGTTCATCTCTCGTTGCGCTTCCCGGCGAGCGCTCCGCGGATTTCGAAACAGTTGGTAGTCGGTCCAGAGCGTCGATCCGACAAAGCGCACGCCAGCCAACGCAACGCCGCCTGGCGAGAGCATATGGATTCCATACCGTTCGGCCCGGGCGCGACCATCGCTCAACGCGCCATTGATCTCGGTGCCATAAAACTCATGGTTGCCCGGCACGAAGACGACCGGACGGCCGCGCAGTGGCCCACGACGCTTGCGCTCGATCCATTCTATCGTCGCCGCCAACGGGCACCCTATGTCGCCTGCAAATACGGCGACATCGAACTCGGGCAGATCGTCCGGAAAGCTGAAGCAAGTGAACTCCAGATGCAGATCCGACATCACAAGCAGGCGCATTTCGCCGCTCCTCGTCTTTGAGGGAAGAGACCCCTTCTCAGGTGTCAGAAAGGCAGTTCGGTCAGCGATGAGCGCCGCGTAGGGGCTCGTTGGCCGAGCGCTTGAGGCGCTCGAAAGCGGTGCGCCTTCGGATAACTATTGAGAGCGCGCGTATCGCGCGCTCTGGCTCAACACCCAGGCTCGCCGCTAGGGCGTGGACCTCCTCGAGGAGGATTGCCTCGCCATTCTCAGAAGGGTTCGATGCCTCGCTTTCGTGGTCTTCAAGAAGACGCATCATGCTGTCCTCGCAAGTTCAGGGGTCAGATGCTCGCCATCAGCCGTCTTTCCTCCCGACCGGCTCTCGCTGATGATGGCTTCGATTTCTGCACGGGACAGATAGCCCCGCCGGTCCAGAGCGGTCGCCAACGCCACAAGCGCCACCTGCTGCGGCTCCAGGATTCTCACGGCCCGCTCTTCTGCATTTTCAAGTTGCAGATTCACTGCGGTGTGGAGCTCTGGTGAGCTGCCGAGCCCCGGGACTTCCGGCAGATACGCACTGCCTGATCGACCCATCCCACATTGCGTTTCGATCAGAAGGGCGAACCCAGTCGCCCGGCCCAGATCGGAGTCGAGATTCATCCCTGAACCAATGCTCACTTCGCCCAGGACGAGGCGTTCAGCTTCGCGACCACCGAGAAGCACGGAGATCTCTCGCTGGAGGCGGTCAAACGTCGCCGATCCTGTGAGTTCGCTCTGGAATTCGAAGCACCCGCCTCTCGTGTGTATCGAGATCCCCCAGACGGTGCCGGTATTGAGCGCATGGGAGACCAATGCATGGCCGCTTTCATGAACTGCTATGCGCCAACGGTCCTGAGGCAGAAGAACCGGCGCGTTCTCAGCCACGGTTGCCATCAGGTCATCGAGGGTAAGGTCTCGACCGGCGCGCCGGGCCGTTCCTTTGGCGCGGCGGACGAATGCCTCCACGTCGGCGCCTGTTGCTCCCCGTGCCGCCAACGCGACGGGAACAAGGTCCTCGTCGGGAAGAACCTCGCGGCCAATGTGAAAACGAAAGATCTCGGCGAGCACCGCAGTGCCTGGTTTCTGGATCTGAATTTCGCGATCGAGCCGTCCTGCTCTCTTTACCGCCGGGTCGATTCGATCCGGATGGTTGGTCGCAGCGACAACGACTACGCCTTGC
Organism: Allobosea vaviloviae; assembly: GCF_001298265.1. GTDB lineage: Bacteria > Pseudomonadota > Alphaproteobacteria > Rhizobiales > Beijerinckiaceae > Allobosea > Allobosea vaviloviae_B. Next base: position 69,144 of record NZ_LGSZ01000029.1, on the reverse strand, counting down.
CGCTCCTCGATGCCCGCAAGCTGTTCGAGCACGAGATTGACGATTTGGCTCCAGTACTCGACATGATCACCCCGAAGCTTTGAACGGTCTGAGATGCCGTCCATTTCGTCGATGAAGAGAATGCTTGGCGCCTGACGGCGTGCTTGGCCGAAGGCATCGCGAATGGCCTGCAACGTGCCGGAGAGGTACGTCGCTGCATTCCACTGAGCAACCGAGGTCGCGATCAGCGGAACGCGTGCCTGCTTGGCTAAGGCGCGAGCGAATTGCGTCTTGCCGGTGCCTGGCACGCCTGAGAGGAGTAGGCCCTTGTGGTCAACATCTGCCCAGTCGAGTCGGCCGGCCTTGTAGTCCGCCAGATCCTCCGCCAGCTGCAGGCCCCATTCCCTTGCTTCGCCATAGCCTGGGAGCTCTTCGAGCGAAGGGCCGCTGATCAGATAATCTCCCTTCGTGCGCACCAGCTCCTCGAGGGCATCGACACAGCTGTCTCCTGTTCGTCCCGACCTGAAGGCGAGCGGGAGATCATCGATATCCACCAAGCGAACGAGATCAGGATCAACGTCGCGCGTCGGGGATCGGCCAGTCACCGCTTCGACGACAAGGGCGACGGCACTCTGATCGAGTGCTGGAATCGACAGCCGATACTCTGCAGTGCGCATGAGCGCCTGAGGCAAATGGCGAGCAGGATCCGGCGCGATACCCACGATCGGAATGCGATGCTGAAGTGCCGTTACAACTTCTCGATTGCCCTTTTCGGGGCGGTCCTCTTTTGCAGTCCCGTCGCGAGCCACGATCGCGGCTCGCGTGCTGTAGCCGACAGTCATCCCCCCTGTCTCAAGGACGCGGGCTTGGGCAGGCAACACGCAGTTTTGGACAACCTCCTTCGCCATCTCGACGAAGTGGGGGCTGTGCGTACTGATGCTGACGACAGGAGCTTCACGTCGCAGCCGGCGCGCCAGACCTGGCTCCGCTTCAATGGCGCGGGCAATCAGAATGGTCAGAGCGGCGAGATCCGCGCGGAGCGGCGTGACCCCGGCATCACCGATGTCGCCATCGAGATCCTCGATGAGGCGATCGATTTCATCGACCTTCCCGCGAAGCATCGGCTTGATCTTTGCCCCCGCCTCCCTCGCCATGATTTCGAGATAGGCGCGCGCGAGCAGGTCGGTGCGGGCATCGCTGCCATTTTCAGCTGTCGACTGGGATTTGCTTCGTCGCATCGTGTCTCCTTCGGTCTTCAGGATGGAGATTGCTTCAGCGCCATTCGGGCTATTGGACGTGCCAGAGCGCGCGCCGACTGTGGCGGCCTTCTGCAAGACCAGGCGCGCGATAGTCGGGGGTTGGGCGATGGCTCAGCTTTGGTTCGCCATTTGCAGCAAACGGCCAGGCTCGCAGACGAGGTCGTCGAAATCCTCGTCCAGCAAAGCCAACTGGTATTCGTCGCCAAGCTGCTCGACCGCCAGTCGAAGTTGGGCCGCCAACCTTCGATACCCGAGCGAGCCGGCGAACCGACGCCGCCCATGAGGAGCGTTTCCAGTCGTAGATTGTCGATTGCGCAAGCTACAGCGCCGATGGACCGCCATGCAGGGCTCCATTGATTCAAGCGATAGCCAGGGGCTGGTGCGGAATGCTCAGCGAGAAGCGCGTGTGCCAGACCGGTTGATTTGAATTGTCGAGGGCCGGCCAATTGACCGAGGGCCACGCACAGGCTTCAGCGGAACGCCGCCAGTGATGAAGGCCAACGCGCGGAAGCCACGGCAGCGCGTTGAACGTGAATTAATTTATCAACAATATAAAAATTGTCTACAATTTCTGCGAAATATGGTTAACGCGCTGAGCTGTCATTTCCCCGGAGCTTGTCTGAACGCGCTCTCTGAGCAGCGTCGCTTTTTGACGAATAGACGACGACGCCGACCAGGTCTTCACCAAAGACGAACTGCGCGCCTGCTTCTTCCAATGCCCGCCTAATTCGATGGTTCAACAAGAGCTTCGGCGAAGAGAAGCCATTTTCGAAATCATTGATCGTCTTCCGAGAAACCTTGGCACGTTCCCAAAGCCATGCTTGCGAGACGTTCAGCAGAATACGAGCCGCCTGGCAGACATAGCCGGGAACCGGGTTGCCTGGAGGCATTGGAAGGAAGCTGGTTCCACCAAATGGGGCTGGTCGACTATGACCGAGATGGAATATTTTAATAGCACTGCTAAAATTCCATTCGGCGACTGAATTCGAAGTCGCCTGCTGGGAACTGGCCAGTCCGACGCCAGCCCCTTCGCGAACGGCCTCTTTTATCGAGCTTGTCGAACGCCGCCCCCCTTTCGAAGCAGCTATCTGCTTCCGAGGATCGGCAGACGGTGCTTCCGGCTTAGCTGACATTACGACGCCTGCTCGGTCCTCAGCTGACAGAAAACGAGGGCTATTCCTTTGACGATCATAGGATTGCAAAATCCGTTCTTGCCGTCGAGCCGGCTGGAGCTCATTCAGCACTTTGTATCCGTCGCCGGTGGATATCTGACCGTGACAGGATCTCGATCAAGATCGCGACAAGAGAAAAGCTGCGGCGTTGCGCTCGCGATGAAAATGCGTTTTGGGCCGCCAACCCGGGAGGGCCGGTTGATGTAGAGCCCTATGCTGATGCCCTCCCCAGACGAGGGCAACCACGACGCGTTCAGTCCGCGTTCGTCGCAGCCACCCAGAACCTCGGCGATCAAATCAGGCGAGAAGGGACATCGCGTCCAGACAATGCAGAGCGTTAGTCAGTGCGCGATCAATAGAGGAACCGTCGCACTCTTTAGCAAAGAACGCGTCACGCCACCGAGAAAGAGTTCACGTGACCGGGAATGGCCGTAGGCGCCGATCACGATCAGATCCGAACCGTTCTCATCGGCGTCGGCGGATATAGCATCCGCGACAGATTTCCCCGGCGCGGTCTGAAGCTGCTGCACGGTGACATTAATATCCTGACGGGCGAGCAGGAGGGCGATATCTGCTCCTGGGGCCGCGCCGTACAGGGGGTTCGCTTCTGGATTAACGACGACCACGCGCACCGACTGAGCAGCGCTCAACAACGGCATGGCATCGGCTATCGCCCGTCGGGCAACTCGGCTGGCATTCCAAGCGAGCGTCACATTGGTTGGTGTCGTTTTTGCGCTCCAGCCTTCTGGCACGATCAGAAAGGGCACTCCGCTTCCCAGCAACATTGAAACGGCCGACCAACTACCCGGAAGCTTGCCCGGCCAAGCGTGACCGACAATCACCAGATCAGCATGAAGCGAGTGCAGAGCAGCTTCGTCACCGGCATCGACTCCGCGCAGGGTTCTAAACTCGAAACCGACGCCGTGGCGCTCGGCCGCGGCTTGAAACCGGGCGCTTGCGACGTCAGCCGCCAGCCCTTCTTGCGTCTCGTAATGTTCGATTAATGCCCGTATCGCCTCCCGGCCGCGGACATAGGATTCGTGCGGTTCGTACGGCCAATCGAATGGCTTCACAAAAATTCCCGCGACATGCGCCTTATGCTGAACTGCGATACCTACCGCGTAATCAATCAAATTCTGCGAGAACGATTTCTCATCGAAAAAGATCGATATCGTCCTTAATGGCATTTTCAGCTTCCTGATTGTCTCAATTCGTAGATTAAACTCGCTCAATTCATCCATTAATTCTTTTCACGTTCTTTCCTTTATTGAGCTGCCAAAACCGGCCATCGAAACGCCCAGGGCTATCGTGTCCAGGGAAAGTACGAGAGCTGGGCTGGCAGAAGGTCCAATATTCGAAGGCGGCGGCCCGACGAGCCAGACGAGGAGAACCCAGCTCGCGCTAAACAGGCAGAAGACCCCGGCAGTCGAGAGCCATGCCGCACCGCGTTCCGGCGACGCGGTCGCACCGATCCAGACGCGCAATCCGCCTGCGGCCGCTATGGAGGTCAGGAAGCCGAGCAGAGACGAGACGTGCGCAAGGTTCTGATCAGCAGCCAAGATCATGCCGGCTACGGAATAGGACGCTCCGCTCAGAAGCCAATCTGGATAGATGCTCGTGCGCGCGATCTTTGTGATGAAGAAGCTAAGGGCCGCCCCGCCGAAGATCGCAGAGCCTCCAGAGAACCCGTCTGGTATGACTCCGGGCCGCGCAAGATCCAGCAGGGCAAGTGCACCAAAGATTACCAGCAGCGCGCCAAGAAAGATGATTCGAGTTCCGTCACCTGGCCGATGGAACCTGTCCTTCGACGAATGGCGCTGTCGATGAAGGAAGGCAGCCAGATCCGCCTTCCAGACCAAACCGCATTTTCGCAGTTGCTTTCCGAATCGATCGACGTCGAGGCGCATGCCTTGAGCCTCCCTCACACCTTGGCGACAGCGTCGGATTGATGCGCGGCGGCAGGGGGCTTTCCGAACCTCGCCTTCAGTTTTTCACGGGCGGCTTGGAAGGTGACGTAGAGCATCGGGATCAGAAAAATCCCTAAGGTGCTCGCCGCGGTCATCCCGACGAAGACCGGCGTGGAGACGTTGCGACGGGCCATCATCGAGGCGCCGTCCGCCCAAACCAACGGTACCAGGCCGAGGATGAACGCGATCGAGGTCATGATCACTGCCCGAAAGCGCAGCTTCGCGCCGAGCTCGGCGGCCTCGCGGATGCCGAGGCCATGCTCGCGCTGCTCCTTGGCGAACTCCACGATCAGGATGCCGTTTTTGGCGGCCAGCGCGATGAGCACGACCAGGCCGATCTGAGCATAGAGATCCAGCGTGAGCCGGGCGACGATCACCCCCGCGAAAGCGCCCAGAATGCCGATCGAGACCGACAGGAGGACCGGAATCGGAATCGTCCAGCTTTCATAAAGCGCAACCAGGAAGAGATAGGCGAACAGTAGGGCCAGCCCGAGGATGATCGTCGTCTGCCCTTCCGCTTGCTGCTCCTGATAGGCGGTGCCGGTCCACTCGATCGCGTATCCTGGGGGCAGGGTTTTCTTCGCAACTTCCGCCATGGCCTTCATGGCCTCACCGGACGAGACGCCGGGCGCCGGCGATCCGTTGATGGTGACGGCGCGGTAGTTGTTGTAGCGCGTGATGACGGCAGGGCCTGTCACGGTGCGCAACTCGGCGATGGCCTCCAGCGGAACCATCGTACCGGCGCTGTTCCGGACATAGATGTCCCAGAGGGCAGGAATATCCCGGCGATTGGACGCGTCGCCCTGAAGATTGACCTGCCAGGTCCGGCCGAACAGATTGAAGTCGTTGATGTACGAGCCGCCGAGGGTGGTCTGCAGGGCCGCGAAAATGTCGCCGATGCCGACGCCGAGGGCCTGGGCCTTCTCGCGGTCGATGTCGAGGAAGAGCGACGGCGCGTTGGCCCCGTAGGTCGTGAAAACTCGGCTGAGCTTTGGATTCTGATTTCCCGCGGCTACCAAGCCGTTCGTGAGGCTGCCGAGCGAAGCAGGCTCAGCGCCCTCAAGCGATTCGAGCATGAGTTCGAAGCCGCCGCCGGTCGACAGACCGACCACGGGCGGTAGATTGAACGGCAGCACAAAAGCGGTCCGAATCTGCTGTGCGGCGCCAAACATCTGGGCGATCAGCACTTGCGCCTTGTCCGTCGCCGCCTTGCGATCCGCGAATGGTTTGAGCTTGGCGATGACGAAAGCGCTGTTGCTGGCCGCAAAGCTGTCCAGCAACGAATAGCCGACGACGGCGCCGACGTCCTGGACCTGAGGCATGCCGGCGAGGATCTTCTCCACCGACTTGACGGTTTCGGCGGTTCGAGCCACCGACGCGCCGTCCGGCAATTGAACGTTGACGAAGAAGGCGCCCTGATCCTCCTCCGGCAGGAAGCCTGTCGGCGTGATCGAACTGAGACCGGCGATACCCACGCCGCAGCCGATTACGATGACGATGGAAAGGATCGAGAGCCTGAGCGTCTTGCGCACGATCCAGGCGTAGCCGTCGCGAACGCCGTCGATTCGCCGGCTGATCCAACCCATCACACCTCGTTTGGGACCGCCGTGCCGCAGGAACACGGCGCAGAGTGCGGGCGACAAGGTGAGGGCGTTCACGGCCGAGATCAGCATGGACACGGCGATGGTGACGGCGAACTGGCGGAAGAGTTCGCCGGATATGCCCGGAATGAAGCCGATCGGCACGAAGACTGAGAGGAGCACCAACGTGATGGCGATGATCGGGGCGGTTACCTGCGCCATCGCCTTCTTGGTCGCATCGGCTGGGCTGAGCTCCGGCTCCTCCTCCATCACGCGCTCGACGTTCTCGACAACCACGATCGCATCGTCGACGACGATGCCGATCGCGAGGACGAGCGCGAGAAGCGAGACCGTGTTGGCGGAATAGCCGAGCGCCAGCATCGCCGCGAAGGTTCCGACCAGACTGACCGGAACCGCGATGATCGGGACGATGGTCGCGCGCAGGTTACCCAGGAAGATGAAGACGACAATCGCGACGAGTACGAACGCTTCGAGCAGCGTGTGGATCACCGCGTCGATCGTGTCGTTTACGAATTCCGTCGAGTCGAAGATGATTCTGGCGGTCAAGCCCTCGGGAAAGCGGGTCTTGAGGGCTGAGAGCTTCTGACGGATCGCCTCGCCGGTCGCCAGTGCGTTGGCGCCGGGCGACAGGAAGATCGCGACGCCGACCGCGGGATCACCGTTGACACGGCTCTCGGCGTCTTCGTTCTGCGCTCCGAGCTCGACGCGAGCAACGTCGCTGACGCGCAACACGGAACCGTCCGCGTTCGCTCGCAGAACAATCGAGCCGAACTCGGCGGGCGTCGTAAGGCGTCCCTGTGTCTGAACGTTGAACTGAAAGCGCTGATCCTCGGGAACGGGGCGCGCACCGATGCGGCCCACCGGCGCCTGCACGCTCTGGCTTTGGATCGCGCGGACGACGTCTGACGGCGTCATTCCAAGGCTGGAAAGCCGGTCGACGTCGAACCAGATCCGCATGGAGTAGTTCATGCGGCTGAACAAGAGCACCGATCCGACGCCTGCCGTGCGCGACAACTCGTCGAGCACGTTGATCGTGGCGTAGTTCGTCATGAACAGCGTGTCGAACTTTTGCCCCGGGCTGGAGACGGCGATGAATTGGAGGATCGAAGAAGACTGCTTCTGGACGGTGAGCCCGAGGGCGCGCACCTCTGCGGGAAGCTGCGAGAGGGCCGTCTGGACGCGATTGTTCACGTTGACGGTGTTGATGTCGGCATTCGTGCCAAGGCCGAAACTGACGGTGAGATTGTAGGAACCGTCGTTGCCGCTCGTGCTCTTCATATAGAGCATCTTGTCGACGCCGATCACCTTCGATTCGATGGGCTGTCCGACGGTCGACTCGACGACCTCGGCCGAGGCGCCGGGATACATCGCCGTCACGCGGACCTGGGGCGGGACGATGTCCGGAAGCTGGGCGACGGGGATACGCGTCAGCGCGAGGGCTCCGGCTAGCGCGGTGAGGATGGCGATGACGATCGCCAGACGCGGCCGGTCGATGAAGACGTTGGAGATCATCGCTCAGCTCCGCCCTGCCGAGGGCTTCGCGCCAGGGACTTCGCCCGCGAGAGTGGGCGCGACCGGGCTGTCCGGCCTGACCCGCTGCAGGCCCTCGACGACGACCCGCTCGCCCGCCGAGAGGCCCTCGACCACCGCCGCGGCGCCAGCAGTCGACTGGCCGAGCTTGACCCGACGCTGCCTGGCCGTGTCCTGTCCGTCCACCACATAGACATAGTCGCCCTGCTGGTCGCTCAGCACGGCGACACGGGGGACGACGAGGACCTGCTTCGGCTTTACCGCCTCGAGGATGACGCGGACCAACTGGTCGTTGGTCAATTCGCGGCCGCCTCCCGGCAGGGTTGGATTTGGGATGACTCCGCGCAGCGTGATCGAATCGGTGTCTCGCGCGACATTGATGTCCCAGTAGTCCAGCTTGCCCAGATTCCCGTACAGGCGGCCGTCGGGGAGACGCAGCTGGATACGAACGGCGCCGAAGCCTCCGTCGCGCGCAAACTGCTGGCGCAAGTCCACAGCCCGGCGAACGGACACTGGGAAAGTGACGTAGATCGGGTCTTGACTGACGATGGTCGCAAGCACGCCGGACGACGGGCCGACGACGTTTCCAACGGTGATCGCCGCCCTTCCGATGCGGCCGTCGATAGGCGCGCGGATATCCGTATAGCCCAAGTTGATCTCGGCTTGATGCAGTTGCGCCTGCGCAGCACGCAATTGGGCGGCAGCTGTGCGTTGCGCAGCCTGAGCGTTGTCGAGCGCGCTCTTGCTGCCGGCATTGCTCTTGAAGAGTTCTTCCGCGCGAGCCAGCGCCATGCTGGCGTTCTCCAGCTGCGCCTGAGCCTGAGCAATGCCCGCCTGCGCCACCTCGACGGCGGCTTCGAACGGCGCCTTCTCAAGCTGGAACAGCAGGTCGCCCTTCCTGACTTCGGCGCCTTCGACGATGAGTTGTCGTTCAAGGAAGGCGCTCACCCGGGCGATCAGGTCGACGCGCCCCACCGCCTGTATCCGGCCGTTAATTTCCGTCGTCTCGTTTACCGACCTCAGCTCGGCGGCCACGAAGCCAACGACAGGCGGCCCGCCCGCTCCCGTCTGAGCGGACGACGAAATTGGACTCAACAGCAAAGCAGCAAGCGCGGCGGAAATGGTTGGAAAATGGCCAGCATGAGACATGAGAGAACCCGATCGAAGCCCCAGGGCGCCAGATTTATATACCAACGGTTCGTTTGTAAATATCGGGAGGCGTCATGTACGCCGTGGAATGGGATGGATGGCGTCTAATCAGTCCCGCGGCCTCGTGCCTGTCGTCGTGAACCGGGGTCGGCCCGGCACGGAGTATCGGGGACGCACGCGCCGCGATCCGTGGACATGCCGTCAAGCAGCAGGAACTGTTCGGTGAGCCAATGGGAGCCGAGGCGTTGCGATGACTCGTTTACAAACGGACCGTTTGTATCTAATTTTGCTCCGATAACGATAACGATCGGCTTGTGGGAGGTCTCATGTCATCAGCGCTCGAACTTCTCTGTCGCTTGCGCCGCCTTGTCGACCTGCCGAGTTCCGTCGCCGGCCCGGACGGGCTGCTCGCTCAGAACTAAGAGCTGATCAAACCGGAGGTAAAGAATATGCAGCACGAGCGCGTCGCAGATGTGTCGTACCTAAAGAAAGTCGTGGGCGCATCCATGGCTGGTACGGTCGTAGAATGGTATGAATTCTTTCTATATGGCACAGCTGCGACGCTTGTATTTGGAAAGTTATTTTTCCCGAATACCGGAAACGAGTTGGATGGCGTCATCGCTGCTTTTGCTACGTACGCAGTTGGGTTTATTTCGCGGCCGCTTGGCGGAATTGTATTTGGTCACATCGGCGACAAGATCGGACGCAAGTCGCTGCTGCAGTTCAGCCTGGTGCTGATCGGAGCATCCACGTTTCTAATGGGATGCCTACCGGGCTTTTCGTCGATCGGTTACTGGGCGCCGATCCTTCTGGTAACTCTGCGCTTCATCCAGGGATTTGCCCTTGGCGGCGAGTGGGGCGGCGCAGTGCTGCTCGTTGCAGAGCATAGTCCCAATAGCAGCCGCGGGTTCTGGGCTAGCTTTCCGCAGGCAGGCGTGCCGCTCGGCAATCTGCTAGCCACAATAGTTCTGCTGGTTCTGTCCGCCACGCTCCCTGCCGACGCTTTTCTATCATGGGGCTGGCGCGTTGGGTTCTGGCTTTCCGTTATCATCGTCGGCATCGGCTATTATATTCGCACGCAGGTGACTGACTCCCCAATATTTGAAGCAGCCAAGCGGCAGGTCGAGCAGCAAGCGGATGCTGGCTACGGACTCTCAGAGGTCTTTCGGCGCTATCCTCGCGGCGTATTCACCGCCATGGGGCTGAGATTCGGAGAGAACATTCTGTACTACATGGTCGTAACCTTCTCGATAACTTACCTCGGCCATCTCAAAGTTGACACCACTCGGATACTAACACTTTTGCTTATTGCGCACATTCTTCATGCAATCGCTATTCCGCTTGTCGGCCGCTTGACGGACTTGCGTGGACGCAAGCCGGTATACATCCTCGGCGCTGCGCTGAGCATGATTTGGCCGTTCGTCGCCTTTCCGCTTTTTAGCACCGGAAACGCCCTGCTGATCCTCACTGCGATCGCGCTTGGATTGGTCGTTCACGCCTTGATGTATGCTCCCCAGCCGGCGATCATGGCAGAAATGTTCCCGACCCGCATGCGCTACTCTGGCGTATCGCTAGGCTATCAGGTGACGGCCATCGTTGCAGGCTCGTGGGCTCCGCTGATCGGAACTGCGCTGCTGCGAAGCTTCGATGCGTGGTTGCCGATCGCGCTTTACATTCTGCTCGCGAGTGCAGTCAGCCTCGTCGCGGCGCTGTACATGAGAGAAAGCAGCGGTGCGTCGCTGGTCTCGATCGACCAGGAGGACTTGCGTCGCATGACATCGACTTAGCCAGCGATCATTCAGCCGACGTCTGCGAGCCTAAGAAAGAGCCCCAGGTCAACGAGACCTGGGGCTCTTTTTTAGAGCGGGAGGAACCGCGTCACTAGATCGGCGACGGTATCGCCAATAAGTTCGGGCGGGCCCTTCAGCGCAACGTCGAGAGCCAACGAGTAGGCTGCTAAAAAAGGCAACAAACGTTGGAAAGGCGATACGCCGGCCGAAGGAAGGGCTTGTTCGAACCATCTTATGCGGATCGAACAGGCCGATCGGCCGCGCATGCGCAAATCAGAGGCCCGGTGTTTCAGGACAGGGCGGCGAAGCGCGTCGCGCAGCTTTCAAATCGTAACGGCGACGGGTGTCGCATCGTCGAATGGCGCCGGCTTCCGAGTCCAGATCGAGATGCGGACAAGTTAGGCAGCTTGACGATGCCGGAGGGCGCGGCTGTGCAGCCCTCGCCCGCCAAAAGAGCTTCGTAGCCCGCCGCTTGAACTCGATGCTGCGGCCGCGCCTTCAGGCTTCTGGATATCATCCCGCGAAAGCCACGATGATCGACTGTCCGCCGCTACGCGTCTGCCTATAGGGCCTACTACCCAACACGCTCCGACAGAGCCAAGGGATCTCGGTTAAGCACGATCCGAATGATGAGAGCGCTCGCGGTCAACCCAAGGATCGAGGTTAGGAGGCCACCTATCTGAGTGGTCAGCCAAGAATAATTGCCAAGTATGACGATGCTCGCCGGCATTACTGCAAAACCAAACACGGCCAGGAAAGCGGTTGGCGTGAGGGCGAACATGAGGAGACCTCTCCAGCCCTTCAGATCATCCTTGAAGCGCCATGCGAGCGCCGACGCGAAGAACACCCCAGGAATATTCGTGAACATCCACCAAGCCGGAAATTTCGTGAATAGAATTAACGGCTGTTGCCCATAGTAAACATAAAGACCAGGCACATTAAGCATAATTTCTTCGACGAGAATGTCGAACGCACAGGTGATCGCAAGGCCGATCCACAACCAAGAAATCTTTGCCCGTCTCAAGAAAAGCGCGTACGGCACATAAGCTAGAACTGCGCCGAAACCGAACCACGCGAAAATCGGATACCAAGTCATCGGCCTTCCGAGGAAGGTATAAACCACATGCCCCTCAGCGTAAGGCCAGAAACAGCCGCCGGCGATGTCAATGAAGATTTCCGGAATTGCGCAGAACGCGCCACTCAGCGCCACAAACACCGGGAGAGCAGTCTTGGTCCGGCGCGCATCATGAATCGCAACCATGAGAACGATCAAACCAATCGCCGCGAACACGATCGATGCATAGAGTGACGCCTGCACTCCAAAAGGTGCGTGGCGTGGTGGAATTGGCATGCCGAACGCAGTGTCGACCGCCGTTGGAAACGTCGCCCCGGCAAACGCCGGTCGCGCTGCCATCGAAAGCAACACAAGGACAGCGACGCTCCCTATTTTTTGCTTCGCATCAGACCAATCGAAACGTTGCATGTGATTAACCCCCTTTAGAGACATAAACCTTGAAGATTTTACACAAACGCAACTAGTGTGGCAGCCCTATGGTCTTTTTTTACTTGCATGGCCCCGCCGCCAATTTGATGATTATTTATGTATTATCGAATTATTTCTTCATAGAAGCCCGGAATCTGCACAGAGAACATACGTTAGATTAGCGTTTCACCATCGGGCATTGGAATAAGATCGTTCGAATGAACTTTTTCAGAAGACGTAGCCAAGCCTCACACCGTAATTGGTCAGACCGCGGTTCCGCGAGCAAGTGCCGGCGTTTGAGATGTGCTCAACTGTGGCCATGACCCTCCAGTTGTCCGTTAGCCGGTATCCGATCGAGCCTGATTCCCTCATCAGGGGCGAGCACCCCAGCGGCACCCTGTCGGGCACGACGAGATCGCCCGTCTTGCCGTTATGGAAAGCGATGCCGGCGGCACCCTCTACGAAGATCTTGGGCGTAACGTCGAAAACCCAGGTCAGGCCCGTGTAGACGTGACTTGTATTCCCAGCAGTGTTTACCGTGCCGCCGAGATGCAGGCGCGGGACGAGCAGGCCCAGGATCGGGTCGTTCAGCGTGAACAGGCGCGGCGTCAGGATTTCACCGTTGATATCGACCGATCCGCTTTCGGGGCTAGTTGGATCATGAGCAAAGACGCCAAGCCGCAGTTCCGAGATGACCCGCGGGACTGTGAGGCTCGCGGCCGGCGCCGAAGTCTGCACAGGTGGATCGGCGGCTAGAGCACCGACGGACACCAGCGTTGCGGGCAAGACCGCGAGAACAGCGAGAAAACGCATTGCCGTCGAGATTCCGTAGTTGCGTGCTGGAACATGTGCAGGCTGTTTGTCGCCCTAAACGCCGCCGGGACGGCGCCTGCGATCTTTCGCACGATTGAGGCGATCGCCCGCGCTTCCTCATCGATGACCCGATCGAGCCAGACAGCGAACGGGAAGCTCGGGAAATTCCTGAGCTTGCGCCTCGATATCGGCAGGAATTGTCCGAACGTACGTGACATGACACATGCGGGTAGCCGGGCATATTGAGATCGAGTCGACTTTACATACATACTGTCCGTTTGTAAATGATTGGATCAAGGGGTATTTTATGCGACGCACGAAACAAGAGGCGGCCGAAACGCGCCAAACGATCTTGAAGGCGGCCGAAACGCTCTTTCTGGAAAAAGGGTACGACTCCGTTTCCTTGGACGAGGTCGCCGCCGCGGCCGGCACGTCGCGAGGCGCGATTCACTGGCATTTCCGCAACAAGCAGGGCCTGCTCTTCGCGCTGCGCGACGAACTGCGTCTGCCGATGCAGTATCTCGTCGATCGGCTATCTACCGATACGAAGCTGGTGGCGCTCACCGCGCTCGGAGACGCGCTCGAAGAAGCATTTGTCCGCTTTCAGAACGACCCGCGTCAGAAGCGAATGCTCAGGGTGATTCTCGCGACAGAATGGGCCGCGGAAGACGCATTGCCCCAGGGTGGGCGGCTACAAGATCAAACCAAGGAGCTGTTGTTCAGCATCTTCCTGGCGGCTCACAAGAATAAGCCGCTGCCGGCACCGTGGACGCCTAAATCCGCGACCATCGCATTCAATGCCATGGTCAACGGATTGGTCGGGGAATGGGCGCGTGGAGCTGAGGATTTTGAGCTCGTTCCCGATGTGGTCGCGATCGTGCACACGGTCCTGGAAGCGTGGGGTGCGCCGCCGGCACGGAGACAAATCAAGAGGCCTTCCGTACGCGAGTAGCTTGCTTGGCAAATGCCCTTCGAGCCGAGTCCGAGATCAAGGCGGCGTCGGTTGCGGCCGAAGTCTACAAAAGTACCGCGCCACTATGCTGTCGCGCGCCAAAACGACAGCTGCGCGAGAAGGCCGGCGCCGCTGAGCACAAGCGCGGCGGCCAACGCTGGATTGTCGCCGATTCCCGCGAGAGCCGTGCAGACGGCTCCGACCACCATTTGTGTGAAGCCGTAAGCCCCGGAGGCAGCGCCGATGCTTTCTGGGTCGACGCTGATGGCCTGGGACAAAGCAGCGGGGGAAGCGATGCCGGCCCCAAGCGCAAACAGAAACATCGCCCCGACGACCAACGGCACGCTCAGCCAGCCGGTCAGGACGGCGATCAGAAGCGCCAAGGCTGCCGCTACGCTCAGCAGATTTGCTCGCACCAAGAGCCTCTCGATCGTGATCCGCCCGATCAGCCGGCTCGCTAACATGCTGCCTAGCCAGACGCCTGAGATCAGCATGCCGAGATAGAGGCCTACCTCCTGCGCCGAGCGATGCAGCGCTCCAGTGAAAATAAACGGTGCGGCGGCAACGAAAGCGTACATGGCAGTCGTCGCGCAGCCTCCGCCTATGGCGTACCCGAGAAAGACGGGAGACGCGAGGAGCTTGCGGTAGCTGGTCAGGACGGTGCCCGGGCGATACCCGTCGCGCCTCCCGGTCTCGGGCAACAGAAACCAGGCGCAAAGCAAGTTGGCGATTCCGAAGGCCGCGAGCGCATAGAGGATCGAACGCCAGCCGAGGGTGGACGCGAGCAGAGCGCCAATAAGAGGTGCGAGTCCGGGGCCGACCGTCACCATCAGGTTCATCAACGCCAGGCGCCGAGCGGTCTCCTGCGGCATTGCCGTATCGCGGACGATCGCGCGCCCGAGGACCAGTCCGGCGCAGCCGCCGAACGCCTGCAACAGCCGCGCCCCAATCAGCATGATCGCGTTGGGCGCCAATGCTGCGGCCAGACCGGCTGCGGCGTAGAGAGCGAGTCCGCCAATCAGGACTGGCCTGCGCCCGAAGCGATCTGACAGCGGACCGTAGAAGAGCTGTCCGACGGCAAGCCCGGCGATATAGAGGCTGACGGTGAGCTGCATCGTGCCGGACTTAGCCTGCAGCCCCGCTGCGGCGATTGGCAGAGCCGGCACGAAGATGTGCATTGCCAGCGTTCCGCTGAAGGTCATCAGGGCAAGCAGCCAGAGGGGCGCCGCGGGAGGTTGGCTGCCGATCGGCGTCTGACGGTCTATCCCGTGAGCGCCGCCTGTCATCTCGTGACCGCTCGATCCGTCGAGGAAGAGGAAATGGCGGCTTGCGCTGAAACCTCCTCACGCGGCCCGATCTCGACGGTCGCCGTCAGCCCTGCGATCAGGCGGTGCTCTCTTGCAGGTTCGGTGACCTCGATGCGGACAGGCACACGCTGAGCGAGGCGGACCCAGGTGAACGTGGGATTGATGTTCGCGAGCAAGCCATTGCCCGCAACCCTTTCCCTGTCCTCGATAGCCGCCGCGATGCTCGTCACCCGTCCCTGTAAACGGCCCGCCTGTCCCATCAACGTTATCGTGACCGGGGCACCGACCTGGATCCGGGGCAGCTTGGTTTCCTCGAAATAGCCCTCGACATGCAGGGTATCGGTGTCCACCAAAGCAACGACCGCTTTGCCGCTCGCCACATAGTCTCCGGCCTGAAGGCTCAAATTGGTGACGATGCCGTTTGCCGCCGCTCGGACCTCCGACCTGTCGAGATTGAGCTTGGCGAGCGCCCGGTCGCTCAGCGCCTTCCGATGGTCGGCTTCCGCCTGTGCCAACGCCGTCTCGGCCTCTTCCTTGCTCTTGCGCGAAACTACCTCTTTCAGCTGTTGGTAGCGGTCGACGTCGCGCCTCGCTTGTTCGAGCGCAGCGACGCGACTGGCCAACGCAGCCTCGGACTGATCCAGGGCGATTCTGAAACGCTCGCTGTCGACGCGAAACAGCAGATCACCTTTGCCGACTGATTGATTGTCTCGGACGGAGACCTCGCTGACCAGACCGGAAACGTCGGGAGCGACGCTGATCACGTCGGCGCGAACCCGCGCATCGCGTGTCCACGGCTCGTTCATGTAATGATTCCAGAGCCCACGGCCGACGGTCGCCGATGCGGCGACGACGGCGAGGGTAATCAGCACGCGGCCGGCGAGGACCAGATAAGTCTTCATGATGAAAGCCATTGGGAAGCGGAGAACAGTGCACCGACGATGCAGACATAGAGGGCGACGTTGAGCAGCGCCCTGTGCCAGACGAGCCTGTAGAAGCCGGTGCGTGCGAGCACGCCGATCAGCGCCTGGGTCAAGACGTAGGCGATGATCGCAATGACGAAGAAGCTGGGAACGAAGACGCCGTAGACGTCCAACTCGGGAGGCATGCGCTTCTACTCCGCGGCCATCAAGGTGAATGGAGCCTGCTGGCGGTCGAGAGGCCGGGGCTCTGGCGGCGGGCCGGCTTCATGCGGAAAAAGTGCACGTCGAAGGCCGACTAGTGACTGAAGCGTATCGAGCTCCGCGCTGCCTTCCCCATGCTCGCGCACCGTCCGGAACGTCGTGTCGATGCTATCGCGGAGGTCACGTGGCCCATCGGCGGCAAAGTTCCCCGCTGACAGGCTTTGGCGCGCGAAAGTCGCCACGCCGCTCAAGACGGTATCGATACTGTCACGGGCCCGACCGGCGACGAGACGCCGGTCCCGTTGCAGCGCGACGATATTGTAGCCGATGCGAATCTCGCGAAGGATGTCGACGGAGGTCTCTTGATCGGGGGAAGCGACGCTCCAGCGCGGCACGAGTTGGCTCAAGCGGTCGAGATTGCGGCCGGCCAGAGCCGACAGGTCGTGCTTGCGCTTTCCCTCCGCCAGCGTCGCGAGATCGGACCAGCCGGCGCGCAGGAGTCGTCTGGCCGCGATCTCGGCGCCGAACGGCTTGGTGACGAGCGTCCACGTCAGGGCGAACAGAACACCGCCGAGCGCCGCGAGCCCCTCGTTCGCATAGGCGGCGAAGTCCATGCTGTAGCGACTTTGAAACGCCAGGCTTCCGGTGCTGTTGGTCGCCAGCACCAACGTGATCAGCATGAGCTGAGGCCTCGGAATGAAGGCGCCGATCAGCAGGAACGGCACCGCAAGCGTCAGCACCACCATTTCGAAATCATGGATCCGCGGCAGGACGGCGAAGAGATAGAGCGCGGCACCGGTCGTGCTGACCGCGAGCCAAACGACCATCGTCCTCATCGCGGCCGCAGGCCGGTCGAGCAACCCGAAGAAGCAGCAGGCGACAGTCGTCATCGCGACGAAAAAAGCCCCGCCGGGCCAGCCGCTCTGGATCCAGATCAGCCCGGCCGCGAGCGTAGCCAGAACGGCCGATCCGCATGAAAACAGGATGAGGCCGTGATCATAGTAGCGCGTGCCGGGGACCAGTTGATTGCGTGAGAAGGCGGGGCGCCAGGCTTCGCCAGTCTGCCCAGATGCGATCAGCTTCTGCAGAACGAGACAATCCTGCCAGAGATCTATGACGTCGTTCAGGCGCGATAGAAGGCTCGTGGTCAGCAGGCCCTCCCAGCGTCCTAGCTCCTCGCGCGAGGGTTGGAGTGCCGTGAGGCTGGAACGCAACAGGTCCGGCGTTGTCGACCCGGCAACGGTTCGCCCCGCTATCCAGTCGGCAATCTCGTCCAGTGCCGAAGTCAGCCCCGGGGGAAGCTCTTTTGCCTCGAGCTTCAGCGCATGCAGACGATCAGCCAGCGAGGACAGCATCGGCAAAAGCAGCAGCAGTCGTCCGCGAAGTTCTCTTGCCCATCTGAGCCGGCCGCGAGTATCCGCGCTATGCGATATTTGGCCGATAAACATATCGAGCGCGGTAACGTCCGCTGCCAGCCGTTGCCGGGCTACCGGCGTCGCAGGCCCTGCCCGGTCATGCAGGATGTCGTCGGCCCAGGTCGCAGCGTCCCGCAGCCATTTCGCGATCCGAGCGTCGAAGATTGGGCCGATGCCGACCGGAAACACGATTGCGCCGACGACGCTGGCGCAGACGATGCCGAGAATGATCTCTTCGCTGCGGGCCACCGCCAGATCGAAGATGTTTTCCGGTGTGGCAAGGCTCGGCAGCGCAACCAGCGGCAGCGTATACGCCGAGAGCATGAAGACATAACCGCGCGGCGTCCGATCCAGAGCCGCGAGATAACAAAGGCATCCGGCCCAGAGTGCGACGGCGAGAGTCAGGAGTTCCGGCGCATTGACGAAAAGGGGAACAAGTACGACCGCGGCCGAAGCGCCCAAAAGCGTCCCGAGCGTGCGATAGAGCGCCTTCGAGTTTGTCGTGCCGGATAGAGGATTGGCGACGACATATACCGTCGTCATCGCCCAATACGGCCGAGGCAGGTCGCAGGCGAGGGCAATGTAGAGGGCCAGCATCGCCGCGGCGAAGGCTTTCGCCGAAAATAGCCAGTCACGCCACGTCGGAAAGGTCACGCGACCGTCTCAGGGAGATGAGCCTCCTCTGGCTCGGTGCTGCTGGCTCGGTTGATCGCATCCATCACCTTCAGCGCAGCTGCAATCTCGGCCGGGCTCACGTCACGCAGAACACGATCCCGCAACTCGTTCAGAATTTGCTCGATCTTGCCCGCGAGGCGCGCGCCTTCCGCGGTGAGCCAGATCGCATTGGCGCGCCGGTCGCTGGGGTCGTCACGACGAAGAAGGAGGTCCGCCGCGCTGAGTTGGTCGAGGAGCCGGACCAGCGACGTTCCTTCGATCCCGATATGACCGGCCAGCGTTACCTGCCTGACGCCGTCGCCAAGCCGATGCGCCCAAACCAGCACCGCCGCCCGGGCCTGGGAAATCCCATGGGCTGCAAGCGCAGCCTCGCAGAGCTTCCGCCATTGGCGGCCGCTCAACAGGAGATTGGAAGTCAGGGTGAATGTGGGACTATGCATGTCTTCAACATTGGTAGCTTAAAAATAATGAGCATGCAATCTAATTAGCGACCGATCGCGGCTGAGAGCGGACGAGGCGTCGGAGGGTGGTGGGTTGACTGGTGCGCAAGTCGCGCCTGCCTCGCTCTTGCGCGCGTCGGGAAAACCTGAAGCCCAGATCGTCGGAGGATGCGCATCGCTATCACTCCGGTATTTCGTTTCTGCCGCGTGTCATGTCGTCTGGTTCGCGATACAGGAGCTTGGGGCGCTGGAGGCGAACACTGGATGATACCCAGGAGGACGATCGAAACGCTCAGCTTTATGGCCGTCGTCGTCATAGTGACGGCAGCGTTCATCTGGCTTTTGCTCCCCTACTACGGCGCCGTCCTCTGGGCCGTCATTTTGGCGATCCTGTTCACCCCCCTGCACCGAAGACTCTTGAAATGGTTAGGGGGACGCCAAAATCTGGCGGCGACGATCAGCTTAACGGTCTGCGTTTGCATCGTCGTAGTTCCAGTGACGCTGATCCTCGCGTCGCTTGCGCAGGAAGCGGCCAGATTCTATGGCCGGATCAGCTCGCAAGAACTCGATCTCGCTGCGATGCTCGCGCGAATCCGTCGCGAAATGCCTCCGTTCATCCTCGATACGCTGACGGCGCTGAACTTGGGCAATCTCGCAGAGATCCAAGCGCGGCTAACCTCCTTCCTCTTGCAAGCCACTCAAACGGTCGCAGGAGGAGCCGTGACTTTCGGGCAGAACACGGCGGAGCTTTTCGTCAGCCTCGGCATCATGCTGTATCTTCTATTTTTTCTCTTCCGCGATGGAGCTGACCTGACGGAGGTCCTTCATAGGGGGAGTCCCCTGGATAAGCGCCACACAAGTCACATCCTGAGCAAATTCTCGTCCGTCGTGAAAGCGACGATCCAAGGCAACGTCATTATTGCAGCAATGCAGGGCGCGATCGGTGGAATCGCCTTTTGGGCGCTGGGCCTCGACGGAGCGATCCTCTGGGGCGTGTTAATGGCGGTCCTATCTTTATTGCCGGCGATCGGCGCGGCGCTGGTCTGGCTGCCAGCCACCGGATATTTGCTGCTCTCAGGCGACTATGTGAGAGGAGCCATACTGCTCGCGATCGGCACGTTGGTGATCAGCACTGTCGACAATCTCGTGCGTCCGCTTCTGGTCGGCAGGGGAACGCGTCTTCCGGACTACGTCGTTCTTGTTTCGACCGTCGGCGGCCTTTCGCTTATCGGCATGAACGGCTTCGTCATCGGTCCGCTGATCGCAGCGCTGTTCTTGGCGGTGTGGTCGCTGTTCATCGACGATCAGTCGCATTCCTGAACATGCTCGTAACAGCCCCAAATTCCAAGTCTGACGAACCGTATCGGCAGAGCTGCGCAGACGTGCTCTCGGCAGCGGCCGCGGATCCTAGCATCGGCCTCGACCAGGCCGAAGCGAAGCGTCGTCTGACGGAATATGGTCCCAACGAGCTCGATGCGCCGCCGCCACGACCGGAATGGCTGAAGCTGCTTGCGCAGTTTACCGATATCTTGGTGCTCCTCCTTCTCGCCGCCGCGACGATCTCCGCGGCCGTTTGGTGGCGCGAAGGGAAGACTGAGGTCCCCTACGAAGCTCTGGCCATCTTCGCCATCGTCGTTCTCAATGGGTTGCTGGGCTATGTTCAGGAGGCCCGGGCGGAACGCGCCGCGGCGGCTTTGCGCCAATTGTCGGCGATGCGCTCGGACGTCGTCCGCGACGGAGCTCAGACGAGCATCGCCTCCGCTGACCTCGTGCCGGGGGACATAATCCTCGTCGCCGAGGGGGACACGATCCCCGCCGACGCCCGGCTGATCCAGTCCGCCGCGCTGCAGACGATGGAAGCTGCGCTCACCGGCGAGAGCCTGCCCGTATCCAAGGGCATCGACGCCATCTCCGGCAGGGCAGAGATCGGCGATCAGCGCAACATGCTCTTCAGCGGCACCACTGCCATCTACGGGCACGGCCGCGCCGTTGTCACGGCGACGGGCATGAGAACGGTGATGGGTCGCATCAGCGGCATGCTGGAGAAGGCCCCGGACGAAGCGACACCGCTGCAGAAGGAGCTTGGCCGCGTCGGCAAGGTGCTTGCAATCACCGTCGTCCTGATCGCCGCTGCCGTCATTGGAACCATCCTCCTCTTGTCGGAGGTCCGTGGCCTTTCCCGCACGGTCGACGTGATGCTTCTCGGCGTCGCGCTCGCCGTGGCCGCAGTGCCGGAAGGGCTGCCGGCGGTCGTCACCGCCGTGCTATCGCTCGGCATGCAGCGCATGGCGCGCAACAGCGCCGTCATTCGCCGCCTCTCCGCGGTAGAGACGCTGGGCTCCGCGACCGTCATTGCTTCGGACAAGACCGGCACTCTGACCAAGAACGAGATGACCGTGCGCCGGATCATAACGGCGAGCGGCTGCGCCAACCTTTCCGGAACCGGCTATGCGCCAAATGGCCAGGTCGAATTCCGCGAGGCGGGACGTTCCAACGGCCTCCTTCAATTGGAGATCGTGCGCGCGCTGACAGCCGCCGAGCGTGCGAACAACGCGCTGCTCAGCGAGCGCGCGGAGGGCTGGGTCGTGCACGGCGACCCGACGGAGGTGGCGCTCATCGTCGCCGCTCGCAAGGCCGGTCTGCTGACGGAGGCGCTCAATGCGCGCTTCGGCCGCGTCGGGGAGGTGCCATTCTCGTCCGAGCGCAAGCTCATGAGCACGATCCACAGTGATGCGGAGCGGCCCGAACGCCTCGTCTTGGTGACCAAGGGGGCGCCCGACGTGTTGCTTGACCACTGCACCCACGAACTCGTCGGGTCGGATGCCCTGCCGCTCACCGATGCGCGCCGTGTCGAGATCATGGCCAGCAATGAAGCCCTCGCCGAGGAGGCGCTGCGTACGCTCGGCGTCGCCTTCCGCTCCCTGCCGGCAAAGCTTCCCGAGGCCAGCCAATTCGAGGAGGCGATCGAGCGCGAGCTCGTCTTCATCGGCCTGATCGGCATGATCGATCCGCCACGGCTCGAGGCGCGCGAAGCAGTGGGGCGTGCGCAGGTTGCGGGCATCCGCTGCCTCATGATCACCGGAGACCATCCCAAGACAGCGAGCGTCATCGCCCGCGAGCTCGGCATTTCCGTAGACGACCAGGTGGTCACAGGCGCCCAGATCCAGGCCATGACGGACGACGAGCTCGACGATGCGGTGAGAGAGGTCGCCGTCTACGCGCGCGTCAATCCCGAGCACAAGCTGCGGATCGTGCTGGCTCTTCAGCGGACTGGAGAAACGGTCGCCATGACCGGCGACGGCGTCAACGATGCGCCCGCGCTGAAAGCAGCCGACATTGGCATCGCGATGGGGATAACCGGCACCAACGTGTCCAAGGAGGCAGCGGACATGGTTCTGGCGGACGACAATTTCGCGACCATTGTCGCCGCGGTCGAAGAGGGGCGAGCGATCTTCGCCAACATTCGGAAGTTTCTGCGCTATCTTCTCTCGTCGAACATCGGCGAAGTCATGACGATGTTCTTTGGCATTATCCTCGCCGGCACGATCGGCCTCAGCGGAGCCGGCATCGGCGGTCTCGCGTTGCCGCTTCTGGCGACACAGCTTCTCTGGATCAATTTCGTCACCGATGGTGCGCCTGCGCTCGCCATCGGCGTCGACCCTGCGGATGACGACGTTATGAGCCGGCCGCCACGGCTGCGCGACGAAGGGGTATTGACCGGCCGGATGTGGGCGGGTGTCGTTTTCGTCGGCGCCGTCATGGCAACGGGAACGCTGCTCGTGCTCGATGGAGCCCTTCCTGGCGGGCTGATCGAGGGCTCGGGCACGATCGCGTACGGGCAGACGATGGCGTTCACCACCTTGGTGATGTTCCAGCTCTTCAATGTCTTCAATGCGCGCTCGGACGAGCTCAGTGCCTTGCGGCGGCCGTTTCGAAATCGCTCGCTTTGCTTCGCGGTCGCTTTGTCATTGGTGATGCATGCCGCGGTGATCTACACGCCGTTTTTGCAGAAGGCGTTCTCCACCGTCTTCCTGAGCATCAGCGACTGGCTGCTCTGCATCGCTGTCGCGAGCTCGGTGCTGTGGCTGCGCGAAATCGAAAAGGCGGTAATGCGTCGCCTGGCGCCGGGCGGTGCCGACGTCGGCCCGCGGGATCTCGATCCAGATCAGGTTGAGACGTCGTAGCTACGCCGCATCCCTGTCGGCCCGATCTAGCCTATTTCGCCCTTGCCGCCTGTTCCAGGCTCGCCGGCGCGATCACGCGGTGGAGCGGCGCGATCACCGCTATGTACGTCCGCCCCAACCAGTTGTGGCAATGCACCACGGTCACCACGACTAGCTCCCGGCCGCCCGCCGCGCCTGGGCGCAGCAGGATCGCGAGCCGGAAGTCGAGATGCCGGTCGTCCTCGCCGAGCACCAACTCCCTCGCAGTCTTCGACAGCAGCGGAAAGAAGCCAATCACCGGGCCCCGCGCCGCCGCAGCAGCACCGACCGCGCGAGACGATTTGACGCCGACTGTCGCCATCACCACATCGCGCACCCGCGTCAGCGCGCGAATCCACCACGCCTGCCGCTCGAACCCAGCGCGCGCCAGCACTTCGAGATCGTTGTTTGACCCCACCGGCAACTGAATCGCGTACGCATCCAGCAGGTCCGCGCCAACATAAAGTGGCGCTAGCACGCTGTCGGACGGCACGGGCACCGCATAGGCTTTGGTCATGTCGCCGGCTTTCACAAAGTCTCATCAGCCGCAAGCGATAAAGGCAAACCAGTTGCCCCATGCACCCCGTCTTCCAGTATGGGCGTCCCGCCCGGCTCGATACGAGGTGCCATTTGGCGCGCCCTTCTGCTATCATTTTCTTAGCAGAGAATGACCTCCGAACGCTACGAAAAATATAGCATGAAAGTTCCCAAACCTGGCCAGCCCGTACGCGGGTCGCGTTCCGGACACCCAACTATGGCGCTTCTCGATCTGCTGGGGAGGCGCATGAGTTTGCGCGTTTTGTGGGAGCTTGCGCACGCCGGACAACCTCTAACGTTTCGGGAACTGCAAGCGGTCGCGGAAACAAATCCGAGCCTCCTGAACACGCGCCTCAAGGAACTGCGGGCCGCCGACATCGTAGTCCATCACTCGGGCGGCTATGACTTGAGCGAAGAAGGGAAAGTGTTGGTCAGCCTCATCATGCCGCTCGACCAGTGGGCCGCCGCATGGGGAGCAAGACTTGGGGCCGAAAACGAGGCGCCGTCAGCACTGCATGCGATGCAAGACGCTCTGGAAAAGGACCGCTCAAGATCAAATGAAAGCTAGTTGCCGTTCTCCTGCGCCACCGTAGCCCAGCCCTTTTGCGTATCGCAGCGACCGGTTTCGCCTTTTTTTTGAGAGGCTGGAATCAAGGATGACTTTCGAGACGCTCGGCGGCGTTTGGCTCGCCGCCTCTGCAATCGAGATCGCTTCCATTTCAGTTCCCCGATAGCGGCCCGCTGATCGTCATCATGCGACGGATTCTTCGGAGCGAGGCGCCACGCGCCCGAGTCGCCTCTTCGCGTCGAGCTCGTAGAGGATCGGCACGACGAAGACGGTCAGAGCGGTTGAGACCACCGTTCCGAAGATCAGCGAGATGGCCAAGCCGCCGAAGACGGGATCCGTCACCATGATCGCCGAGCCCAGAATAATGGCCAGCGTTGTCAGCAGGATCGGGCGCAGGCGCACGGCGCCGGCCTGCCTGGTCGCGACGTCGAGCGCCATGCCGTGCTTCAGGTTGTCCTGAATGAAGTCGATGATCAGCAATGAGTTGCGGATCACGACACCGGAGAGCGCGATGATGCCGACCATCGAGGTCGCTGAGAAATCCGCCCCGACGAGCCAGTGGCCCGGGAAGATGCCGATGACACCGAGAGGCACTGACGACATCGCGATCATCGGAACGAGGAAGGAGCGATAATAGGCGACGAGCAGAAAATACACCGCCAGCAAGGCGCCGCCGAGCGCGATGCCCATGTCGCGATAAACGTCGAGCGTCATTCGCATCTCGCCGCCCCACAGCAGCTGATAGCCGTCGATGGTGTCGGGCGCGTCCTCCTTGAAACCGAGATTTCCGGTTCTCAGCGGCCGGCCGTCTGGAGCGGTGATGCCATTCAACCGCTTCTGAAGATCCAGTACGGCGTAGAACGGCACGGAGTTCGACAGTTCCGCTCCGACGAAAGTCACCTTCTCATTGTCGCGGTGGAGGACCGGCCTGTCCGCAGCGGCAGGAAGGATCGTAACAATCTCCGAAAGCGGGACAGGCTTTCCGTCGGCGTTGCCGACGAACACCCTGTCCAGCCGGGTCGGATCGACCGCGAAGCGGCGCGGCACGAAACCTCTGACGTCGACCGCGTTCTTCTCGTCGGGTAGGTGCGCCCGGCTCAAGGTCTTGCCGCCAAAGACGAGCGAAAGCGCCTCGGCGATCTGGGCCGTCGAGACCTTGGACAGAGCGGCCTTCTCCTTGTCGGGCACGATACGATGCTCGGCCACGTCGGCCAGCTCCGTATCCGTGAGGTCGACGACGTCGTAGGTCTTCTCGAACGCTTGGCGGACCTCGGCGGACAGTGTCCGCAGCCCCTCGGAATCCGGGCCATAGAGCTCGGCGAGCACGGTCGAGCGCAGCGGCGGACCCGGCGGGTCCTCGACAAGCGCGACCTTCGCGCCGGGGTAGGAGCGACGGAGCGCGTCGACCTTCGGCCTCAGATCCCGCACGATGTCGATCGAGCTTTCCTTCCTGTCGTGCTTGTCAGTCAGGTTTACGCGGATTTCCGCCACATGATTGCCCGTGCGCCCGGCTGTGCCCTTGAACAGGCCGTTGAAGTCCTCGACGCCGGCCTGCCCGATCCAGGTCTGGTAGTTGAGGACGTGCTTTTCCGCGGCAAGCAGCTTCGCCATCTCGCGCACGAAACGGTCGGTAGCTTCCACCGGAGTGGTTTCCGGCATGGCGACCACGATGTTGAACGTGTTCTTGTTGTCCTTGGGCAGGAAGCCGATGGCGACGCCAAGCGGCGAGACCGCTCCTCCCACCCCGGCGGGCCGGACGAACTGCCAAGCTCCCTGCATGACGGACACCGCCATCAGAGCGAGGATCGTCGCCCCGAAAGCGAGGCGTGCGCGACGGTTCTGCTGCAAGGGCCTGATGAGGCGAAGGTAGAGACGCTCCATCCTTCCCGGTTGGCCATGGCTGGCCTCCTGCTCATGCTCGTCGTCTTCGTGGATTTGGTGGCGGTGCAGCCAGCGATTGGCCGCCCACGGCGTGACGATGTAGGCCACGACGACCGAGGCGGCCATGGCGATCGGCACGTTGAAAGCGATAGGATAGAAATAATCGCCCGCCATGCCGGTGACGAGAAACAGCGCGGCGAAGACCAACATCACCGCGAAGGTGGCGAGATTGGTGGCGTTGCCGATCTCGTTGGTGGCCCGGACGGTCACGGCCTCCTTGCTGGCGTGAAAGCGCGCGGCTCCGTAGTGGCGGTGGATGTTCTCGATCACGACGATCGCCGCATCCACCAGCAGGCCCAGCGCCAAGATCAGAGCAAATAGAGTTACCCGGTTTATGGTCACCCCGCCGAGCAGATCGGCGAGAAGCGTGATCGACAGGATCAGCGGCACCGTGACCATGACGATCATCGCCTCGCGCCAGCCGAGGAAGAAAATCAGCACCAATCCTACGGTCCCGAGCGCAACGAGGAGGTGCTCCAGCAGCAGGTTTACTGCCGCGTCGGCCTTTTCACCGTCGTTGCGGGTAACGATAGCCTGCACGTCCTTGGGTACGAAGGAGGTCTGCATGCGCTCGATCCGATCGATCACCGCATTGGCTACGACCACGGCGTTAGCGCCCTTCTTCTTGGCGACGGCGATGGTGACCGCCGGCATATCCGTCGCAGCCTTGCCGAAGCGAGGATCGCCGGGCCCGAAAGAGAAACGACTGAACGCGGTCACTTCCGAGGGCGGCCCATCGGTGACAGTCGCTACGTCGCGCACATAGACGGGGCGCCCGTTATGGATGCCGACGATCTGGTTGCGGACGTCGTCGGCCGACATGAAGGAGGCAGATAGTTTGATGGCTTCGACCCTGCCGTCGCGCACCGTCGGCTGCAGCGGCATGGAAAGATTGCTCGCCGTGAAAGCGCCATAGGCTTGGCTCAGCGTGACGCCGAACGCCTGGAGGCGGTCCGGGTCGAGCTCGATGGCGATTTCCCGCCCCCTGCCTCCCTTGATGCCGACAACGGAAACGTTCTCGGTGCTGCGCAGGCGCTCAGCCATGCGCTCGGCCACCCGTCTCAAGGCGTAGTCGTCATAGTTCGCCGACGCGAGCGTAACGGTGACGATGGGAACATCGTCGGCATCGATGCTTTGCACGAACGGCGTTCCGGCATCGACAGGCAGGCGGCTGCGGCTCGCCAACACGCGGTCGTAGAGCTTGACCAGCGACTCTTCCTTGGGCTGCCCCACCTTGAACTGGACTTGCACCAACCCGAGCGAATTCTGCGCCGTGCCCTCGATGTGATCGACCCCGGATATTTCGCCGAGGATCCCTTCCAGAGGCGTGACGATCAGTTCCTCGACCTCTGCGGCCGAGGCGCCCGGCAAGCTGACGCTGACCAGCGCGGCCGGCACCACGATCTGCGGGTTCTCCTCGCGCGGCGTCTGCAGCACCGCAACGACGCCCATCAGGGCCACGGCGATGATGAAGACGATAGTCAGCTTCGAGGTGATGAAGGTCTGGGC
This sequence comes from Allobosea vaviloviae, assembly GCF_001298265.1. Taxonomy (GTDB): domain Bacteria; phylum Pseudomonadota; class Alphaproteobacteria; order Rhizobiales; family Beijerinckiaceae; genus Allobosea; species Allobosea vaviloviae_B. Next base: position 41,731 of record NZ_LGSZ01000029.1, on the reverse strand, counting down.
GAGGCGCCCTGCGAGGTTGAGGCGGAGTTCGTTCATCGCGGGCTCTCCACTGTCGCGACCACGGAACCGTCGCGCACTGCGCCGTTCGCAGCAGCCAGGATCGTCTCTTCGCCCGACAATCCCGCCACGATCTCAACTGACTCGCCCACGTTTCGGCCAAGGCGCAACCAGCGGAACCGCGCAACGGTGCCGTCGAGCACAAAGACCCCGTCCAGGCCCCCACGCCGGATCACAGAGGCACGTGGGATCAGCATCGCCTTCTGAACGCCGAGCGCGATGTCCGCACGACCGAACATGCCGGGCACGAGGCGTGAATCGTTCGGCAGGACGATGTTGATCTCGTATCGCCGAGTGACATCGTCCCCGGAGGGGACGATGCCCCGGATCCGGCCCTGAAAAGGAGTGTCCTTCAAGGTGTCGATCCGCACGAGCACCGGGGTCGCCTGATCGATCGCAGACAGATTGCTCTCCGACACGAAGGTCTTGAACAGAAGAACCTCGCGGGACTCGACGGTGAGGATGGCAGATCCTGCCGTGGCCATTTCGCCCCGGCGCCTGGCGACCGAAACGACGACGCCGTCCACCGGGCTCGTGATGCCGGCATAGCTCTTCTGCGCCTGGGCGGCAGAGAGGGCGGACTGCGCTCTGTCGAGGCTCGCACGCGCGATATCGACTCTCACCTTGGCCTTGCGCACGGTTTCGGATGCGGCCGAACCCGACAGCGCAAGTCGAGTGAACTTCTGGACGTCCTGTTCGGCGTCGTCCAGCTCCTCGCGGCTCGTGCGGACGCCAGCCTGAGCCTGGCGGATGGCCTCGTCGATATCTGTCGGATCGATCTGGACGAGCAGATCCCCCCGCGAGACCTTCTGGCCCTCGCGGACGTCGAGCCGTTCGATGAAGCCGACGACGCGAGAGGACACGTCTATGCGCCCGTCCGAGACGACAGAACCGGGGACAGTATAAGTGACGGGGATCTCCGCTACTCGAACCTGCGTGATCGGGACGGCCGTGGGGTTGTCCGAACGAGGGGGCTGAGCGCTTGCCGCGATCGGTGCCGCCAGAATGACGCTCAGCGCGATGAGGCAAGCGGCTCGGGAAGTACTTCCCATCTCATTTTTCCTTTTCCGCATCGTGGAACGCCCGGCGCAGAACCGCCGAGATATGCTGTCCGAGAATCGAAGGATCCCCGTAGTCGGGACGGCCGCCCGGCAGATACGGCAGCAGCGCTGCAAGCTGCACATGGCCGAGGATGATGCCGATCATCGAAACAGTGGTCAGAAAGCGCTGATCTTCTGACCCTTGCTGGTCGGCCAGGCTGCTTACCAAGCTGAACGGACTTTCGAGCACGGAATGGGCGAGCTCCCGCAGCCGGCTGCCGCCGCCGTCGAGCAATTCGCGCACGAGCAGGCGAAAGAAGACCCTGTCCTCCAGCAACAGGCGAAGGAAAAAATCGACGAAGACTTCCAATTGCCCGCTCGAAGCAGCCGTTCGTGTGAAGATGTCGGCCAACGGAGCGGTCTTTTGGGCGAAGACGTGGGCAAGCGTCTCTCGGATGAGATCTTCCTTGCCTTTGAAGTGATGATAGAGATTGGCTGGCGTAACCCCGATCTCTTTGGCCACGTCACGCATAGAAACTGCGCTGTACCCGAGATCGGCATAGAGGCGAGCAGCGACCTCCAATATAGCCGTGCGCGTGTCGGTGGGCTCCATGGTCCCTCGCATATGGAACTGAACGTTCGTTAAGTGCCGTCTACGGCGGCATCTGATCCATGTCAATTGAAAAGTTCGTTCGAATGAACTATATCGTCCCTCGACGAAAGGAGTCGGCCCATGACGGAGTCCAAAGCGACATCGAGCGGACACGAAGCGCGCAGCGCCAAGACGCGCTCGCAGCTGATCGAAGCCGCGATCGAGGTGATCGGCGCTGTCGGCTACGAGGGGGCCAGCACTCGCGCGCTGGCCACGGCTGCGAAAACGACGCTGTCCGCAATTCCCTATCATTTCGGGGGCAAGAAGGAGCTCTACCTGGCTGCGGCAGGCATGATCTCCGACTACGCGGCCGGCCGCTTCGAAGAGGCTATCGCGCTTCTCGACGTGGCGAAGCCGTCCGAGAGGGCTGCCCACTTCGAGCAGGCGCTCACCGAGCTCATGCATATCATCATGGAGGATGCCGAGCCCCATTCGTGGACGTCCTTCGTCGCACGCTGCGCCTATGACAATGACGAGGCCTTCGCGCTGATCCACGAGCGAGCCATCGCTCCCCTGCTGAAACATCTCGTGCAGGCTGCAAGCGATTTCACGGGAAGAGATCCCGGCGACGAAGCGCTCAGGTTACGGATCAACGCGATCGTGACTGCGATCATCAGCTTTAGGTTTCTGCGCGGCATCATGCTGCGAGGAATGGGCTGGGAGAGCATCCGACCCGACAGCATCAAGCAGGTCGAGGACATGGTCCGCGATCTCTGCCGCAGCGACTTTCTTGCTGTCCGGTTTTCCCAATGAGGCGCGGGAGAAGGAGCAAGAGTGCTGCTCCAGCCGCCTCGACAATCTTCTCGTCACCCAAAAAAGGAATCACACGGTGAGCAATCAATCCTACGCGCATGAAACCATTGCCTGGGCGAAACAGCGCCTCGACGATGCGGATACCATCGTCTCCGAGGTCGAGAAAACCGCTGAAACGCTGCAGGACGACGTCCGCAAAGAAGCCGACGCCGCACTCGCCCGTCTCCGGGTCTCACGCGGCAAGATCCAAGAGATCTATGATCGGCTTCGTGCCGAGGCCGCGAGCGCGAAGGAAGGCGCCGAGCAGATCCAGGGCGCCCTCGAGGCCGAATGGATCGAGGTCGAATCCGCACTTCAATCCTACCTGAGCGCGGCCAGAGATCGAGCGGACACGGTGCGCGGAGTCGTGGCCGCGCGCGCCCAGACTCAGCGTCGGTCGTGGGAAGCGTCGCTGCAGGAGATTCGCGACCGGGCGGCCGACGCCGTCGAGACTGCGCGTGGAGAGCTCGACGCCGCCATCAAACGCTTGTCCGACGAGGCTGAGAAATTCCAGGCTCGGATCGGCGATGCCAAGGATGCCGGCGACGAGTCCTGGGAAGCCGTGAAGAGCGGCGTTGCTGAAGCGAAGGCGGTGCATGACCGTACGATTCAGCGGATCAAGGACGCGTTCTCGAAGCTGTTCTGATCGAAGCGCTTCGGCCTTTCGATAATGGCGAACCAAGGAAGAACGACATGAAATCCCTCATATCTGCGATAGGTCTGGCGCTCTTTGCCCAGACCAGCTTGCTGGTTGTGCCAGTTGCCTTTGCCCAGAACGCGACCGGACAAGGTCAAGCCGCCTCTCAGAACGACCCTTCGCTTGCTCGGCGGGCGGTGGAATGGTCTCGGGATCGGCTCGCCGAGCTCGACGCGACCATCGTCGTGCTGGAGAAGGAGTCGGCCCGACTTCAGGGCGAGGCGCGGAAGAATGCGGACGAGGCCCTGAAGGCGCTCCGCGATCGACGCGACGCATACCGTGTCCAGGCTGAAGAGGCTGCGGCCAACGCCAGCACCTGGACGGATGCGCAGGTCGCCGCGGCGCGGAAATCTCTGGATGACGGTTGGGCCGCCTTCCAGACTACTCGGGATCGGTATCTCGAAGCGGCGAAGGTCGATCTGGCCACCCGCCGGGCGATACTGGAGGCCGAGCTCGAAGCGCGTCAGAAGGCGTGGCGGAATTCGATCGACGAACTGCGCGCCAAGGCCTCGAAACTTGCGGCCGACCAGCGGGCAGCGATCGACGCCCGGATCGCCGTGCTGAATTCGCAGGTCGACGAAGCAAAGGCCCGAATCGCCCGGCTCGAGGATGCCTCCGCCGAGGCGTGGGAAACGACCAAGAAGAGTTATGCGGACGCGCAGAAGCTCTTTTCCGACACCTATGCCTCGATCCGAAAAACCATAGAGGACGCGACGAAGTAGCCCTCTATGGGCCGGAGGCGGCATGACGGCGCCCCTGTCCTCCGCCTCCGGCAAGCGTTCAAGGAGAGGCTCATGAGCCTGATGAGCGAAATTCAGATCTTGCGTGCACAAATTGATGCTCATGCCCGCAAGGCGCCGACCGCCGACGTGGGCGTCGAGCAGGGACCTGTGCCTCCACGTACAAGCCCGGACATCCCTCATGAAGGGCTCGACCTCGACGCTTTCCTGAAAGCGGTCAACGAGACCCTCGACGAGTTTGCCGAGGAACTCGACAGGTTCCCTCGCCTGACGGCGCTCGCCGCGCTTGGGCTCGGTCTGGCGGCCGGTGTCGTCATCGGTCGCCAGCTCCGCTAACCGTCTCCCTGACCGCCAGAAAGGTCAACAATGTCCACCCTCAATTCCGCGAAACTGTATGGTCGCGTGGCGTTGCTGCGTCGTCAGGTTCTTCTTCGGCAGTTGATCCGGCGCGCTATCGCCGGCGCGCTCGCGGTGGCCGCCTTCACCGTAACTGCTGGGCTCGCCACCTATGCGCTGTTCCTTGCGATCAGGGCTCCGTTCGGCGACCTCAACGCGGCGCTAGCCGTCGCAGCGCTCTACCTTGCTATGGCGCTCGTTCTGTTGGCCTACACGTTGCGCGAGCCGCATTCCCCTGAACTCGAAGCACTGGCGGAAATGGAGGCGGCCGCGCTTGAGACGATCACGGCCGAGACCCAGGGCGTGGTCCAGATGGTCAACACCGCCGGTCATCGCTTTGAGAACCTCGGAAGCAGTCTGACGCTCGGCGTCAGCATCCTCGGTGCGCTTCGCAGGCTGTTAGCCGCCCGAAAGCCCTGAGGCGAGTCAATCCGCTAGGTCGCCGTGCCGCTCCATTCCGCAGCGTGCTCGCACCCGCACATCCGTTGGAAGCCTGATTCTCCGCGCATATGGCACGCATGCCGGGTACCCGAAAGGACTATGCAATGCCGGACCTCATCGTCGTCGGTTTCGATACCCAGGACGCGGCGGACGACGCTCTGCTCAATGCGAAAATCCCGTGCCCGCTGCTTGTTCGTTCTCGCCTTCGCTCTCCTAACGGCCTGTGCGGAAAGACCTGGACCTGAACTGCTTGAGAACGTGAGCACGACATTTCCCAGCGGGCGCTTCGTCACCGTCTACGCCGCCAACACGCGTCAGCGTGCAGCTCCTGATTCGAGAGCCTTCACGTCCGCTCGGGAGCCGGAGCTGAGCTACGACGAGTACACGATATCGATCCCGCCTGGTCACGTACCCGGAAAGATCGAATGGCCGGAGCATCAGTCCGACCCAGCAAGACAATTTGGCGTTGTCGGTCATCGCGTCCTCGACCGGGCAGGCTTCGAGCGGCAGGTCTCGAAGCGCCGTGGAGGGCATCCGCCGGACATCGGGGTCTTCGTCCACGGCTACAATACGAATTATCAGGAGGCGCTCTTCAGGCTGGCGCAGATGACGGCCGACGCGAGCGTCGAACACGGAGCGCCGATCCTGTTCTCTTGGCCGTCCCAAGGCAGCGTTGCAGGTTACGTCGCCGACAAGGACGCAGCGACCTTCTCACGCGATCAGCTTGCCCTGTTGCTGACGAGCATCGCAAGAACGGAAAGCCGCGGCAAGATCACTGTCGTCGGCCACAGCATGGGAGCATGGCTGACGACCGAGGCGATTCGCCAACTTCGCCTGACTGAGAAGAATGCCGTCATCGCGCGGCTGCAGGTCATTCTCGCAGCGCCCGACATCGACGTCGACGTCTTCAAGGCGCAAGTCGGAGTGATCGGCCCGCTCTCGCCGCCGATGACCATCCTCGTCTCGCAAGACGATCTTGCCTTGAGAGCCTCCGAGCTTCTGACCGGCGAGCGCCAGCGGCTAGAGCGTCGGATCTGAAATTGGAATCGTGTGATTCCCTTTTGACTGGGTTTGTGATTCACCGTTTTTTGGAGGTGGATCATGGGTCTCGGCTATTCGCAGGATCTTCGCGAGCGGGTTGTCGGCTTTGTCGAGGCGGGGCATTCGCGTCGGGCCGCCGCGCGGCACTTTGGCGTCAGCGAGAGCTTTGCGGTGAAGCTGTTGCAGCGCGTGTCGCGTCTCAAGACAGTTCAGCCGGCTCGGCAGGGTCGTCCGCGCGGTAGCCGACTCGACGGCCATGGCGCCTATCTGGTGGCGCAGGTCGAGGCTGTGCCCGACATCACCATGCCGGAGCTTTCGGCGCGTCTGGCGCAGACCGCCGGACTTGCGGTCGATCCCGCGGTTTTGTCGCGCTTCCTTTGCCGTCTGGGGTTCACATATAAAAAAAGCGCTGATGGCGTCGGAATGCGCACGCGCGGATGTGCGTGAGCAGCGCCGCCTCTGGATCGAACGCCGTCAGCCGCGCATGCGCCTCGAGCCGCACAGGCTCGTCTTCATCGACGAGACCTCGATCAACACCAAGATGGTCCGGCTGCGCGGCCGCAGCCCACGTGGCGAGAGGCTGCGCGCATCGGCTCCCTTCGGACATTGGCGGACGCAGAGCTTCATCGCCGGCCTGCGCTGCCATGGCCTGACGGCGCCCTGGATCATCGACAAGGCTATGGATCGCGTCGCCTTCGATCTCTATGTCGAGACGCAGCTCGCGCCCACCTTGTCGAGAGGCGACATCGTCATCCTCGACAATCTCGCCGTCCACAAAAGCGCTCGCGCCGCCCGGTGCCTCGCCGAGCGCGGCGCCTGGTTCCTCTTCCTGCCGCCCTACAGCCCCGATCTCAACCCCATCGAGATGGCCTTCGCCAAGCTCAAGGCGCATCTGCGAAAGGCGAAAGCCAGGACCTTCGATGCCCTTTGGAAAGCCGTCGGCGACATCTGCCGCCTCTTCGAGCCACAGGAATGCCAAAACCTCTTCAAACACGCACGATATGCGTATGATTAAATGTCCGGCGCTCTAGGCAAGCTTGACGTCAGCGATCCAAGCGTCGTGAAAGCGACGCGCGAGGCGGGAGTTCAGGTCGTCGACATAACCGGTCTGAAATCGTCCGACAGCTTCAAGCACAGCCGTTTCGCGGAGCTGGCTGCATTGTATCCGAAGCTTTCTGCGGCACACGCGAACGGCGCGCCGCTTGACCTTCGCCGGTCTGGTGCCTTCGTATTCAATGCGGTTGGAGCGACGGTATCGAGCCCCTTCCTCCTAGCGGGCAAGGTCGTGGGCGGCGATTGACGCTCGCTCGCTGCAGCGTGCGCCGCACCTGGCTCGGACCGAATAGGGCGGAAGAATGCTTTTGCCGCGGCCTCCGGCAAGCCGTTCGCGGTGCTCGACAAGCGGCTTCTCCGGTTCGCGCACGCGTGGCCGAGACTGACGTCAGCACTTCCCCCATCGGACAGTCCCGCCGCCCGAAATACGTCTCATCGCCCGGTTGTCGCGCTCCAGCCGGTGAAGGTGCGCAAGCGTTTCGCCTAGCGCGAAGCGGCGGTGACCGCTCTGAAATGCTCGTTCGAACAGACGTTCCGCCGCTGCGAACGCCGTCATCGGAATTTCGATCATAGTCTCAAGAGTAGCCAATCGTTCCTCATGATGCCTTTTCAAGGCGGTCAGCCGCGACCCGAGCTCCGTAAAGGGAACGCCATGTCCCGGCAGTACGAGCGCATTCTCCGGAAGCTCCGCCAGATCCCTCAGCGACGCCAGGTAGTCGCCCAGCGGATCAGCTTCGGGCAGGTCCTCAAAGACGGCGATCACAGGCGATATCCTCGGGAGAACCTGATCGCCCGCGACAAGTATCCGATCGTCCGCACAGTAAAACGAGGCATGAGAATCGGCATGACCGCCATGAACGAGCACCTCGAAGCTGCGGTTCCCGATCCTCAGCTTTTCGTCCGGCCGCAGTGCGCGCAGACGGCCCGGCATCGGCCCGAGGTACTGGCCGATCGACTTGAATTCCTCGCGCATCTGCGCCGTGACTGCAGGCTCGCAGCCGTGCATCGTCAGAAAGCGATCCTCTTCGGACGACGGCTCCTGCGCAGCATCGGCGTAGCGGATGCGCGCCTTCAGCCATTCCACCAAAGTCGCTTCAAAGGGGACCTTGAGCTTTTCGGCCAGGTAACCTGCGCAACCCACGTGATCGGTATGTCCGTGGGTCGCGATGATGCGCGAGATGGGACGCCCGTCCGGAAGATTGGCGAGCAGCGTTTCCCAGATGGCGCGGACTTCAGGGCTGTCGATACCGCAATCGATCAGAGCCCAGCCGTCTTCGTCGTCGATCAGCCACACATTCACCTGGTTGAGCCGAAATGGCAGCGGGATCTGAGCCCAGAAAATACCTTCGGCGACCGATGCCCATAGACCGGATGCAGGCGGCTCAAATACTATTGCGACGCTGCTAGATTGGGTCATCGGGTGCCTTAACTGTCTCCTGAGCATCAAGCAGCGCCGACAGGTAGCTGCCCCGTCGAAGCCTACGCAGCGGCCTTGAACGCGGCTCGCGTCTTGGCTTTGATCTCGTCGAGCGTCACACCGTCCGCCAGCTCGATCAGGGTCATACCGCCGCCGTTCTCGTCGATGATGAAGACGCCGAGGTCGGTGATCACCATGTCGACGACGCCCGCGCCCGTCAGCGGCAGGTCGCAGGCATCGAGCAGCTTCGGCGATTCCGTGCCGTCCTTGTTCTTTGCGACATGCTCCATCACCACCACGACCTTCTTGACGCCGGCGACGAGGTCCATCGCACCGCCCATGCCCTTCACCATCTTGCCGGGGATCATCCAGTTGGCGAGGTCGCCGTTCTGCGCGACCTGCATGGCGCCGAGGATGGAGAGGTCGATATGGCCGCCCCGGATCATGCCGAAGGAGTCGGCCGAGGAAAAGAAGCTCGTCGTCGGCAGTTCGGTGATGGTCTGCTTGCCGGCGTTGATCAGGTCGGGATCCTCGTCGCCCTCATAGGGGAAAGGGCCCATGCCGAGCATGCCGTTCTCCGACTGGAGCTGAACGCTGACGCCGTCGGGGATGTAGTTGGAGACCAGCGTCGGGATGCCGATGCCGAGATTGACGTAGAAGCCGTCCTTGAGCTCCTTGGCAGCGCGCGCGGCGATCTCTTCGCGAGTCCAGGGCATAACTTCCTCCTTACGCCGCTCGCTTGCGGACGGTGCGCTGCTCGATGCGCTTGATCGGATTAGCGACGTGCACGAGCCGCTTCACGAAGATGCCCGGCGTATGGATTTGGTCCGGATCGATCTCGCCTGCCGGAACGAGGTGCTCGACCTGCGCGACTGTCAGGCGCGAGGCAGTCGCCATCATCGGGTTAAAGTTGCGGGCGGTCTTGCGATACACGAGGTTACCTTCGGTATCGCCTTTCCAGGCATGAACCAGCGAGACGTCGGCGAAGATGCCACGCTCCATGATGTAGCGTTCGCCGTCGAACTCACGCTCCTCCTTTCCTTCGCCGACCAGCGTGCCGACGCCGGTCTTGGTGTAGAAGGCAGGGATGCCGGCGCCGCCCGCGCGGATGCGCTCGGCCAGCGTGCCCTGCGGCGTGAATTCGAGTTCGAGCTCGCCGGAGAGATATTGCTGGGCGAAGAGCTTGTTCTCGCCGACATAGGACGAGATCATCTTGCGGATCTGGTGGGTCTCCAGCAGCAGGCCGAGGCCGGCGCCGTCGACGCCGGCATTGTTGGAGACGAAGGTCAGGTCCTTCGCGCCGCTCTCGCGGACCGCCTCGATCAGCAGGTCGGGAATGCCGCACAGGCCGAAGCCGCCGGCCATGATCGTCATGCCGTCCTTGATCTCGCCTGCAAGCGCGGCCGCGGCGCCCGAGAAAACCTTCTTCATCGTCCAGATCCCATACCTAATTGCCCGGAACGTCGTCAGCGGATCAAAATCCCTTAGAGCGGCTTCTTGATCGCCTTTGCCACGACACCGACGATGCCTTCGCGGAAAGCGAGCACGCAGATGACGAAGACGACACCCTGGACGACGGTGACCCAGGCCCCCAGAGAGGCGAGATAATTCTGCATCGCGACGATGACGAGCGCGCCGGCGATGGGGCCAAACACGGTACCCAGGCCTCCGACGAGCGTCATCAGCACGACCTCGCCCGACATCGACCAGTGCACGTCGGTGAGCGACGCGAGCTGGAAGACGATAGCCTTGGTGGCGCCAGCGAGGCCCGCCAGAGCAGCCGAGAGCACGAAGACCGTGAGCTTGTACCGGTTGACGCGATAGCCGAGCGAGATCGCCCGCGGCTCGTTGTCCCGGATCGCCTTGCAGACCTCGCCGAAGGGCGAGTGGATGATGCGATACATTGCGAGCAGCCCGGCCATGAAGATGGCAGCGACGAGCCAATAAAGCGCCCGGTCGTCGGCAAGGTCGATCAGCCCGAACAGCCGACCGCGTGGCACCGCTTGGATGCCGTCCTCGCCGCCGGTGAAGCGCGGCGTTTGCAGGCAGAAGAAGAACAGCATCTGCGCCAACGCCAGCGTGATCATGGTGAAGTAGATGCCTTGGCGGCGGATCGCGAGCGCGCCGAAGACGAGCCCGAGTGCCGCCGCGATCGCAGTGCCGGACAGGATCGCGAACTCCGGCGTCAGGCCCCAGTTCTTGGCGGTATAGGCGCTGACATAGCTCGCCATCCCGAAATAGGCGGCATGGCCGAAGGAGAGCAGGCCGCCGTAACCGAGAAGGAGATTAAAGGCCAACGCAAACAGCGCGAAGCACAGGACCTTCATCACGAATACCGGATAGGCGACGAAGGGCGCGATCGCGAGCAAGAGCGCCAGGCCGATCAGGACATTGCGGTGCAACTGATCGGCACTGCGGTCGGTCTTGGCGACCGGGATGCCCGAGGTTTCGTCGGAGGCAATGTCAGCCATTTCTATGGGACTTTCTCTTGGGGCCGTCTCAGGCCGGACGCCCGAACAGGCCGGCGGGCTTCACCAGCAGCACCAGCACCATGATAATGAAGATCACCGTGGCCGAGGCTTCCGGGTAGAACACCTTGGTCAGGCCCTCGACCAAGCCGAGGGAGAAACCGGTCACGATCGCGCCCATGATCGAGCCCATGCCGCCGATCACGACCACGGCGAAGACGACGATAATCAGATCGGCGCCCATGTTCGGGTTGACCGAGTAGATCGGCGCCGCCAGCACGCCGGCGAAGGCAGCGAGCGCGACCCCGAAGCCATAGGTCAGCGTCACCAGGAGCGGCACGTTAATGCCGAAAGCTTGGGTCAGGGTGGGATTCTCGGTCGCGGCGCGCAGGTAGGCGCCGAGTTTCGTCTTCTCGATCATGAACCAGGTTGCAACGCAGACGACGAGCGAGGCGACGACGACCCAGCCGCGGTAGTAGGGAAGGAACATGAAGCCGAGATTCTGTCCGCCGCGCAGTTCGGGCGGAATTTGGTAGGGCAAGCCGGAAGAACCGTACTGATTGCGGAACAGACCCTGGATGATCAGCGCTAGCCCGAAGGTGAGCAGCAGGCCGTAAAGATGGTCGACATGGACGATGCGCTTGAGCAGCAGCCGCTCCATCGCGATGCCGACTGCCCCCACGACAAGCGGCGCCAGCAGAAGCGCCGCCCAATAGTTCAGGCCGAGATAGTTTAGCCCCATCCAGGCGACGAAGGCGCCCATCATGTACTGCGCGCCATGGGCGAAATTAATAACGTTCAGGAGCCCGAAGATCACCGCCAGCCCGAGGCTCAGGATCGCGTAGAAGGAGCCGTTGATCAGGCCGAGAAGGACCTGGCCGAACAGGGCCTGCGGGGGGACGCCGATAAGCTCGAACATGATGGGCTTGCCTTGGTCGGTGTTTGGCGTTCGGGAAAGCCGTGCCTGTGTGCGCGGCTCCGGCGGGGTGACCGGGCAAGCACTCGCCCGCCCGGGTCATCCCTTGCGCCGGGGCTCACTTCTTGATGAGCGGACAGTCGCCGGCGTCGAGCGGGCGAAATGCTTGTTCGGCCGGCAGCACGGCGATCTGCTTGTAGTAGTCCCAGGGCCCCTTCGACTCCGCGGGCTTCTTGACCTCATAGAGATACATGTCGTGCATCTTGCGGCCGTCGGCGCGCACCGAGCCCTTGCCGAAAAGCGGGTCGTCGGTCGGCAGTTCCTTCATCTTGGCGATGACGGTGGCGGAGTCCTTAGTCTTCGTTGCCTCGACCGCTTTGAGATAATGGAGCAACCCGGAATAAACGCCGGCATGGACCATGGTCGGCTGCTTGCCGCCATTGAGCTTGGCGAAACGGGTCGACCAGGCTCGGGTCTGATCGTCCCTATCCCAATAGAAGGATTCGGTGAGGACGAGACCCTGAGCAGCCTGCAACCCGAGCGCATGGATGTCGCTGATGAAGACGAGCAGGCCCGCAAGCTTCTGCCCGCCCTGGGTGATGCCGAACTCGCTCGCCTGCTTGACCGAATTGGTGAGGTCGCCGCCTGCATTCGCAAGCCCGATGACTTTGGCCTTGGACGCTTGCGCCTGCAGGAGGAAGGAGGAGAAGTCGCTGCCTGGGAAGGGCGTACGCACCGTGCCGAGCACCTTGCCGCCGGCCTTTTGCACGACCGCGGAAGTGTCGCGCTCCAGCGCATGCCCGAAGGCGTAGTCCGCCGTCAGGAAGAACCAGCTGTCTCCGCCCGCCTTGACCATCGCCCCCCCGGTGCCCTGTGCCAGCGCATAGGTGTCGTAGGTCCAGTGGATGGTGTTGGCGTTGCAAGCCTTGCCGGTCAGATCCGCTGTGCCGCCGCCTGAAACGATGAAGACCTTGTTCTTGTCCTTGGTCAGCTGGCTGACCGCCAATGACACCGAGGAGGTCGGTACGTCGAGGATCAGATCGACGCCGTCCTGATCGTACCATTGCCGCGCGATGGTCGAGCCGACATCGGGCTTGTTCTGATGGTCGGCTGAGACGATCTCGACCTTGATGCCCTTTTCGGCCGCCTTGAAGTCCTCGACCGCCATACGCGCGGCGATCACCGAGCCCTCGCCCGTGAGGTCGGCATAGACGCCGGATCGATCATTGAGCACGCCCGCCTTGATAGAGATCTGCTGCGCGAGTGCGGGGCTCGTCATCAGGCCAATCAGCGCCGTGGCCGCCACAAATGTCTTTCTTGAAAACATGTTCATTTCTCCCTGAAGCTGAAGACCGCCGCTATGGACGCTGTTCTTGGTGGGCCGAGATCAGACCCCGAGATAGCTGTGTAGCTTGTCGATGTTCCGATCGAGCTCGGCATTGGGGATCATGTCGATCACCTTGCCCTGCTCGACGACGTAGTGACGGTCCGCCACTGTCGCGGCGAAGCGGAAATTCTGCTCGACCAGGATGATGGTGTAGCCTTCCTGCTTGAGCTTGCGGATCGTGGCGCCGATCTGGTCGATGATGACGGGCGCGAGCCCCTCGGTCGGCTCGTCGAGCAGCAGGAAATGCGCGCCCGTACGCAGGATGCGGCCGATCGCGAGCATCTGCTGCTCGCCGCCCGAGAGCTTGGTGCCTTGGCTGCGCAGCCGCTCCTTGAGATTGGGAAACAGCTGGAAGATCTGCTCGACGCCAAGGCCGCCGTCCCGAATCCTGGGCGGCAACATCAGGTTCTCCTCGACGGAGAGCGATGAGTAGATGCCGCGCTCTTCCGGCACATATCCGATGCCGAGCCGAGCGATAGCGCGCGAGGGCAGCGCGATCGTTTCCTTGCCTTCGAAGATTGCGGAGCCGGTGCGCTTGCCGATCACGCCCATGATCGATTTGAGCGTCGTCGTCTTGCCGGCGCCGTTGCGGCCGAGCAGGGTCACGACCTCGCCAGGTGCGACGTCGAAGTCGATGCCGTGCAGCACATGACTCTCGCCGTACCAAGCCTCGAGGCCGCGGACCTTCAGCAGCGGCGCCGCACCCGCGACTACGGCCGGCACCCTCAGCACCTCAGTGGTGGCCATGGCCGCCTCCCGAACCGATATAGGCCTCGATCACGCGCGGGTCCTTCGAGACGGTGGCATAGTCGCCCTCGGCCAGGATCTGCCCGCGCGCCAGCACAGTGATGTGGTCGGAGAGCGAGGCGACGACCGAAAGATTGTGCTCGACCATCAAGATCGTGCGGTTCTTCGAGACCTTACGGATCAGCGCCTCGACGCGCTCGACATCCTCGCGTCCCATGCCCGCCATCGGCTCGTCGAGGAGCATCATCTCCGGGTCGAGCGCCAGGGTGGTGGCGATCTCCAGCGCGCGCTTGCGGCCATAGGACAGCTCGCCTGCCGTCAGCGCGGCAAAGGCCGACAAGCCCACCGCATCGAGGAGATGCAGAGCCTCTTCGTCGAGCTCGCGGAGAACCTTTTCTGGACGCCAGAAATCGAATGAATCGCCGCGCTTGCGCTGCAATGCGATGCGGACATTGGTCTTGGCGCTGAGCTGCGGAAACACCGCCGAGATCTGGAAGGAGCGCACCAGTCCCTTGCGCGCGATCTCCGCCGGCTGTTCGCGGGTGATGTCCTGTCCATTGTAGACGATGGCGCCTTTTGTCGGCGGCAGGAACTTCGTCAGAAGGTTGAAGCAGGTCGTCTTCCCGGCGCCATTGGGCCCGATGAGCGCGTGGATCGTTCCACGCTTCACGTTCAGATCGACGCCGTTAACGGCCCGGAAGCCGCCGAACTCCTTGGTCAAACCGGAAGTCGACAGGATGATGTCAGTCGTGACGTCAGAGGAGCCAAGCGGCATCGGACAAGCTCCGTCAATACGATTTCGGCTGATCGAGCACGCGCTCCGCGATGTAGCTCAGGATGAGCTGCTCGCTGATTGGGGCGAGCCGCGTCACGAGGACTTCTCGCAGCAAGCGCTCGACCTGATATTCCTTGGCGTATCCCATGCCGCCATGGGTCATCACGGCCTGTAGACACGCATCGTATCCGGCGCGGGCGCCGAGGAACTTGGCGCCATTCGCCTCGGCGCCGCAGGGCTTGCCAGAATCGTACAGAGCAGCTGCTTTCATGGCCATCAGCCAAGCAGCTTCCAGCGCGATCCAGCGCTCGGCGAGAGGGTGCTGAATCCCCTGGTTCTGTCCGATCGGCCTGCCGAAGACACTCCGCTCGCGAGCGTAACGCGCAGCGCGGCCGAGCGCGTCCTGCCCGATTGCGATGGCCTCGACCGCGATCAGAACCCGCTCCGGATTGAGGCTGTCGAGCAGATAGGAGAAGCCCTTGCCTTCCTCGCCAATCCGGTCGGTTTCCGGCACGAACACATCGTCGATGAAGACCATGTTGGAATCGACCGCGGCGCGGCCATGCTTGGCGATGCTCTTCACCTCGAAACGCGAACGGTCGAGATCAGTATAAAAGATGGTCATGCCGTCGCTGGCGCGCCGTACGTCCTTGCGCGCAGTCGTCCGCGTCAGGATCAGGATCTTGTTCGCGACTTGCGCTGTGGACGTCCAGATCTTTCGACCCGAAATGCGATAGCCGCCGTCCACCTTGGTCGCGAAGGTCGTAATGTTCGTCGTATCGAGGCCGGCATTCGGCTCGGTCACGCCGAAGCAAACCTGGTCCTCGCCGGATACCAGCCGCGGGAGCCAACGCTCCTTCTGTTCAGCCGAACCGTGAACGACGATCGGATGCGGGCCGAACATGTTGATATGGATCGACGAGGCGGCCGCCATCGCTCCCCCGCTGCCCGCGACGGTGTGCATGACGAGCGCCGCTTCGGTGACGCCGAGGCCGGCGCCACCGAATTCTTCCGGCATCGTCACGCCGAGCCAGCCGTCCGCGGCCATGGCGCGGTGGAACTCGCGCGGGAACCGGGCCTCGCGCTCGCATTCCGCCCAGTATTCGTCGTCGAAGCGCTTGCAGACGGCGGCCACGCCGTCGCGAATCGCCTTCTGGTCGTCGTTGAGTTCGATCATTTCGGTTAATCCGGCGATGTCAGAAAGCGGTTTGGTCGGCGCCCTTCAGCAGAAGCATCTGCCGGGCGTCGTCCGGGGTGGCGACCTCCAGCGAGAGCTCCGTCAGGATGCGCTTGATCTTCGCGACCTGCTCGGCGTTCGAGCGGGCGAGCACGCCCTTGCCGAGATAGATCGAATCCTCGAGGCCGACGCGGACGCAGCCCCCGAGAATGGCGCCCAGCGTCACCAGGCTCGTCTGGTGACGCCCGGCCCCGAGGATCGAGAGGATGTAATCGTCCCCGAAGAGCGAGTCGGCGACACGTTTCATATGCATCAGGTTCTCGGCATCGGGACCGATCCCGCCGAGCACGCCGAAGATGCACTGCACTAGGAAGGGCGGCTGGACGAGCTTGCGTTCGACCGCCCAGGCCAGGTTGTAGAGGTGGCCGACGTCGTAGCATTCGAACTCGAAGCGCGTGCCATGTCCGCTGAGCTCGGTGATGCCGCGCTCGATCTGGCTGAACGTGTTGGAGAGGATGAAATCCTTCGTCATCTCAAGGTAGCCCTTCTCCCAAGGCTGCTTGAAGGACGAGATTTTCTCGGCGGCCTGGAACAGGCCGAAATTCAACGAGCCCATGTTCATGGATGCGAGCTCGGGCTTGAGCGTATTGGCCGCGAGAAGGCGCTGATCCAGGCTCATGCCGAGCCCTCCGCCGGTGGTGATGTTCACTACCGCGTCGCAACCCTGCTTGATGCGCGGCAGGAAGCGCATGTAGTCCTCTGGTGCCGAAGAGGGCGCGCCGTCTGCTTCATTTCTGGCGTGGAGGTGAAGGATGGCTGCGCCCGCTTCCGCCGCACCGAGAGCCTGCTCGGCAATCTGGTCGGCGTTGACCGGCAGCGCGTCCGACATCGTGGGCGTGTGTATCGACCCGGTGATGGCGCAGCTGATGATGACCTTGGTCAATTTCTTCACGCGCGGGTCTCCTTAGTTCGCGGCGCAGGCCGTCGCGATCGCGGCACCGATCGCGACCAGCTCTGCATCGGCTTCCGCTATGAGGTTATGCAGGCGTACGAAGCCGTGCGTGAGGCCGGCGGCCTCCCGATAGACGACCGCCACGCCGGCTTGCGACAGCCGCTGCGCATAGGCACGGCCTTCGTCTCGTAGAACGTCGTACTGGGCCGTGACGACGACTGCTGGGGGTTGGCCGGAAAGATCCGGCGCTCGCAGCGGAGAAATTTCGTCGCGCGGATGCTCGGCCCGCGGCGCGTAGTGATCGAAAAACCAGGTCATGTCCTGTCGGGTCAACGGCAGGCCGGTGCCGTGTTCCCGATAGCTCCTAGTCCCGAAGTCACAATCGGTAACCGGATAGATCAGAACCTGCAGGGCGCAGGCGACTTCGCCGCCCAGCCGGCGTAGCGCGACCGTAACGAGATTAGCACCGGCGCTGTCGCCGCAGGCGATCACGGGCCCGTCACCGCATCCCAACTCCGCGCGATGCCTCGATGCGTAACGAAGCGCGTCCTCGCAATCCTCGAGCCCGTTCGGAAAGGGGTTCTCCGGGGCCAGCCGATAGTCCGGCATCAGTACGCTGCAACCGCTCGTCACGGCCAGGCGCCTTGCGCAGATCTCGTAGTCGTCGAGCGTCCCGGCTAGCCAGCCGCCGCCATGAACATAGACGACGAGGCCCGCGGACGGGCTTGTCGGCGTGATCAGGCGCGCCCCGATCGACCCGCCTCGTGTCGGGATGTCGATGTCGCGGATCGAGCCGACCTCCGGTGCCGGACCAAGGGCCGCGCGACCTGAGGCGACGAGGGCGCGCGCGTCGGCCGGGCTGCCGTCGCTGAGGTTGGGGCGCCCGGCCGCCGCGAAGCTCGCCGTCATCGCCTGCAAGAAGGGATGGAGCGGGGCCTCTGCGCTCTTCGGCAGGCGTAGGGCGCCAGCGGTCGGCTTATCGATCATTCCCTTCCGCGCTCCTTCCCGTTGCCGGCGTGCCTGATGGCTTCGTGGTGCCGGTCGATTTCCCACGACTAGTCGCTGAAACGCGTATCGTCAAATGGTTTGACCATTGACCGCATCGTGCTAGCGTCGTCGCAACAAACCCGGCCGGGCTTCGCCCCGAGTCCGGGGAAAACCAAAATGGGAGAGGAACGATGACCATCGAGACTGGCCGCGCCTGGCCAACCTTATCGTCGGCCGCCATGTTGGCCGCAGGGTTCATCGCTGGCCCAACGGGGGCGTCGGCTCAGGAGCCATTCAAAATCGGATCGCTCAGCGACATGTCCGGCATCGTCGTCGATCTGTCCGGTCCGGGCACCGTCGTCGCCATGCAGCTGGCGGCCGAAGATTTCGGCGGGAAGGTGCTGGGCCGCCCGATCCAAATTCTCAGCGCCGACCATCTTAACAAGCCGGACGTCGGCATCGCCGCGGCGCGCAAATGGTATGACGAAGGGGTCAGCGCGATCTTCGACGTCGGGATCACTTCGGTCGCGCTCGGCGTGCAGCAGCTCACGCGCGACAAGAACAAGATCGCGATCTATCTGAGTTCGGCTTCGAGCGACCTGACCGGCAAGGCCTGCAGCCCCTTCGGCATCCACTGGACGTACAACAACTACAGTCAAGCGCTGGGCGTTACGAAGTACTATCTCGATGCCGGAAAGAAGAACTGGTACTTCATGACGGTCGACTACGCTTATGGCCACAACGTCCAGCGCGATACGACCGGCATGGTCGAGGCGGGCCAGGGCAAAATCATAGGCTCGGCCCGGCATGCCTTCGACAACAAGGACTTTTCTTCCGACCTCTTGAAGGCCCAGGGGTCCGGCGCCAACGTGATCGCCCTCGCGACCACGACGGGGCATGTGGCGAGCATCGTCAAGCAGGCCGACGAGTTCGGCATTCGGCCGAAACAGGAAATGGCCGCCCTCAGCCTGACCCTTCACGACGTCAAGGGCATGGGGCTGCAGACGGCGCAGGGGCTGGTGGTGACTGCGCCCTTCTACTGGGATCAGAGCGAAGAGACACGCGCTTTCGCCCAGCGCTACAAGGCCCGCTTCGGCAAGATGCCGAACATGGTCCAGGCCAGCGCCTATGGCGCCGTGATGCATTACCTCAAAGCGGTCCAGGCCGTCGGCGCGGACGACACGGCCAAGGTTGCCGCCAAGATGAAGGACACGCCGATCAACGACTTCATGACCAGGAATGGACGCATTCGGGAGGATGGCCGCGTAATCCGGGACATGTACGTCTTCCGGGTAAAGGCCCCATCGGCGTCGAAGAGCGAGTGGGATCTCTACGAGCTGGTCTCGACGATCCCTGGCGAAGAGGCTTTCCAGAAGGCCGATGCCGCCGCCTGCCCGCTGGTCAAGGGCTGACGGTCGTGGATCCGGCCTCGATGCAAGATGGAGACAGTTGATGACGAATCGGCAGTGGCTGCTGGCGTCCTATCCGCAAGGCCCGGCTTCGCTGGAGACCTGGACGCTGCAGGACGCGCCCATGCCCGAACCTGGTCCTGGGCAGATCCTGGTGCGTACGCGGTGGCTGTCGCTCGATCCCTACATGCGCGGCCGCATCAGCCCAGCGGGCAACTATACGAAAGGCGTCGGCGTCGGCGAGGTCATGCAGGGCGGGGGCGTCGGAGAAGTCGTCGCCTCTCGTCATCCCGACTGGAAGGCCGGGGATCTCGCCGAAGCCATGACCTTCGGTTGGCGTGAGTTCGCCGTGCTGACGCCGGACATGCCTGGCTCCGCGAAGGTCAATCGTGTCGATCCCGATCTGGCTCCGCCGCAGGCGACGCTGTCCTGGCTCGGCATGACGGGGCTGACGGCTTACGTCGGGGTATTGGAGATCGGACGCCCACGCCCCGGCGATACCATGGTCGTCTCGGCGGCGTCGGGAGCGGTCGGGCAGATCGCCGGTCAGATCGGCAAGCTCTGCGGCGCGCGAGTGATCGCCATCGCCGGTTCCGACGACAAGCTCGACTGGTGTCGGAAGATCGGATTCGACGAGACCATCAATTACAAGACGAGCAACGACCTCGCTGGGGCACTCGCCAGCTTGGCTCCGGGCGGCGTCAACGTCTTTTTCGACAACACCGGAGGCCCGATCCACGACGCGGTGATGCGCAACCTCGCAGTCGCCGCGCGGGTGGTGATCTGCGGCCGGATCGCCCTGGCGGACAATTTCGAGCAGGACGACATCGGGTTGCGCGCCTCCTCGCGCCTGATCGTCACCCGCGCCATGGTCCAAGGCCTCGTCGTGTTCGATTGGTGGCACAAGCGCGATGAGGCCTTCGCCCGGTTGGCTGCCTGGCACCGCAGCGGGCAGCTGACGACGAGGGAGGACATCCTCGATGGTTTCGAGCGTGTGCCGGAAGCTTTCCTGCGGATGATGAACGGCCGGAATTTCGGCAAGCAACTGGTCCGAGTCGCGTAGCTAATGCTGCTGGCCTGGGCCAATGCTTGATTTGCTCGGACCATTGGTTCAATGGGAGCTGGTAGTGGCCAGCGCTGAGGAGACCCATGAGCGATACAGAACGCTCTTCCGAGACCGTCGTCGGGAGGATCTCGGTCCAGAAATCCTATGAGGTGCTCGCCGATCGATTGCGCGAGACGATTCTCGCCGGGTCGCTGGCCGAAGGGGCGCGTCTGCCCACCGAACGCGAGCTCGTCTCACAGACGGGGCTGAGCCGTGGATCGGTTCGCGAAGCCTTACGTAAGCTAGAGGTCGAGGGTCTGGTCAAGACGCGGCTCGGGCGCCTGGGTGGGATCATCGTCAGTCGTCCCGGCAATGACGCTATGGCCCATTTCATCAAACAGTTCGTTCGGGGGCGGCGCCTGTCCTTGCGCACCTTGCAGGAGGCGCGCGAGACGCTTGAGCCACATCTGGCTCAGATGGCGGCGGAGCGGCGAACGGCTGAGGACCTCGCTCGTCTTCGACAGCTCAATGCCGAATTGGAGGAAGCGCTCGGCGACAAGGATCAGTTCGCCGCGGTAAATATCGACTGGCACAACGCGATCGCCGCCGCCGCGCGCAACGACCTGCTCTCGGCCTTCCTCTATTCGATTTCCTACGATGTCGCCGTCTCGACGATCAGCGTGGAGTACGACACGCTCGAAACCCGGCAAGCCGTCGTCGATATCCATACGCGCATTCTCGCAGCGATCGAAGCCGGCGACGGCGCCGCAGCCTATCGTCGCATGCAGCGACACATGCAGGCGACACGCGCGGCGACGAAGGCCCGCGAGGACGAGGATCTTCAGCCCGAATAGGCTCGGCCGGCTGCACCGCTCGAAACGGATCGCCGGCCGCTCGACGATGAGGCTGCTACTCGGCCGCCGCCACGATGCGGCGCGCGAGCTTGAGGTGGGGAATGTCGTACATTTTCCCGTCGATGCCGATGGTGCCGATCCCGGGCTGAGTCTCGAAGGCGGCGACGACGCGCCTGGCTTGGGCGAGGTCGTCCGCCGACGGCGAGAAGCAGCGGTTGATCGTTTCGACCTGATCGGGATGGATCGCGATCCGGCCGGTGAAGCCGTCCTGCTGCGATGCCCGGCAACTTTCCTCGAGGCCGGCCGGATTCTTGAAGTCCGCGTAGAGCGTGTCGATGCGCGCGACATCCGCTGCGGAGGCAGCGAAGAGGCACATCGAGCGAACGATTCGATAGGTCTGCGTCCAGTCGCCGTCGCTCTGCTTGTTCGTGGCCGAGCCGATGACGGCACCGAGATCTTCCGCCCCCCAGGTCATTGCGGCCAGCCGCTCATGCGCGGGCGCATAGCTGCCGAGGTTGAACATGGCTATCGGGGTCTCGGTCGCAACCACGATGATCTTGACGGTGCCCCGCGCCATGCCGCTGCGGGTCTCGAATGCATCGAGATAATATCCGATCCGCTCGATATCGGACGCACCGTTGGCTTTGGGCACCATGATGCCGCCGAGGCCCGGCCTTACGACCGCCGACAGATCGTCGAGCGTAAGCCCCGTGTCGAGCGCGTTGACGCGGACCCACAGCGACCAATCGCGGGGCGCCTCCGACGAAATGAGTTCGGCCAGCATGTCGCGAGCCAGCGTCTTGCGATCGGGGGCGACGGAATCCTCGAGGTCGAGGATCAGCGCGTCTGCGCCGCTGTTTTGGGCCTTGGCGAATTTTCGCTCGCTGTCTGCGGGCACGAACAACATGGACCTTAGTTTCATTGTTTCACTCCCTTTGCGGATTGAGGACTAAAGCCAATCAGGGGTAATCGTCAAATGGTTTGACCATTGACTGGAATCGACCTACCGTTTCCCGCAATCGCGCAAAAAGCGCAGCGAGAACGGGAAACGGACATGGAGCAGCGGAAACGCGAGGCGCGGTTCAACGCCGAAATTTTGGACGTGGTCATCGTAGGAGCCGGCTTCGCCGGCCTCTACATGCTGCATAAGCTCAGGACGCTGGGCTTCTCGGCGAAAGTCTTCGAAGCCGCCGAGGATGTCGGCGGCACCTGGTATTGGAACCGGTATCCAGGAGCGCGCTGCGACGTCGAAAGCGTCCAGTACTCCTACTCCTTCGATCCTGCGCTGGAACAGGAATGGCGCTGGAGCGAGCGCTTCGCGACCCAGCCGGAAATCCTGCGCTACATCAACCACGTCGCCGATCGCTTCGATCTTCGGCGCGACATCGTCCTGAACACGCGGATCAAGGCTGCCGAATTCGATGAGAAGTCGGGCCATTGGACGCTAACGACGGCGGATGGAGCGGCGATCGAGTCCCGATTCTGCGTCATGGCGACAGGCTGCCTCTCGGCATCCCGCCTCCCGGCTATCGACGGTCTTGATTGCTTCGCGGGCGAGGTCCTGCACACCGCCCTATGGCCGCGCGAACCGTTCGACTTCACGGGCAAACGCGTCGGCGCCATCGGGACAGGATCATCCGGAATCCAGGCGATCCCGCTGATCGCCGCGCAGGCGCAACATGTCACGGTGTTCCAACGTACGCCGAATTTCAGCGTTCCGGCCCGCAACTGGGACATGACCGACGACTATGAGAGGTCTTGGAAGGAAAGCTATCCGGCCCTCCGCAAACGCGCCCGTGAATCCACCTGGTCCGGCACGCTGTACGAGTTCAGCGACAAGGGGGCGATGGAGGTCGACGAGGCGACGCGTCAGGCCGAATATGAGAGGCGCTGGCAGACGGGCGGCGCCAACTTCATGCACGCTTTCAACGATCTGCTGATCAGCGAGGCGTCCAATCAGACCGCTGCGGACTTTGTGCGTGGGAAGATCCGCCAGATCGTCCGCGATCCCAGGACTGCCGAAGCCCTGTTGCCGTTCGACCACCCGTTGGCCGCCAAGCGCATCTGCGTCGATACCGACTACTATGCGACCTACAACCGCGACAATGTCGAGCTGGTCGATATCCGCAACGAGCCGATCAACGCAATTACGCCCGAGGGGCTCAGCGCCGGTGGGCGTGACTACGCCTTCGACGTGCTTGTTTTTGCTACCGGCTTCGACGCGATGACCGGAGCTCTGAATGCGATCGATATTCGCGGAAGGGATCAGCGCTGCCTTTCCGACGAATGGAGAGACGGACCGAGAAGCTATCTCGGCCTGATGGTAGCAGGCTTCCCCAACCTGTTCACGGTAACCGGTCCAGGCAGCCCGTCCGTCCTCAGCAACATGATCGTGTCTATCGAGCAGCATGTGGACTGGATTGCTGAATGCCTCTGTCATCTGAACGAGGCGGGGCTCGATCTGATCGAAGCCTACTCCGGGGCGCAGACGGAATGGGGACAAGAAGTCAACGCCGCAGCCGAGCGCACGCTCTATCCCCGCGCTGGCTCCTGGTACATGGGCGCCAACATCCCCGGCAAGGCGCGGATGTTCATGCCCTATGTCGGAGGCTTGGGAAACTATCGCCGGATCTGCGCCGAGATCGCAGCTGACGGCTACCGGGGGTTCCGACTGCAAGGGATCCGCAGCGCGGCTGCAATGTCAGCCTGAGGGCAAATCGCGGAAAATGGGAGGAAGCAAAATGAAAAAGACTGTGATGAAACTGCTTGCCGTCGCGCTGCTGTCGGGGGCGCTGCCGATGGCCACGGCCGAGGCACAGGATTACCCTACGCGACCGGTCACAATCATAGTGCCGTTCCCGGCCGGAAGCGCGACCGATGCGGTCGCCCGCAAGGTCAGCGAGGGACTGCAACGGCATCTCGGCCAGGGCTTCATCATCGAGAACAAGGCCGGCGCGGACGGCATCATCGCCAGCCGGCAGGTCGCCGGCTCGGCGCCTGACGGCTACACCCTGCTCGTCACCACCAACACGACGCACTCGGCCAATCCGAGCATCTATCGCCAGCTCCCCTACGATCCGAAGAGGGATTTCACGCCGATCGGCGGGATCATTCGCATCCCGTTCATGCTCGCTGTTCGTCCTGGCTTCCCGGCAAGGGATTTCTCAAGCTTCGTCAAAGCGGCGAAGGAAGCCAATCCGCCATTGTCTTACGGCAGTGGAAACACCGGCGGGCGGGCCTCGGGCGAGTTGCTCAAGGCGCGCCTCGGCTTCGACATGACGCATGTGCCGTATCGCGGTTCGCCTCAGGCTATGACCGATCTGATCGGCGGCCGGATCGACGTGTTCTTCCCCGATCCAGCCAGCGCGCTCGGCATGATCCAGGAAAAGAAGTTCGACGTGCTGGCGGTGACCGGCCCAAAGCGCGTGCCGACGCTGCCCGATATTCCGACCTTGATGGAGCTCGGCGTGCCGGACTTCAACATTGTCGCGTGGGTTGCTGCCTTTGCGCCCGCGAAAACGCCGCAGCCAATCGTCGCGCGCCTGAACGAGGCCTTGAACACTCTGCTGCGGGAGCCGGACATGATCGCCTTCGTGAATCAAATCGGATCGGAAATCCTATCGACGACTCCAGCAGAGCTCGGAGCCTATGTCGACGAGGACGCAGCGCGATGGGTTCATCTCGTCGAGATCGCGAAAATCGAGAAGAAGTAAGGTCCCTCGGCGTCGCCGCTCGCGGCGCGCCCCGGACTGCGATGGAGGAATATGTGACCAAGCCACTGACGGGCGTGCGCGTCCTTGACCTGACGAAGGTCCTCGCAGGCCCTCTCTGCACGCAGTATCTCGGGGAAATGGGGGCCGAGATCATTAAGGTCGAGCCCGTGCAGCTCGGTGACGAGACGCGCGGCTGGCCGCCTTTCCGTGCGCCTGGGCTCGGCGCCGTGTACATGAGCGTCAACCGCAACAAGCGGAGCATTGCGCTCGATCTCAAGACCGAGCGCGGCAAGGCGATCGTGCATCGCCTCGCGAAAACAGCCGATGTCGCGATCGAAAGCTTCGGGACTGGAGTGGCCGAAAGGCTCGGAATCGATGCGGAGACGCTACGGGCGATCAACCCGCGCCTGATCCATTGCAGCATCTCGGGCTTCGGCCGCGAAGGGCCGTTGCGCGCGGCTCCCGGATACGACGTGATCCTGCAGGCCTTCTGTGGCGTCATGGCGCTGACCGGCGAGGAGGGAGGCAGCTATATCCGCAGCCCGATATCGCCGATCGATCAGATGACTGGCATGCACGCCCTTACCGGCATCCTGGCGAAGCTCTACGAGAGGCAGAATGGCGGGGCAGGCGGAACCGTCAACGTGTCGCTCTACGATACTGCCATGGGACTGATGGCCTACAATCTTCAGAGCTTCTGGGAGCGCGGGGTCCAGCCGAAGAAATGCGGCTCCAGCCACGAGTCGCTCTGTCCTTACCAAGCGCTTGAAGCAGCGGATGGCCCGATCATGATCGGCGTCGCAAACGATAACCTATGGAGAAAATTCTGCGCCGCCGCGGGACTTGATCAACTCGCAGACGATCCGGAGTTCCGAACCAACGCGGACCGCGTCAGAAACCGCGCCAGGACGCTTGAAATCGTTCAGGCCGCCCTCCTCACCAATACGGCGGCACACTGGTACGAGGTGCTCTCCAAAGCCGGAATTCCGTGCTCGCCAATTAATTCGATCCAGCAATTGCTTGATCACCCTCATACGCAGGCAACGGGAATGGTCATGACGTATGATCGGCCCGGGGTTGGCGACCTGCACGGGATTGCGCAGCCCGTTCGGTTCGATGGTCGAGTGGCTGAGCCCGGCTTGTCTCCACCCAATCATGGCGAGCACACCGAGGAGATTCTCGCTGAGCTGGGACTAACGCCAGGCGAGTTGGAATCTCTGGCGCCAGGTGAGGCCGCCGCGTAGCGAAGACCGCGGTCTCAGTTCTATACCGCGGTCACCCACCGCGTCCCCACCGCTCCATTTGGCGATGGCGTTGGGCAGGTCGAGCACCGTTCGGTATCGAGATTGTCTTGCAAGGATAGGCCAAGCCAAAGTGCGCAGCCCTATTTGATGTGGCCTGGTCGCGTTCGGCGACGTAGTCGCCTGATGGGCCAGGAGGATCTAGTCCCTCGGACCGAACGCCCGGCTGGCCAGGGAGATCGCTTCCTCGAGCTTCTTGCCCGTCAGGCTTGCCCATTCGTCGCCCAGGCTCCGCGAGGCCCCGCGTTGGCGGGCGAGATGCAGGCCAAGGCGGTCCTGCAGTGCCGCATCGAAGAGCTGGTCCCCGGGCAGGCTGAGCTGCTTCTTGAGACCGCGCAACGTGCGCCGCACGATCTGATAGCGGCCGATGGCGCTGGAGCCCCCGCCGGCGTACAGCGCAGCGTTTTTAGGGTGCGACAACATCACCGTCTGCAGAGCTTCGATCTGATCGAGGGTCAGGACCGTCAGGTCCTGCTCCATAGCCCTTGGCAGCCACCTGCCGTAATCGAGCGAGGTGGAATACCCGTCGTTCGCCTGGTTTGCCGTGCCCTCGCATTTCGCGATGTAGTTCAGGAGCGCTTTCTCCTGATCGGTGACGCGCTGCGCGAGGACATCTTGCGCTACGGGATCGACCGGATGCGCAACAGCCCGATTGTCATTCGCGGCCTTCAGGATTTCGTTGTCGTTGGCCGCGCGAACCCTGCGGTTATCGTTGGCCGCCGATCCGAGGAGGCTGTCTGCCTGCGGGACGAAGCTGAGCGCGCAAGCTGTCAGGAGGGCAATCACGAAGCCGCAGCCCACAAAGGAAGCGGCACGCGGGAAACTGTCCATCTTGGACCCCATTGGCCAGGGCCGAAGCTTGTTGCTTCGGGCGTTCGAGGCCGGGGACTCCCCGGCCGCCTCCGCGGCGCGGAAGGCCAGGGCAGGATCAGGGCGTGGACAGCTCGATTTTTCAGCGCGCCCTTCGGAATGAAACAGTCCGCGTTAGATGTTTCCCTTCGTGGTCTGGCGTGAAAAGAAAAGTGAAAAAAGAGCGAGAACGCCGACACGGCAGGGGTTGCCGTGGTGTTCCTCTAGCTGAACGAAATGAAACAGCGGCGTTCACTGGGGGTTCAGGCCATCGCTGCCAGCCTGTCAGCGCGATGATTTCGTTCCACGAAGCCCCTGAGCTGAAACAAGGCAATTCCGCTTGGGCACACGCGAACTATAATCATGTCACTGCCGCATCGACTGGAGGGTCAATTGACCAAGAAGCCCGGCGCGAACAAGTCTGAAGGCAATAGGGCCAATCTCGTTCTCAATGCCCGATCCGGCGTAAACTGGGCGCGCAACGTGAACGGCCGGAAGCGTTTTTCCTACCGCAGCTTCAGGCACAGCTTGGGTGCCGGCGCCCCCGCTATGACCTCGATCTATCGATTGGCAAACAGCCCCCTGGAAAAGCTGCTCGGGCCGCGCACGAAGTACGATGACATCGCCGGCCTTAATGAGCAGGCCATCAAGGCGATCTTTCCGACGGAGGCGTCGAGAGCGGCGATGCGGATGGAATGGCTCCTGCGCTCGGCGAGTTACAATCTGATCGAGCCTGCCCGAGCGATGCTCCTTCTCTCTGAGGCGGAGGGTGTTCTCGAACACCTGGACGAGAAGGCGAGCGGCAATGAGGAATGCCGGGTTGACTGGCTGTGCCGCTCCTCGCTCGGCGCGCAGATCCCGACCTATAAGGCTGGCGCCCCGAACATCAGCCCCGAGCGCAAGGTGCGCCTGTTCGAACAGGCGCAGACCCGGCTCGCCGAGTGCGCGGCTGAGCGCTTGCATGTCCTGAGAAACATCGAAGCCCCCTTCACTGAAAAGGCGGTCTCGGTGCGCATGGAAACACTGGCTTTCTTCGTCGAGTACAATCTGCGCAACCAGCGGCAGAGCAATCTCAAGGCGATGGCCGAACGCATCTCCGAACCCGTTGTCCTGAAGGCGGTAAAGCTGGCGACTGGGCGGCTGGGTGATCCCCGCATCCCCCTGAACTTCGCCGAAGCCGCCGGCTATGTCGCGATGATCGAGCACGGCGGCAAGGCTGACGCCTACAACAAGAAGGCCGAGGCCATGATCCAGCTGATGCTGGATACCGCGAACCACACCGGTCCGATTCGGGAGTTCGCCCCGGCCTGGATGCCGGAAGGCTATGATCTCTTCAAGACCCCCGAACTTGAGGCCGCAATCCGACTCATCGAAGCGAGCGAAAAGGAGTAATGCTGATGCCGACCCATCCCCGCCGTGTGCGCATCGCTATCGCACTGATCCTGAGCCTGGTGTTCGCGCAAGCGAGCGTGGCTCTTGCTGCGGCTCCGATTCATCTGACGGAACGCGGAAGCAAGGTCAGTTCCGATGGGGCGACGCTATTCGCCCGGGCGCCGATCCACGTGACCGGCGCTTAAGCCTAGCCCCACGACCTCATTGGTGCCTGATATCTGCCGTGAGCCCTTGGGCTCACGCCATTTCGATGCCGCGATTGGCGTCATTTTGGAAACCCATCTCGGCCGGTTTGCCACTCGATCTCGCGACGCGTCGCGACTCATTCGATGGAGACGCCAGCCGATTTGGCAATGGCCCTGAACTTGGCAGTTTCGGATTCGACGAAGGCGGCGACCTCGGCTGGCGAGGCGGGCTTGCTGGTCTCCGCACCCAACTCAGAGAAGCGCTTGTTCATCTGCGCGCTCCCCATCACGGCGTAGGTCTCCGCGTTGAGACGATCGACGATCGGCTGCGGCGTGCCTTTGGGGACGGCGATGACGTTCCAGGTATAGGTTTCATAGCCGCTCAACCCCGCTTCATGCATTGTCGGAGTGCCGGGCAGGAGCGATGAGCGCGTTTTCGTGCTCACGCCAATCGCTTTCAACTTGCCGTCGTCAACGAAGGGCGCTGCAGTCGTTACCTGATCGAAGACGAAGGAAACATTGCCGCTAATAAGGTCCGTCATCGCCGGAGCAGCGCCGCGATAGGGCACATGCACCATGTCGACCTTCGCCATCGACCGAAACATTTCCGCCGCCATGTGCAGCGTCGTGCCGTTGCCCGACGATCCATAGTTGTACTTTCCCGGATTCGCTTTCAGCAGAGCCAGCAGTTCCGGCAGGTCGTTAGCGGGCACAGAGGGATGCATGACGAGAACGAGCGGGGCGCTTCCTGCCATTGCAACAGGCACCAAATCCGCGGGCTTGTAAGGGAGCTTGCGATAGACGCCGGGGTTGATCGCGTACGCGACCGACGTGAACAGGACCATGTAGCCGTCGGGCTCGGACTTTGCGACCGCGTCGGTGCCTGACACAGAGCCGGCACCTCCACGATTTTCGACTACGACTTGCTGCTTCAAGCGCTCGGCCAAAGCGCCTGCGACGACCCTCGCCAGCACATCTGTGCCGCCTCCCGCCGCGAAAGGAACGATCATTCTTATCGGTCTTTGAGGATATTCCTGCGCCCTCGCGGCGACCGGACTCGCGAGCCCCAACAGCAGCACGGCAACGGCCGGGATCTTGATCATTGCAATCCTCCCTCTTGCCGGTTCCAGCCGGCATTCTTTATAGTACAAAGGTAGGACCATTATATTTTAGGGTCAACAATCAGAACGAGCCGGCGGCTCGAAAAAGCAAAGGGAGGCATTGAAATGGCGGGTTTATTTTTTGACGAGCTGACGATCGGGCAGGTTTTCAAGCATGAGATCCGGCGCACAATCACCGAGGCCGATAATGTCTGGTTCAGCGCATTGACGCACAATCCGGCCTATCTCCACCTCGATGAAGAGTATTGCCGAACTGAAACCGAGTTCGGCCAACGGCTGGTCAATAGCGCGTTCACGCTCGGCCTGATGGTCGGCATCTCAGTCGGAGACACCACGTTGGGTACCGCCATAGCGAACCTCGGTTGGGACGAAGTGCGCTTCCCGAAACCGCTCTTCCACGGCGACACAATCCGGGTTGAAACCGAGGTGGTTGATCTGCGGGAGAGCCGATCCCGGCCGGAAGCGGGGATCGTCACCTTCCTACATCGCGCATACAACCAACACGGCGACTTGGTCGCGCAATGCCGCCGGTCGGGCCTCCAGCGAAAGCGACCTTCTTAGGGGGCCTCAGCTGCCTTTAAACGCAGGCCGCCGCTTTTCCCGAAACGCTTGGATGCCTTCGCCGTGGTCTTCTGTCAGGAGATTGACGCCCTGCGCCCAGGCCTCGGCGTCCAGGAAGGTTTCCAGGCTAGGGGAATGCAGCAGCTTGAACATCTTCTTGGTCGTGCTGAAGGAGAAGTGCGGGCCGTCGACGAGTTCCTCGACATAGCGCTGCGTTTCGGCCTCGAGTTCGTCGTCCGGCACCATGCGCGTCACGAGACCGAGGGACAGGGCCTCCTCCGCTCCTAGTTTACGCGCGCGATAGACGAGTTCCTTGGCGCGCAATTCGCCGATCACCTTGGAGAGGAAGTAGATGGCGCCGCCATCAGGCGACAGCCCGACATTGCGGAATACCTGGGAGAACACGGCCGTCTCGGACGCAATGATCATGTCGCAGGCTAGCGCCATGCTCCATCCGATGCCGGCGACAGGCCCGCGGACGCTGGCGATCACCGGCTTCTCGATATTGGCGAGCGCGATGATCATGCGATGGGCGCGCTTCAGACGCTCGCGGCCGGTAACGGCCGTGAACTGTCCCATCGTCGTCGTGTCGCCGCTGGCGCAAAAGCCGCGGCCCGCTCCGCACAGAACCACGACTTTGACCGCCGGATCCCGATTCACCTGCCCGAAGATGTCGGGCATGGCCTCCTTCATTTCTTCGGAAAGCGCGTTGAGGCGTTCCGGCCGGTTGAGCCGGACCGTCGCGACCGGCCCGGAGATTTCGAGATCGACGTTCATGGATTGCTCCCAAGCGGTTCTGCAGGGCTCCGCGTCCTTTAGCGGCCCTTAAAATCAGCGGGGCGCTTCTCAGCGAAGGCGGCAGGCCCTTCCTTCGCATCCTCCGTGGACTGAAGCAGCCTCAGCACCATCTGTTCCATGCGCAAGCCGGTCGTGAGATCCATGTCGCGGCCGCGGATTGCGAGCTCCTTGGCGGCCTGGACGGCCAAGGGGGCGGCGGCGGCGATGCGGCGTGCATAGTCCTTCGCTGCGGACATGACCTCGCCGGCGGGCACGACCTTGTTGATCAAGCCCCATCGAAGAGCGGTCTGCGCGTCGATGGAGTCGCCTGTCAGCAGCATTTCCATCGCGATCGCATAGGGAAGCTGTGACAATACCCGCTGCGTGCCGCCATTGGCCGGGATGACGCCGCGCTTGACCTCGGCAAGGCTGAAGGTCGCGTGCTCAGCTGCGACCCGAAGGTCGGTGCCCATTAGCAGCGTCATGCCGCCGCCGAGGCACAGCCCGTTCACGGCGCAGATGACAGGCTTCCACACCTCGAGGCCGCGATTCAGCAACTGGTCGCGCTGGGTCAGCCACATCTGCGAGAATTCGGCCGGCTTTGCCACGAAGCTCTTGATGTCGGCACCGGTGGTGAAGGCGCGCTCGCCCGCCCCGGTGACGATCGCGACGCGGATGTCGATGTCGTCGCGGACCTTGATCCAGGCTTCGGACAGGGCGCGGTAGTGGTCGCCGTCCATCGCGTTGAGCCGCTCGGGGCGGTTGATCGTGATGATCGCAATTCCGTCCTCGACCTCGAAATCGATAGCCATTTCATAGTCCTCGGTAGAGCGGGCGGCGGTCAGCCCTGATTGATGTAGACGTTCTTCTGATAAAGGAACGCGTCGACGTGGTGGGGGCCGCCCTTGTTGCCGTAGCCGCTCATCCGGATGCCGCCGAAGCCGACAGACGGGTCGACGACGCCGTAGCAGTTGACCCAAACTGTTCCCGATTTGATGCCGTTGGCCATCCGCAACGCCGTGGACACGTCGCGGGTCCAAACCGCGCCACCGAGCCCGTAGATGGTGTCGTTCGCCATTCGGAGCGCGTCCTCGGCATCGTCGAACGGGATGACGGACACAACGGGACCGAAGACCTCCTCCCGCGCGATGCGCATGCCGTTCCCGACGCCGGAAAAGATCGTGGGTTCGATGAAGTAGCCGTTGGCCAGATCCCCTTGCAGGCGGTTGCCGCCGGCCGCGAGCGAGGCGCCCTCCTGCGTCGCCACGTCGATGTAGCCAAGAACGCGATCCAACTGCTTCTGGGAGATAAGCGGTCCCAGATTGACTGTGGGGTCGAGCCCGTTGCCGACGCGCAGGGTCTTGCCGAAGGCGGCGAGCCTCTCGACGAATTCTGCCTGGATGCCGCGCTGGACGAAAAGCCGCGAGCCCGCGTAGCAGACCTGGCCGCTGTTGTTGAACACCGCCATAGCCGCACCGGGGACGGCGACGTCGAGGTCGGCATCCGCGAAGACGACGTCGGGCGACTTGCCGCCCAGCTCCAGCTGCAGGCGCTTAATGTTGACGGTCGAGGCCTCGATGATCTTGCGTCCCGTCTCGGTCGAACCCGTGAAGGCGATGCGATCCACGTCCGGATGGCGGGCAAGCGCGTCGCCCGCCTCGGCACCATAGCCCGTCACGACATTGACGACGCCTTCTGGAAGCCCGGCCTCATAGAGAAGCTCGACCATCCGCAGCACGCTGAGGGAAGCGTCCTCCGCCGGCTTGAGAACCACCGTGCAGCCGGTCGCCAGGGCCCCGCCCAGGATCCACCACTGGCTGATCAGAGGTCCGTTCCAGGGAATGATTCCGCCGATGACGCCGACCGGCGCCTTGATCGACATCGTCGTGAAATTGCCGGGAAGCGAGTTCGGCAGGGTTTCTCCGGCGGTGTTGACCGCCTGGCTCGCATAATAGAGCGCCGCCTGGAGGAGGAACGAGCGGAAGGCCTTCGTCCGCGACAGCGGCGCGCCCATGTCCAGCGTTTCCAGCAGGGCGAGCTCGTCGAAATGCCGATCGATGAGATCGTGGACGCGCACCAACAAGGCTTGGCGCTGATAGGGAGTAAACGACTTCCACGGCCCCTCGAAAGCCTGCCTCGCGGAACGTACTGCATGCTCGACGTCCTCGGCCGATCCTTCGGCGAGATCGGCGAGCTTCTCGCCGGTCGCGGGATTGAAGGTCGCGAAGGTCCGCCTCGACCGCGACGGCACCATCCTGCCGTCGATCAGGTGGCCTTTGGCCGCGCCGGTCAGATATGGATGCGATACCGGAGGAGATGCGTGCGTATTCATGGGGCTTTCCACCATCAGCAGGAGTCCGGGACTGTCGGCGGTGCTGATCAGGGCTGCAGGACGACCCGTCCGATCACGCGCCCTGCCTTGAGATCCGCGAGCGCCGCCGGAGCGGCGGAAAGCGGCCTTTTGTCGAGCGGCGCGGCCGGCAACCCTTTTTCACGCGCCAATGCCACGAACTCGCGCAATTCGGCCGGGGAACCGGTGTAGCTGCCCTGGATCGTCAGTACCTTGAGTGGGAAAGTCGGCACGGGAAGGTCAATGGCGCCGCCGAACAGGCCCACGACGACCAGTTTTCCTGTTTTGTCGAGCGCGTCGACCGCGAGCTTGGCGGTGCTCCCGCTGCCGACGAGGTCGAGCACAGCCCAGACCGGCCCTCCGACAGCCTGTCTGATATCCTCGAGGGCGGATTCGCCGGGCGCGATGGCGGCGAGAGCCCCTGCTGCCAGAGCAGCTTCCCGCTTCGCGGCATCGAGTTCGACGACGACGACTCCGACCGAGCCGAGCATTCGGGCTACGGCTATGGCGATGAGTCCCAGGCCGCCGGCACCGACGACGACGATGGGGCGGCGCCCTTCCAACGGACCGAATTTCTTTAGCGCGCTGAAGGTCGTCAGCCCGGAACACACCATGGGAGCGGCGGCGATCGGATCGAGCTGACCCAAGTCGATCAGGTATCGCGGATCGGGCACATCGACGAATTCAGCGAAGCCGCCGTCGCGATTCACGCCGACGAAGCGTGGGTTGACGCAGAGATTCTCCAGCCCCTGCGCGCATTGCTCGCATTCGCCGCAACCGATCCAGGAGCAGACTAGGCAGACGTCGCCAACAGCGACGCCTTCGACATCCGGTCCGACTTCGACGACCTCTCCGGACACCTCGTGTCCCAGAGTCCGAGGGAATTTGATGCGCTCGGCAAACGAGATCTTCCTGCCGCCGCCGAGATCGTAGTGACCTTCGCAGATGTGCACGTCGCTGTGGCAGACGCCCGCGGCGATCACCTTCAGGCGAACAGAGCTTCCTGTGACCGGGAGCAGCTCGATGTCGGCCGGTTCGACCGATCCCCCGAACTCATTGATCTGATAGCAGCGCATGCGGCGCATTTCGAACCTCCCGTCGGCTTGTTTTCTTCAGGGGTAGGTCTCAAAGGTTGATGTGTCAATGGTAGGGCCATTGACTCTTTTAGCGCCTTGGAGAACCTTGAGCCCGCAAAATCAAAAACAAATCTCGGGAGGAATTGATGAGAGGATTTCGTTTTCCGCCGGTCCGGCTCGCCGTCACCGCCATTGTCGCGTGCGGCTTATCGATGGCTCAGGGCGCTCAAGCCCAGCCCGCGCCACCCTTGAAAATCGGCGTGCTGACCGACCAGTCCGGCGCCGCGGCCGACTTCTCCGGCCGTGGCACGGTCCTGGCGGCGCGCATGGCCATCGAGGATTTCGGAGGGCAGGTACTGGGCCGCCCCATACAGCTGCTCGACGCGGACCACCTCAGCAAACCCGATCTCGGCGTCGCCATGGCTCGCCGCTGGTATGACGAAGGTGTCGAAGCGATCTTCGACGTCGGGCTCACGAGCATTGCGATCGGCGTTCAGCAGCTGGCACGCGACAAGGACAAGCTCGTCGTCTTCCTGAGTACAGGCAGCACCGACATGACCGGGAAATACTGCTCGCCCAACGGAATTCACTGGACCTACGACACCTATTCCCAAGCGAATGGCGCGTTCCTGGCCTATGGCGGGTCGCCCAAGGACAGCTGGTACTTCCTCACGGTCGACTACGGCTACGGCATCAATCTTGAGCGCGACATCACCACCCGCGTCGTAGCCACGGGCGGAAAGGTGCTCGGCACCACCAAGCATTCGTTCGAGGCGACGGATTTTGCCTCCGATCTGCTGAAGGCTCAAACTTCACGGGCATCGGTGGTCGGACTGACGACCACCACGATGCACTCGGTCAACATGATGAAGCAGGTCGAGGAATTCGGGCTGCGACAGGGTGGTCAGAGGGTAGCGGCACCGGCTCTGACCTTCCACGACATCAAGGCCCTCGGCCTTCCCATCGCGCATGATTTGATGATCGTGGAAGCCTTCTACTGGGACATGAACGACGAGACGCGTGCGTTCGCGAAGAGGTTCTTCGAAAAATTCGGGCGAATGCCCAACATGAATCAAGCCAGCGCTTACGGAGCCGTCACACACTACCTGAAAGCGGTTCAGGCTGTCGGCGGCGCCGAGACGTCCAAGGTTCTCGCCAAGATGAAAGAAACCCCCGTCAACGACTTCATGACGAAGAACGCCGCAATTCGCGCAGACGGCCGGCTCCTGCGGGACATGTATCTCTTCCGGGTCAAGAAGCCTGCAGAATCGAAGGGCGAATGGGACCTTCTGGAGCTGGTCAAAACCTTGCCAGGCAAAGATATCTTCAAGGCTCCTGATACCGAGGCTTGCAGCCTCGTCCGGTAGTCGCCTCGGCCAACAGTCCGGGAGGCGATCACGGGATACGGCGCCTCCATCAGTCCCGGAGAACAATCCAATGCGCGCATGGGCCGTGGTGGAAAACAGGATGCCGCTGCAATGCATCGCGGTCGAGGACCCGGTGCCGACCGGCACCCAAGTCGTTGTCGAGGTGTCCCATTGCGGCGTCTGTCATTCGGACCTGCATTTCTGGGAAGGCTCGTACGACATGGGCGGGGGGCAGGTGATGCTGCTCAAGGACCGCGGCGTCACCCTGCCCAGGGCCATCGGCCATGAGATTACCGGGCGGGTCGTCGCCCTAGGTCCCGACGCCACGGGCGTGAGCGTCGGGGAAAGCCATGTCGTCTACCCATGGCTCGGCTGCGGGGACTGTGCGCGTTGCGCCGTCGGCGACGACAACCTTTGCATCCGTCAGCGCAGTCTCGGCGTGCTCGCCCATGGCGGTTTCGCCGAGCGAGTAGTCGTTCCGCATCCGCGCTATCTCGTTCCTCTCGAAGGGCTCGACCCGGCATGGGCCGCGACATTCGCCTGTTCGGGGATCACGGTCTTCTCGGCCATTCGCAAGGTCCGCCCGGCGAACCCGACCGAGCCGATCCTGCTCCTCGGCGCTGGCGGCCTGGGGCTGTCGGCGATCGCCATGCTGAAGGCGCTGGGACACGAGGCGATCATCAGCGCAGACATCAATCCCGAGGCGCGGAGTGCCGCGGCCGAACTCGGTGCTTCCCACGTCATCGACAGCGAGGCGTCGGACGCCGGGGCGCAGATCGAGGCGGCGGCCGGCGGAAAGGTTCTAGCCGCGATCGACTTCGTCAATGTGACCGCAACGGCGCAGCTCGCCCTCAACGCGCTGGGCAAGGCCGGTCAACTCGTACTGGTCGGCGTCGGGGGTGGTCAGATACCGATCTCCCTGGCGGGCATGGTGTTTCAGGCGAGGACCATCTCCGGCAACAATACCGGATCGCCCCAAGATCTCCGCGATGTTGTCGCGCTTGCCGCGGCAGGACGACTCCCGCGCATTCCACTCCAACTTATGGCGCGTGACCGAGCCAACGAGGCTTTGGAGCTTCTCCATGCGAACAAGGTTTCCGGGCGCATCGTCCTCGTTTCGGGCGACCCGGCGGCCGTAGACAGCAGTGAGAAAGCAGCATGAGTGCCTCGATACAGCCGTCCTCAAATGCTTACCGAGATGTAGATCTGCTTATCGCAGGTTCCCGACGCCCAGGACTCGATCGAATCTCGATCATCGACCCGTCCACGGAACAGGTTATCGGGTCGGTAGCAAAGGCTTCCGCTGCCGATCTAGACGAAGCGCTCGCTGCCGCGGAGGCCGGCTTTCGATTCTGGAAGCGCGAAGCCACTGCAAAGCGGGCAGAGGTGCTGATCCGTGCAGCGTCTCTCCTGCGCGAGCGTATAGATGAGATCGCGACCGATCTCACACGCGAGCAGGGCAGGGTGCTCGCTCAATCGCGATTGGAGATCGCGCTCTGTGCCGAGACCTTCGAGTGGTTCGCCGGCGAGGCGCTGAGAAACTACGGCCGCATTCTGCCTGCGCGCATAGCCGGCGCTCGCCAGATGGTGGTGCCCGAGCCGATCGGCCCGGTAGTCGCGCTGACGCCATGGAATTTTCCTGCGCTGCTGGCCGCCCGCAAGATCGCGCCGGCGATTGCGGCGGGATGCAGCGTCATTCTCAAACCAGCCGAAGAGACGCCGGCCTGCGCCTTTGCGCTGGGACAGGCTCTGCTTGACGCCGGTTTGCCGAAGGAGGTGCTGAGCATCGTCTTCGGCGATCCGGGGCAGATTTCTTCCCATCTCATCGACTCGGCGGTGATCCGCAAGATCACCTTCACAGGATCGGTGCCGGTCGGAAAACTTTTGGCCGCTCAGGCTGGCCGTCATGCCAAGCCCTGCACCCTCGAACTTGGAGGCCATGCACCCGTCATCGTAGCCGAAGATGCCGACGTGGCCGCTGCGGCCGCGATCTCGGCAATTGGGAAAACGCGCAACGCCGGGCAGGTCTGTACATCGCCGACCCGATTCTATGTCCAGCAGAGGATCCGTGACGAGTTCGTGGAGCGCTTTGCAGCCAATCTCAACGGCATCACCGTCGGCGACGGTCTCGATCCTTCCTCGGACATGGGAGCTCTGGCGAACGAGCGGCGACTGTTGGCGATGCAGGACATCGTGAACGACGCACGCTCGCGCGGTGCGGAGGTCGTGACCGGCGGAAACAGGATCGGCAATCGCGGCTACTTCTTCCAGCCGACCTTGCTGACGTCCGTCGCTGGCGACGCGCTTGCGATGCAGACCGAACCGTTCGGCCCTATCGCGATCGTGTCGACCTTCGACGATTTGGACGAGGGCATAGCTCTGGCCAACCAAAGCCCGGTCGGCCTGGCCGGTTACGCATTCACCCGTTCGGCCGGCACGGCTGTTCGCCTTCAGGAGGAGCTTGAGGTGGGCATGGTGGGGATCAATTCCTTCGCCGTTTCGCACACCGAGGCACCGTTCGGCGGCGTCAAAGATAGCGGCTACGGGTACGAAGGCGGACTAGAGGGGTTCGCCGGTTACGTTCACCACAAATACGTCAATCACGTCGGCGGCTGACGACCCGAACCTCGGACATCCTTGGAAAAATGGCGATGAAGATATTGGTGCCCGTAAAGCGGGTCGTCGACTACAACGTGAAGATCCGCGTGAAGGCGGACGGTTCGGGCGTCGAGCTCGCCAATGTGAAGATGTCGATGAACCCCTTCGACGAGATCGCGGTCGAAGAAGCGCTGCGGCTGAAGGAAGCGGGCAAGGCGACGGAAGTGGTCGTGGTTTCGATCGGCCCGGCGCAGGCCGCCGAGACGATCCGCACCGGCCTCGCCATGGGCGCCGACCGCGGCATCCTCGTGAAGGTCGACGGCACGGTCGAGCCCCTCGCCGTTGCCAAGCTCCTCAAGAAGGTGGTCGAGCAGGAGAATCCCGGCCTCGTCATCCTCGGCAAGCAGGCGATCGACGACGACTGCAACCAGACCGGCCAGATGCTTGCCGCCCTGCTCGGCTGGCCGCAGGGCACCTTCGCCTCCAAGGTCGCCGTCGGCGATGGCTCGATCGACGTCACCCGCGAGGTCGATGGCGGCCTGCAGACGGTCGGCCTGAAGCTTCCGGCGATCGTCACCACCGATCTGCGCCTCAACGAGCCGCGCTACGCCTCGCTGCCCAACATCATGAAGGCGAAGAAGAAGCCCCTCGACGAGACCACGGCCGAGACGCTCGGCGTCGACGTCGCCCCGCGGCTCAAGGTGCTGAAGACGGCCGAGCCTGCCGGCCGCTCCGCCGGCATCAAGGTGGCCAACGCCGCCGAACTCGTCTCCAAGCTCAAGACCGCCGGGGTGATCTGATGACCACGCTCCTGATCGCCGAACACGACAACGTCTCCGTCAAGGACGCCACCGCCAAGGCGCTGACCGCGGCGCAGGCCCTCGGCGCCCCCGTCCACATCCTCGTCGCCGGCCAGGGCGCCAAGGCGGCCGCCGATGCCGCTGCCAAGCTCGCAGGCGTCGAGAAGGTGCTGCTGGCGGACGACGCAGCCTACGGCCATGCGCTGGCCGAGCCGCTCGCGGCGCTGATCGTCAAGCTCGCGGATGGCTACGACGCCATCGTCGCGCCCTCCACGACCACCGGCAAGAACGTGCTGCCGCGCGTCGCGGCCGTGCTCGACGTGATGCAGGTCTCGGACGTCACCAAGGTCGTCTCGCCAGACACTTTCGAGCGCCCGGTCTACGCCGGCAACGCCATCCAGACGGTGCAATCCGGCGAGGCCAAGAAGCTGCTGACCATCCGCACCGCCTCCTTCCCGGCCGTCGGTGAAGGCGGCTCGGCCCCGGTCGAGGCAGTCTCTGCCGCCGAGAACCCCGGCTCCTCCAGCTTCAAGGGCGAGGAGGTCGCGAAGTCCGACCGTCCCGAGCTGGCCTCGGCCAAGATCATCATCTCGGGCGGCCGCGCGCTGGCTTCGGCCGAGAACTTCACCAAGGTGATCGAACCCGTCGCCGACAAGCTCGGCGCCGCCATGGGCGCCTCGCGCGCGGCGGTCGACGCCGGCTACGCTCCGAACGACTGGCAGGTCGGTCAGACCGGCAAGGTCGTGGCGCCCGAGCTCTACATCGCGGTCGGCATCTCGGGCGCGATCCAGCATCTCGCCGGCATGAAGGACTCCAAGGTCATCGTCGCCATCAACAAGGACGAGGAAGCGCCGATCTTCCAGGTGGCCGATTACGGCCTCGTCGGCGACCTCTTCTCGGTTCTGCCGGAGCTCACGAAAGAACTTGGGTAGCCTCTATGTTGGATTTTTCGAGCGACACCGACGAAATTACCCACTGCTCCGCATACCAATCTCATGCTTCAGCAAAGCATGTTCTGGCTGCGTTTTCAGGAGGTAGTCGTCCGTGAAGAACGGTGATCAGGCGCCTTGACGCGACATGGCTGGAGCGTTTGTGCCGGCGAGCCTGGTCAGGCTGAGGGCGCACAGAAGCCAGAGCCATTTGAGCAGGAGCCGGAAGTTGTAGCCGAC
Source organism: Allobosea vaviloviae (assembly GCF_001298265.1). Classification (GTDB taxonomy): domain Bacteria; phylum Pseudomonadota; class Alphaproteobacteria; order Rhizobiales; family Beijerinckiaceae; genus Allobosea; species Allobosea vaviloviae_B. The sequence goes on along the minus strand of NZ_LGSZ01000029.1, from coordinate 1,429 downwards.
GGCGGCGAGGACGGCGTTTGCGGCGTCGCCGTGGGAGCCGGCCAGGCGGTTGCGGGTCATGCGGTGCTCGTTCTTGAGGTGACCGATGACCGGCTCGACGGCGGAGCGGCGCCGGAGCTGGCGTTTGATGGCCGCGGTGACGCGCCGCTTCTGGCCCTGGATGAAGACTTTGAAGCGGTAGGGTTCGGGCGCGTTGTGGCCCTTGTAGCCGCGGTCGACGAGAAGGCGCTGAAGCGGAGCGCCGGTGCTCTCCTCGATCGCGGGGATGACGGTGGCGAGCGTGTGGCCGTCGTAAGGGGCTCCCGGCATGGCCTTCACATGGGCGACGAACTGGCCGCCCTTACAGCGGTCGAGCGGGGTGGCAACGGACACCTTGACGCCGAATTCGTAGGGCTTGTGGGCCTTGCCCTTGCCGATGCATTCGGTCTCGGGCGCGTGCAGCGAATAGATCTTCTGGCCGCGCTGGCGCCGGTCCTGGGCGTGGACCTGGCGGGCGAGCGAGAGCGGCAGGGCGAAGGCGGCTTCCAGGTCCGCCTCGCCCCGGATGCGCCGGCCGATATCGCGGATGACCCGGCCGAGCATGGTGCGGATCGCCTTGAGCGCCCGGTTCGCCCGGTTGAACTACTTGGCGTGGGCGTAGCGCTGGTGCGCGATCAGCGCGTGCGTGCCGACCCGCGCGTAGCTCTGGCGCAGATCGACGCCCGCCTTCTTCGCCAGGCGCACCAGGCGCTGGCGGGCTGTGTGCATCAGCTTGGCGTCGGTCGGGAAGGTGATCGCCTTCTCCTGCACCGTGGTGTCGATGATGACGCGGGTGAAGTCGGCGGGCTTGGCCGCACCGGTCTTGACGGCGACTGTCAGGCTTTCCTGCACGAGGGTGGCCAACCGCTCCTCGCCCATGCGCTGACGCCAGCGGGTGAGCGAGGAGCGCTCGAAGGTCAGTTCGTGCTGGAAGAACTCCTCGCCGCAAAAGAACTGGAAATACGGGTTCTCGACCCAGCGCTCGCACAGCGCCTCGTCGGACAGGTCGTGCATGTGCTTGAGGATGGCGAGCCCCGCCATCAGCCGCGTCGGCAGCGGCGGGCGACCGGCGGCGTCGGTGTAGACCGCGCCGAAGGACCGTTCCAGGAAGCTCCAGTCAATCGTCCGCGCCAGCCGAACCAAGGCATGGTCGAGGGCAATGATCTGGTCGAGCCGCGCACGGAACAGATCACGCTGACCGCTCTCCACCGGTTCCCTCGGCCGCATCCAAGCCCCTCCATCGCCGCCCATGACGGCGATGGAATCACGGTCTGACGCCCAGATCTGTCAAACGGCGCGCAATGTTGCCCCCCGATCGGCGTCCAATATTGACCCCTTGATGAGCTGTGGCGGTCAGGAGGCGGCGCGGCGGAGCTGGTTTGGGTTGCACAGCCGCGCCGGCTCCGGGTCG
>NZ_LGSZ01000042.1 GCF_001298265.1 Allobosea vaviloviae | reverse complement strand
GAATTTGCCGTCCCCGTGGCGGGTCCTTCACAAGCCGGAGAGCGCCAGCCGCCATTTCGCGACGGAGGATGCAATGGTCGCACTGGTCGAGGTCGGGCTAGCCGAGGGGATCGTCACCGACGGCACGCTCGCCGCCCGCCAATCGCAGCGGGAGGCGATGTGGCGGCGGCGCGAAGGGATCGCAGCCGGGATGATCGAGACGCCGGGCGCGCTGAAAGGCGACACGGCGGTGCCTGTGGCCGAGATCCCGAGGTTCATTGAGCGCGCCTGTCTCGCGGTCGAGGCGATCGCGCCCGGCTGCCGCCCGGCGCCGTTCGGACATGTCGGCGACGGCAACATTCACTTCAACGTGTTACCGCCGCGGGACGGCGATGCGGCGGCGTTCGCCTCGCGCCACGACGCCTTGACTGCGGCCATCGAAGCCGTCGCGCTCGGCCTGGGCGGGACGGTATCGGCCGAGCACGGCATCGGCCTGATCCGTCGCGACGGGCTCCTGCGTATGCATGCGCCGGCCCATCTCGCGGCGATGCGGGCGATCAAGCTGGCACTCGATCCAGCCGGCCTCTGCAACCCCGGCAAGATCTTCTCCCGCGAGATTGTTGCTTCGGCCTGAACGAATGGGGCAGACCGGTCGCGCCGGGCATCGGCTCCCTCCAGGAGACCTGTGCGCGGGTAGCCGCAGTCGACGAGCAGCAATGCGATTGGCCTCCAGTCGATCAACCCATCGAGGTCATCGCGAATCTGAGGCAGGTCGACGTGCTGTCGATCTCGACGCCGTGCGCGCGGCCGCCCGGAGGCTGGCTGCGCAGGACTGCGAGGCGCTCGCCATCGTCTTCATCAACGCCTACGCCAACCCGGCCAATGAGCGCGCAGCGCTCGCCGCCGCCCGCGAGGTCTGGCCCAACGCCCATATCGCCTGTTCCAGCGCGATCCTGCCCGAGATCCGGGAGTTCGAGCGGGCCTCGACGACGGCGCTTAACGCGCCCCTCCAGCCCGTCGTCGGCTCCTATCTGGAGCGGCTCGAGGACGCGCTGGCGGTAGACGGCTTCATCGGCCGCTTTCACATCGTCCAGAGCAATAGCGGCGTGATGTCGACCGCGACCGCCTGCAAGCTCTCGATCCGCACCGCACTGTCGGGCCCGGCCGCCGGCGTCATCGCCGCGGCCGCGATCGCGCGGGCGGCCGGATTTCCCGACATCATCACCGGCGATCTCGGCGGCACCTCCTTCGGCACATCGAAGGCCGAGATTGCACGTCGGGTCCGGGAAGCCGCCGATCTCGAGGAGATCGGCCATCTGCTGGAGCGCAAGCCGCGGGAGCTCTCCGGCGGCCAGCGCCAGCGCGTCGCCGTCTGTCGCGCCATAGTCCGCTCGCCAAAGGTGTTTCTGTTCGACGAGCCGCTGTCCAACCTGGACACCCAGTTGCGCAACACGGCCCGGACCGAGATCCGCGCGCTGCAGCGCCGGCTCGGCACCACGACCGTCTACGTCACCCACGACCAGGTGGAGGCCATGACCATGGCCGACCGGATCGTGATCATGAAGGACGGCCACGTACAGCAGACCGGAACGCCGATCGAGATCTTCGAGAAACCGGCCACGCTGTTCATCGGCACATTCATCGGCACGCCCGGCATGAATGTGCTGGCGCCCGCCGCCGCCGGCGCCGGTGGCTGGACAGTCGCCGGCAACCCGATGCCGCCCATCGACCAGGCCGGGGACCAAATCGCCGTCGGCGTGCGCCCCGAGGATGTCGGGTTCGAACCGGCCGATGCCGATCCGTCCGCTCACGTGATCGAGGGCGTGAAGGTGCTTCGGCACCGAATGCCTGATCCATGCGGCCCGAGATGGCCGGTGGGTCGTCGGTAAGGTCGCGCGCTCCACTGCGCCCGCGCTCGGGGCGCGAGTTCGGCCCCGATTCAAGCCCGACGCAATCCACCTGTTCCACGCCGCCACCGGCCGGCGGCTCGACGCCTGAGCCGATCGTTTCTCGAGGAGCCTCCGCAATATGAAAATCACCGTCATCTCCGATATCCATCTCGTTGGACCGGGCGAAACGTCAAAGGGCCTCGATCCGGCCGCGCGGCTCGACCTGGCGATCGACTACCTCTCGACCCACCATGCAGACGCCGATCTTTGCGTGCGGCTCGGCGATCTCGCCGATCACGGCGCGGAACCGGCCTACCGACAGCTCGAGGAGCGGCTCACGCGCATCCACGTCCCGCTCAAGGTCTTGATCGGCAACCACGACGACCGCGATACCTTCCGGCGCCTGTTTCGGCTACATGCGACGGGTCCGGACGGCTTCGTCCACTCCGTTCTGGACACGCCGGAGGGTCGCCTCGTCTTCCTCGACACGTTCGAGGACGGCTATGCGAGCGGACGCGATCGGCCTCAACGATGCGGCACAGTTCCATGAGAAGCTGATGGCCCATGGCGATGTGCGGCAGATCATTGCCGGTCATACGCATCGCACCTGCTCCGGACTATGGCGCGGCCTTCCGTTCACCAATGTCGGGGCGCTGCACTACAATCAGGACTTCCAACAAGCGGATCACGCCGGCACCCTAACGCGCACGATGATGCCGATTGCGGTTGCGATCGTGCTGATCGGGGGCGGGAATGTCGTGGTCCACCACCAGGATGTCGCACCGACACGGCTGCCGATGCCGCCGCAACTGTTTCCGGAGAAGCGTGTCGAAGCGATCATCACGCGCGGCGGTCGCATTTCGGAGTAAGGCGACTGACACCACTCCGCGGCCATTTGAAAGCTCCGTGGTGACCATGAGGGTTGGGAGGCGCTCGACCGGCTGACGAGCTTAGGCAGCGCGCGGCAGCAGCCGGCGCTGCTCTAGCTTTGCAGGCTGTTTGAGGCGGCATTCGTTCAACGGGGCGGTCTCATTAACCGGCAGTATTCGGCGAGGATCGCGCCCGATCCACAACCGGGCACGGCCCCGCCAACAGGGCCAGCGTCCGCCACTTCGCTTTCAACATCTTCAAGGCGCTCGACGACAAACGAAGCCTCAAGCTCTGAAGAAGCAAGGCCGCCCGAAACAAAGCCTACATGGCAGAAATCATCGAAAACCCACGTTACACCGGATTCAGAGCCGTGGGGCTCCGATCGGCACCCTTGCCATATCCGCGATCCAGCGCGACTCGCCTGCTTTTGCTCCGCCACGGTGGCCTGGAATCCGACCGACATTGACAACAGGACGTTGCCCGCGCGCCCGCTGCAGATGCGGCACGAAGTCGGCGCGCCATTGGTTGACGGCGATGAGCCGAACGTTTCTGCTGGTCACTCACGGCTCCTCGGGATTACGGACTGCTGATGACGCCGCGTTGAGCTGCAGGCCCGTCTGCGCACAGGCTTCGGTTTTTCGGTTACTCGGCTGCGAGGGTGAGACGGGCCAGGCGCAGCTCCGGATGCTCGTCGAAGGGCTGGAGTGGCGTCATCCAACGCCGCTGCGTCTGTGCGGCCTCGATCCGAGCTGTGAACGGGTCGCGCCCGAACACCGTCCAGGCGATCGTCTCGTCGAGTTCGAGAAGGCCCCAGGCGGCCGCGGGCTCCGGCATCGTCGTGAAGCTCTCGGTCAGCGACTGCAGCGTGAGGTGTGGAATACCGTCGACGGTCGTCAGCGTGTTCCAGTGCACATGGCCGGACACGCAGACCACGGGCACGCTCGCGCGGCGCAACACAGCCCGGGCGCGCTCGGCGCCCGGATAGGTCGAGAACGCGGGATTCCGTTCGAAATAGTAATTTCCGGTCTGGGCATGCCCGGAGATCGGCACATGGCTGACGATCACCAGCGGCCGGTCGGCGGCGGCGACGGTCGACGCCAGCCAGAGCAGGTCGGTCTCCCGCAGCACGAATCCGCCGGGACGGTGAATGCGGGAATCCGCTGCCCAGAGAACGAGCCGCCAGCCGCCGAGATCGACGACACGATGGCCGAGAGGCTGGCGAAGGATCGCCTCGTTCTCGGCGACCGTCAGGTGGTCGCGATCGTGGTTGCCGCAGAGATGATAGCGGGGGGCGCCGATGGGCCCGAAGGCCTCCGCGACCTCCTGCTCGAGCCGCAGATCGGTCGCATGGTCGCCGTCGGAAATGCGGTCGCCGAGGTCGATCACGGCGTCAGGGCGCGCTTCTGCGACGAAGCGACTGAACTCCGACATCAGCCCCAGGGCGTGCGTGCCCAGCTTGGTGAAGCTGTCCTGTCCGTGATGGATATCGGCGACGAACGCCAGACGAATGGCTTTGCTCATGGTGGGCTCGCTGGGAACGGAAGGCGGGAAAGGGAGGAGCCGGCGCGGCCGGCCCCTCCCGGGTCGGGCTCAGCGGGCAGCCAGCGTGATGCGGCCGGCGCGGAAGTCGAGCACATAGGGGATGTGCCCGGGAAGCGGACGCCAGGCGAGCGAGCGCTTCATGCCGTAGGACTCGTAAGGCTGGTACAGGGGCAGCACCGGCGGATCGTTCTTGATCGCCTGCATCAGCCCGGCATAGGCCTGCTTGCGCTCGGCGAGGTCGGTCGAGAAGCGGAACTTCTCCCACAGCGCGATATAGGCGTCGTCGGCCTTGAAGCGGCCTTCCGAGGCGGAGTTGCCGGTGGGCGCCCACATGATGCCGAAGGCGCCGGCGGGATCTGGAAAATACATCGGGTTGGACCAGCCGCGCGCCATCATGGTCGGGTCGGAGCCGGTCCATTGCTCGGTGACGTTGAGCTGGGTCTTCACGCCGACGGCGCCCCACATCTCCTGAATCGCCTGGGCGGCGAGCAGGCCGTTGGTGTAGTAGGCCGCCTGGATGTCGTAGCGGATCGGCATGCCGTCATAGCCGGCTTCCTTCAGCAGCGCCCTCGCCTTGGCCGGATCGTACTCGAAGGTGGCGAGCTCCGGCATGTAGAGCGGGCCGAACTGCGCGAAGGTATGCGAGGTCGGCACCTTCGCCTTGCCGTACCAGAGCGCTTCGTTCAGCGTCTTGCGGTCGATCGCGTAGGACAGGGCTTGGCGCAGTTTCGGGTTCGCCATCTTCGGGTTCTGGGTGTTGAAGATGACGACGTGGAAGAGCGGCGTCTGCATGCCCTCCACCTTGAGCTTCGCATCGGATGCGATCGGGTCGAGCTGGTCGGGCGGGATGTTGGTGACGAGGTCGACCTCGGCGTTCTTCAGCGCGGTCAGGCGGCCCGACAGCTCCGGAATGCGCTGGACCGTGACCTTCTGGAAGGGGGCCTTCTCGCCCCAGAACCCGTCATGGCGCTCATAGACCAGGCGCTGGTTGGGAATGAACTCGCTGATCTTGTAGGGGCCGGTGCCGACGGGCTTGAGCGCGAAGGCCTCGAAATCGCTGGGCTCGGCGACATTCGGGTCGCCGGTCAGGGCCATGATGTATTTCTTCGGCACGATCATGCCCTGCTGCACGTTGAGCAGGGTTTCAAACAACGGCTCGGGCTTCGTCGCGGTGATCCGGATCGTCTCGGCGTCCACCGCCTCGATCTTGGCCATGTTGGGCAGCGTGTCGCGCTTGCGCACGGTGTAGGGCGGGAAGGTCGAGTTGATGATGCGGTCGAAGGAGAAGACCACGTCCTCGGCGGTCATCGGGTCGCCGTTGTGGAAGGTCACGCCCTGGCGGATCTTCAGCTCGATGGTGGTCGGCGACACCTGCGTCCAGCTCGTGGCGATGCCGGGCTGCCAGACGCTCTCGGCCTTGGACGGATCCTTGCCGATCAGCGGATCGAAGGCGTTGAAATAGAACTGCGAGCCGACATTGGAGAAGTCGCGGCCCGGATCGAGCCAGGGCGCCATGTTCTGGACGCCGACCTTCAGCTCCTGGGCCGCGGCGAGGCCGGTGAGGGCGGTGCTGGCGAGCGCTGTGGCGAGCGCGGTCTTGAGCAGGGTTTTCAGCATGGGATGGGCCCTTTTTAAAGACGAGCGGGAGGGGTGGCAGGCATGAGGGCGTTGCGTCAGCGCTCCTGCAGACGCACGTCGAAGCGGTCGCGCAGGAAATCCCCGAGCAGCATGGCGGCGAGGCTGACGAGGACGATCAGCATGGCGGGGACGGCGACGATCCAGGACGCGGAGGCCATGTAGTCGCGCCCCTGTCCGACCATCGAGCCGAGCGTGGCGGTCGGCGGCTGGACGCCGAGGCCGAGGAAGGAGAGGGCGGATTCGAGCAGGATCAGGTTGGAGAAGTTGAGGCTCGCCATCACCACTACGGGCGAGACGATGTTGGGCAGCATGTGGACGGTGGCGATGTGCCAGCGCGTGGCGCCGGCGGCGCGGGCGGCCTCGACGAAGGGCAGTTCGCGCAAGGCCATGACCTGCGCCCGCACGAGCCTGGCGAAATGCGCCCAATAGGCGATGCCGAGCACGCAAATGAGCACCGCGGTGTCGGTGCCCGCGAGCGCGACGACCAGAAGCGCGACCAGCGTGAAGGGCAGCGACAGCTTGATGTCGACGATGCTCATAACGAGCATGTCCACCCATCCCCCGAGCAGACCCGCGACGAGGCCGAGCGAGACGCCGATGGCGAGCCCGATCAGCGTACCGAACAAGGCCAGCGCCAGCGTCAGCCGCAGCCCGTAGAGACAGCGCGAGAGCAGGTCGCGCCCGAGCTGGTCGGTGCCGAACCAATGCGCTGGGTTGGCGCGCTCGAAGCCCAGCGGCGGCCTCAGGCGGGCCAGCAGCTTCTGCTGGTCGGGATCGAACGGCGCAAGCGCAGGCGCCAGGACCGCGAGCAGAACGAGCGTGAGCGCCAGCAGCCCGGCGGCGGCGACCAGCGGGCTCACGCCGCGCGGCCAGCGCAGCAGGCGCCGCGGGGGCTGGGCCAGAACGCGCTTGCTGTCGAGGACATCGGCCATGGCGGTTCTAGCTCCCGGCCAGTCGCACGCGCGGATCGACCAGCGCATAGGCCATGTCGATCAGCAGGTTGACGAGGATGACGGCGCTCGCGACGACGAGGACGCCGAACTGCAGCACGGGGTAGTCGCGTCGCAGCGTCGCGCCGACGAGCAGGTCGCCTATGCCGTTCCAGGCGAACACGGTCTCGACGACGACGGCGCCCGAGACGAGCGTGGTCATCTGCAGGCCGAGCACGGTGATGACCGGGATCAGCGCGTTGCGCAGCCCGTGGCGCAGGATGATCTCGCGCTCGGGCAAGCCCTTGGCGCGGGCCGTGCGCATGTAGTCCTCGCAGAGGACGTCGAGCATGGCGTTGCGGGTGTAGCGCGCCAGCGCCGCGACGAAATAGGCCGACAGCGCGACCGTGGGCATCAGATAATGCGCCAGCGAGGCGGAGCCTGCGCTCGGGAGCCAGTGCAGCGTGTAGGAGAATACCAGCAGCAACAGGATCGCGAGCACGAAATTCGGGATGGCGTAGCCGAGAAACGCGATGAAGAGCAGCCCCGAGCCGCGCGCCTGTCCGCGCCAGAGCGCGGCCAGGATTCCGGTCGGGACGCCGACGGCGATGGTCAGCGCCAGCGTCGCGAGCAGCAGCGAGGCGCTTTGCCAGAGCCGCTCCGTGAAGATCGTCGCGACCGGTCGACGCTCCATCAGTCCCAGCCCGAAATCGCCGGAGAGCAGCGAGCGCCAGAACCGGCCATACTGCTCGAGCAGGGACCGATCGAGGCCCCAATAGGCGATCATCTCGCGGCGCGAGGCGGCGTCGAGCCCGTCCGGCATCAGGAAGTCGATCGGGTTACCCGTGAGACGCGTGGCGATGAAGACGACCGAGACGATGGCCCAGAGCGTGATCGCCATCCGCAGCATCCGGCCGCCGAGGAATTCGAGCATGACGTCCCCTCTGCTGCTGGGCTGCGATGCCGGTTTGTAGGCCGCGCTTCATGACAGCAGAATGAAACAAGCTCATCGTATACTGATTTGACACTGAGAAAAACTCAGTTCATGCAGGGCGCTCCTTATCAGCCAAGCTGGATTCGCGCGGTGCGCTCGCTTCAGGATATTCGCGGCTGCCTCGTCGATCTCGACGGCACGCTGGTTCGCGGCGGCCACGCCCTGCCGGGCGCGGCGGCGTTCCTGGATGAACTCGACTGCCGTTACGTCATCGTCTCCAACAACGCCGAGCACACGCCCCTGGAGTTGTCGCGCGGCCTGCGCCGGATGGGCCTGGTCGTGGCGCCGCGCCGGATCGTCCTGGCCGGCACGATGGCGCTCGACGAGATCGCAAGGCGGCGGCCCCGGGCGCGCATCGCGATGCTGGCAAGCCGGAGCTTGTGCCTCTATGCGCGCGAACGGGGGCTGGAGCCGGTCACCGAGCGGCCCGATGTCGTCTTTCTCGGGCGCGACCGGCACTTCTCCTATCGACGGCTGACGCAGACCGCCAACGCCCTGCGCGACGGCGCGGAGTTCGTCGTCGCCAATCCCGATCACGTCCATCCCGGGCCCGATGGCTCCGTGGTGCCCGAGACCGGCGCGCTGCTCGCCGCCATCCTCGCCTGCACCGGCCCCGTGCCGCACCGCATCGTCGGCAAGCCCGGGCCTGTCCTGTTCGAGGCTGGTCTCGCGCTGCTGGGCCTGCCCCGACACGCGGTGATGATGGTCGGCGACAACCCCGCGACGGATGGCGAAGGCGCGCGCCGCATCGGCCTGCGCTATTTCGAACTGCGCGGCGGAGTTTATCCGAGCTGGGGCGAGGGCGTCCCTTGCCGCGCGCAGGCCGGCATGGTTGCCTTGACCGCATGAGTGCGCCCGGGCCCAGAGACACGCAATCGAGGCCTGGCGAAGCCTCGCCCGCCGAGGCCGGCGCCGAGAAGCGCAAAGCCGGGTTGGCCGCGCCCGAGGGCGCGCTCGACCGGCTCCGGACACTGCGGGCCAACCTGCCGCCGACAGCGGCGCGGATCGCGGATTTCTTCGTCGCGAATGCGGCCGAGGTCGTGCACATGTCGGTCACCGAAGTGGCCGAGCGCACCGGAGCAAGCGAGGGCAGTGTCATCGCGCTGTGCCAGCAGATCGGGGCGCGCGGCTTCCAGCAGGTCAAGATCGCGCTCGCCCGCGATCTCGTGCAGCCGGTGCAGTTCATCCACGAGGACCTCGTCCGCACCGACGATACGGGCACGGTGATCGAGAAGGTGTTCCGCAGCGATCTTCAGGCGCTGCACGACACCATGAGGGTGCTCGACACGCCGGCGATGGAGGCGGCCGTCGCCGCGATCCTGAAGGCGCGGCGCGTCGAACTCTATGGCATCGGCAGCGCCGCGCCGATCGCCGAGGACGCCAATTACCGCTTGTTGCGCATTGGGATCGAATCGAAGGTAGTGGTCGATTCCCACGTTCAGGCGATCAGCGCCTCGCTCACCGGCCCGGATGTGGCGACGCTCACCATCTCGCACTCCGGCAGCACGCATGAGACGGTGACCGCGACCAAGCTCGCCCGCGAGGCCGGCGCGACCACGATCTGCATTACCAATTACGGCAAGTCGCCGCTGCTCGCCTATGCCGACATCGTGCTCCACACGATGGCGCGCGAAACTCAGTTCCGCACCGAGGCGATGACGAGCCGGATCGCCCAGCTCGCGATCATCGACGCGCTGATCGCCTGCCTGTCGCTGGCCGATTACGATAGGGCACTCGCGACGATCGGCAAGACGTTCGATGTGCTGTCCAGCAAGCGTTTTTGAGAGGCCATCGGTTTCTAGAGGGCGCCCTTCCAGGCCGCGCCGACAGAACTGGCCCCGTTCCTGGCGTGTCTGGTGCGGGGCCCCAATGTCGTAGCGAAGACGAAGCCGTCGCGAGAACGCCTCAAGAGCTGTGCTGGCGGCTCGAGCGAAAAAGACGCAGCACGGCTGACACGGGCAATCCGAATACGCGCTGGCTCGATTGGTCGCCGCGCGGGCGACGAGCTCTTTTCTGGTCGATTGCGACGGAGTTGACGCCGCGATGGATGCTGAATTGTCTGGATTTGGGGTGTCGCCACGCTATGATCAGCGCCCTCTGCAGTTCACATTTGCCTTTCACACAGCAACCCAAGCGGAAGTCGAAAAAGTCTTTATAATTCAGTATTTAGGTAGCTCTACTGGAGGTTCGAGTCCTCTCCTGGGCACCACTTTTCTTCCTGTTTGATCGCAGGGGGTTAAGTGAAAACGAGGGTTTCCGTGAGATTCACTCTCACTCAGGAAGCTCACTCAATGGCTCTACGTATGGCAAGCGGGGATCCAGCGCCAACTGGCTCCTCAAAGTCCGTGTTCCCTCCGAGATCGCCGATAAGGCACGCGGACACGTCGTCTTGCCCATCGCGGGCAGGCGCACGCCGGTAGCCATCAGCGCCGGCTACGTCGAAGTCAGTCTCCGCACATCCGATCCCGATGAGGCGGCCCTGCGCTACGCGGAAGCTCATGAGGCCCTGCTCCAGCATTGGAAGGCGCTCAAAGCGGGTCCGACGCCACTCTCGAAACGCCAGGTGGTCGCTTTGTCGGCCGACGCCTACCGTGCGCGAATCAGTGAGATCGACGACTCTTCAGCGGTGACCCGTCGCGAGCTGATGAACTCCCAGCTCGACCAGTTTCTTGCCGCGTACCCTCATCTTAGCGCCGAAGAGCAACAGGCAGCCCTCGAAGGGTGGCTGGAAGGCCTTCTCGATGAACAGGGAGCCGATTTCATCGCCATTTTGGCAGCGGTGATTCCGGGCGTCTTCTCGGCTGAGAAGGAAGCGATGGCTCTCGAGAGCCGATACGGCGCCCGTGTCGATGCTGCGATCGCACTGAAGGGTGTTCAGCCGGACGACGCCAGCCGTCCGCACCTCATCTGGGAGTTTCGGCGAGCGGAGCTGGCCGGCAGCAAAGCGCTTGGTCGTATGCTCGAAGGCGATTTCAGCGACGAAGAAAAGCCGGCCTACTTTCCTCCATTCGAGCCCCCTCATCCTCCGATGGCGGCGTCACGTGCCACGAAGCCCCTAGCCTCCCATGATGATGGCGCCATGAGCCTCGCGCAGCTTTTCGAGGCGATGCGCGAAGCGATGCTGGAGTTCGTCAAGCCGTCCACGCTGCGTCGCTACCAGTCGACCATCGAGAAGCTGTCTGCCTTCAACGACCATGCCGACTTCCGCTCGCTGACCAAAGACCGTGTCAACGCGTGGATCAAGCACCGCACGACCCAGGAGGGCATCAGCAAGAAGACGGTCAGGAACAACGACCTCGTCGCCGTCCAGTCGTTGTTGAACTTCGCGATGACGGATGAGGGCGGCGCGCGGATCAAGGAAAATCCGATCCACGGCCTCAAGATCAAACTGCCCAGGGCCGCGAAGACGAAGCACGAGAGGCGCTTCCATCACGCGGAAATCGTTTCGATCCTGAAGGCCGCTGACGCGGTCGAGATGGGGGGTCGATATCCGAAGTCCGCCGCCGGCAACCGCTGGACGCCCTGGCTCGCGGCATACTCGGGCGCACGCATCCAAGAGCTTGTCAGCCTCGAGGCCGACCATATTCGCAAGGAGGGCACCGTGTGGGTCATGGACCTCTTCAAGACGAAGATGGATGAGGACCGAACGGTTCCCCTGCACGAGCACGTCATTGAAATCGGCTTCCTCGACTACGTCCGCAGCATCGGCAAGGGCCCTCTCTTCATCGATCCGCCCGAGGTGTCTGGTCGCACCGAGACCGCATCGCGAGATGCCTCCGAGGTCCGGGCATCAGGTGTCGCCACCTTCATTCGCGGCAAGGCCGATCTCCGGGAAAACGTCGATCCGAACCACGGCTGGCGCGGCACCTGGAAATCGATCGCCGCGAGTTTCGGCATCGAGGAGAGATATCGTGACGCGATTACCGGGCATACGCCGGGATCGGTCGGACGCAAGTACGAAAGACCGACCACTGCTGAGTTGGCCAAGGCGATGAAGAGGTTCCGCCGCTATGCCGTTTAGGAACGGTTTGATGGGGATATCTGCCTGCTACTGCCTCATGGTGTCGAGCTGTCGGTGTAGCATGCAGGTTGCGTCGGGATCGTGCGTGCGCTTTGGGAAACTGTCGCGCTTGAGGCGAGGCAGTGCTACTTCAGATGCCGTTTCTGGGCGGGCTTGATTTGGACGACACGCAGATCAGTTTCTATGGCTTGAGGTTCGAGAACGCGTTCCTGCGTGAAAAAGGGAAGGCGTTCGAGACTTTTTTTGCGCGTGTGATGGGCCACGGGTTTCCAGGGGACTTCGAGCCCGTGAGGCCTTACGGCCCTAGAGGCGACCTGAAGTGCGACGGCTACCGCGGAAGCGATGGAACGGTCTTCCAGTCCTATGCGCCTGATGCCATGAAGCTCGATCAGCTTCTCGCGAAGATCGACGAAGACTTTCATGGTGCGCTGTTGCAATGGGGCTCCCGCATGCGGCGCTGGGCCTTCGTGCACAATGACATGCGAGGGCTACCGGCTGAGGCAAACCGGAAGATGGCCGATCTTCGCGCTGCGAACCCTGCCGTCGCTATCGACGTGATCGGCTATCCGGAGTTGCGAGAGATCGCCATGCGCCTGGCGGTCCACCAGCTTCAGGACCTGTTCGGCGATGTTCCCTCTCAGCGCACGATGGAAAAGCTCGATTTCGCTGCGCTAAGCCCCGTCTTGGCTGCCATCCAGCGGCGCGAACCCGAAGCAGAACCACCCCTGACGGCGCCGTCGCCGGAAAAGCTCGAAGCCAACGCCTTGTCGACCGACGCCGCTGGCCTCCTGCGACAGGGTCGACGGCGCGAGAAGTTGGTGGAAGAATTTTTCGCGGCATGGCCTGATCCGGGCTTCGGCGAGGAGATCGCAGAGGCTTTCAGGCAGCACTATGCCAAGCTCAAGGCGGTTGCACTTGGCCCAGACGAGATCTTCGGCGAGCTCCAGTCTTTCGCCGGCGGCATGAGCGGCCCCCCATCACGTCAGGCTGCGGTTCTAGCTGTGATGTCCTATTTCTTCGAGCGGTGCGACATTTTCGAGGACGCCGCTTCAGGCACGCCGGCATGATCCTGCCCACCAAGCATCTCCGGCCCGAGAGAGCCCTCCTGACGATTGGCGGGGAGCTTCTGGGCTGCCTGCGGGAGCCGATGACGGTGTCACGGCTCTGGGACGAGCTGCGCCGCCGTCGTGGTGACGCCGGCGAGCCGGCGTCGATCAACTACGACTGGTTCATCCTGGCTCTGGATCTGCTATTCCTCGTCGGCGCCATCGATCTGGAGCGTGGATTGATACGGAAGGCCGCGACATGATTCACGGTGTCAGCAGCGACCTCCCCAGCTTTAAGTCCCTCACCTTCGGCCCGGGGCTCAACATCGTCTTGGCGGACAAGAGCGCAGGCGCGACAGATCGCCAGTCCCGCAACGGCGCCGGCAAGACGAGTCTGCTCGAGCTGATTCACTTCGTGTTTGGGGCCAACGCCGACGCTGATAGCATCTTCCGGTCGCCGGAGCTGACGCCGTGGACGTTCGAAGCTCGTGTGGACATCGGCGGCAGTGCGGTGGACGTCGGTCGATCCGGCAAGAAGCCCTCGCGCATCATGCTCCAGGGGGACACTACGCCTTGGCCCATTCAGCCGTCGCTGGATGCGAAGTCCGGCGACTTGATGTTTTCCAGCGAGAGGTGGCGCGCGCTCCTCGGCGCGGTCTTATTCGGGCTGCCCGTCGATGCCGATGAAGAAGATCGCCATCGCTTTGCTCCGTCATTCCGGTCGCTGTTTTCCTATTTCGCCCGGCGGCAGAATAGCGGGGGTCTGCTGGCGCCGACCCAGCAGTCGAGCAAGCAGCAGCCCTGGGACCAGCAGGTCGCCGTCTCATACCTACTAGGCCTTGATTCCCGCATCCCCTCGGAGCTCCAAGAGGTGCGGACGCAGGAAAAGGCAATGACCGAACTCCGCAAGGCCGCCAAGGAAGGCGGCCTGGGGCGCTACTTCGGAACGGCCGCCGATATCCGCACACGCCTGACGATCGCCGAAGCAAGGGCAAAGCGTCTGCGAGAGCAGATCGCGATCTTCAACGTCGTTCCAGAATATGCGGAAATGGAACGCGAGGCGTCCATCATCACGCGGCAGATATCCGGCCTGAATGATGAGAACACGATCGACCGAGAGCTCATCCTCCAGCTCCAGAACGCGTTGGCCAGCGAGCAGGCCCCGGCGATCGCGAACCTGGATCGCCTCTACAAAGAGGCCGGGGTGGTGCTGCCTGGCTCAGTGGGGCGCCGGTTCGAAGAAGTGGCCGTGTTCCACGAGGCCGTGGTCCAGAACCGCCGGTCCCATCTTTCTTCCGAGCTTCAGTCGGCCGAGGATCGCATTGCCCGGCGCGGGCTCGAACGGGCCCGGCTTGATGAACGTCGCCGCCAGCTCATGGGCATCCTGCAGTCCGGTGGCGCGCTTGACCACTATGCCCAGTTGCAGGAAGAGACAGGGCGGGCCGAAGCCGATGCTGAAGGCCTGCGCCAGCGGCTCGTCACGGCAGAACGGATCGAGAGCACCAAGGCCGAGCTCGATATCGATCGGGCGCGCCTGTTGAAAGCTCTGCAGACCGACCTTCATGAACGCGAGGGCGTGGTCACCAAAGCGATTCTCGTTTTCGAAGAGCTTTCGAACGCGCTGTATGAGAAGGCCGGGAGCCTGACGATCAGCGCGACGTCGAATGGGCCGACCGTTGACGTTCGCATCGATGCCCAGCGCAGCAAGGGCATCACGAACATGCAGATCTTCTGCTTCGATCTGATGCTCGCCGATCTGGCTACGCGCCGTGGCCTTGGCCCAGGGTTTCTGATCCACGACAGCCACCTCTTCGATGGCGTCGACGAGCGGCAGGTCGCAAAGGCTCTTCAACTAGGGGCAGATCATGCTGCTGCGGTCGGATTCCAGTACATCGTGACCATGAATTCCGACGCCCTTCCTCGGGATGGTTTCCGCCCAGGCTTCGATGTCGACGCCTTCGTATGCCCTACGAAGCTGACCGACGCCACCGAGTCGGGCGGGCTGTTCGGTTTACGTTTTAACTAGGCCTGCGCGGCGCTCTGAATGCGACTGAGGGCGGATCACAAGAGCGCCTCCCCCTGAGCGGCGTTACATGCAGTCCCTGCCTTGAAGGCCTGCCAGACGCCGGCGTGGTGGGCATGCCGGCATTGATCGTCGCAGCCATCCACGGCCCTGATGTGCACGTGCGCCGGCAAAGACGCCGACGCGCGATACGAGATGCCCGAGCTTGCTATACGTTCCCTGCCCACTCACCCAACTGGGCCTCGACGAACAGATGCGATGCGCCCCGGGAGACGGTTCCGGTAAAGGTGAATCCGTGCCGGATCGCCGCTTGCATGTGCAGCGGATCGGCCGTCTTCGCGCGCCCATTGACGAGGTCTTGGACCGCGATCTTGGCGTCACGATCTCCAGTCCCGCGCCGCGCGGGCCAGACCGCGATCTGTGAGCACGCCAAGTACGCCGCGATGAGCGCGCCCTCGGCCGCGAGCCTCGTCCGGTGCATGGCCGGGCTCGGTCGGAGCGCCTCCATGAACAAGCGATCGGCCGCAGCGAAGTAGTCGCGCGCTTTCTCCAGCACGGCCCTCATGTCGAGCCCCTCAGCCGCGAAGGCAGCCAGCACGGGCAGCTGCGCGGGCGTGTAGATTTTCCGGTTGGGAAGGCTCGCGACTTCGGCCTCGAGGTCGAACCCACTGACGGGCCAGGGGTAGAGGGCACTCTCCCGGTCGGAGACGTCGGGCTGGCGTGGCACGGCGAGCTGACCCGGACTGAAGGCGGCCTGAGCGATGCGGCCGCGCACGAAGTCGCCGCTGCCTTGCCAGCTCTGAAGCCATTTCCGGTTCGGCTGCATGGCGACCTTCGCGTCGACGTCGTCAAGGCTCTCGACCGGGAAGATCGCGACGATCATGGCATGTGCCCCGGCGATGGTGAGAAGGGCGATGCATTCGAGTGTTCCGACGCTATCCTGGCTGACGCTCCAGCCGTAAGCGTTGCGATGGGCCTCGGCCTTAACGGCGGCATCGCGCAGGTCCGGCCTCGACTGACGCAGCGCTACCATGTCGGCGATCGCGGGGTCGTCATGAAGCCGGGCGAGGATCGCCGTGATCGGATCGGCGTGCTCGCGGATCTCGCGATCATCATGCGATACCGCCTGGAACTCGAGTTTGTTGGTCATGTGAAAAAGTCCTGTTCGTGAGGGTGACAACCAGTCGGCTGCATCTCCTCCCTCTCAAGACAAAAGGGCGCCCCGCAGCGGGACGCCCCTTCCTGTCGTGGCTCTTGCGGGTGCTCAGGCGAGCGGGTGCGCCGCGAGCATGTCGCGCAGGGATTCGCCCATTTTCCGAGCTAGCGTCGGCGCCCATGACGGTGCGGAGGTAGTGGGTGGATTCCTCGCCCAGCTCCTGCCATCGAAGCTCCCGGTCGGCCAGCGCGTTGACCTCGCGCCACACCGGCTTCCGTTCGCCGTAGACGTGCCTCAACGCGGCGTTCGCCGTGATCCAGTCCCGGCGCAGGTACCCCACGCAGAGCGCCAGCGTGCCGGGCTCGATCCCGCGCGGAGGCCCGGCCTCGATGCACGCCTGCGCCAGGCCCCTGGCGCTGAAGTTGTCGGTGTTCGTGGTGATCGGCGGCTCCGCCGAGCCGGTCAGGAGCTCCAGCCCATAGGCGTCGGCCTCGCGCTCCTCGCGGTCCTCGCCGCCGAATGAGGGATCGCCGACATCGACCAGGGCCTTGCCGCCGCCGACGTGGCCGAGGGCCGCGTGCCCGATCTCGTGGGCGAGCGTGAACGCGATCGGCGCCGGATAGACGGCGTCCCTTCCGAGCAGCACGGCGTGCCGCCCGTCGACCTCGACCACCATCGCGCGCATCGACTTGGCCCGCAGGGGGAAGACCCGCAGGTGGACGACCGGGACCCCGAGGCCCCAGCAGGCCGAGAGCAGGCCGACCAGGTCGACGACGCGGCGATTGGAGAGCACGGCGGCCCTGAGGGCGGAAGCGGCGATGCCCCCGAGCGGCCGAACGTCCGGCGTCGCGCGCAGCAGCAGCCGGCCCACGGCGACGCCGAACGAAGCGAGCGCCCCTCTCTGGAAGGCATCGCCGGCCGTGAGGTTCTTGAAGCGCGCGTCGTCCTGCCAGACGAACTCGACGCGCTCGCCGAGCAGCGACTGCGGCGAGAGCCCGAGCTTGCGGGAGAGCGAGAACCTGAGCTCGGCCCGCGCCGAGGGGCTCGACGCCGCGTCGTCGTCCCACCAGGACGGCCAGGCGGCGCGGATGGCCTGATCGCTCAGCCCGGCGTCCTTCAGTTCCTTGATGAGGGCCTTGGAGTCCGGATCCACTGCTGTTCCCTGGACGATGCCATCCGCCGGGCGGCGGTCTAGATCAGCAGTCCCGCATGCGACGGGGCGTGCTCGGGCCGATCGATCGGCCCCCTGACGCCATCGACGAACGAACGCCACTCGGCGACCGAGCCGTCGGTCAATGCGTCGATCCCGTCAAGGTCCGCCGGGCATTCCACCGGGTCGGTCAGCCGGACCCAGTAGCTGTCGACCAGCCAGGCCCGGATGTTTGCCTCGTAGCCCGCCTCGCCCTCGCCCTGCGAGGTGCGCCGCAAAAGCGCGGTGACCTGGGATGCGCCGACGGGCGCGCCGGTCCTGCCCGCGTTCCGGTAGGCGGTCGGATCGAACGGTACGCCGCGCTCGATCGCGAGGGGCCTGTCGGACCAGCACATCAGCGCGAAGTGGCGCTCCTTCGGCCCCGTGGCGCCGTCGGCGCGGCTCGTCACCAGGACGTGCGGGGGAAGCGCCCGGACAGCGCCGTTCGCGTCGACGTAGCGCCGCCAGGCGACCGTCCGCCCAGGGCGGAGGTCGATGGCCTTGGGCCGGCTCTTCATGACCGAGAAGACCGCGGCGACGGGCTGGCCGAGCCGCGCCAGGGCGCTCGTCATCACCGCCGGCGCGTTGCCCACGCCCCAACAGAACATCCCGCCGCCGGCGCGGCGTTCCAGCTCCTTGCGCCGGACGATCGCGTCGAGGGCCTGGCCGGCCTCCGCCTGCATCCGCGACCAGCAGACGTACTCCTCCGCCGACCAGCCGACGGCTTGCCGGTGCGGGGGCGTCTCCCGAAGGTGCTGGATCGCGGTCATCGACTTTTTCCCATCTTCGTCCCGTAGGATGGCCGGGAACCTGGCAAGTCGCAAATCGGCGCGGCTCCCGGGCCGCGCAAATCGCCTTGGACCCTGTTTACATCCGTTGGATAACCTGTGCAAAACCATTCCATTCTTTTTCCCATATCGTCCCATGAAAACCGGCCGCCCCCCTAGCTGGAATCCCGTCGCCGCCCTGGGCCACGACGTCTGGACCGATGTCGTCCCCCTGGCCTCGAAGGGCCGGATCGTCGTCCCCGTGAGCGTGAGGAGCCGACTGCCCTGGCTGGCCAACCAGGAGGGCGGGCTCCTGGGGATCGTCGAGACAGGGCGCTTCGCCGAGCTGCTCCCATGGGAACCGCATGGTCGGCAGGCGATGGACGCCGTGCGACGCGCGATCGACACGGCCGACGCCACGGAGCGCGGGGAACTGGCGCTCGCCGCGATGGACCGGTACCTGCGCCTGACCTCGGACGGGGCCGGCCGAACCCTCCTGCCGGGCGCGCTCGTCTCGCACCTGGACGCCGAGGCGTCCTCCTGCGTCCGCGTCGTTATGCGGGACGCGCGGCTGTGGCTCTGGTCCGAGAGGCAGTGGCAGGCCGAGCGCGCGCGACGGGTCGCATGGCTCGCCGAGCGTGAGGCCCTTCCCTGAGGCGTCGGTTCTTCCACGCGCGGCGATCCCATGTCTCGGACCTTACGCACGCGATAGACCAAAACAAGAACATTTCTGGGCGAGGACCTCGCTGGCGCGGGCAAGGGGGCGCCTTGCCGCTGCGCAACTGTCCGCTTAGCGGACCATAATCCGACGTTCGTTTAAACGAACAACAGCGAGATATTGCATTTTTGCAATGAGGCTTGGTGCGTGCCGGTGGCTGCGCGCCTGGGTCCGAGGATGATGGGCTTGGCAGGTGCCTCGAGAAGCTGAAAGCGGGCGAACGAGTCACGAACCCGGCTGCGACGCGAGCAGTTGAGACCGGCCGGTCAGAATTAAAATGCGATAAATGAGATTCGCGGACGCGCCGGCGGATAGCGGCTTGACCCGTCCATTAGAGGAACGCTTCCAAGCCGTGTCGCAGATTTGGGCCGATGAGCCAGGCGTGGCCGTAGAGGACAAACCAGGCGTAGATGACGGCAGCTGCGGACGCCTGGACGGCGAGCACCCGGCCGGCACCGGGCGTTGTCCGGCGGACCAGCATGGCGGCAAAAGGCAGGATCGAGGTCTTGCCTGCTACCCGGGACCAGCGGTCCGGCCCCATTCTGAGCCTTGCCTTGGCGTCGAGCCGGCGAAAGCCCATGGCGGCGAGCGCCGCCATGGCGCCAAATAGCAGCACCGGGATCAGCCTGCCGTTCGGCGGCAGATGCGCGAGGGCCCACAGCAGCAAACCCCACAGCACGGGATGGCGCGTGACCGTGGCGATGGCCGGCAAATCGGCACCGATCCGGAGGCTCAGCGAAAGCGGGGTGCCCTGAACTAGTCCCGAGATGATGAGGAAGAGCGCAAAGGGCATCAGGACGAAGGGCGTCAGATAATGCCAGCGTTGGGTCTCCCACAGAACGATGTCGTCCGCCTGACGGGCCGCCACCACGAGCCAGGCCATCAGGACAAGGGAGAGGATGGAGTAGGCCGTGATGTAGCCGCTACGCCCCATCGTTGCGACCAGTCGACCCCGGATCGCGGGGGCGGCCGGCACGAGGTGGAACAGCAGAAAGGCTGTGAGCGCAGCCAGAAACAAAGCCATTCAAACCCGCCCCTGTGGCGAAGGCCACGCGATGCCGCCGACCCGAATGGCATCAAGCTAGATGATCCCGGCGGCAGGTCATTGCTCCGGCGCAAAGACGAGCTTCGCGGGCAGCATACGATGGGGCCAGCAGGGGATCTCACCGTGCCGAGCATCCAGCCCGAAACGCCGGTCGACGACGTCATGCGGCAGTGGCCGACACGATCCGCGTTTTCCTCCGACACCGATTTCTCTGTGTGGGATGCCCGATCGGCCGTTTCCATTCGGTGCGGGACGCCTGCCGGAACCATCAACACGACATCGCCTCTTTCGTTGAAGCCCTTGAGGCGGCGGCCGGGCGAGCCGGTGGCGAGCGGGAAATGAGATGAGCAATTACGATTTGGCGGTTTCGGCGATGGCGAAGAGCCCATGCGGATCGCGCACTACGATCCGCTGGCGCCCGCCTTCGACAAGCCCTCGCGCCTCCCAGCCCGGGATCGCCTCCCGAACTGGTGTCGTTCGCGGTTAGGCCGACGACGGTGAAGTCGTCGCGGCCGATGCGGATACGTTCGCCGAGTGCGAGGCCGGTCTTGCGATCGGCCACCACTTCGGAGCGCGACTTCAGGATGGCGCGGCCTTCCTCGATTGCAACAGCGTCAATGACCGGTCGGACAGAAGCGCTTTGGTCTCGATTGTCAGTGGCGTGTCGAGAGCGCCAGAATCGGTTGGTTCGCGGGTTCCCTGACCTCGTCTGAGCCGTGTCCGAGGCCTAGCGCGTCGGACAAACTGGCCCCATCGACCGTGAGTTGATCAAGGTCGATCTCTCGCGCCATCGTGCCGCAGAAGAGGCGCCAACTCTCGATGTTGCGCCAGGGTACGGCGATCAGAAGCGGCAGGCCGGCCTCGATCGCCTCGGCGATCAGGGGGCGGAACCCCGCGCCCTCCGCTTCGGTCTTGCCGAACTTGTTCAGGATGACAAGGTCCGGCCCCGTGTCGAGCGCCGCCCGCACGATCTGCATCGCACCCAGCAGTTGACCGACGTCAAGCGCGCAGCCACGCGCCAGCGGCCCGCGATCTTGCGAGATGCCGATCAGCTCGCCGCTCGCAAGCTCCTCGAGGACCATGTCGCAGCGCGACCGTCCCGGGCGCGCCGTGTTGTGCTGGACCAGCCCGGCGAGCCGAAAACCCCGCTCGATCAACGTCATGGCGACGTCGCGCAGGGCGCGGTCCGCCGCATCGCTATCTGTATAGATCAGGGCCGTGATGGTGATGATGTCTGACATCGGGGTGGCTCTTGTCTCGGGTTCAACCATGACCGGGGGGGTGGAGACCGGTAGCGCTGCAGCAGGGCGGATCGGAGTGCTCGACCGCGGCGAGGTTTGCAAAGGCGTCCAGGGCCTGGCGCCTCAGTGCGCTCACGGCTTCGACGGGATGAAGGACGCGATGATCGATCGAGGGCAGCGCATCGCGTTGCTCGACCGACGATAGATGAGGACCGAGGTCACGCAGCAGGCCGTCCTCGATCGCATAGATCCAGCCATGGAGGTTCAGCTCCTGGCCGCGCGCCCATGCGTTCTCGACGATTGGTGTCTGTGCGAGCCGGCGAACCTGCATCTCGACGTTGATCTCGCACATCCGGTCGAGGCGGCATGCGTCATCTGGAATGAGCGCGAAGGTCTCACGGTGCTTGCGGTGGAGCATCGAGATCGGCTGAAGCCAGTGGTCCAGCATGGAGCCGCGTTCCATCACCAGCGCCCGCTGAACGCCGCCGCAGCCATAGTGGCCGCAGACGATGATGTGCTCGACCCTCAATTGCTCGACGGCATATTCGATCACCGAGAGGATGTTCATGTCGCTGGTGTGGACGACATTGGCGATGTTGCGATGGACGAAGACCTCGCCGGGATCGAGGCCGAGGACGTCGTTGGCCGTGATGCGGCTGTCCGAGCAGCCGATCCAGAGATAGCGCGGCGTCTGCTGCTCGGCCATGCGCCGGAAGAAATGGGGATCGCTCCGGGTCTTGGACTGGGCCCAGGTGACGTTGCGATCGAAGAGATGATCGAGCGTGCGCGACATCAGGCGCCCATCCCATGTCGATCTTTCATGGTGGCGCTCATCGTCGCGAGATCGCCCCGCGTGAGCCGAACGCGCGCGATTGCCAGGACGATCCCGTTCTCGGCCGCCAGGTGATGATGCTCGCTGGTCGCATAGGCAAGCAGGAGCTTGCGTGCCGCCGCTCCCAGCCTGATGGGCCCCGGGCCCGTCCGCTTGGTCAGAATTGTGTTGATCGCCTCGATCATCGTCCGTGACTGGCGATGATCCGCGACGAGCCGCGACACCGTCACTCCGAGATTGTCTTCCAGCGGAGCGCGGCGAAGCAGGGAAGGAAAGAGGTCCTCCTCCTCGTCACGGTGGTGCAGATCGACATCGTGACGAAGGTATCTTACGACCGCGTCGGCTTCGGCACGATCGATATATCCCTGCCGGGTGATGCGGCGAAAGGCGTCGCAAAGGCTGCGCTGCCGGCCATGATCGACCAGGATGTAGTCCATCGGCGTATCGAGAAGCGCAGCCGGAATCGGGTCGGCGAAGGTCTTGCCAGCGCCCTCTCCACCAGCGGCAGCCGCTTCATCGATGGTCATCGCAGCCCCCGGACCCGCATGAGCAGCCGCCGCTCGTCGCCGGAGCGGGAGCCGCGTCGCTCGCCAGAGCCCAGCGCAGCATCTTGCCGAGCACGACCCTGGCGGGATCATCGGCGCGCTCGATAGCGGTCATCAGCGCCAACCAGTCCTCGTCACCGGCCTGCGCCGCGTAGCGGCGCGAGGCGTTGGCGACGTACTCGCCCGGCGTCTCGTCATGCTGCTCGCCCATCTCCTGGATCTGCGCGAGCAGCACGACGTCGCCCAATGCATCGAGCGCCACGGCCGCGTCGTTTTCGTCCGACAGCCGCGTCAGAAGGGCTCCGAGCTGCATGGCAGGCTCCTATTGAACGAGGGGGGATGGGCTCGCCGCGATCTCGACGCCGGTGATCTCGGCGCGTCCGGCGAGGATCGTGATGTATTGCTGGATCGCCATGCGGCGGACCTTTTCGTCGAGCCAGGCGGCGATCCGTGGCCGCACGGCTTCGAAGGGTAGCGGCTGGCCGGCGATGCGGCGCTCGATCCAGACGATGTGGAAGCCGTAGCGCGTCTCGACGGGATTCTCGCCGACGGAGCCGATCGGAAGCCGGCCCAGCGCGGTTTCGAATTCCGGCACGGTCTGGCCCGGACCGATCTGTCCGAGATGGCCACCGGTCTGGCCCGATGGACAGGCGGAAACGGCCGCTGCCAGCGCGGCGAAGCAGGCGGGATCCTGCTGGATCTGCAGGATCAGCAGCGAGGCCTGGCGGCTCGCCTCCATCCGGGCCGGCGCGTCGCCCGGCGCCGCCGGCAGCAGAATATGACGCGCCTCGATGATCGCAGGCGACTGGAAGCGAATCCGGTTGGCCTCGAAATACCGCCGGCAGCTGGCCTCGTCAGCCTCGGGCGTGACCACCTCGTCTTCGACGAGTTGGCGGATCAGCGCCTCTTCTTCAGTCTCGCGCCGGCCCTCGCCATCCGTGGCCGGCGCTGCGGGGAATCCGATCCGTCGCGCCTCCTGCAGCAGGAGTTCGCGCACGACCAGGGCATGGGCGGCGGCCTGCCAGGCCTCGATCGGCTTTGCAGCCGGATGGTTTTGCGTCTCCTGCGCAATTGCGGCGCGGGCGATGGCGACGCCATTGACGCTGACGGTCTTCGGCTTGTGCGAAACGGCCGGCTTGACGGCGCAGGCGGAGGTGGTGGCGTTGGTCATGATCTCACTCCGCCGGCTGGTTGGGGGAGCGGGCCGACGGTCCGGCCGTCAGCACGCGGCGTGTCCGGACGACCTGGTAGCCTTTGCGGCCGAGATACCAGACCGGCGCGGACCAGATGTGGACCAGCCGCGAGAACGGGAAGATCAGGAAGATCGTCATGCCGAGCACGAGATGGACCAGATAGGGCCAGTTTAGCCCTTGCAGGGTCTGCGCATCGACCGGCTGGACCGTCAGGATGCCCTGCGCCCAATGCGACAGCACCAGCATGACCGAGGCGTCGTGGTGGCTGAAAGAATAGGGCAGCGTCACCAGGCCGAGCACGAGCTGGATCCAGAGGATCGCCAGCACGCCGAGGTCCATATGGGTCGAGGTCTGGCGGATGCGCGCGTCGAACAGCCGCCGGTGCAGGAGCAACGACAGGCCGACGAAGCAGATCGCCCCCGCCACGCCACCGGCGATGATGGCGATGAACTGCTTCTGCTCGGGCGTGATGACCAGGGTGTACAGCGCCGTCGGGGTCAACAGGCCGACCGTGTGCCCCATCAGCAGGAAAAGAATGCCGATGTGGAAGAGGTTGGAGCCCAGCGAAAGCTGCTTCTTGCGCAGCATCTGGCTGGACGACGCCTTCCAGGTGTACTGCTCGCGGTCGAACCGGATGATCGAGCCAAAAATGAAGGCCGACAGGCAGACGTAAGGATACCAGACGAAGAGGATGTGAAAGATCGTGTCGCGCATGGTCTTCAGGCTCCCGTGCGGGTCGTGATGCCGGAATGGGTGACGGTCATACGCGGCCCGGCGCCCGGAACGGGTTCGAGCCCGGGCGCGGGCCGACGCGCCTGGCGCAGCTTGGCCGACAGCGTGTCTTTGCCGCAGTCCTCGGCGGCGGCGCCGGGGCCGAACAGAACCTCCTCCTCGGCCCAGGCCGCATCCAGCGCTTCGAGATCGTCGGGCTCCGGATCGGGCTCGGCCAGCAGCCGTTCGATCATCGCCCCGTCAGGCCGGGCCTGGCTCAGCCGGGCGAGCGCGGAGAAGACCGCCTCATAGGGCGAGTTGCGCTTGCGCAGGCGCTCGCGCAGCGCCGCAAAGACATGACCCGGCTGGCCGATCAGTTCGATCGCCTCGGCAGCCGTCCGTGTCGCGGCGAATTCGAGGAAGAGCGGCAGGAAGTCCGGGAGTTCCGTCACCGTCGGCGTGTAGCCGCCGTCCTCGTAGACCTTGATCAGATCGACCATGGCCTGGCCGCGGTCGCGGCTCTCGCCATGGACATGCTCGAAGAGATGCAGCGAGAGCGCCCGCGTCCGATCAAACAGCAGGATATAGCGCTCCTGCATGTCCATGAGGTCGCCGGCGGCGATGTCGTCGATCAGGAGCGCCAAGGAACGGCGCTCCGCGCGCGGCAGCACGGCCTCGCGCTCGAGCACGCCGATCAGCTCGTCGCGGGCGGCGAGGAGCTCCTCGGTCGGGTAGGACAGGAGGGCGGAGAGGACCTTCAGCGTCTTCATCTCAGAGCGCTCCCATCTTGGGCTTGTCGTTCTTGAGCTTGATGCCGCCAAACAGGTTGACCTTGTCGTCGCTGGGCAGGCAGCCATCGCCGAAGGAGAAACCGCACTGGCCGCGCAACTCGTAGGCGTCCTGCGTCACCTCGCGATGGGTCGTCGGGATGACGAAGCGGTCCTCGTAGTTGGCGATCGCCATGATGTGGTACATCTGCTCGATCTGCACGCCGGTGAGGCCGACGCGCCGGGCGATGGCCTCGTCGAGGACGCCGTCGACCGTCTTGGCGCGCATATAGGCGCGCATCGCCAGCATCCGCTCCAGCCCGGTCGCGACCGGGGCCTCGTCTCCGGCGGTCAGCAGATTGGCGAGGTATTTGAGTGGGATACGCAGCGACTTGACGTCGGGCATGCCGCCGTCGACGCCCATCTTGCCGGCTTCCGCCGCCGCCGTGATCGGGGAGAGCGGCGGCACGTACCAGACCATGGGTAGGGTGCGGTATTCCGGGTGCAGCGGGAAGGCGACCTTCCATTCCATCGCCATCTTCCAGATCGGCGACTGGCGCGCAGCCTCCAGCCAGGCTTCCGAGATGCCGTCGGCGCGCGCCTGGGCGATCACCGCGGGATCGTTGGGATCCATGAAGATCTTGAGCTGCGCCTCGTAGAGGTCCTGGTCGGACGCGGTCGAGGCCGCCTCCTCGATGCGGTCGGCGTCATAGAGCATCACGCCGAGATAGCGGATGCGCCCCACGCAGGTTTCCGAGCAAACGGTCGGTTGGCCGGCCTCAATGCGGGGGTAGCAGAAGATGCACTTCTCGGACTTGCCGGACGACCAGTTGAAATAGATCTTCTTGTAGGGACAGCCCGAGACACACATGCGCCAGCCGCGGCACTTGTCCTGATCGATCAGGACGATGCCGTCCTCCTCGCGCTTGTAGATCGCGCCCGAGGGGCAGGCGGCGGCGCAGGTCGGGTTGAGGCAGTGCTCGCACAGCCTCGGCAGGTACATCATGAAGGTGTTTTCGAACTGGCCGTACATCTCCTTCTGGATGCCCTCGAAATTGGCATCCTTGGAGCGCTTGGCGAATTCGCCGCCCAGGATCTCCTCCCAGTTCGGGCCCCATTCGATTTTTTCCATGCGCTCGCCGGTGATCAGCGAACGCGGGCGCGCCGTGGGGAAGGCCTCCAGCTCGGGCGCCTTCTGGAGATGCTCATAATCGAAGGTGAACGGCTCGTAGTAGTCGTCGATCTCGGGCATGTTCGGATTGGCGAAAATGTTCGCCAGGATCCGCCATTTGCCGCCGATCTTCGGTTCGATCTTGCCGTTCGCCTTGCGGCGCCAGCCGCCCTTCCATTTGTCCTGGTTTTCCCAGTCCTTCGGGTAGCCGATGCCGGGCTTGGTCTCGACGTTGTTGAACCAGGCGTATTCCATGCCTTCCCGGTTCGTCCAAACGTTCTTGCAGGTCACCGAACAGGTGTGACAGCCGATGCATTTGTCGAGATTCAGCACCATGCCGATCTGAGCGCGGATTTTCATCGTCGTGATCCTTTTCACTCTGCGGCTTGGGCGGGGACAGGAGCGCGCAACGCGTCGGCATGGGGGCGTTCGAGCCAGTCGACGGTCTTCAGCTTGCGGATCACCACGAACTCGTCGCGGTTGGTGCCGATCGTGCCGTAATAGTTGAAGTCGTAGGCGAGCTGCGCATAGCCGCCGATCATGTGCGTCGGGTTGATGACGATGCGCGTGACCGAGTTGTGGATGCCGCCGCGATTGCCGGTCATCTCCGAGCCCGGCACGTTCACGATCTTCTCCTGCGCGTGGTACATGAAGAGCGTGCCGTCCTTCATGCGCTGCGAGACCACGGCACGGGCGACGAGCGCGCCGTTGCTGTTGAAGGCCTCGACCCAGTCGTTATCGACGATGCCGGCTCGCTTCGCGTCGGTCTCGCTGAGCCAGACGATCGGCCCGCCGCGCGACAGCGTCAGCATCATCAGGTTGTCGGTGTAGGTGGAGTGGATGCCCCATTTCTGGTGCGGCGTGATGAAGTTGAGGACGATCTGCTTTTCGCCGTTTGGCTTCTGGTCGATCACCGGGGCAACCGCGCGCAGGTCGAGCGGCGGGCGGTAGACGCACAGCCCCGCACCGAAGGCGCGCATCCAGAGATGATCCTGGTAGAGCTGCTGGCGGCCGGTCAGCGTGCGCCACGGGATCAGCTCGTGGACGTTGGTGTAGCCGGCGTTGTAGCAGACCTTCTCGCTCTCCAGCCCCGACCAGGTTGGCGCCGAGATGATCTTGCGCGGTTGGGCGACGACGTCACGGAAGCGGATCTTCTCGTCTTCCTTGGGCAGGGCCAGATGGGTGTGTTCGCGCCCGGTCGCCTTGCCGAGCGCGGCCCAGGCCTTGACCGCGACCTCGCCATTGGTTTCCGGCGCCAGCATCAGGATCATCTCGGCGGCGTCGATGTCGGTGACGATCTTGGCGAGGCCCTTGTTGGCACCCTCGAGATGGACGCCGTTCAGCGCCTTGAGGTGTTCGACCTCATGGCCGGTCTTCCAGGCCATGCCCTTGATGCCGTTGCCGATCGTGTCCATCAGCGGACCGAGCGCGGTGAAGCGGGCATAGAGGTTAGGGTAGTCGCGCTCGACCACCGTCACCACCGGCATCGTCTTGCCAGGGATCGGCTCGCACTCGCCCTTCTTCCAGTCCTTGGGGTCGAAAGCCTGGGCGATCTCGTTGGGGCTGTCGTGCTTGATGGGGTTGAGGACCACGTCCTTCTCGACGCCGAGCACTTCGGGCGCGACCTTGGAGAAGGCCTTGGCCAGGCCCTTGTAGATTTCCCAGTCCGAGCGCGCCTCCCAGGCCGGGTCCACCGCGCCGGTCAGCGGATGGATGAAGGGGTGCATGTCGGAGGTGTTGAGGTCGTTCTTCTCGTACCAGGTGGCGGTCGGCAGGACGATGTCGGAGTAGACGCAGGTGGTCGACATCCGGAAGTCGAGCGTGACCAGAAGGTCGAGCTTTCCCTCCGGCGCATGCTCGTGCCAGACGGCTTCCGTCGAACGCGCGCGGCCCTCGGGGCCCAGATCCTTGCCCAGCACGCCATGGGTCGTTCCGAGCAGGTGCTTGAGGAAATACTCGTGGCCCTTGCCAGACGATCCCAGCAGGTTGGAGCGCCAGACGAACAAATTGCGCGGCCAGTTGACCGGGTTGTCGGGGTCCTCGCAGGACAGCTTCAGCGAGCCGTCCTTCAGCGACTTCGCGACGTAGTCCTTGGGCTCCATGCCGGCAGCCGAGGCGTCCTTAGCGACCTGCAGCGGGTTAGTTTCGAGCTGCGGCGCGGATGGCAGCCAGCCCATCCGCTCGGCGCGGATGTTGTAGTCGATCAGAGTGCCGTCCCAGGGACCCGCGGGCGCCGTGGGCGAGACGAGATCGGCGACGCGCACGGTCTCGTAGCGCCACTGGTCGGTATGGGCATAGAAGGCCGAGGTCGAGTTCTGTTGGCGCGGCGGTCGACCCCAGTCGAGTGCGAAGGCGAGCGGCGCCCAGCCGGCCTGCGGGCGCAGTTTTTCCTGCCCGACATAATGCGCCCAGCCACCCCCCGACTGTCCGACGCAGCCGCACATCACCAGCATGTTGATGACGCCGCGGTAGTTCATGTCGGCGTGGTACCAGTGGTTCATCGCGGCCCCGATGATGATCATCGAGCGGCCCTTGGTCTTCTCGGCATTGGTCGCGAATTCCCGCGCGACACGGATGATCTTGTCGCGCGAGACCCCGGTGATCCTTTCGGCCCAGGCTGGGGTGTAGGGCGTGTCGTCATCGAGCGAGGACGCGACATTGTCCCCGCCATAGCCGCAGTCGACGCCGTAGTTGGCGAGAAAGAGGTCGTGGACGGAGGCGACGAGCGTCTCGCCCTCCGCGAGCGCAAGGCGCTTCACCGGGACCAGGCGCTTCAGGACGCTGCCATGGTCGGTCGAGGCGAAGTGCTCGTGCTCGATGTTGCCGAAATAGGGGAAGGCGATTTCGGCGAGCTCATCCCTGATCTCGGCCAGCGACAGCCGCAGCTTCGTCGGAGCGCCGGCGGCGTCCTTCTCCTCGAGATTCCATTTGCCGCTCTCGCCCCAGCGGAAGCCGATCGTGCCGCCGGGCGCGACGATCTTGCCGGTGGTCTCGTCGAAGGCGACGGTCTTCCATTCGGGGTTGTTGGCCTCGCCGAGGCCGGCATCGAAATCCGACGCCCGGATGAAGCGGTCGGGGACGAGGTTGTCGCCCTGCTTCACCAGCTTCACCAGCATCGGCATGTCGCTGTACTGGCGGACATAGTCCCGGAAATACGGCACCTGCCGGTCGATATGGTATTCCTTCAGGATGACGTGGCCCATGGCCATCGCCAACGCCGAGTCCGTGCCCTGCTTCACGCTCAGCCAGATGTCGCCAAACTTGGCGGCCTCCGAGTAGTCGGGGCAGATCACCGCGCTCTTCATGCCCTTGTAGCGGGCCTCGGTGTAGAAATGCGCGTCGGGCGTCCGGGTCTGGGGGACGTTGGAGCCCCACAGGATGATGAAGCCGGCATTGTACCAATCGGCCGATTCCGGAACGTCGGTCTGCTCGCCCCAGGTCTGCGGCGAGGCCGGCGGCAGGTCGCAGTACCAGTCGTAGAAGGACAAGCAGACGCCGCCCATCAGCGACAGGTAGCGCGAGCCCGCGGCATAGGAGACCATGGACATGGCCGGGATCGGCGAGAAGCCGAACACCCGGTCGGGGCCGTAGGTCTTGGCCGTGTAGGCGTTGGCGGTGGCGATGATTTCGGTCGCCTCGTCCCAGCCCGCCCGCACAAAGCCACCATGGCCGCGCTTGCTGGTATAGGCCGCACGCTTCTCCGGGTTCTCGATGATGCTCTTCCAGGCCGCGACCGGCGTCAGCGTCGCCCGGGCCTCGCGCCAGAGCTTGAGCAGCCGGGCCCTGATCAGCGGGTACTTCACCCGGTTGCCGGAGTAGAGGTACCAGCTATAGGACGCCCCGCGTGAGCAACCGCGCGGCTCATGGTTGGGCAGGTCAGGCCGGGTGCGCGGATAGTCTGTCTGCTGCGTCTCCCAGGTGACGATGCCGCCCTTGACGTAGATCTTCCAGGAGCAGGAGCCGGTGCAGTTGGCGCCGTGGGTGGAGCGCACGATCTTGTCGTGCTGCCAGCGCTTCCGGTAGCCGTCCTCCCAGCTCCGGTCCTCGCTCGTCATGACGCCGTGGCCATTGGAGAACGGCTCGGAAACCTTGTTGAAGAAGGTCAATCGGTCGAGAAAATGGCTCATTGTGGTCCCCTCGAGGGAAATCGGAATCGGAGGGCGAAGATCATTCAGCCGGTGTCGGAAGCGGGCTGGCGGGCGAGGCCGGCACGCCATGCTCGGTGTCGAAGAGGAGGCCACCGGGGCGGGTGTAGAACCACCAGGTGATTGCGATGCAGCTGAGGTAGAAGCCGAGGAAGCCGTAGAGCGCCGCCCCTGCCCCTCCCGTCATTGCGATCGAGGTGCCGAAGCTCTTCGGGATGAAGAAGGCGCCGTAGGCGGCGATTGCGGAGGTGAAGCCGATGATGGCGGCGGCTTCCTTGTCCGACTGTTTGACGCGCTCGGGCTGGCTCATCTGGGGTTCGAGGCGCGCGACCTCGAGCCGCATGATCGCCGGGATCATCTGGAAGGTGGAGGCGTTGCCGACCCCGGTCGCCGCGAAGAGGAACAGGAAGCTCGCGAAGAAGACGGGGAAAGCGCTCGCGTCGCCCTTCATGCCGATGGCGTAGAGCACGCCGCCGACGCCGAGGCTCATCGCGATGAACACCCAGAAGGTGATCCGCCCCCCGCCGATCCGGTCGCACGGCTTGCCAGCGCCAGCGCGGGCCAGAGCACCGACGAGCGGGCCGAGGAAAGCGTATTGGAGCGCGTTGATCTCGGGAAAGAGGATCTTCGACAGCAAGGGGAAGGCCGCCGAGAACCCGATGAAGGAGCCGAAGGTGCCGGTGTAGAGCCAGCACATGATCCAGTTGTGGGTACGCCGGAAGATCACCGCCTGATCGGCGAAGGAGGCCTTCATCGTCGCGATGTCGTTCATGCCGAACCAGGCCGCGAAGGCCGAGGCGATGATGAAAGGCACGAAGACGAAGCCGGCGTTCTGCAGCCAGAGCGTCGAGGTGACGCCGCCCACGGTCGCCGTCTGCGGTGCCCCTCCAAGCGCACCGAAGACGCCGGCGGTGATCGCCAGCGGCACCACGAACTGGACGACACTGACGCCGAGGTTGCCCAGGCCCGCATTGATGGCCAGCGCGTTGCCCTTCTCCGACTTGGGGAAGAAGAAGGAGATGTTGGCCATCGACGAGGCGAAGTTGCCTCCGCCAAAGCCGCAGAGCAGTGCCAGGCCAAGGAAGATCCAGTAGGGCGTCTCAGGATTCTGGACGGCGAAACCCATGCCGAGCGCGGGGATCAGCAGCGACCATGTCGCGAGCGTCGTCCAGAGGCGGCCGCCGAAGATCGCGGGCATGAAGCTGTAGAAGATGCGCAGCGTGGCCCCCGACAGCCCCGGCAGCGAGGCAAGCCAGAAGAGCTGTTCGTTGGTGAAGGCGAAGCCGACGCTCGGCAGTTTGGCGACGACGACCGACCAGACCATCCAGACCGCGAAGGACAAGAGCAGGCACGGCACCGAGATCCAGAGGTTTTGCCGGGCGATGGCCTTGCCCGTCTGGTCCCAGAACGCCTTGTTCTCGGGGCGCCAGTCCTGGATCGCGCCTGTGGCGGCGAGCGCACCCGCCAGGGCCACGCCGTGGATGGGCTGCATCTCAGGCAGTTCCGGCAGGTTCTGAACCGGCACGCCAGCCACCGCCGCGGCCTTTTCCATCTGGCGGACGGCCAGATGCATCCAGATCAGCGAGACTGCGGCGATCACGAACAGCAGCCAGAAGCAGCTCTGCCAGACGCCCGTGAGGTCGTTCAGCGCGCCGAAGGCGATCGGCAGGACGAAGCCGCCGAGGCCACCAACGAGGCCGACAACGCCGCCGACCGCACCGACCCGGTCGGGATAATAGACCGGGATGTGCTTGTAGACCGCGGCCTTGCCCAGGCTCATGAAGAAGCCGAGGACGAAGGCGACCGCCATGAAGCCCAGCAGGCCCATTCGCGTGGAAAACGCGATCGGGCCGCGGATGCCCTCGACCACGTACTGCGTCGGTGGGTAGGCGAGGATGAAGGTGCAGACAACCGCGACCAGGAAGGTCCAGTACATCACCGTGCGGGCGCCGTATTTGTCCGAGAGATGCCCGCCATAGGCGCGGAAGATCGAGGCCGGGATCGAGTACATCGCGCCGACCATGCCGGCGGTGGCGATGTCGAGGCCGTAGACGCCGATCAGGTAGCGCGGCAGCCACAGCGCCAATGCGACGAAGCCGCCGAAGACAAAGAAGTAGTAGAGCGAGAAGCGCCAGACCTGGATGTTCTTCAGGGGCTCCATCATCGCCGAGAGCGGCTCGGGCTTCTGACCGGAGGCGCGGCGCCGGGCGAGGTCGGGATCGTCCTTGGTGAACAGGAAGAAGATCACGGCGGTGATCGCGAGCGCGATGGCCCAAACCAGAGCCACCGTCTTCCAGCCATAGGCGATCATGATGACGGGGGCTGCGAACTTGGTGACCGCTGCGCCGACATTGCCGGCGCCGAAGATGCCGAGCGCCGTGCCCTGCTTCTCCTTGGGATACCACTTCACCACATAGGCGACGCCGACCGAGAACGATCCGCCGGCGATGCCGACGCCAAGCGCCGCGATCAGGAACGTCGTGTAGTCATAGGCGAAGGTGAGCAGTCCGGTCATCACGGCCGCGGACAGCATGGTGATCGTGTAGACGACCCGGCCGCCATACTGGTCGGACCAGATGCCCAGAAGCAGGCGAATGAGCGAGCCGGTCAGGATCGGCGTGCCGACCAACAGGCCGAACTGGGTCTCGGAAAGCCCGAGGTCCTTTTTGATCTGGATACCGATGATCGCGAAGATCGTCCAGACCGCGAAGCAGACTGTGAAAGCAATGGTCGAAAGCCAGAGCGCCCGGCCCTGCTCCGATGGTGAGACCGCTACACCGCTCATGTCTACCCCCGCGTTCAATCAAGACGGGGCAGGTGTCGTTCTCACAGAGTCTTTTCTCTTTGATGCAAATCAAGCATGGAGACGGTCTATAGTCTTTCAAGATCGTCACATATATTTATCATTTCAGAATCCGCCGATTCTCAATAAAAGAAGTGGGATTTCTCAGGGCTGAGCTTGATAAAAATCAAGACAATAATTGCGCTGGCGGCTATAGAGTGCGTGCGAGGGGGGATCATGCGTCACGACGAAATCGAGGAAATGCGAACGCTTCCGCTGTTCGTCGGCGTCGCCTCGACGCATGTCGAATCGATGCTCCGCGCTTCGTTTCTGCAGCGGTTTCCCGCCCATGTGGAACTGGCTCGGGAAGGCGATCCAGCCGATTTCCTGCACGTCATCATCGACGGACAGATCGAGATGTACTCCGCCTATCGCGATCGCGAGACGACGATCTCGGTGATCGGACCCGGACACAGCTTCATCGTGGCCGCCGTCATTCTCGATCGCGTCTATCTGAAATCAGCCCGTGCACTTCTGCCGTCGCGCGTCTTGCTGATCCCGGCCGAGGCGGTGCGACGCTCGTTCGGCGAGGACGCCGCCTTCTCCCGCGCGCTCGCGCTCGAACTGGCTGGTGCCTATCG
Organism: Allobosea vaviloviae; assembly: GCF_001298265.1. GTDB lineage: Bacteria > Pseudomonadota > Alphaproteobacteria > Rhizobiales > Beijerinckiaceae > Allobosea > Allobosea vaviloviae_B. The sequence continues at coordinate 45,960 of NZ_LGSZ01000042.1, read as the reverse complement.
CAGCGTCGTCAGGGAGCTGAAGAACCAGAAACTGCGATCGTCCCTCGAGCGCCTCGCGAACTGGGTTCTGACGCATGATGGCGAGAGCGGTGGGACGGGACGCTTCGAGTTGCCCTTCGACAAGAAGGTCCTGGCCTCGCGCCTAGGAATGGCGCCCGAGGTTCTGTCCCGCTCGATCGCGGCCCTAATCCCCTACGGCGTGAAGGTCTCGGGACGGGCCGTCGAGATCAGCGACATGGGTGCTTTGACCGGTCTCGCCCATCCATCTCCCACGATCGATGGCACGGTCAGCTGACGATCGGCCTTAACCGGCCTGGTCGGTCTTCAACCGCCGGTGACGCTCATATGCCGCCCGACGGCGGGCTTGGCGCGGCGGCGGTCGATGACGAAGTCGTGGCCCTTGGGCTTGCGGGCGATCGCCTCTTCCATCGCCTTGTGCAGCAGGGCGTCGTCGGCGGAGGCCCGCAGCGGCGCGCGCAGATCGGCGGCGTCCTCCTGGCCGAGGCACATATAGAGCGTGCCCGTGCAGGTCAGCCTCACCCGGTTGCAGCTCTCGCAGAAATTATGCGTCATCGGCGTGATGAAGCCGATGAGCCCGCCCGTCTCCTGGACGCGGACATAGCGGGCCGGCCCGCCGGTCCGGTAGGGATCCTCGACGAGGTTGTATTTGTCCATCAGCCGCGCCCGCACCACCGAGAGCGGCAGGAACTGGTCGATACGGCCCGGCTCGATCTCGCCGAGCGGCATCACCTCGATCAGGGTCAGGTCCATGCCGAGGCCATGAGCCCAGGTCATCAGGCTCTCGATCTCGTCCTCGTTGACGCCCTTCAGCGCGACCGCGTTGATCTTGACCCGCATCCCGGCCTTGCGCGCCGCCTCGATGCCGCCCAGCACCTTGTCGAGATCGCCCCAGCGCGTGATCTGGCGGAACTTGTCGGGATCGAGCGTGTCGAGCGAGACATTGATCCGGCGCACGCCGTAATCGGCCATTTCCTGGGCGTAGCGGTCGAGCAGGGAGCCGTTCGTGGTCAGCGTTAGCTCCTCCAGCGCACCCGTGGCGAGATGCCGCGAGAGCGATCGGAACAGGCTCATCACGTCGCGCCGCACCAGCGGCTCGCCGCCGGTCAGGCGCAGCTTGCGCGTGCCCCGCGCGATGAAGGCCGTTGCGAGGCGGTCGATCTCCTCCAGCGTCAGCAGGTCGCGCTTCGGCAGGAAGGTCATGTCCTCGGACATGCAGTAGACGCAGCGGAAATCGCAGCGATCCGTCACCGAAATCCGCAGATAGGAGATGTCGCGGCCGAACGGGTCGGTCAGCATGGGCCGCGCAAGAGGCGCGATTGGGTCAAACCGCATGGCTTGGGGAATCCTCAGCCCTGAAAAGCACCAGAGAACGGGTGAAACCGGATCAGATCGCCAGGACAGAGATCTGCGCATTCGGCGGCGATCTCGGCGAGCCCATCCGCGAGGGCGAGTGGGCGAAGCTGTGCTGCACTCCCCTTGCCGATGATTTCCGCCCTGACCTCCTGTCCCTTGTCAGACACCAGCCGCGCAGGGACATATTCCGTACGACCGGGGCGCCGCGCAAACCCCGCCGCGATGGCCAATGGATAGCCGATGTGCGGACGATGAGGCCGTCCCTGCAGAGCGCCCACCATGGCGTGTCCCAGGATGAGCCAGGACACGAGGCTTGCGACCGGATTCCCGGGGAGCCCCAGATACGCAGCCTGGCCGATCCTGCCCACGATCGCCGGTTTGGCTGGCTTGAGGGCGATCTTCAGCACCCGACCGCTCCCTCCCGCGTGTCTCAAGGCAGCAAGGCTATGGTCCTCTTCGCCGACCGAAGCTCCTCCGGTGCTGATCACGAGATCAGAACGCTGCGAAAACATCCGCAGCCGGTCTGCAATCTCCGCACATGAGTCCGGTGCCCGGCCGCCATCGATCACGTCGTGCCCCGCCTGGCCAATCAGCGACAGCAGCATGGGGCGGTTCGAGTCATAGACCGCTGCGCCACTCAGCATGGCGCCTGCGTCCTGCAATTCATCGCCGGTGGAAAAAACAGCGATCCGCAGCCTGGACCTGACCGCAACGGTTTCCGCTCCCTGGGCGGCGAGCATGGCGATATGGCGAGGATCAAGCTTGATGCCGGGCTTCAGCAGCGGTTCGAGCGGCTCGATATCCTCGCCCTGATGACGGACGTTGTCGCCGGCAGTCATTCGGCGCGTCAGGACAATCGATGTATCGTCTCGTTCGACATGCTCCTGCATCACGACGGCGTCAGCGCCCTCCGGCATCGGAGCGCCTGTGAAAATGCGGGCAGCCTCCCCGACCGATAAACGCCGGCCGCAACGCCCAGCCGGCACACGATCCACGACCTTGAGACGCGTGCCTTCAGAGAGGCCTGATGCCGCGGCCAGGGCATAGCCGTCCATCGCCGATTGAGTGAAGGGTGGCGAAGCAATGCGCGCCACAAAGGTCTCGGCCAGGACCCGTCCCGCGGACTCGTTCAGTCGCACGGTTTCGCCCCGCGAAAGCGGCCTGGCGCACGCGATCGCCGCGGCGCAGGCCTCAGCGATGGACATGAACGGGTTGCGGGAGATCTGGTCGACGACGGCGTCCATGGTGTCTCCCTTTCAAGTGGGTAGGGTCACTGATGGACGGTGACTGAAGAATCTCGACCCGGGGCCGTGTGATCCAGCCGCAGCTGAACCGCCCTTGCACTTAGGCCGAGGTCAAAATCGTCGAACGACCGCAGAGGCTGCTGCAGGAAGCTGGACCTCGGGCCACAATCTTCGCGTTCGTTCTGCAAGTCTTTGACCAAAATCAAACAGGAGAGGAGCATCTTCGTCGTTAACGTCACGGCAGGGTTCCGGCCGTGACGCATCAACGACAACCTTTACTGGCAGCGGCCCGCGCTGGATGCCTGGGTGCGTGAATGCGGTCGTCAGCGCAGCCATCTCTGAGCATAGATGACCCGTTGACCTGGACGTCAAGCGCCTGTCCGCGGCCTTGGCGGCCGGGCCTAGCGTGAAGCCGGCATGTCGGAAGAAGCGATGAACTGAAGCCGTCCCGGCAGGCTGCGCAGGCCGGCTCCCGACGAACCCATCGTCCTTGTTTGCCAAAACACAAAGAAGCCTGCTTGCGTGGGCGATACGAACGCCCTGGCTCCCGCCCCGTCATGCACGAGGCCGGGAGCGCGGCACCGGCAAGGTCTGGAGCTTGCCGCTACCGCTCGCAGCAGAAGGGTGAACGCATGGCCGAACGTCTGACCAAGACGGGAGCGCGAAACGTCTTTTACGGCGGCTCGATTTTCTTCTTCGCCATCTTCGTGGGACTGACCGCCCACAGCCACTGGTTCATGCGGACGCAGTCGACGGACGAAGCGACGCTGACGCCGGCGGTGGCGCGCGGCAAGCATGTCTGGGAACGCCATTCCTGCATCAACTGCCACACGCTGCTCGGAGAAGGCGCCTATTTCGCACCCGAGCTCGGCAATGTCTGGAAGCGCTATGGCGGTGAGAAGGATCCGGCCGGCGCCCGCGAATCGCTCAAGGCCTGGATGGGCGCACAGCCCAGCGGCATCGAGGGGCGGCGCCAGATGCCGCAGTTCAACCTCACCGACCGGGAACTGAACGATCTCGCCGATTTTCTCGAATGGACGAGCCGGATCAAGACCCAGAACTGGCCGCCCAACGAGGCCGGTTGAAATGTCGCGACAGGAGAAAGCCATGCCAGGCTACAATACGACGAAATACAAGACCCAGAACGTCGCGATGCTCTATTTCTACGGTGCGCTCGCCCTGTTTCTCGCGCAGGTCACGTTCGGCGTCGTGGCCGGGCTGATCTATGTTCTGCCCAATACGCTGTCCGTGCTGCTGCCGTTCAATATCGTGCGCATGATCCACACCAATGCGCTGGTGGTCTGGCTGCTGCTCGGCTTCATGGGCGCGACCTATTACCTGCTGCCGGAGGAGGCCGAGACCGAACTCTACAGCCCCAGGCTCGCCATCCTCCAGTTCTGGCTGTTCTTCATCGCGGCGGCGATCGCGGTCGTGGGCTATCTGTTCCGCATCCATGAGGGCCGGGAATTCCTCGAACAGCCCTTCGCGATCAAGGTCGGCATCGTGATCGTGGTGCTGATCTTCCTGTTCAACATCACCATGACCTCCCTGAAGGGCCGCAAGACGACCGTCACGAACATCCTTCTGTTCGGGCTCTGGGGGCTGGCGGTCTTCTTCCTGTTCGCCTTCTACAACCCGGCCAACCTCGCGCTCGACAAGATGTACTGGTGGTACGTCATCCATCTCTGGGTCGAGGGCGTCTGGGAGCTGATCATGGCTTCGGTCCTGGCCTTCCTGATGATCAAGCTCAACGGCGTCGACCGCGAGGTGGTCGAGAAGTGGCTCTACGTCATCGTCGGACTGGCGCTGTTTTCCGGCATCCTCGGCACCGGCCACCATTACTACTGGATCGGCGCACCCGGATACTGGCAGTGGATCGGCTCGCTGTTCTCGACGCTCGAGGTCGCGCCCTTTTTCACCATGGTGATCTTCACCTTCCAGATGACCTGGAAAGCCGGCCGCAACCATCCCAACAAGGCGGCGCTGCTCTGGTCGATCGGCTGCTCGGTGATGGCCTTCTTCGGCGCCGGCGTCTGGGGCTTCCTGCACACGCTGTCCTCGGTCAACTACTACACCCACGGCACGCAGTTGACCGCGGCCCACGGACACCTCGCCTTCTTTGGCGCCTATGTGATGCTGAATCTCGCGATGATGGCCTACGCCATTCCCGAACTGAAGGGCCGGGCGCCCTATAATCAGGGCCTCTCGATCGCGAGCTTCTGGCTGATGGTGACGGCGATGTCGGTGATGACCTTCGCGCTGACCTTCGCCGGAGTCATCCAGGCACATCTCCAGCGCGTGCTCGGCCAGCCCTTCATAGAGGTCCAGGACCAACTGGCGCTGTTCTACTGGATCAGGCTCGGCTCCGGCGTCGTGGTCGTGCTGTCCGTACTGATGTTCGTCTGGGCCGTTTTGGTTCCCGGCAAGGAACACCGGGCGGAGTTCGCCGGCCTCGCCCAGCCTGCCGAATGACGTCCAGGCCCCCGCCGGTCTCCTCCGGCGGGGCTTCCCTCGAATCGCTCACGGGAGCCGTGAAGATGAACATGATCAGATCGCCACTGCCGTCCGGCATTCCCATTCCCGACGTGATCGACATCCCCGTCTACAGCGCCTGGGGCAACGAGCGTTCCCTCTTCGAGAAGGCCTGGGAGCGACGCCTGCCCTTGCTGCTCAAGGGGCCGACCGGCTCCGGCAAGACGCGCTTCGTCACCCATATGGCGGCAAGCCTCGGCCTGCCGGTCCATACCGTCGCCTGCCATGACGACCTTTCGGCGGCGGACCTGACCGGCCGCCATCTGCTGAAAGGCGGCGAGACCGTCTGGGTCGACGGGCCGCTGACGCGGGCCGTCCGCGAGGGCGGCCTGTGCTATCTCGACGAGATCGTCGAAGCCCGCAAGGACGTCGCAGTGGTGCTGCATCCGCTGACCGACGACCGGCGCATCCTGCCGCTGGAGCGGACTGGCGAGCTTCTGGTCGCGCCGCCCTCCTTCATGATCGCGGTCTCCTACAACCCCGGCTACCAGAACCTGCTGAAGAACCTGAAGCCGTCGACGCGGCAGCGCTTCGTCTCGATCACCTTCGACTTCCTGCCGCGCGAGCGGGAGATCGCGGTCGTCGCCGGCGAGAGCGGGCTCGACGAGGCCAGGGTCGCGCCGCTGGTCGATCTCGCCCGGCGCCTGCGCGCCCTGAAAGGGCAGGACATCGAGGAAGGCGTCTCGACGCGCCTGCTGGTCTATGGCGCCAGCCTGATCGCGGCCGGCCTGCCGCAGCGCGAGGCGGTCATGGCCGCCATCATCGAGCCGCTGACCGACGAGCCGGAGGTCAGGGCCGGACTGACCGAGATCGCGCGCGCCGTCCTCGGCTGAAAGCTGACACCATGCTTGATTTCCTGGAGCTGGAAGAGACCGTCGGGCGATTCTGGCACCGGCTCGTCGGCGACACGGCGAGCTTCCCGCATCATCCGCAGGCGGCCGTGACCCTGGCCGAGCTCGGGCCGAGCCTCGCCGTCTGCTTCCGCGGCTTCGGCGGCGAACGCGGCGTCCGGCTGGTGCCGGCACGCGGACGCGCCGCCGCGCACCGGCTGAACCTGCGCCAGCGCGTCGGTCTCGGCGAAGAGCGGCTCGCGCAGCCGGGGCGGACGCCAGACAGCCTCCAGCTTCCCGCCGAGATCGCACTCTTCCCGGAGCCGGACCTCAATCGCGATCTCTATGTCTGGCTCTGCGCCTGCATGGCGGTGATGGCGCCGAGCCCCGTCGTCGAGACCGATCCGCTGCACCGCGATCTCGCGCTGATCGCTGCGGCGGATCAGCTGGTCGCGGCCGTTCTCGCCGCATTCCCGGGCCTCGCGGCCCGATATCGCTGCCTCGCGGCCGCGACGCTCGCGAGCCGCCGGCGCGAGGGCCTGCCGGCGACCGAGGCGAAGGTCGAGGCGGCGATCGGCCGTCTCCTGCAGGGCCAGACGACGCAGGACGCCCCCGGGCCCGGCTGGCCTCCCGCCAAGGCGCCACCCGGCTATCTGCCGGCGCTCGGCGTGCCGCTCTGGCCGCTTGCCGCCGCCACCGAGCCCTCCCGCACGCGCCGGCGCGACGAGGACGGGCCGCCTCCGGCGGCGTCGCGCGCCGAGGCGCCGATGAAGCCCTATGCGGCGCGGCGCGACGAGACCGAGCAGGGCCGGCGCGAGCGCAGCCCCTTCATTCTCAACCGCTTCGAGAAGATCCTCGCCATGTCCGAGATGGTCGCGGTCGATCGGCGCACCGACGACAGTGAGGAACACGATCCCGAAGCGGCCGACGAGCTCGACGAGATGGTGCTCAGCGAGCGCAAGGGTCGCCCGGCCTCGCGCTTCCGCTTCGACCTCGACCTGCCGCCCGAAGCGATCGAGGCAACAGCGCTTTCGGGCACGCTGACCTATCCGGAATGGGATTTCCGCAGCGCCTGCTACCGGGAGAACCATTGCCGCGTTCTCACCGGCACGGCGCGTCAGGAGCTCGCGCCGCCGGCTCCCGACGCCGCGACGCGGGCTCTGGTGCGCAGCGTCAGACGCCAGTTCGAGGCCATGCGCCCGCTGCGCGAGCCACAGCGCGGCCAGATCGACGGCCCCGATCTCGACCTCGACGCCGTGGTCCGCCGCCAGGCCGATCTCGCGGCCGGAGGAGCGGGCAGCGACCGCATCCATCGCGCCAGCCGGCCCCAGGCCCATGATCTCGCCGTGACGACGCTGATGGACGTCTCGCTCTCGACCGATTCCTGGTTCGACGATCTGCGCGTGCTCGATGTCGAGAAGCAGGCGCTGACCGTCTTCGCGCACGGGCTGGCCGCCTGCGGCGACCGCCACGAGATCCTGACCTTCACCTCGCGCCGGCGCGACTGGGTCCGCATCGAGACGGTGAAGCGCTTCGACGAGGCGATGGGCGCGGCCGTCGAGGCCCGCATCGCCGCGCTCCGGCCGGGCTATTATACTCGCATCGGCGCGGCGATCCGCCATGCCGTTTCCGGCCTCAAGGCTCGACCCGACCGGAGGAAGCTGCTCATCGTCCTGACCGACGGCAAGCCCAACGACATCGACCATTATGAGGGCCGCTTCGCGATGGAGGACACCCGCAAGGCGGTGCTGGAGGCGCGCCGGGCCGGCATCTGCGTCTTCGCCGTCACGATCGACCGCGAGTCGCGTGCCTATGTCCCCTATCTTTTCGGCCAGAACGGCCACGCCATGGTCTCGAAGCTCGACCGCCTGCCCGCCGCGCTGCCGGCGATCTATCGCGCGCTCGCGGCCTGAGGAGATGTCATGACCGATGCCCAGTTCGGCCTCGTCGTCGCCACGCCCGCCATCGTCGTCATGGCGCTGATATTCTACCGTATGGGCGTGCTCCAGAAGGGCGGCGTGGCCACGGCCATCCTGATCTCGCTGCTCATCGCCACGATGCTCTTCCTTGAACAGTGAGACTGCTGGACCAGAGAGGCTTGCCTGAGCAACGAGGCTTGCAGAGACATCGCCGCTGTTTGAGGTTCGACAAACTACCGCGCGCGACGCGCCGCTAGGCTCACGGCCTCCCCAGATCCGGGGACACAGCCGGAGCCACGCCCATGAACACACTGCCCCTCGAGCCGCTCGATGTCCGGACGATCCCGCCGGCGGTGCGCCACGCCACGATTTTCGGCATTATCGAGGCCTTGGAGCCGGGCGCGGCCTTCAGCATCGTCAACGACCACGATCCGTCGCTGCTGCGGCGCCAGATCGAGGCGCGCTATCCCCGCGCCTATTCCTGGACCTACATCGTCGAGGGGCCGCACTACTGGCAGGTGGAGATCGGCAGGGGCGACGGCAATGACAGCGATGCCGATTGCGGCGGCCATGGCGAAGGCAATCCCTGCACCTGCAGCCACTGATATAGCCTTCCGCGCTTGGGAGACAGGCGGCCATGCCGATGGCGTCGCTTTCGCACTGGACGATGAGCTACTTCGCGGCCGCGCTCGCCTGTCTGGTCCTGGCCGAAATCCTGTTGGTGTCCGGCGTCGGTTATCCGGCGGCCGGCCCGACCGAACCCACGACGCTGATCGTCGTCCATCTCGTGACGATCGGCTGGCTCAGCCTCGCCATGGCCGGCGCATTGCTCCAGTTCGTGCCGGTCCTGGTCTCGCGCCCTCTCGCCTTCCCGCACTTGGCCCTGCCGGCTCTGCTCGCTGTCCTGGCGGGGCTCAGCCTGCTCTGCGCCGGCTTCACCGTGCTCGCGGGCTGGACGGACTGGCCGCTGGACCTACTGCCCCTGGCGGTCCTGCCCCTCGGCATCGGCTTCGCCCTGCTGATCCTCATGCTTGCCACCACGATCGGGAGCGCCCGGCCGCTCGCCCTGTTCCCGCGTTTCGTCCTCGCCGGCCTCGCCTGCCTCGCCGCGACGGTGCTGAGCGGCGCGGCCTTCGCCACCCTTCTCGCCGGGCGCTCCGGCTGGTTCGACCCGGCCGCTTCGCTCGCTGACGCGCTGCCCTTCCACGCTCTGCTCGGTCTCGGCGGCTGGCTCGGCCTCACCGCCTTCGGCGTCAGCTACAAGCTATTGGTCATGTTCATGATGACACCCGAGACGCCGCCGCGCACGACCGAGCTGGTGCTGGCCTGCGCAGGCGTCGCACTCGCGCTCGCAGGTGCCGGGCTCATCGCGGCCCTTGCCGGCGTCGCAACGGGGACGGCCACGCTCGGGCTCGTCCTGGCAGGCCTTGCGAGCGCAACCGCGATCTATGGCCGGGACGTCTTCGCGCTCTATCGTTTGCGCCGCCGCAAGGCTTTGGAGATCAACATGCTGGCAAGCGTCGCGGCCTTCGCCGCGCTCGCCCTCGGTGCCGCGCTGATGCCGCTGGCGGCGATAGGCGGGGCGGGCGACGAATGGATCGCCGCGCTTGCCTTCCTGCTCGTCTTCGGCTGGCTCTCCGGGCTGACCCTGGCCCAGCTCGTGAAGATCGTCTCCTTCATGACTTGGCTCGAGGTCTACGCGCCGCTGATCGGGCGCACCGCAATGCCGCGCGTGGGCGATCTCATCGCCATGCCGCGCACGGGCTGGTGGTTCATGCTCTATTTCGGCGGCGTCGCGGCCGGCACGCTTGCACTTGCCCTGACGTCGGAAGTCGCGTTCCGATCGGCGGTGCTGCTCTGCCTGACCGGAACGGCGGGGATCGCGGTCGAACTCGTCCGCGTGCGGTGCCTCGCCGAAATCGAACCGGCCAGGCAGCCCCGCGCGCACAACCGCCCGCGGCTGTTCCTGCCAGATCCCAGCAAGAGGAGAGAGTCCGATGCCGCCATCCGAGCCACCACCGGCCCGAGAGCTTGACGTCCGGCCGATCATGCACGCGGGTGGAGAGCCCTTCCAGGCGATCATGGAGGCGGTCGCGGCGCTTGCCCCGGGTCAGCCGCTGCGCCTCCTGGCGCCATTCAGGCCGGTGCCGCTGTTTTCCGTCATGGCCAATCGCGGTTTCGCCGCCAGCGACCGCGCGCTCGGCGAAGGCGACTGGGAGGTCACTTTCTCGCCGGTGGCCGCTGCGGAAAGCACGGAAGGACTGGCCTTCGGCAGCAGCCCCTCTGCCATGTTCTGGGGAGATCCGATACTGGAGCTCGATCTTGGCGACCTCGACCCTCCCGAGCCGATGGTGCGCATCCTGGAGGCGCTGGAGGAGCTGGCGCCCGGCGACGTGCTGTTCGCATTGCTGGCCCGCGAGCCGCTGTTTCTCTTTCCGGAGCTGGCGAAGCGGCATCATGAATGGGCCGGCAATTTCGACGCCGCCGGCACGGCCTTTCGTTTGCTGATCCGCCATGGCGACACGGCGAAGCCTGAATGAACGCGATGCTGGAGCGAGCGGTCCGGATCGCCTTGCGGGATGTGGTCGATCCTGAAATGGGGCGCAGCGTGATCGACCTCGGCTTGATCTACGGGATCGCCGCCTCCGACGACGGAGCGGTCCGCATCGGGATGACCACGACTGTGCGAGGTTGCCCGCTCGCGGGCGTTCTGAAGGAAGCCGTCGCCATGGCAGCGGGCGCGGCCGGGGGCGTTACCTCGGTCGAGGTGAGCTTGATCTACGAGCCCGCCTGGACGCCGGCCATGATCGCCGCCGGCTAGAAAATCCTTGATCGAAAAGGCCGGCGGAACCGGCAATTTCCCGACTTGTTGCGCTGCGACAAAGAGCGTTTCGCCCAGAGCAATACACCTTGCATGACCGGTCGATGTTCGGTGGTTGGGCAAGGAGATCACGCCATGGGCGAAGACTTCAAACTGAGCCGCCGGACGGTTCTGGCCGGTGCGGCGGCAGCGGGCGCGCTCGCACAGTCGGCGGCGACCGCGCAGGCACAGGCGCCTGCCGTGCTGACCGGAGCCACAGCCGCCGACATAGCAAAGCTGCCGCGCGTCAAGCCCAAGCTGGTCGATCCGCCCTTCGTCCAGGCCCACCAGCAGGTGGCGACGGACGGGCCGAAGGTCGTCGAGTTCGAGATGACGATCCACGAGAAGAAGATCGTGCTCGACGACGCCGGCACCGAGACCTTCGCCTTCACCTTCAACGGCACCGTGCCCGGCCCGCTGATGGTCGTCCATGAGGGCGACTATGTCGAGCTGACGCTGATCAACGCCGATACGAACGAGTTGATGCACAACATCGACTTCCATTCCTCGACCGGCGCGCTCGGCGGCGGGGCGCTGACGGAGGTCGGCCCCGGCGAGAAGGTCGTGCTGCGCTGGAAGGCGACGCGGCCGGGCGTCTTCGTCTATCACTGCGCCCCTCCCGGCATGGTGCCCTGGCACGTCACCGCCGGCATGAACGGCGCCGTTATGGTGCTGCCGCGCGACGGGCTGAAGGACCATCAGGGCAAGCCGCTAAAATACGACCGCGTCTACTATGTCGGCGAACAGGACTTCTACGTGCCGCGCGGCGCAGACGGAAAGTTCAAGCGCTACGCCAGCCCCGGCGAAGCGCATGAGGACGTGATCAAGACGATGCGCACGCTGACCCCGAGCCATATCGTCTTCAACGGCAAGGTCGGCGCGCTGACCGGCAAGAACGCCCTGACCGCGAAGGTCGGCGAAACTGTGCTGATCGTGCATTCCCAGGCCAATCGCGATACCCGCCCGCATCTGATCGGCGGCCATGGCGACTATGTCTGGGCATCGGGCAAGTTCCGCAATCCGCCCGAGCGCGACCTCGAGACCTGGTTCATCCCGGGCGGCTGCGCGGGAGCGGCGCTCTACACCTTCCTGCAGCCGGGCATCTACGCCTACGTCAACCACAACCTGATCGAGGCCTTCGAACTCGGCGCCGCCGGGCACTTCAAGGTCGAGGGCGCATGGAACGACGCCCTGATGAAGCAGATCCGCGCCCCTGCCGGCATCTGAACAGTCCCGCGCCTCCCCGCCATGGCGGGGAGACGCGCTCCTCGACGAGGGAGATCCACCATGGCCATGTCGCTGCGACTTTCGCTTCCGACGCTCGCGATGTCGCTCGGACTTCTCTGCGCGACGGCAGCCGTCGGCCTGCTGCTGGGCGGCATGCCCCGGCCCAGGGGCACCCTGCCGCTTCCCCAGACGGCAATCGTGCCGGCCGGGACGCTCCTGCACCGGCTCGACGGCGAATACAGCCGGGACGGACGTCCGGTCGACGCGCCGCGCGTCGCGATCAGGATCGACGGGCCGATCGAGATCATGCGTTATCAGGTCACGGCCGGGGACTATGTCCGCTGCGTCGCGGCCGGCGCATGCAAACATCTCGACAGCCCGGCGCCGCGGGGCGACCTGCCGGCGACCGGCGTCAGCCACGCCGACGCGACCGCCTATGCGCAATGGCTGTCCGGCGAGACGGGCACCGTCTGGCGCCTGCCCACGGACCAGGAATGGGCTCATACCGCGGGCTCGCGCTTCGTCGACGATGCCAGCGGACTCGATCCCGACGGCGCCAACCCGGCCCGGCGCTGGCTCCTCGATTATGAACGCGAAGCCTCGCGCAAGGAGACCCGCGATCCGCGGCCACGACCGGCCGGAAGCTTCGGCATCAATGAGCACGGCATCCACGACATGGCGGGCAATGTCTGGGAATGGACGCAGACCTGCCTGCGCCGGGTCGCGCTCGACGCGGCCGGAAGCGCAGTCGGCACAACGAGAAGTTGCGGCATCTATGTCGTCGAGGGCCAGCATCGTGCGATGATGAGCTTCTTCATCCGCAATCCCAAGAGCGGTGGTTGCTCCGTGGGAACCCCGCCCGACAATCTCGGATTCCGCCTCGTCAGGGAGCCACGCTGGCATGAGAAGCTGCCGGCCATCCTGCGGGGATGGCTGCCGGCATGAGCGCCCTGCCGCACTCGGCCGGCACCGACATCGCGCAGCCACCCGCGGAGGGCGGCATGGAACTTCTGCTCTGGATCCTCGTCTGGAGCGAACTCGTCGTCTTCGCCGTGCTGCTGGGCGCCTTCCTGATCGTGAGCCTGCTCGATCGGCACGGGCTGGCGGCGCTGCATGGGCATCTCGACATGAGGCTGGCGGGTTTCGCCACGGCTACGCTGCTGGGCAGCGGCTTCTTCGCGGCGCTGGCCGCATTCGGCAGCCGCCCGCGCCTGAATCTCGTCGCCGCGGCCGGCGGCGGCTTCGGCTTCTGCGCGCTCAAACTCGCAGCCTTCGGCCGGGAGGTTCCGGCAGCAGCCATGGCGGCCGAGAGCCGCCTGCCCGAGCTCTACCTGCTGATCACGGGCTTCCATCTTGCCCATGTCCTGTTCGTGGCGCTGCTGCTTCTGGCCGTGGCCTGGCGGCCATCCCCGCATCATGTCGCGACGGTCGCCACCATCTGGCATCTGGTGGATCTGGTCTGGATCCTGATCCTTCCCGTCGTCTATCTGGGTTGAAATGCGCCTGCCTCGCGACATCCCTCCATTGCCTGTCCTGTGCGCGCTGCTGCTCGCCACCGGGCTCAACCTTCTCGCCGCGTCCGTCCTGCCGGCAGGGCCGCGCGGCTCCGTCATCGCGGCCCTGAGCGCGGCGAAGGTGTGCCTCATCGTCCTGGGCTTTATGCGCCTGCAGCGTGAGAGCACGGCCATGACGACCGCACTCCTCGGCTATGCATCCATCCTCGCTGGGCTGGCAGGACTGCGGATCGCTCTCGTCGGATGACGCAGCCGGAGCGCGCTGAGCCATCGGGCCGCACTTGAAGGCAGCAGGCGATTGCGATCTTATCCGCCGCGAAGAGACCGGCGGCGCGCGTCATCGCGAGCGGTTTCACCCGGCCGGCAAAAGGAATGGCATCACGGTGGCAATGGATCGCAGCGTCTTTCGCAGCATTCCGCTGTTCGCCAAGATGAGCGAAGCGCAGCTCGACCGCCTCACGGCGCAGGCCACAGCCCGGCGCATTCCCCAGGGCGCCTCGGTATTCGAGCAGGGCGATCCCGCCAATGCCTTCTATCTGCTGCTGCATGGCCGGCTGAAGGTGATGCAGGTCACGCGTGACGGCCAGCAGATCATCGTGCGTGTCGTTCACCCCGGCGACTTGTTCGGCTTTACGCGCGCGCTCGGCCGTCCCGACTACCCCGGCACGGCGGCGGCAGCGGTGGACAGCCTCGTGGCGGCCTGGCCGACCGAGACTTGGGACAGTTTCGTCGAGGAGAACCCGCATCTGGCGATGAACGCGATCCGCACCATCGGCCAGCGCCTCGACGAAGCCCATACCCGCATCCGCGAAATGTCGACGCAGGAGGTCGAGCGGCGGGTTGCCCATACCGTCCTGCGGCTGGTCGACCAGGCCGGCAGGTCCGATCCGGGCGGGACCAGCGTCGACTTCCCGATCTCGCGGCGCGACATCGCCGAGATGACCGGCACGACCCTGCACACCGTTTCTCGCATTCTCAGCGCCTGGGAAACGCAGGGGCTGGTGGAGGGCGGACGGCAGAAGCTCCTGGTCCGCGACATCCCGGGCCTGACCCGGCTCGCGGAGGATACGGGCGCCTGACCTGCACTGCCGGCGTGCCGCGCCGCCAGCCTAGCCGCCCTGCCGCACCGGCGGCCGTCCCGGCACATGGCGCATCTGCTCGCTTTCGACCTGTCCCTCGGTATCGAGCACCGCCTGCCAGACGCGGTTGCCGCAGCGCAGAGCGACACGGCGACGGCCGGCATCCTCACCATCCCCAAGCTCGACGCGGCCATGGACCCGGCCCTGGCCCATGAGCCGGTGGAAAGCGGCGACGGGCATGCCGAAGCGCCGCGCCAGCAAGGCCGCATCCACCGTCACATCGCCCGCCTGGTCCCATTCGAAGCCGGCCATGTCTGTCGCCTCACGCCGAGAGAGCCAGCCGCTCGCGCAGCTCGGACCGGTTCTGGGTGAGTTCGGCAAGGGTCAGCCGGTCCATCTCGGCAAAGAAGGCATCCAATGCCTGCCGCAAGACGCCGGTCAGCCGGCAGGCGCCGCTGAAGATGCAGGTCGCCGGCTCGTCCCCCAGACAAGCGACCAGATCCATATCCGCCTCCAGGGCGCGCGCAACGGTGCCCATGCGGATCGTCGCGGGATCCCTTGCCAGGGTGAGTCCCCCTCCGCGGCCCCGCACGCTCCTGACGAGGCCGAGCCCGACGAGCGACTGTGCCACCTTCATCAGATGATTGCGCGATATCCGGTTGCGGTCCGCGATCTCCTCGATCGTGACGAGCCTGTCGCTGGAGACAGCGAGCGCCATCAGCATCCGCAGGCCATAGTCGGTGTGCGCTGTCAGTCTCATCGAAGGCCCCAAACAGGCAATTACAGTACCTGTTTTAGGCAGTAAGAAAAGAGGCATTATAGATACCTCTTTGTGAGAGTGCCGTGCCCAACCCCGATCTGCCGCAGGAACTGTCCGAGGCCCTCGTCGAGCGGCTAATGCAGGTCTTCTATGCCCGCATTCGCGAAGACGTCATGCTTGGACCGATCTTCGAAAGCCGTCTCGCCGGCCGTTGGGACAGGCATCTGGCCGCCATGACCGCGTTCTGGTCGTCCGTCGTGCTCATGAGCGGTCGCTATCGCGGCCAGCCCCACGTCGCGCACCAGCCGCTCGGCCTAGGGCCCGAGCATTTCAGGCGCTGGCTGGCCCTGTTCGAGGCGACCGTGGCTGACCTCTGCGCCGGGCAAGCGGCCGCCGTGTTCGTCGACAAGGCCCATCGCATCGCCGAGAGCCTGCAGGTCGGCCTGAATATTGGCGACAAGGCCCTGTGCCTGCCCAGGCGTGCCGGCACAGCCGGCGCCGCTCCGCCTCCCGTCGCGGACAACGCCTCTGGGTGCCACGCCTCTGCCAGTCACTGAGACTGCCGCGATCGACTGAGAACTGGGGTAATGCGATGAACGACTTGGACGGGCCGCGACGGCTCCATCGGGGTGGGCACGGCTGTTTGCGCCTCCTGGCCGTAACGCTCCTGCTCACGACCTCGGCGGCCGCCTGCCTTGCGCAGTCTGCGAGCCCTGGCTCGACCATCCAGCTCGATACGATCGTGGTCGAGGGCAATTCCGGCTCCGTGCCCCTGTTCGTCCGCGAACGCTTCTTCGCGACGGCCGGCGGGGCGACCCTGTTGACCGCCGATGATTTGCCGCAGACGGGCAATCCCACATTGGCTCGCGTGCTCCAGGATGCGCCGGGCGTGGTCGTCCAGGAATTCTTCGGCGGCAACGACCAGCCGCGCATCCAGATCCGCGGCTGCGGCCTGCAGCAGAACCCGGTCGAGCGCGGCATTCTCGTGCTGCGCGACGGCCTGCCGCTCAACCGCGCGGATGGCTCCTACATCGTGGGCCTCGCCAACCCGCAGCAGGCCCAGTCCGTCGAGGTCTATCGCGGCCAGACCTCGCACCGGCTCGGCGCCACCGTGCTCGGGGGCGCGCTCAACTTCGTCTCGCCGACAGGCAGCAGCGCGCCGGGTTCGCAGGCCCAGATCTCGGGCGGAAGCTTCGGCCAGATCAACCTGTCCGGCCAGACCGGCTTCAACAAGGACGGCGTCGATGGCCTGCTCTACGCCGACATCAGCCGGCGCGACGGTTATCGCGTCTACAACGAATCGCAGCGCGTCAGCGTCGGCGCCAATGTCGGCGTCGCCCTGACGGAGAATATCAAGACGCGCTTTTTCGCTGGCTATACCGATTTGAGCTTCGATGTCGCCGGTCCGCTGACCAAGCAGGGCCTGCGCGCCGATCCGACGCAGGTCCATGGCGGCCCGCGTGTGGTCGCGGGCGTCGCGGTCGATCCGGGACCGAACGTCCTGCGCGACCGACCCCGGCGCGAGGCGCAACAGTTCTTCGTCGGCTCGCGCACCACGGCTGAATACGGGCCGCATCTGTTCGATCTCGGCCTTGGCTACACCTATACCGACGACATGTTCCGCTTCCCGATCTCATCGGGCGTCAGGGTGACCAAGGGCGGGGATTTCACCGGCGTCGCGCGCTATGCCTACAAGCCCGTCGGGAGCGCGGCGCTGCCGCTGTTCGAGACCACGGCGCAATATGTGATCGGCTCGGCTCGGCGCGAGAACTACCTCAACCAGGGCGGCACCAGGGGGGCGCTCTTCGGCGAAAGCGATCTCGATGCCAGCACGCTCTCGCTCTATGCCGGGCTCAACATCCCGGTCTGGCAGAGCGTGACGTTCTCGCCGGCATTGTCCTATTCCCATGCCACGCGCGACAATACCGATACCTACGCCGCGGCCCGACGTCCGACCAACGCCTATAGTCCGGCCTCGCCCTATACGCTGCTGCCCAACGGTTCCGTCGCCAGCCAGAACTCCAGCTATTCGCGCAGCTATGACGGCTGGAATCCCAGCCTGAGCGTCAGTTTCCGGCCCGATGCCAACCAGATCGTCTTCGCGGCGCTCTCCCGAAGCTTCGAGCCGCCGACCCATGAGGATCTACTGGCGACCATCAACGGGACACCCAACAGCAGCCCTGGCCGGCCGAACCCGGCCAATCCGGCCACGCCCTCCGACACCTTCTCCACACCCGCGCTGAAGGCCCAGACCGCAACCACGCTGGAAGGCGGCTGGCGCGGCCGCCAAGGCGACGTCTCCTGGGACGGCGTCGTCTATTATTCCTGGGTCGACAAGGAGTTGCTCGGCCTGCGCGACGCCACCGGCGCCTCGCTCGGCGCGATCAATGCCGACAAGACCACGCATTTCGGCGTCGAGCTCGGGCTCGGTGCCCGCCTGCTCGACCGGCTGACAGGGCGCCTCGCCTATACCTATCAGGACTTCCGCTTCGACAACGACCCGGTGCGCGGCGACAACCGCCTCGCCGGCGCGCCCCGCCACCTGATCAACGCGACGCTGCAGTATCAGGCGACCGAGGCCTGGATGGTTCAGGCCGGCCTGCGCTGGAACCCGGAGAAGACGCCGGTCGACAATATGAACACGCTCTATGCCGACCCCTATGCGCTGGTCGACCTGCGCACCGAGTATCGGCTGAACGAGCACCTCACCATGTTCGGCGAGGTCAGCAACGTCTTCGACAAGACCTATGCCTCCTCGACCCTGATCGTCGATCAGGCGCGCCCGGACCAGGCCGCCTTCCTGCCGGGAAACGGCCGCGCCTTCTATGCCGGGCTGAAAGCGAAGTTCTGAACCTTCCAACAGCATTCGCCCCCCGTGCGCCCCGCCAGGGACCGGCACGCCAAGGAAACCGCCATGCTCGATCGTCGCCGCTTCCTCGCCGCAGCCTCTGCTGCCGCCATCGCCATGCCGCATGTCGCCCGCTCTGCCGAGCCGCTCGTGCTCTGGGGTCCGCCGGCGAGCCCGAGCCTGCTGCTCGTTCGCGCGGCGAAGGACGAAATGCTGAAGACGCTCCCCGTCCCGGTGGAAGTCCGTATCTGGCGCACGCCCGACGAGATGCGCGCCGGCATCAGCTCCGGCAGCATGAAGGCCGTGGTCGTGCCGAGCTATGTCGCCGCCAATTTGTATAATCGCGGGCTCGGCATCCGCCTCGCCAACATCCTGACGCAGGGGCTGCTCTATGTCGTCGCGCCGGAGGGCTCGGTCGCGACGCTGGCCGACCTCAAGGGCAAGCGGGTTGCGGTGCCGTTCAAGAACGACATGCCCGACTTCGTCTTCCGCCGCCTGCTCGCGAGCGAGGGCATCGCGCCGGCCGATCTGACAATCGACTATTCCGGAACCCCGCCCGAGGCGATCCAGCTTCTGCTCGGCGACCGAGCCGACGCGGCGCTGCTGTCCGAGCCCGCGGCCGCCGGCTCCATCCTGCTGTCGAGCCTGCGCGGCAAGCCGCTGAAGCGCGCCATCGACACGCGCAAGGCCTGGACCGCCGCCACGGGAAGCAAGACCCTGCCGCAGGCCGGGCTCGCCATCACCGATGCGCTGACGGTGCAGATCGGCGCCGAGGGCATCGCCCTGCTCCAGCGCAGCCTGGAGACTGCGCTGCCTGCCGTGCTGGCCGATCCATCCACTACGGCCTCGGAGGCAGCCGGCCTGTTCCAGCTTCCCGGCCCGGTCCTGGCGCGCGCCATCCCCTTCAGCAATCTCGCGGCCCAGTCCGCATCGGCGGCACGGGCCGATATCCAGGCGTTGTTCGAGGCCCTCGCCAAGGAGGATCCACGCATCATCGGCGGCAAGCTGCCGGGCGATGCCTTCTACGCCCTGTAACGCCATGTCGACCGTACTCGCCTTCGCCGGCTGGGCCGGCCGTTATCTCTGGTCGGGCTGGGCCGGCGCTGCCGGGTTGTTCTGCCTCGCCGCCGCCTGGCAGGCGGGACACGAACTCTACGGCTCCTTCATCCTGCCCTCGCCGCTGGAGACGGGACGCGAGGTCGCCCATCTCGTCCACAATCCGGCCTTCCGCCATGCGGCTGCGGAGACGGCCCTCCGCGCCGGGCTGGGCTTCCTGCTCTCGGTCCTGATCGGCACGGCCGCCGGCATCGCGGCGGGCTATTCCTTCGCCGCGATGCGGCTGATGCGCCCGATCGTCACCGTCATTCTCGGCGTGCCGCCGATCGCCTGGATCGTGCTGGCGCTGATCTGGTTCGGCGCCAATGGCGGCACCGCCGTGCTGACCGTCGTCGTCGCCTCGCTGCCGATCTCCTTCGCAGGAGGGCTGGAAGGCGTCGCCACCCGCGACCGGACGCTCGATGCGATGGCGCGCTCCTTCGGGGCCGGCTCCTGGATGCGGCTGCGCACCGTCACCGCGCCGCATCTGGTGTCCTACCTGTTCCCGGCCTGGACAACGACCGCCGGCTCCGCCTGGAAGGTCACGGTGATGGCCGAACTCCTCTCCAATGCCGGCGGGCTCGGCGGCGATCTCGCCAGCGCACGGGCGCTGTTCGACATCCCGCGCGTCACCGCCATCGTCCTCGTCGTCCTCGGCTTCGCGCTCTTCCGCGAATACGCGCTGCTCCAGCCGGTCCGCGACCGGCTGGAGCAATGGCGTCATGCCGGCCTGCCCTGGGGGGTGAAGCGGTGAGGTTGACGCTCGATCGCATCGGCCATGCCTTCCTCGGCCGCGCCGTCTTCGAGGATCTGTCGCTTTGCCTGGCCGAAGGCGAGGTCGTGGCGCTGGTCGGCCCCTCCGGCTGCGGCAAGACCACCGTGCTCCAGATCGCGTCCGGCCTGATCGATCCGCTGCGCGGCCGTGTGCAGCGGCACTATCGGCGCCAGGCGATCGTCTTCCAGGAACCCCGCCTGCTGCCCTGGATGACGGCGCGCGACAACATTGCCTATGGGCTCGCCGTGGCCGGCGTCCCACTGGGTCGGCGGCGCGAGAGCGCGGAGCGGCGTGCCGCCGAGGTCGGCCTGCACAGGCGCGACCTCGACAAGTACCCAGCCGAGCTTTCCGGCGGCATGCGCCAGCGCGCCGCCGTGGCGCGCGCGCTCGCCATCGATCCCGAGATGATCTATTTCGACGAGCCCTTCACCGCCGTCGATGTCGGCCTGCGCCGCGTGCTGCAGGATCTCGTGATTGGCGCCTCGGCCCGCGAAAAATTCTCGGCCCTGTTCGTCACCCACGACCTTTCGGAAGCGGTCCGCCTCGCCCATCGCATCGTCGTGCTGTCGGGCCGGCAGGAGGGCCTCGTCGCTGAGCGCGTCCTCGACGGCGCTCCCGGAAGCCGCGACGACGGCGCCGTCTTCGAGACGGTGCAGGACTGGGCGAAGGATCCTGCCTTCGCCGATCTGTTCGACGGCGGCAGGGAAGCGGCATGACCGGTGACCACCCTGAGCGCGCCGCACCGCCCACCCATCCGCTTCTGGCGGAAGGGCTGAAGCTGTTCTTCCCCGTCGCCGCCGCCCACGCCGTGCTGCTGCCGCTCGCCTGGGTAACGCTGTTCAGTTTCGGCCTGCCCTTCGCCGACCGGGTGCCGCCCGGCCAGTGGCATGCGCATGAGATGATCTTCGGCACCTATGGCGCCGCGCTCGCCGGCTTCCTCTCCTCGGCCGTGCCGGAATGGACAGATACCAAGGCCCGCAGCGGCGGCGCCCTACTCTGGCTGCTCTTCTTCTGGCTGCCCGGCAGGCTGATTGGCATGGTCGGCGCCGATGCGCTGATCCTGCTTGCCGCGCTGACCGATCTGGCTTTCCTGGCACTGCTGTTCTGGTACATGCTGCGCGCGCTGATCGAACGCCGCAGCACCCGCCACGGCTCCTTCGCGGTCTGGATCGCACTCTTCGCGCTGATCGAGTCCGCGATCCGGGCCACCTGGTTCACCGGCCATATCGAACTGTCGGGCCGGCTGCTCCATGCCGGGCTGGCCGTCTTCCTCGTCTTCCTTTCGCTCGCCATCGCCCGGATCAATGTCGTCGTGGTCAACCACGCTATCGATCCCAGCGGCGAGACCACGCCCTACCGCCCGCACCCCGGACGCCAGAACCTGTCCGCCGGCCTCGTCGGCCTGCAACTCACGGCCGCGCTGCTCTGGCCGGATTCGGCCGTGCCCGCATGGCTGGCGCTGGCCGCCGCCGCGGCCTTCTTCGACCGGCTCGCCGAATGGTTCATCGGCCGGGCCGTGTTCCGCTTCGAGGTGCTCGCGCTAGCCGGGGCCAACGCCTCTGCCGGGCTCGGCTTCCTCGCGATCGGGCTTGCCGGCCTCGGCGCGCCCGTCGCGGCCGGCACCGGTCTGCATCTTTTGTCGGTCGGCTCGCTGGGGCTCGCGGTGATGGCTGTCTTCGTCATCGCCGGCCTGCGCCATAGCGGCCGGGATCTCGTCCTGCCCCCGATCGCGAAAGTCGCGCTCGTCCTCATGGCCTGCGCCGGCCTCGCTCGCGTCCTGCCCGAATTGGGCATCGGCACGGCCTGGATCGGCCTGCACTACACGCTGGCGGCGACGCTGTGGTCGGCGTCCTTCGCCATCTGGCTCGTCGGCTTCTGGCCCATCCTCACCAATTCGCTCAAGGGCAAGGATGGTTGCGGCTGAAGCGCCGAGGGAGGAACGATCGCCATGCGGGGACGCGTGAACCCGGACCGTGCCTCGGGACGGGCGCCGCCTCTAGGCCCGGCCCGGCACGGCTCCCGCCTTGGGCCCGAGCCGCGCGCCGGTGAGCACGGGCCAGTAAGCCAGCGCGAAGCCCAGAAATGCCAGCGACCAGCACAGGCCGGCGACATGCAGCAGCACGCCGGGTGCATGGCCGAGTGCCGAGCAGATGCGCGCGACGGTGCCGATCACGGCCAGGGCGTAGCAGGCTTGCGTCGCCGCCGTGGCGACGAGCGGGCGCCCGGTATGTCCGAGGCTGGCGCGCGACATCACTGCCAGCGTCATGATGCCGAAGGCGCCCGCCGTCCAGGCATGGAGGCCGGCGCCCGGTGCCGCGAGCCCGAAGCTCGCGGCCGCCGTCAGCAGGAAGCCGACAGGCACGAACAGATAGCCGACATGGAGGATGCCAAGCAGCGGATTGCGCCAGGTGCGCTCGCCGGCCCAGCGGCCCAGCCTGACGGCATGGAGCAGCGCGCAGGTGAGAAGAAATGCTCCGCTGGCGGCCGAATCCGGAATGACGATCCATAGGCACAGGGCAAGCGCGCTGGCCGCCAGAACCGCCTTGTCGTAACCGCCGAAGGGAGCCGGCAGGCGGCCCTCGCCGCGCGGCGCCAGCCAATTACGCGTGAAGCTGGGCACGACGCGGCCGGCGACGAGCGAGACCAGCAGCAGGACGGTGGCGACGGCGAAGCGCCGCGCATAGTCCGCACCGCCCAGGAGAGCGGCTTCGAGATGAAAGGCGATATTCGCCGCGAGCAGCAGGCAGACCAGCCCGACGACCTTGAGATTGCGCCAGTTGCGCCCGGCGACGATCTCCCGCGTCGCCGCGGCAGCGAGCAGGATGAGGAAGGATGCGTCGATCGCCATGGCAAGCTGCCAGCCGATCCAGGCTGACCCCACGACGGCGATTCTGCCCGCGAACCAGGCGACGACCAGCACGAGCAGGGGTGTGCCCTGGACCGGCAGTCGTCCGGTCCAGTTCGGAATCGCCGTCAGCAGGAAGCCCCCGATCGCTGCCGCCTGATAGCCGAAGAGCATCTCGTGGACATGCCAGTCGACCGGGTGGAAGGCGGTCGGGACGGCGAGCCTTCCCGCGACGAACGGCAGCCAGACCAGGATCGTCAGCCCGGCCTGCAGGGCTGCGAGCAGGAACAGCGGTCGAAAGCCGTAGGACAGGAACGCCGGCCCCTCATAGGCCCGCATTCTCGGGATGGGTGCCATGATCTTCGTCCTCGCGTGATTGGGCGCGGCCCGGTGGCCACGCCCGCAGACAGTCTGCTGCTACTTCGCCTTGCCGATCAGGTCGGCAAAGACCTGCTTGGCCTTGCCCGAGTGCTTGGCCGCGGCGGCTGCTTCGAGATTGGTCGGTTCCCCGACCACGATCAGCGCCACCATGCCCATGCCGTAATGCGGCTTGCACCGGATGCCATAGAGACCGCTGTCCTTGAAGGTGACGTCGATTTGCTCGTTCATCTTGCCGAGGAAGGGCTCGGCGCCAGCCGGCAGCATTTCGGGAATGCTCTCGGCATTGTGGCTCTTGTCGGTGGGCACGAACTTCACCGTGTCGCCGGGAGAGATCTTCACGAGGGCGGGCTCGAACACCATCACTCCGGCGGCCCCCTTGTTGAGCATCTTGACCTCGACCTCGGCGGCATTCGCGCCGGCAGCCGCCAGCGTCATCAGCGCGCCCGCCAGAATCGTCCTGAACATCTGTCTTCTCCTTCGCGGCAGCTGATACGTCCCTTGCTGCACTGCGAAAGAAATTAGCGGGTGCGGCCCGCCGAGAATTTGCGGAAACGCAACCATCCGCGGTTTGCCGGGTCGGACTTGCCGTTTCGGCCTCGCGCTACAGCTCGCGCAGCGCCGCCGCGCCCGCCTCGGCGCTGCGCCCGATTTCCAGGAAGAGCAGCGCCATCTCCTCGAACACGGTGCGGTCCTTTTCGATCTCGGTCACGCTGTCCAGGTCGGACAGGAAGGACAGAAGCGCCAGGATCCGGTCCTTGTGATCACGCGCCTGGGCAAGCTGCCGGCGCGCTTCACGCCGTCGTTCGAGCAGGTCGAAGCGCTCGAGTGCTCCCCCGAGCATGTCCCGGCAAGCGCAGTCGAGCCCCATGGGCAACAGAATCTGACGCAGCCGGCCGATCAGCTCGCTGGCAAGCGTGCCGGGGGCGATCCGCTCCGCAGTATGATACGTTCCGTCGCTGCGCTCGCTTTTCATTTTCATCCCCTCTGGATCGATGTTTCAGATCCCGGGTCCCGCGCGGACATGGCCGGGAACGGCGTGCAGGAAGCCATTGGCGAAGGGGATGCCGGGGTAGACCGCGCCAAGACGCCGCTCGGCCTCGGCGGCATCGAGGCGCCCGTCGATGGCATCGCGAAACAATTGCGCGACCGCGACCATGTCGCAATCCTGGGGCGAAAGCCGCAGCGAGGCGACGCCCGCCTGGCGCAGCGCCGGAATGTCGCGCAGCAGGCTGGCGCAGCTATGCGACAGCGTCTGGACGCCGTTCACCGACAGGAAGTCCGCGTCGTCGAGCGTCCGCACCGGCATGCCGTCCGCATCCAGCTCGCAGACGAAGCGGCAATTGTCCTTGCTGAGCTTGTGCGCGCGAGCGTGATAGCAGCGCGCCGAGATCGCGAGCGGCACCTTGCCGAAGGCGAAGACCTCGATCGCGGTGTCGGTCAGCGCCGCGGCGATCGCGTCGACGGCCGAGAGCGGCAGCTCCGGCGGCAGGCAGATGCGCGTCGCCCCGCGCGCCGCCAGGAAACGCGCCGTGGCCTCGTTGTAGACATTGACGAAGGGGCCGATCGCGTGCGGCCGGTTCGCCAGCGAGGCGAGGCAGGTCAGGTCGTTGACCTCGACCATAACCTCGTCCGACGCCATGAGCTCACGGGTCTGGCGACGCTCGCGCGCGAGCGAGACCAGAATGAGGGAGGCGTGCACGACCCGCTTCCCGGCGGCCTCGAGCCGTTCGACCACGCCGGGCAGGTAGTCCTGCTTGAAGGGCGCGCGCTTGGAGCAGACCGCCTCGCCGACCACCACGGTCTCGACCTGCGCCTCGTCGGCGATCCGGTAGTGGAAATCGCGCCAGCGCTCGGGTGACCAGTGATAGAGCACGGGTCCGAGGGTGAGTTGCATCGCCTGTTCCTTCATCCGGCCGCGCCCGGTCACCGCCAAATCCCTGTCACCGCAAGCCCTGACTACCGCCAAGTCTTGCGGTAGGCGCCGACCGTGCTGGCCTGCCCCTCGCTCATGGCGGCCAGCCCGGCGGCCGGGGCGGGCATCCCCGCATCGAGTGCGGCGAGGCTGCGCCGAAAGGCGCGCACGACCTGCGCGATATAGGCGCGCCCGCGCTGGCGCCCTTCGATCTTGAGCGCGGTCACGCCGGCAGCGCGCAGCGCCGGCAGCATGGTCGCGGCATCGAGGCTGACCGGATCCTCGAAGATGTAGCCCGAGCCCTGCGGCGTCGAGAAACGCCCCTTGCACAGCGTCGGATAGCCCGCCGGCTCGTCCTTGGCGAAGCGGTTGATGGTGAAGCCGCCGAGCGTCGAGACGACCTCGCCGCGCTGTTCTTTGTAGGCGACATGGCTCGCCGGCGAGCATACGCCCTGCATGTTCGGCGATTTGCCGGTGGCATAGGACGACAGCGAACAGCGGCCCTCCTCCATCACACACAGCCCGCCGAAGACGAAGACTTCCGTCTCGCAGGTGGTCTCGCGCATGATCGCGGCGATCTCCGGCACACTGAGCACGCGCGGCAGTACGACGCGCTGGGCGCCGAAGCTCTCGACATAGAAGCGGATCGCATCGGGATTGGCGGCGCCGGCCTGGACCGAGACATGGAGGCGCTGCTGCGGATGGCGGCGGGCGGCATAGTCGAGCGTCGCGACATCGGCAAGGATGAGCGCATCCGCCCCGGCCTCGACTGCATCGTCGATGGCGGACTCCCACAGCGCCAGCGCACCGGCCCGCGCGAAGGTGTTGATCGCCACCATCACCTTGACCCCGTGGCGATGCGCGAAGGCGATGCCGGCGCGCATGTCCTCGCGCGTAAAATTCAGGCCGGGGAAGTTGCGGGCGTTGGTCTCGTCGCAAAAGCCGCAATAGATGGCGTCGGCGCCAGCCTCTACGGCGGCCTCCAGGCTGGCCCGTGTGCCTGCCGGACAGATCAGTTCCATGGTCTGGCTCCGGATGGCGGCCTGGCTCCGAGCGGATCGGCAGGCGGCTGCCGATGCCGTCGCAGCACCTCGGTCAGCACGCGGCCAAGCGGGCCGAGCCCGCCGAACAGCAGCGCGCCGAGATCGAGCCGTGCATCGTCGATGGCATTGCGCAGCGCGAGAACGGCCTCGACATCGCCCTCGACCACCAGCATCCGCGAGAAGAACAGCGCGTCCCCGTCGAGCGAGCCCTCTGCCATGCCGATCAGTGCCGAGAGCGGGCCCCGGATTTGCGCATCGAGTCCTTTCGGCAAGGACCGGACGGCTCGCACCGAAGGGCGCTGCGGCCGCGGCTCCAGCACGAATCTGAAGGGTAGGTCGGTAGGATCGATGCCGAAGCGCTTGCTCGCATGCTCGCCGAGGCGACCATAGAGCCTGGGATGGCACTGGCCGATCCGGCGCAGCATCAAGGCCAGCGCCGGTTGCAGCGGCGCAAGCGGCAGCGGCCGCAGGGCGAGCGCCACCAAGGCCGGCAGGGTCGGCGGGACCGCATCCGTCGGAGCCATGTCGGCATGGAACGCGTCGAGATGCGGCGTGTCGGGATGGGCCATCGATAACCTCCGGGCCTTCGTCTAGCCCGCCGGCCGCGGCGGGTCCTTGCGCGGGAACAAAGACGGGCCCGGTCCGGATCGGCGATGCTGCGGCGACTGGAGCCCTCCTTTGCTGACACGCGACCTCCCCCGCTTCGCCGACCTGCGCGCCTTCACCGACCATCTCGACACGGCCGGCCAGTTGCGCCGCATCGCCGAGCCCATCAGCGTCGTGCATGAGGTCACCGAGATCCACCGTCGCGTCATCGCCGGGAACGGGCCGGCCCTG
Organism: Allobosea vaviloviae; assembly: GCF_001298265.1. Taxonomy (GTDB): domain Bacteria; phylum Pseudomonadota; class Alphaproteobacteria; order Rhizobiales; family Beijerinckiaceae; genus Allobosea; species Allobosea vaviloviae_B. Next base: position 18,885 of record NZ_LGSZ01000042.1, on the reverse strand, counting down.
CTGTTCGAGCGCCCGGTGCGGCCGGACGGAACGATCTCGCCGATCCCGCTCCTGACCAACCTCTTCGGCACGGTCGAACGTGTCGCCTGGGGGCTCGGCATCGAGCCCGAGCATCTTCCGGCCCTTGGCCAGGCGCTGGCCGACCTGCGCGATCCGCGCCCGCCGCGCGGCCTGGCCGAGGCCTGGCGGGCGCTGCCGCTGGCGCGCGCAGCCCTGTCGATGCGCCCGCGCGAGAGCCGACGCGCACCGGTGCAGGAGCTGGTTTTCCGCGGCGACGAGATCGACCTGACCGCATTGCCCGTGCAGATCTGCTGGCCGGGCGAGCCGGCCCCGCTCATCACCTGGCCTCTCGTGATGACGTCACCGCCGGAACCCTCGCCCGAGGACGAGGGCAATATCGGCGTCTACCGCATGCAGGTGCTCGGCCGCGACCGGGCGGTCATCCGCTGGCTCGCCCATCGCGGCGGCGCGCGGCATCATGAGCAATGGCGCCGGCTCGGCTCCGACATGCCCGTCGCCATCGTGATCGGCGCCGATCCCGCCACGATCCTGTCGGCCGTCCTGCCCCTGCCAGAGACGGTGTCGGAACTGCGCTTCTCGGGCCTGCTGCGTCGCGAGCGGCCGCTGCTGGCGCGCTGCGTCAGCGTCCCGCTCGCCGTCCCCGCCGAGGCCGAGATCGTGATCGAGGGCATGGTCTCGGCCTGCGAGACCGCGCCGGAAGGTCCCTTCGGCGACCATACCGGCTACTACAATGCGGTGGAGCCCTTCCCGGTGATGCGGGTGACGGCGGTGACGATGCGCCGCCAGCCGCTGTATCTCTCGACCTTCACCGGCCGCGCGCCGGACGAGCCCTCGCGCATCGGCGAGGCCCTCAACGTTCTGTTCCTGCCGATGCTGCGCCGCCAGTTCCCCGAAGTCGTCGATGTCTGGCTGCCGCCCGAGGCCTGCTCCTACCGGATCGCGGTCGTTTCCATCGCCAAGCGCTATCCCGGCCAGGCACGCCGCCTGATGCTCGGCCTGTGGTCGATGCTGCCGCAATTCACCTATACCAAGCTCGTCATCGTCGTCGACGCCGATATCGATCCGCGCGACTGGGCGCAGGTGATGTGGGCGGTGGCGACCCGGGCCGACGCCACGCGCGACCTCGTGACCCTGACCGACACGCCGATCGACTATCTCGACTTCGCCTCGCCCAAGCCCGGCCTCGGCGGTAAGCTCGGCATCGACGCCACGAACAAGCTGCCGCCCGAGACGGAGCGGGAATGGGGCAGCGTGCTGGCCATGGACCCGACCGTCAGCGCCCGCATCGACGCGCTCTGGCCGGTCCTCGGCCTTTCCCGCGCCCCCGGAACCTCGTCATGAGCCGGCCAGCGCGGGTCATCGTCGGGATCAGCGGCGCATCGGGAGCGGCGATCGGGCTGCGCGTGCTCGAACGGCTCGCCCAGAGCGCCGCGACCGAAATCCATCTCGTGGTCTCGCCGGCCCCCCAGCGGACACTGGCCAGCGAGCTCGGCCCCGACGCCATCGACCGGGCGCGCCGCCTCGCGACCCATTGCCACGATCCCGGCGACATTGGCGCCACCACCGCCAGCGGCTCCTTCCGCACGGCCGGCATGATCGTGGCGCCCTGCTCGATGCGGACATTGTCCGCGATCGCCTATGGCCAGCTCGACGACCTGCTCGTGCGTGCCGCCGACGTGCAGTTGAAGGAACGACGCCGGCTCGTGCTGCTGGCGCGCGAGAGCCCGCTGCATCTCGGCCATCTGCGCGCCATGGCGCAGGTCACCGAGTTCGGCGCGATCGTCGCACCGCCGGTCCCGGCCTTCTATCTGAAGCCGCAGAGCATCGCCGAGATCATCGACCAGATCGCGCTGCGTGCCATCGGCCTTGTCGACCTCGAATGCGACGACCTCCCGATCAGGGAATGGCCGGGCGGAGACGGGGCGGCGTGACGATCGGCGAATCGACGTCCCGCCCACGGCAACCATTCCGTCCCTTTTTCGTACTGGCAGCGCTTGATGCCGTCGCCGGCATCCTGCCATGGCTGGGCTCAGGATCCGACCTGTTGCCGGAGGTTATGTCGAGCACGGCATGGCATCGTGACGAGCTGATCTTCGGCATGGTTCCAGCGGTGATGGCGGGCTTCCTGCTGACGGCACTGCCGCGCTGGACCGGCGCGTCGCTGGTCTCGGGCGCACTGCAGAACGGCCTCCTTGTTCTCTGGCTGGCGGGCCGGATGGCCCATCTATGGGCGCCGTCCCTGTCGCAGCCGCTGTCGGCCGGCTTCATCCTCTGTCTCGCCGCGACTCTCGCGGTCCGCATCGCCTCCGCCCGCAGGATGCGCGAGGTCAAGGTCGTGACGCTGCTCGTCCTGCTCGCTTCGGGAGCGGTGCTAGTGGACACGCGATCGAGCCTCCTGCCGGCCGATGCTGGGCACCGCATCGCGCTCGCGGCCCTGCTTGGGTTGGTAGCGGTCATCGGCGGCCGGATCACCCCGGCCCTGACGCATTCCTTCCTGTCGCTGCAGGGCAAGGAGGCGAGACCGGGACTGCCGCGAAGTGTCGAGATCGCGGCGGCGCTCGCGCTTGCCGCCGCCCTCGGCCTCTGGTGCCTTCAGCGGGGGCCGGGCGGCGCGGTCTGCCTGCTCGTGGCGGCAGCCTTGCAATTGGCCCGCCTGGTCTCCTGGCGGCCCTGGCGCGTCGCCCGCCATCCTGGACTGATCGCCCTTCACCTGGCCTATGGCTGGCTCCCGATTGGACTGTGTCTTGCCGCATGGCGCGGCGCCGGCCTGCCCGATGTCAGCGAGGCCATGGTCGTCCATGCCTGGTCGGCAGGCACCATCGGGCTGATGTGCCTCGCGGTCATGCAAAGCATGATCCGCCGGCAGACGCGGCGGGCCTTCCTGAATCCGCGGGGCGCGAACGCCGCGCTCGCCTGCGCCGCCCTCTGCGCGCCGTTCCGGCTGCTCTCCGACATCGGCGGAGCGCTTTGGCTCCCGCTGGCCGCAACCGGATGGATCGCCGCCTTCGGAATCTTCCTCACCGCCTTCCGGCGGCATCTGCTGTGGCGCTGAGGCCGTCTCTCAAACGGCGCGGCTGTAGCGCCGCGCAGGCTGGTCGATATGGGCGTCGAAGGCGGAGGCAATCTTGCGCACCAGCAGGCGGGCATGCTCCGGCAGCAGGATACGCGTCCCGTCGAAGCGGATCATGCCCTCCTGCGAGAGCCTGTCGAGCTTGCTCAGCGATGGGGCGAGCGAGTGCGGATCGGCGCCGTGCCGGGCGCAGACCGCGTGGATATCGACCGTGAGATCGCACATCAGCCGCTCGATCAGCTCGGCCCGCAGGCGATCGTCGGCGCTCAGCCGATAGCCTTTGACCGTCGGCAGCTCGCCTTGCCCGATGCGCTCGACATAGCGCCCGATCACCACCTCGTTCTGGACATAGCCCTGCGGCAGCCGGCCTATCGCCGAAGCGCCGAAGCCGAGCAGCACCTCGCAGCCATCGGTGGTGTAGCCCTGAAAATTGCGGCGGAGACTGCCGCTGCCCAGCGCCTGCGCCATCTCGTCCTCGGGTCGCGCGAAATGGTCGAGCCCGATCCGGACATAGCCGGCCGCGACGAGCCGCTCCGCCATCGCCTCTGCCTGCTCCCACCGCGCCGCGCCATCGGGCAGGTCGGCCGCCACGATGCGCCGCTGATGCTTCTTGAAATCCGGCACATGCGCGTAGCCGAAGATCGAGAAGCGTTCCGGCCGCATGTCCAGGCAGCGCTCGACCGTGTCGATGCAGGAGGCCAGCGTCTGCTTCGGCAGGCCGTAGATCAAGCCGAAATCCCCCCCGCCAATGCCGGCCGCGCGCAGGTCTGCAACGACGGCAGCGGTCTCCTCGACGCTCTGGATGCGGTTGATCGCCTTCTGCACGAGAGGATCGAAGCTCTGCACGCCGAGGCTCGCGCGGTTGACTCCCGCCTCGCCCAGAGCCGCCGTCATCGCCCGCGTCAGGCGGCGCGGGTCGATCTCAACCGCGATCTCGGTCGCCGGATCGAGCGCGAAACGCTGCCTGAGCAGTCCGATCAATGCGACGAAATCGTCGGGCTCCAGAATCGTCGGCGTGCCCCCGCCGAAATGGATATGGCGCACATCGAGCGGCGCTCGCAGATGACCTGCCGCGAGGTCGATTTCGCGGCGCAGCACCGCGAGGTAGTCGACGATTGGCCCATCGCGCAGGGCGACCGTCGTATGGCAGCCGCAATACCAGCACATCGAGCGGCAGAACGGAATGTGGAGATAGAGCGAGGCCTTCGTCTTCGGCGCGAGTTCGGCCAGCCAGCGCCCGTAGCAGGCGGCATCAACATCGGTGCTGAAATGCGGTGCCGTCGGATAACTCGTGTAGCGGGGCAGACGTTCGTCGAGGTCAGGCGTTCTCTGGGCTTCCACGAGTTGTTCCCTGCGGCAATTCAAATTGGCTCGGACAATAGGAGCCTAGGACCGGCTTCTCTTTGACCAGGCACAAGTTCCGAACCGAACTTATGGTCGTCAGGGAATGGATAGCATGTCAGCATAATCCCTTTGGCCAATACCGCGCTCATGTGGGACGACGAACGAGCCGGGGCGGATAATGCGACAACGAAAAATGCCGTTGTGCAGCGTGACGCATCCTTGGAAGGGTCGCTTCTGCGGTCGCCAAGGCGGCGGCGATCGATGCTTAAGCCGTCGGCGCGCGTTCGTCAGCCGATTCAAGGCGCCTTGCATCCAGACGGCACATCTCCTCGCCGGAGAAGGCCCGCGAGCGTGTGAGGAAGCGCTGCTCGGTGCCGTTCTCGAGCGAGAACATGCCGCCTCGCCCCTTCACCACATCGATGATCAGTTGGGTGTGCCGCCAGACTGCGAATTGTGATCCGCTGATATAGACCGGAGCACCGCCCACCTCTCCGAGCTTCACGTCATGGTCTCCGATGATGAAGTCGTCCTGCGGGTAGCACATCGGCGAGGAGCCGTCGCAGCAGCCGCCGGATTGATGGAACAGCACAGGGCCGTTTTCCGCCTGCAGCAGCGCGATCAGGTCGAGCGCGGCGGGCGTGGCCGAAACCTGCTCGATGGCATGCTCTCTCATGTCGAAGCCTCCTGCATCTGGAGCCGCCGCCGGCATCATCTTCCCATGACGGATCGCGAAAGCCCGGCACGATGCGGTGGCGACGGGCGCCCTCGATCGTGCCGGGAAGTCGGCCCTGCTTCAGGCCTCGGGGAGATCTCAGAAGAAGCCTAGCTTCTTGGGCGAGTAGCTGACCAGCATGTTCTTGGTCTGCTGATAGTGGTCGAGCATCATCTTGTGGTTCTCGCGCCCGATGCCCGACTGCTTGTAACCACCGAAGGCCGCATGGGCCGGATAAGCATGGTAGCAGTTGGTCCAGACCCGGCCGGCCTGAATGGCACGTCCGAAGCGGTAGGCGCGATTGCCGTCGCGGGTCCATACGCCGGCGCCGAGACCGTAGAGCGTGTCGTTGGCGATCGATAGCGCCTCCTCGTCGTCCTTGAAGGTCGTCACCGAAACCACTGGCCCGAAGATCTCCTCTTGGAAGACACGCATCTTGTTGTGGCCCTTCAGGACGGTTGGCTTGACGTAGTAGCCGCCCGCCAGATCGCCCGGCAGTTCGTTGCGCTCGCCACCGATCAGCACCTGCGCGCCCTCCTGCCGGCCGATGTCGAAATAGCTCAGGATCTTCTCAAGCTGTTCCGACGAGGCCTGCGCACCGATCATCGTCGAGGAATCGAGCGGGTCGCCCTGCTTGATCGCCTCGACACGCTTCAGCGCCTTTTCCATGAAGCGGTCGTAGATGCTCTCATGGATGATCGCTCGGCTCGGGCAGGTGCAGACCTCGCCTTGATTGAGCGCGAACATGACGAAGCCCTCGATCGCCTTGTCGAGAAAGTCGTCGTCCTCGACCGCGACGTCCTTGAAGAAGATGTTGGGGGACTTGCCGCCGAGCTCGAGCGTCACCGGAATCAGGTTTTGGCTGGCATACTGCATGATCAGCCGGCCGGTTGTGGTCTCGCCGGTGAAGGCGATCTTGGCGATGCGGCTGGATGAAGCCAGCGGCTTGCCGGCTTCCAGGCCGAAGCCGTTGACGATGTTGAGCACGCCCGGCGGCAGGATGTCGGCGATCAGCTCCGCGAAGACGAGGATCGAGGCCGGCGTCTGCTCGGCCGGCTTGAGCACGACGCAGTTGCCGGCGGCGAGCGCCGGGGCGAGCTTCCACACCGCCATCAGGATCGGGAAGTTCCAGGGAATGATCTGTCCGACGACGCCGAGCGGCTCGTGGAAGTGATAGGCGACGGTGTCGTGGTCGATCTCCGAAAGGCCGCCTTCCTGCGCACGGATCGCGCCAGCGAAGTAGCGGAAATGGTCGATCGCCAGCGGCATGTCGGCGGCGGTCGTTTCACGGATCGGCTTGCCGTTGTCCCAAGTCTCGGCTTGCGCGAGCAGATCGAGATTGTCCTCCATCACCTGCGCGATCTTGTTGAGGAGGAAAGCCCGTTCGGCGACGCTGGTGCGGCCCCAGGCGTCCTTGGCGGCGTGGGCGGCATCGAGCGCCGCCTCGATGTCCTTGGCATCCGAACGCGCGATCTCGCAGAGCAGCCGGCCGTTCACCGGCGAGGTATTCTCGAAATAGCGCCCCGAGATCGGCTCGGCCCATTTGCCGTTGATGAAATTGCCGTAGCGCGCCTTGAACGGCGTCGCGGACGAGCGGATGAATTCTGGCTTGTTCATGGTGTCCTCCTTGTCAGCGCATTGAGGCCGCGCCCTGAGAAGGAGGATCGGCCCAATCCAGCGCCGCTGTCAGGATCGAATCCGCATTTTCGACAGCAGGACTGTCTCAGCTTTGCGACAGATCGCGGAAGGGATCGCTGAGTTGTCCTTATCGGGCGCGTTCAAGCCCCAGCCGCGCAAGCTTGCGGTGCATGGTTGCGCGGCTGACGCCGAGCGCGCGGGCGGCTGCGGAGACGTTGCCATTGGCCCGGGCCAGCGCTCTCTGCACGACGCCGCGCTCGGCGGCGCTCAGTTCCTCGTCTGGCTTGGCTTCGTGACCCATCAACAGGTCTTCCGCCGGAAAGGGCTGCGCGAGCCGTTCGTCGGTCAGGCCATAGGCCAGTCGCGCGGCGCGGCTCGCGCCGATGACGAGGTCTCCCTTGTCGACAGCCAGAAGCCCGCCGCCGCCGCCGGCTCCGTCCTGTGCAACCACGATCCGCGCTTTCGGAAAGGCCATCCGGAAATGATGGTCCTCGATCCGGTGCGCCGCCTCGACCGTCGCGCTGGCGACGAGCTTCAACATGGCCGGCGTCAGGTCAGCGCGGCAAGTCGAAACATCCAGCGTCGCGATCAACCGTCCCCGCGCATCCCAGATCGGGGCGACGGTGCAGCTCAGGCCGATATTGCGGGTGAGGAAATGCTGGTCGCGATGGATCGTCAGCGGGCGCCCTTCGGCGACGCAGGTGCCGACGCCGTTTGTGCCCTCGCTGGCCTCGCTCCAGACCATGCCGGTCCAGAGGCCCATGTTGCGGAAGTCGAGATCATCTCCGGCCACGCCCCGCCGGTCGAGCGGAATGCCCTCGCGATCGGTCAGCAGCACACAGCAGCCGGCATCGCCGACAGACTGGAAGAGGCGATCCAGCGAGGTCTGCGCCAGCCTGATCAACGGATCCAGGCGTTCGAAGGCAGCATCGAATTCAGCCTGACCGAGACGCCAGGGCGGACGAGCGTGATCAGGGTCGAGGCCGTATTTCACGACCGAGCGCGACCACGACGCCGCCACTGCGGATTGGCCAACCGCTGCCGCGTTGCTCAAGGTCGAATAAATCCGATTGGCGTGATGGGCCCGCCCCTTCTCAGCCATGCCTGACACCCGTTTCCACCCGCCTCGCATGTCTTTTGAGGCCGACGGCAGCGACGCCATCGCATGCATGCGATTTCCGACATGTTCCGGCCGTTCCGGCCTTGTTGTCAACCAAGTCAGCTTTCCCTAGAGCTCGTTCTGGGTAGGGCGGATATCAGCTTTGCCCAACACGTACCGATTACGTCGTCCAAGCCGGAATCGCTCCCTCATCGCCGAGAGGTTGTTGCGCGATGGTTGGGGCTTGTTTTTAACTCCAGTTTCGGCTGCTGAACCGAAATTACACGGGCGCTTGGGTGTGGGGGGACGGTATGAGTCCCTCTCCCGGTATGGTCCATCCCTGCTTTGCTGCGGGTCAATGAACCGCCCAAGATGGATTGGCTGCAGAGGAGCGTAGGCGCTTGCAAGATGGATCAAGTCCGCTATCCTGAGCATTAGGCGATCCCACTCTGTACTCCCACACAGAGTTGGAATCGGCGGCGGAATTTCCTTTGTTTTTCAAGGAATTCGGGACTGGCCGGTAGGTTCGAGTCCTCTCCTGGGCAGACTTTTCTTCGATGGCAATCCTATCGATTATTTGCTGGGTAAGCGTGGCCAGCAAGCTTTACCGGGCCCAGCTCAACCAACTCCGCTGCATTCAGAGTCCGCGCCCATTTTTCCCTTCCAGTAGCATCAGCACGACGTCGGGGGGGACTACATCAAGCCCAGTTACTATCGACATCTCATCGGCGCGCATCTTGCCAAGAAGATCGGGCGCGCAGCCTCGAACGATGGTTTAAACCACACCTACCGCTCGCCACGAGGTTCCCCCGGTTCGCGCTTCGCTTCGCCTCGTGCCGGGTCGGTCCGTTTGCGTTGCGCAGAGGCTGCCAATTCCCGCAGCAACTGCTCCCGCCGCGTTTCCGGATCGGGCATCTTCGCCACGAATTCTCGCACCTTCATCGCCAGCGCCCGATCGCTCCCCTTCCCGGTGCGCTCCAGCTCCTTGGCGTGATCCAGGTACTGCGCCCGGATTTTCGCCTGCCGTTCGCGAGCCTTTTGCTCCCAGGGACGCGCAGCTGAGGCCCAAGCCCTCACGGCGCGAACGACATCCTCCCGAGCTCCCTTGTCGGCGTCCGGGACCACACCGCGACGGCGCAGCGCCACCACCGTTCCCTTGTCGTGCTTGCGTACCTTCCCCCTCGTCCGCCGCGGCGTCGCCTCGGCCGCGACGCCGCGCAAGCGCAACTCGCCGGCGAACCGCTCTCGCCAGGTCGCCAGATCGGCCTTTCGTGGGTTGAGGCGCTTGCCATTGTAGCCCTGCGAGCGAACCGTCAGATGCACATGTGGATGCTTGTCATCGAGATGCTGGACGAAGACGTAGTCGTGGTTGACCTCAAAAGTCTCGATCGCGAACGCCCGCGCGGCATCCTTCACCGCGCTCGGATCGGTGCCCGGCGGCATCGACAGGATGATGTTGACCGACACACTGCCATCGCGACGGCGTTTGTCGTCAAGCTCGGCATCCTCAGTCCAGCGCGACTGCAGGTCCTTGAGACCCTCCCTGCCCTGCATCAGCGAACCCTGTTCGGTCTCCGCCGTAAGCGCGCCATTGCGCATGATGTATTCGAGATGGGATTTGAGATGCCCGGCGTCTTTGGTGCGCCCAGTGATCTTCACCATCACCTCCGGCGCGCGACCCACGATGCGCTCGAGCCGCGCCCGCATCGCCGGCGTGACGCGCTGCGGGCTAACGGGATCTGGGATGTCGGCCTCAGACACGCGCGGTCGGAGCACCGGCGTCCGCCAGACATAAGAGATCGGCGGCAGATCATCGAGCAGCTCTTGAGCGCCCTTCCCGCTCATCAGCGGCCCTCCCAATAGGTGCTGGTTCGATCCAACACGTCCTTGAGTTCACCCTGAAGCGCTTCGAGCGCCGTGCGCGCATCCGCGAGCCCCGATTTGGAACCTGCGGCCGAACTGCTGTCGCCCCCGTTTGCAGCCCGGGCGATTTGATTGATGTTGCCACCGATCCGATTGAGCTCGCGAGCGATCGTTCGCAGCGCCTCGCGCTCGCCATCGGATTGCTGCGCTGGAGCGCCGAGCCGCGACCGCACCAACGATGTGATCCACTGCGTCCGCGTCATTCCGCGCGCCGCCGCCATCTCGCCCAGCTGACGCAACTCGCTTTCCCGGAAGCGAACCGTCACCTTCTGCGGTGCGCCGATTGCCACGGGCGCGCGTTTCGAATCCGGCCCCCCGACAGCGCCCTCGAGCAGTCGCCGGATCAGCGCCGACTTGCCGCCCTCCGTCGCAGCAAGCGCCGCGAACTGAAGCGCCAAGTCATCCGAGACCCGCAACGTCAGCGTCGGCATCAGGGCGCTCCATCTCCGCAGCGAGAACTATCGACGCGCGGAAGCACGCCTTCACTCCAAACTGGCGTAATAATTCGCTGGCGGCAAGCCTATCCTGCACTACAAACGCAACCAAAAACTCACAACAATCCACTTCGGTTAACGATTCGTGAAGGGGCAGCTGATGAGCGCTCTCGGCTGCCCCCAGCAAACCGGCGATGCTGTCGCTGGCTTAGGAAATGAGACCGCCTTGGAATGAAGCAGTGTGGTTCAAACCACACTCTGAGCGAGGCGCTCGTATCGCAGTGTTAGCCGATGAGAACCGCTTCGATCCGAAGCGCGGCCACGCTGGCATCCTCGACCGACCCGTCATCGAACGAGACGCGCGCGAACCCTTGGCCGCTCGCCGTCGTGTCATCGAGCACCAAAGCACCATATCGCTTGCCGACACGGACCCGCACGACAGCCACACCCTTTGCAGCAGGACACGCTTGCGGCGCCGTCGCTGCTGAAGCGCGCGCACTCCGGTCGGGTCGATGACTGGGCTCAGCGCTCTCCATCGAGCCAACCGGCTCGTCGGCTTTCGCATCGATCGCTCCTAATGGCGTGCCGGATGAGCGAACCCTCGCCGCTAACTCGCGCGCTTGGGCATCGGTGAAGGCCGTACGATCCTCGACCGCGCGCTCGACATCGTTCGGCTCCTGCCGCCAGGCCTGATAGAGTTCGTAGACCGCCCGGATCGAACTCGTCGCCAGCATCTCCTGTAGGAAAGGCGGCATCTTCGGGACCGCGCCATAGCGCGAAACCCAGTCGCGCGGTTTGCCGAGACGTCGCGCGATTTCGGTCTGCTTCTCACCCGCCTCAAGCCGCTCCGTTATGAAACGTGCGATCTCGTTGGCTTTCAGATCGTCACGCTGGATGTTCTCGATCATCTGGGCGTAGGGGTTCGCTTCATCCGCGTCCCGAACAAAAATCGGAGCTTCGACGAGATCGGCGATCTTCGCCGCCCGGTAGCGCCGTGCGCCCATCACGATGATGAACCGGCCAGCCTGCGGCGAGCGCCTGACCACGATCGGCTGGAGGATGCCCTCAATCCGGATCGACGCCGCAAGATTCTGAAGCTCTTCCTCGCGAAACTCGCGCCGCGGCTGGTCGGGATCCTCGTCGATCAGGTCCAGCGCGACCTTGAGCGGCCGACCGTCAGACGCATCGCCGACAGCGACGTCGGCAAGGTCCTTGAAGCTCAGATCCAGCGCCATGCCATCACCCCATCTGCTCGACGATGCGCGACAGCACGGTGCGGATTTCCCTACCGGCCTCCTGCGCCGAGCGCTTCTTCAATGTCCAGACGGGAACGCCCTCCGCCACCGCCTCGGCATAGCCGTCGCGCGCGACGATGTGGCCAGGAAAGACGTACTTGCCCGCTTCGCGCAGAAGCTGGTCGAGATGCGCCCGCTGGCGCGGCGACTTCGTGTTGAAGTTCGACGGCAGCAGCCCCAGAAACTTCATGTCGGAGCGGCCATAGCGCTGCTGCACGCCGATCACGGTCTGGAGCAGGCCTTTCACACCCTTCACCGAGTAATCCTCGAGATAGATCGGCGACAGTACATGCGTCGCGGCGACCAGCGCGGCCACGCTGCGCAAACCCAGCGAGGGCGGCGTGTCGATGACGCACACGTCGAACGCCGCGCTGCCGGCCCGGAGGTTGTCGCGGAATTGCTGGATGCCGGCGGCGTCGCCACGGTCGACATCGGTGAGGGAGCTGTCCGAGGCCGCGAGTGTGATGCCATCTACCCCACCAGTGACTGGAGCCCTGCCCTGTCGAAACAGCTCGGCGGCGGTGACGTCGCCGCGATGCCGCTTCATCGTGTCGGTGGCGTTGCCTTGGGCATCCGCGTCGATCAGCAGCACGCGACCGCCGGTCTCGGCAAGGTGCCAGGCAAGGTGGACAGCGAGCGTCGTCTTGCCGACGCCGCCTTTCTGGTTGTTGATCACGATGGTCTTCATGGCGAACGCGACATGACGCTGGTCCCGACAATTCCGATGCGCGACGCCTTCTGACGGCCGATCGCGGCGATGACGTGACGGTGTGGTTCAAACCACACCGCGGCGAGGCGCCATGGACAGCTCGCCTGCGCGCAGCGAAGCAAGCGCAGGCGCGGGCAACATGCGAAAAGCCGGCCCGACGCGTGTCGCGTCAGACCGGAAAGTTCGATTCGTGATCCTCAGAACGGCAGCGCTGCCAGATCCACCGCGTGGCCCGCAGCCCAGCCCTCGACCTCCGCGAAGTACACCGCTTCCTCTTCGCCGCGATCCTGCTCGGACAGGAATTCCAGCTCGCGCTGCGCTTCGCGCCGCTCGCGCGGCGTCAGGCAAGCATTGTTCAGTTCGGCCTTGAGTTCGGCAATCTGCTGATCGATCGGCATGGTCATGAGAACCTCCTTCGTCTCGAATGGACGAAGGCGCACCACGCGTCGGCGGAGACCGGGTCAAGGATCGGCGCAGCCGACCGCCGGAGGCGGCGCGAGGGGGAGCCGAAATGCGAAGCATTTTGGGGGCACCGCGCGTCCTTGAGGCGGGCTCCGCCGGCCGTATCATGGGCCGACCAGAGAGCCCCTCCAGCTCGCACAGGAAGCACCAGGGTGGCTGACACGGCTTGGAGCGTGCGAGGATCGAGATGTGGTTTGAACCACCAATTGCCGAAAGTGTGGTTTGAACCACAATGCGCCCGCCGACCGCTTCATCGAGTGAGGTGTGGTTCAAACCACATCCGCACTTGCGCGCTGGGAAATGGCGGGACCGGCGCGCCGACGCAGCCAAAGTCCAAAAGGATTGGCCCCGCCTCGCGGCGGGGCCATCTTGGGCTAGCCTCAGTCGCGGGTCGGCCGGGACCAGATGAGCTGGAGGCCATCCGTGCCCTCGACCTCGATTAGCGTGGCGTAGATCGCGGCCGGGAAGCTGGGATCGTCGAGCTTGACCGAGAGATAGTCGCGCCCCTCGGTCGAGGTCTTCTGCCAGGCAGCGCCGAACTCGACAGCGCCTGCGAGGATGCGGAAGGCTGGGCCCTTCTCGGATGGACGCTCAGGACGCACCATCTTGGCTTTGACGTTGAGGTTGAGGGTCTTGATCATCCCGTTAAAGCCGTCGCCGTTCGAGGTGAAGCTGCCGATGATCGCCATTGTCGTAATTCCTTCTGGTTGGTCGAGGCCTTGCGCCCATCGCGGCCTCGATGGCAGTCGAAGGACCGGAGGCGATCGACCTGCATCCTGAAGGGACCGCAACGCAGTGAAGGACGGACGGGAGCGGCTTTCTTGTCCCGCGAGGAATGGGACCGCAGGGCCCAGGGGAAGAAAGTCGTGGACGGCCGTTGCAGGTGTGAGAGCGAGACGGCGCGCCAGCGACGACGGCCTCCGGTCAGACATGCCCATCGAGGACGCAGTGGACGCCAGGCCCAGCAGACGCCCGGGATACGGAAGGCGATAGTACTCGCCGCAATTCCCGACCTGGCTCCGGCATCATCGAGCTCGAGCATTCATGCAGCCTCCGCGATTGAGCTTGCCTCCGGCTGGAGGCTATGCAGATAGGCGACGGCCCGCTGCGCATGCGCCGCGGCCGAAAAGATGAAGCGCTTGTCGTTCGACAGAACCCGCAACCAGGAAGCGAGATAGCTGGCGTGATCTGGACGCGGCTCCAGCTCCGGCACAAGGCCGAGATCGGCGCAGAGGAAGCAGCTTCCAAGTTCCGCGATCAGCTCCTCGCGCGCCCTCTCGCTGCGATCCTTGCCGTAGCGGCTGAGATCGCGGTTCACGCGATGCGGGGCTGCTGTCCAATGGGCCGCCTCGTGGCTCAGCGTCGCGACATAAGACGCTCCATCGCGAAACGTCGCGAAAGGCGGCATCTGGATGTGGTCGGTCGCCGGGCAGTAGTAGGCGCGGTTGCCACCATGTCGGATGACGGCGCCGGTTTGGGCGAAGAAGCGATCGGCATGGTCGATCCGCTCGATCGGATCGCGCGACGGTTCAGCCTGCCCGCGATGGTGGTCGGGTAGGCCATCGATCTGCTCGGCGTTGAAGACCGTGTAGGATTTGAGGAACGGAATATCGCGATCGACCGCGTCGCCGGCGGCATCGGTCTCGGTTTTCTTGAAACGGCTCGCGAAGACAACCATCGAACCGGTCTCGCCCTTGCGGACAGCGCCGCCGAGTTCGAGCGCCTGCTTGAATGTCATCCAGACCGGGGAGGCGAAGCCGCGCGCCGCAGCCTCAGACCAGAGCAAGAGCACGTTCATCCCGCTATATGGCAACCCGTTATGCCGCAGCGGCCGTGTCACGCTTCCGTTGCCACTGCCTGAACGCCATGGCTGCATCCAGGGACGCACGCCCCTTTCCAGTTCCGCGACGATCCTGTCGGTGATCCGAGCATAAATGTCCGCGCGCGGTTTGTCTTCTGACCTGCTCATGATCCAACCTCCTTGTGGAGATCGCGCCGATCGCGACCCCGTCACGGCGGTCGAAAAGCCGGGGGTCAGGCGATGGCTGCACCCGAAGGGCTGGAACGAAGTGGAAGACGGCAAAGCCGTTGCAGCCGATGCCGTCCCGGCTAAGACCGTGGATCGGGACGGGTCGCGATCGAAGCGCCTGCCAACCGCTCACAATAATCGCACTTCGACGGGGCTGGCGCCGACGGCCGAGAGCCGCTATCTTCTGACTAGCTGACTAGCTCGAATATCATGACGAAAAGAGCTGCGTGAATGGCCAAGGCAATACCTCAAGGACGATGGAAGCTCGAAGACGCAAAAGCTCGCTTCAGCGAAGTCGTGCGTCACGCTCGGACCGTGGGGCCGCAGCGGGTGAGCGTGCGAGGCCATGACGCGGTCGTGGTCATGAGCGTCGAGGAATTCGAGCGTCTGGTTCCGCAAGAGCCGCAGGCGCCCTTCGTCGAGTTCATGGAGAGCCTGCATCTGGACGGGCTCAACTTAGCCCGCGAAGCGGATTTCGGGCGGGACGTCGAACTTTGAAAGGCTGGCTTCTCGACACCAACGTCGTCGCCGCACTGATCAATCCCAACGGCGCGCCGTCGGTGAAGGCATGGGCGCGCGACCAGCCCGAGGACAGCTTCTTCATCAGCATCCTGACGCTGGCCGAATACGACAAGGGGATTTTCAACCTAGCGCCCGATCATCCCGACCGGCCGAGATACAAGGCCGCCCGAGACGCTCTGGCGCAACGATTCCAGGATCGGATGCTCGGCGTCAGCAACCCGGTCGTGCTGGCCTGGGGGCGGATGTCGGGAGAGAGTAGGCTGGCAAGCGGACATCCACCGCCTGTGATCGACACAATGCTGGCCGCAACCGCGATCGAGCACGATCTCTATCTCGTGACACGCAACACCAAGGATGTCGGCGCGACCGGCGCGGTGGTGTTCGATCCGTGGAATGATAATCCGGAACGGTTTCCGCTTCGGCCTGCCGGAAAAAGAGCGCGGTGAACGGTGGTCCGATCGCACGGACCGTAGAGATGGCGAGCGGGGCTGACGCCCCGCTCGCCAAGCCTCAGCCGAACGCCGCCATCTGAACTGCCGCCGCCTTGCGATCGACGGATGGCCCGGCGGTTTCCGCTGCTCGCTCGAAGGGCTTCCATCGTTCGCCGATGACCTGCTCGTAAGCCGTAACTGCACCTTCTGCGGCCATAAGCAGTGCATGCGCCTGGACGCCCATGTCGGCCGCGAACTCGCGTTTGCGCTGGGCTGGACCGTCGAAGCCGACCGGGCCATCGACATCCTCGTCGCGAGCATCGCAGGCCGATTTGGCGGTGGCGTCCCGCGCCTCGGTGACCGCGCGGGAGTAGAACTGCCCGGCGCCATGGGCCGAACCGACATAGGCGCCGACGATGCGCTGCAGGTGGATCTGCATCGCCCGCTCGCCGAGCCCGTCCTGCAGGCTCGCCGCGGTCTCCACGATCAACCGCTCGTGCAAGTCGCGGATGCCCTCGCCGTCGAGGACCGGGAGCCCGAAGCTCTCAGCAATGAGGAGCGCCTGTTGCTGGTCGGGGCAGGCGAGCCGGGTCATGTCGATGGTCGTGCCCTTGCGGAGCGGAATGACGCGGGCGGTCTGGCGGGGTGAATGTGCGGTCTTGGGCATGGGAAAGTCCTTTATTCGGTTGCACCCTCGGAGCCGGATCGGCGCTTGGCCGTTGTCCCCTCGGGTGCGGTCGATCCGAACCGTCGAATGCCCTGGCGCATCAGGGCCCGGCCTATGCCAGGCGAGCGGACGGGGCTGGCGGGCAAGCAGGGCGTAAGCCCTCGCGAAGGACGCGGCGCCTCGTCTGCGAGATCGGCGAAGGCGGGCCGCCACGCGGCGCGGCACGCGGCCTTGAAGCGCCTGGCCGACGGTTCAGACCGCAGCAAACCCGAGAGGACGAGGGCACGCCCGTTTGGCGGCCGCGAGGCACCCGAAGACGGCCGACAGAACCTCGCCGCTACGCGCCGCCGACCGTTGTGGGCCTGACGAACCAGCAAAGCGCCAGATCGAGTTGCCCTGTCACGCCGCGCGCGCAGCAAACATTCGATGACGCTCGCAATGGGCGGCGATGGCCCGGTCCTGCCGCGCAAGTTTGCGCGACAGCGCGTCGATCTCAGGCTGACGCTCAGCCATCAGCGCAGCAAGGGTCGCGCGATAGCGCTCCAGAGCCATGCACGCGCCGGAGCTCTCGCTTTGCCGCTGGCCTTGCCGCCTGCGCCGCTGCGGGACCAGTGCGGTCGCCCTACGCGCAATCTGCCGGTCGATCAGCTCGAGCTGGCGTTGAACCTGCCGGCGCGCTTCCTCCATGCGAGTAAGCTGCGCCAACGTCTCGGGCGCGGTCATCACGACGACGTCCCGCGCTGCCAGCCGATGAAGCTGGAAGGCCCGGCGTAGACAGCATGACGGGACGGATCGATGACGAAGCCGAACCGACCGACCGCGTACTCGCCGGCTGGAAGCTGGCGGACAGGCTGAGATTGCCCATGCTCCTGCCGGGCTGCTTCCGGATTAGCCGGCCCCTGCCATTGCTGGTCAGCCAGGCCGCGAGTCTCTTGGTGAAGCGCGCCAGTGGCCGCGGCGTTACGTCCGACCAAGAGATGATCGAGCCGATGGGAGCATGATCGAATATTGCGTGCGCGGACATGTTGTCCTCCGTGATGGCGCTGGCGTGAAAACGAAACCGCCGCCGGCACGAGGCCGGCGGCGGGAGGTCAATCGGGCGTCAGTGAGGGGGTCGGAGTTATTCCGCCGCGACGCGGTAGGCCTCGTCGATCGCCTCAGGATCAGAGTCATCGAGTGCAGCGGCATCGCCGGACCCGATATCAGCATCGTCCGCCGTGACGTCGGCGTCGTCATCCGCGCCGACCGTGCTCTTCGAGCGCCAGGTCGCGACCTCAGCCGCCGTCGGCGCGAACGCCGCCGACGGATGGACGAACCGCTGCTCCGTCAAATGCTCCACGAGCGCAGCGCGCGTGTCCTTAACCCGGGCGCGAGGAAGCACAGGTGTGTCCTTGCAGGAGCGCTCCAGCGCCTGGCGCGACAGACACGACAGGAACTCCTCCGTGCCCATGGTCGGCAGAAAACCGTCCGCGCCGACTGCGTCGCCGGCAAGGCGCGCGACGATGCCGCTGTTGGTCCGGTTCTCTCGCGCCGAGAGGACGTCGATCAGGGCCGACCGTGCCGCAACGCGCAGGGTGTCGCAGTCGAAGGCGAGCTTGCCGTCGGCATCGACGAGTTGCACGGCGTGCCGCTCCATCCGGGCAAACCCGTAGACATCGTCGGACGCGCCGGACTGGACCGATATGTTGCGACCAGCGAGCGCGAGCACGAGCAGCGCCATCAGCGTGTCGTCCTCGATCGGCGCCCGCGCCAGTGCCTCGTGCAGCGCATCGGTGCGCAGGTCGCCGATCATCTCGACGCCCTTGCGCGTCACGTCGGGTCGTGGCTTAGCCATCACGATCGTGTCGTCGCCGCCCTCAGCGTCGTCGGCGCCCTTGGCCTTCTTTGGCTCCGGCAGGCGGAAGTGAGCCGTCTGCACCTTGCCCTCACGGTCGAGATACATCGCCGTCCGATCGCTTTTGCCCGGCTTTCCGTAGACACGTTCGGCCTTGGGCGGCAGCACGACCTGGCCAAAATTGTTGACGTCGGTGACGACGCCGCGCTTGGGCAGGTGGATGGTCATCCATTCCTGCTGGGCGCCGAGGAACGCCTCGACATTGGTGGTGTAGCGGCTGTCCTCGTCGGCCGGCGCGAAGAGATCCTCGACCCATGAAATCCCATAGGCCTGGGCCAGATCGTCACCAAAACTCGCGTCGCGCGCGTACATGCGCTTCTTCGACAGAGCGTTCGCCACGCTCCACCATGATACCTGCGGGTCGCCCTTCTTCGGCTTCTGCGCCTTCCAGACCTCGCGCTGTTCGTCGAGATTGGCGGCCGCGATCGCGCGCAGTTGCTGCTCGCCCGGCATATCGCCCTTCGCCATGTGGTCCAGCATCGCAGGCAGCACATTCGCCAGCAACCTGAGTTTCTTGATCTGGCGCACCGGCAGTGCGAGCGCGATGCCGATCGCTTCCTCCGTCCAGCCGAGCGCGACGAGACGCTCGATCGCCCGCCACTGATCGACCGGGTTCAGCGGCTCGCGGGCGATGT
>NZ_LGSZ01000037.1 GCF_001298265.1 Allobosea vaviloviae | reverse complement strand
AGGTCACCTGGATCGTGCGCACCGTCGCGGACAGACGATCGACCGTATCGTTGATCGCCCCCTTCAACTCCGCGAACTTGCCGCGATAGGCGGCATCCACCCGCACCGTCAGGTCGCCCTCGGCCACGGCCGACAGCGCCCGGGCGAACTCGCTCGTCGCCGAATCCACCACCGCGTTGATCTCGTTGATGCCGGAGACCAGCTTCTGCATCTGCTCGTCGGCCTGGTCGATCTGGAGCCGCGCCGAGAAATCGCCGGCCGCAGCCGCGGCGACGACCTCGCCGACATCCGACACCACCGCCTCCATCGACTGGGCGCGCGCGAGACGGGCGGCCGCAGCCGCGTGCTCCTGCTCTTCCAGCGCGCGAACACGCTGGATGTTGGCCTGGAAATCGCCCAGCGCGTGACTGATCGCGTCGATCTCGACCATGCCGACCTTGGCCGGAACCCTCGCATCCTCGGCACCCGACAGCATCAGCCCGACGGATTCGGCGAGCTTGCCGAGCGGACGCACCACGCCGCTGTTGAACAGGAACACGACGCCGATAACGGCAGCCGTGACGGCGAGGATCGCGAGGAGCGAGAGTGCGAGCTGCCAGCGGGCCGCGGTCAGGTCGGCGTTGATCTGGGTCTTGGCTTGTTCGAACGCCGCATCGCGCATCTGCAGGATCGTCGCGAGCGACTTTTGGGTCCAGGGGCGCCAGTCGCTAAGGCTCATCGGGGGAGGCAGGCCGTCGCGAGCCGCAGCGTACATGGAGCCGTAGGTCTTGTTTTCCTCGTCCTTGAAGCCCGTCTTCGCTGTCGCGAGCCCGGCCTCGAGCTGCGGCGTGGTGACCATCTGGTGCAGTGCCTGGTCGATCAGCAACCAGAGCTGCTCGACACGCCCGCTCAAGCGATCGACGTCGGACAAGGCGAACGGTGTCAGCTTGTTTCCTGAGCCGGTATACTGCGTCAGATATACGGAACGGTTGCCGGCGGTTTCGCGCATCGTGGTTGCGAATTCGCCGAGCGAGACCGTGTTGCGGACTGCGGGGTTCAGCTCGCCGATGCGCGCGCCGATGGCGCGCTGCAGCTGGGATTGCTGGTTAAGCACCTCGACCGCTGTGGCGCTGAAAGCCTGCGCTGCCTTGGGATCGCGCTGCCCATGCGGCTTGGCGCCTTCCGCGGAGGCCAGCTTCCGCGCATCCGTCAGGCGCTGGGCGAGTTGATTCACCGGACCCGCCAGTTCGGGGCGCTTGGCGAATGACGTCGAACCGAAGCTTTCCTGCATCTGCGCAACGCGGGTGTCGGTTTCACGCGCGGACTGGAGGGCTACGGCGGCGATCTTCCCCTCGGGATCTGGGGACAGGATCACCTGTGTGAAGTTGCCGCGCTCGATGGCGGCGCGCTCGATCACGCGGCTGACCGCTTCCGAGGCGGCAACCAGACTATGCGTCTCCTGCGCCGTCGAGAGCGAGTTCATCTGTTGATAGGCGACAAAGCCGCTCGCCAGGATGGCGGCGCCGCCGGCAGCCATGGTGCAGATCAGAAAATGGGTCACGCGCATGGCGTTCAATCCCTCGCGGCAGCCGCCTATGAACCCGGCATGCGGCCATGCCGCGGGTGCGCGACGGGCCATGACTATGCTGGGCGCTGTCGGAGAGACTTAAGCGAGTCGCCGTTAACGCGACGTTTCGAACTGCCGTCGCGGCTTTTGAAATCAGAGGTTGAAGACCCTGTGTGGGACGAACTCGCCTTGCGCGATCGTTCCGGTGGCGATGAGGACGCCGCCCGAGGTCGCATAGACGGCTTGGCTTTCGACCGGCGCGTCCCGCCCGCGCAAAAGCACGCTCTGTCCGCGCTTCAGCCGCAGCGCGGCGTCGCGATGAACCGGGATTTCCGGAATCAGCGTCAGCGCTGCCTTGACCGGCAGAAGCGCGACCGCCGCGCTCTCGGCGCTTTCGCGCAGCGTCTCGACGCTGGCTGCATCGGTGATGTCGAAGGGGCCGACCCGGGTACGCCTGAGATGGGCCACATGGCCGAGGCAACCCAGCGCGATGCCGAGATCGCGCGCAATCGCCCTGACATAGGTCCCCTTGCCGCATTCGGCCTCGAAGGTCGTGGTGGCGCCGTCATGGGAGACGATGCGCAGCGCGTCGATCTCGACCGGCCGGGCTTCCAGCACGACCTCCTCGCCTTCTCGCGCCAGATCATAGGCACGCTCGCCGGCGATCTTGATGGCCGAGAATTGCGGCGGCACCTGGCTGATCGTGCCGGTGAAGCGCGGCAGCAGTGCGGTGATGGCGGCCTCGTCGGGGCGCGCGTCGGAGGTCGCGATGACCTTGCCCTCGGTGTCGTCGGTGTTGGTCTGCGAGCCCCAGGCGACCGTGAACTGATAGGCCTTGCGCCCGTCCATGACGAAGGGAACGGTCTTTGTGGCCTCGCCGAGAGCGATCGGCAGGAGGCCGGAGGCAAGGGGATCGAGCGTGCCGGCATGGCCGGCCTTCTTGGCGGAAAAGGCGCGCTTGACCACGGCAACCGCATGGGTCGAGGTCATGCCGACGGGCTTGTCGAGGACGACCCAGCCATGCACATCGCGCTTCTTGGGGCGCGGCGCGAAGCTGCGTCCCTCGTTCTGCTCGACAATGACGGCGTCTGGGGAGGGGGCGTTCTGGGAGGCAGCGACGTCACTCATCGTCGAGCTCCTTGCTCTCGGCCGCGGGTGCGTCCTGGTCGATCCGCAGCGGCTGCTTCAGGATGTCCTGGCGCACCTTGTCGGAATACAGGATGGCATCGACGCGCTCGGCCTCGGCGAAGCTCTCATCCTGGAGAAAGCGGATATCGGGCGCGAATTTCAGGTTCACGCGATGGGCGATCTCGCCGCGAATGTATTTCTTGTGCGTGTTCAGCGCCTTCAGCACGGGAGCGACATCGCCGCCGCCGAGCGGCATGATGAAGCAGGTCGCGAGCTTCAGATCGGTTGAGAGACGCACCTCCGGCACGGTGACGACATGCTTGGCCAGAACCTCGTCATGGATGTCGCCGCGCGACAGCAACTCCGCCAGCGCGTGCCGGATGACTTCGCCGATGCGCAGCTGCCGCTGGTTCGGACCGGATGATTTGGATGGTTTTGCCATGATTCTCGTTCTCCGGGATCGGACCGGATCAAACGTCATGGTCGGGCCTGACCCGACCATCTCTCAGAAGACAAGGCGCTGGACGCGCTCTTCTCGTCACGAGATGGCCGGGTCGAGCCCGGCCATGACGTGCTGTTCCAGGAAGCGAACGCCTTACAGCGTGCGCTTGATCTCCTCGACGCGGTAGCACTCGATGACGTCGCCGGCGCGCATATCCTGGTAATTCTCGAAGGACATGCCGCACTCCTGGCCCGCCACGACTTCCTTGGCGTCGTCCTTGAAGCGCTTGAGCTGGGCGAGCTTGCCCTCGTGAACCACGACGTTGTCGCGGATCAGGCGGACATTGGCGCCGCGCTCGATCGTGCCGTCGGTGACGCGGCAACCGGCGATCTTGCCGACCTTCGACACTGCGAAGATCTCGAGGATCTGCGCATTGCCGAGCATGGTTTCGCGCAGCGTCGGGGCCAGCAGGCCCGACATCGCCGCCTTCACGTCATCCACGAGGTTGTAGATGATGTTATAGTAGCGGATTTCGACGCCGGCCCGTTCGGCCGCCTCGCGCGCTTCCTTGTGGGCACGCACGTTGAAGCCGATCACGGCCGCGCCCGAAGCCTGGGCCAGCGTGATGTCGGATTCGGTGATGCCGCCGACGCCCGACTGAAGGACGCGAGCGCGCACCTCGTCGTTGCCGACTTTTTCAAGCGTTCCCACAATGGCCTCGACGGACCCCTGCACGTCGCCCTTGATGACGAGCGGGAATTCCTTGCGGCCAGCGCCTTCCTTGAGGTCGCGCATCATGTCGGCGAGCGAACGGCCCGCCGTCGATCCGCCGCCGCGGGCGGCGATCCGGTCGCGCTTCTGGCGCTCGCGGTAATCGGTGATCTCGCGGGCGCGGGCCTCGGACTCGACCACCGCGACGCGGTCGCCGGCCTCGGGCGTGCCGTTGAAGCCGAGCACCTCGACGGGAAGCGACGGAGGCGCTTCCTTGATATGGGCGCCGGTGTCGCCGATCAGGGCACGCACGCGGCCCCATTCGGAGCCCGCCACGACGATGTCGCCGGTGCGCAGCGTGCCGCGCTGGACGAGAACCGTCGCGACCGGGCCACGGCCACGGTCGAGCTTGGCCTCGATCACGGTGCCTTCGGCCGGACGATCCGGATTGGCCTTCAGGTCGAGCAGTTCGGCCTGCAGTGCGATCGCCTCGAGCAGCTTGTCGAGATTCTTGCCGGTCTTGGCCGAGACCTCGATTTCCAGCGTCTCGCCGCCCAGCGACTCGACCTGGATCTCGTATTGCAGCAGTTCGGCGCGAACCCGCTCGGGGCTGGCGTCGGTCTTGTCGATCTTGTTGATCGCCACGATCAGCGGAACGCCGGCCGCCTTGGCGTGGTTAATGGCCTCGATCGTCTGCGGCATGACGCCGTCATCGGCCGCGACGACCAGCACGACCACGTCCGTCACCTTTGCGCCACGAGCGCGCATCGCGGTGAAGGCGGCGTGGCCGGGCGTGTCGATGAAGGTCACCTTGGCACCCGACGGCGTCATCACCTGATAGGCGCCGATATGCTGGGTGATGCCGCCGGCCTCGCCGGTGACGACATGGGTCTGGCGGATCGCGTCGAGCAGCGAGGTCTTGCCGTGGTCGACATGGCCCATGATGGTGACGACGGCCGGACGCGTGACCTGGCTGTCGTCGGTGTCGGGCGTGTCGAACAGGCCGCCCTCGACGTCGGAATCGGCGACGCGCTTGACCGTGTGGCCCATTTCCTCGGCCACGAGCTGTGCGGTGTCGGCGTCGATCACATCGGTGATCTTGTGCATCGCGCCCTGCTTCATCAGCAGGCGGATGACGTCGACGCCCCGCTCGGTCATGCGGTTGGCGAGTTCCTGGATGGTGATCGTCTCGGGGATAATCACCTCGCGCATCACGCGCTCCTTGGCGACGTCCGAGGCGCGGTGCCCGGTCATGCGCTGGACGCGGCGGCGGAAGGCTGCGACCGAACGCGTGCGCTCGTCATCACCGCCGGTGGCGGTCGAGAGCGTCAGGCGGCCGCGAACCTTTTCGCCGACTTTGGGTGTCTTAGGCGCGGGCACGGGTGCGCCACGCGGCGGACCGCCGGCAAAGCCGCCGGGGCGGCGGAAGGCCGGACGCGCCTCGCCATCGTCGGGGCGGCTGCGCGGCGTCGCCGTCGAGGGCGCCTGACGGGTCGGACGGGTGATGGCGGGCTCGGCCGGAGCAGTCGTATCGACCGGGCGCGGCGGACGCGGCGTCTCGAGGCGCGGCGGACGTGAATCGAGCCGCGGCGGGCGGGCACCGATATCGCGCATCGGCGTGCGCGGCGCGAAATCGGGACGCGGACCTGACGGCGCCGGGCGCGGAGCCTGGGCAAATGTGGGGGCCGGAGCCGGCGAGGCGCCGCTTTCGGGCTGCGGCTGCGGAGCCGGCGTGGACTCGCGCGGCGGCTGCGGCGGGCGCGGAGCCTGCGGCTCGTCCATGCGCTGGCGGGCGGCGCTTTCGGCACGACGCTTGCGATCGTCCTCCTGGCGGCGCCGCTCTTCTTCCTCGCGCTGGCGGGCGAGAGCGGATTCACGCTCCTGCCGCTCGCGTTCGGCAGCAAGGGCACGCGCACGTGCTTCATCCTCGGCGATCCGGCGGGCTTCCGCCTCGCGGCCCCGCGAATCCGAAAGGGCGCGCTGGCGCGCATCCTTCTCGTCCTCGGAAAGGGTCCGCAGGAGCATGCCCGAAGACGGCCGCGACGGTGGCGTCGGAGTGGGCGGCACCGGGCGGGGCGCGGCCTGCTGGACCTGCGGCTGCGGCGCGCGCGCGACAGGCTGCTCCTTGACCTCGGAGCCGGCGACGCGCCGCTTGACCTCGACGACCACCTGCTTGGAGCGCCCATGCGAGAAGCTCTGCCGGACAGTGCTCTGTTCGACAGGACGCTTCAACGTCAGGGTCTTCGGAGGGGCGACGGTCAAGGTCTTGTCGCCCGGGGTCTTGGTATCGCTCATTCTGTGCTCGGTCCAGCCGGTTCGGTCATTCGTTGGTCTACGGAAGCTTGGTCTATGGAATCTTGGGTCTACGGGATCGTCGTATCGGAATCTGGGTCTACGGAGTCGGTGACAGCCGCTTCATCCGGCTCCACTGCACCGGCATCGTCCGTCCGGTAGCGGACGAGTCGACGCCAGCGGGAGAGGAAACCCTCGGCCGCCGGTCCCGGAGCAAGCGCCGCATGTATCACATGTGCCTTGCCTAACGCCAATTCCAAATCTTCGCCCGCGAAAATTGCCACCACCGGCACCTTTCGCGGCTTCAGGCCGGCCTCTTCGCGGGCGAATTCCGCTCTGCGCAGCGCCTGACCGATCTTCCGGTGGCCATCTTCGGCACCATCGCTGGCCGCGATCACAGCAGCGCAGCGGCCGGAGCCGATCATCGCCTCGACCTTGGCGAAACCGGCCTGGACCAGCCCCGCCTTGTTGGCCATCGACAGCGCCTGCTGGGCGTCTTTCAGCATCAGGCCGTCGATCATCGCAGCCAAATCCGGCGACACGAAGACCTTCGTCTTGAGCGAGCGCTCGAACGCCCGCCGCTTGATCGCCTCGGTGACCGTGGCCGCGCTGAGACTGGCCCAGACGCCGCGCCCGGGCAGCTTGCGCCGCAGGTCGGGCACCAGGCTGCCGTCGGGTCCGACGACGAAGCGGATCAGGTCGTCGGGGGACTTGACCGTCCTCGTAACGACGCAGCTCCGTTCCGGTCCGTCCTTGCGATCCAGGCGCGTTTCGCGCTCACCGCGCGGCGCGGCCGATTTCATCGCCGGTGCCCGGTTCAGGCCTCCGCCGTCTCGTCGGCGGCAGGCTCTGCCTCTGTCTGTTCGGCGGGCGCCTCGATCCAGCCGGCATGGACGCGCGCGGCCATGATCATCGCCTCCGCATCCTGGCGCGACAGATCGAACCCGTCGAGATAGCCGGCATGGCGGGTGGTCTCGCCATCCTTGCGTTCGGTCCAGCCGACAAGATCGTCGGTGGCGCAGCCGGCCAAGTCCTCGACGCTCTTCACGTCGTTCTCGCCCAGCGACACCATCATCGATGTGGTGACGCCGGGAACCTCGCGCAAGCCGTCCTCAACCCCGAGCGCGCGGCGCTTCTCGTCGAACTCGGCCTCGACGGCGGCGAGATAGTCCTGAGCCCGCGACTGGATCTCGGCGCCGGTGTCCTCGTCGAAGCCCTCGATCGAGGCGAGCTCGGAGGGATCGACATAGGCAACCTCCTCGACGGTCCGGAAGCCTTCCGAGGCGAGCAGCTGGCCGACCGTCTCGTCGACGTTCAGCGCGTTCATGAAGATCTCGGTGCGGTTCAGGAATTCCTTCTGGCGCCGCTCCGATTCCTCGGCCTCGGTCAGGATGTCGATGTCCCAGCCGGTGAGCTGCGAAGCCAGGCGCACATTCTGGCCGCGGCGGCCGATGGCGAGCGAGAGCTGCTCGTCGGGCACGACGACCTCGATCTTGTCGGCCTCCTCGTCGAGCACCACCTTGGCGACTTCCGCCGGCTGCAGCGCGTTGACGACGAAGGTCGCGATGTCGGGCGACCACGGGATGATGTCGATCTTCTCGCCCTGCAGCTCGCCGACGACGGCCTGCACGCGCGAACCCCTCATGCCGACGCAGGCGCCGACCGGGTCGATCGAGGAATCGCGGCTGATCACGGCGATCTTCGCGCGCGAGCCCGGATCACGGGCGACCGCCTTGACCTCGACGATGCCGTCATAGATCTCGGGCACTTCCTGGCCGAACAGCTTGGCCATGAACTGCGGATGCGTGCGCGACAGGAAGATCTGCGGGCCGCGCGGCTCGCGGCGCACATCGTAGAGATAGGCGCGGGCGCGGTCGCCGACCTTGAAGGTCTCGCGCGGAATCATCTCGTCGCGACGGATGATCGCCTCGCCACGGCCGAGATCGACGAAGACATTGCCGTATTCGACGCGCTTGACGGCGCCGTTGACGATCTCGCCGATGCGATCCTTGTACTCGTCATACTGACGGTCGCGCTCGGCCTCGCGCACCTTCTGCACGATGACCTGCTTGGCCGACTGGGCGGCGATGCGGCCGAAATCGAAAGGCGGCAGCGGATCGGCGATGACGTCGCCGACCTGCGCGGCCGGGTTGTGGCGCTTGGCCTCGTCGACGGTGATCTCGATGGCGCCGTTCTCGACGAGGTCCACCACCTGGAGATGGCGGGCCAGCCGCAGCTCGCCGGTCTTGGTGTTGATCTCGGCATGGACATCCGTCTCGGCGCCGTAGCGCGAGCGGGCCGCCTTGGCGATCGCATCCTGCATCGCGTCGACGACGATCTGCCGGTCGATCGATTTCTCGCGGGCGACCGCGTCGGCGATCTGCAGCAGTTCGAGCCTGTTGGCGCTGACGACCATGACGCTCACTCCTCTTCGGGGGTTGTATCGTGCGGAGCCGGTCCGCTTTTCGTCTTTTTCGGAGCCGGGGTTTTATCCGGACGCGGCCCCAGCGATTTCTTGCGGCCCTTGGGTGGGGCCGCGATCTCGTCTGCCGTCGGCATTTCCGGCGGCAGCCCGGCCTTGCCGCGCCGCAGCGATTCGGTCACGAGCGCATCTGTCAGAACGAGGCGGGCATCGGCGATGAGGTTCATCGGGATGGCGACGTCGCGCTCTTCCTCTGACTTCGCATCGTCGCGCGCGAGCAGGGCGTTGCCGCCCTCGACCCCGCGCAGGATGCCGCGGAAACGCTTGCGTCCGAGCACGACGGTCTCGGTATCGATCTTGGCGAGGTGCCCGGCCCAGCGCTCGAAATCGCCGGCCCGCACCAGCGGCCGGTCGATTCCCGGGGACGAAACCTCGAGATGGTAGGCGACCTGGATCGGATCGTCGACGTCGAGCGCCGGCGAAACGGCCTGGCTGACCGCTTCGCAGCCCTCGACATTCATCGTGCCGTCCGGCTTCTCGGCCATGATCTGCACCGTGCAGCCGTTCTGGCCGGTGACGCGCACGCGTACCAGCCGATAGCCGAGATCGACGATGGCGGGTTCGATGATGGCGGCCACGCGTGCCGCGACGCCGCTCTCGACGACGATGCGCCGGTCATTGTCCTCGTTCGTCGCTGTCGGCTCGTTCATGCCTGCGTGCCTGCCTGTAAGCCGGATACCGTCCAGCTCCGACCGAAAAATCGGCGCATGGTGCGCCTGGGCAGGCCGCTGGAGGGCAGCCGCGCGTCGGCGTCATGCGCCAGCCCGGCTGGGCCGCGGCCAACAAAAAAGAGCGGGCCTTCCGGCCCGCTCTTGATCATCGGCTGATACCGAAACCAGAGCTGTTGGGCTGCTATTTAGTCTGCATCAGCCCCGCATGCAAGCGCTCTCGCCCGATGCGGATGATGGCGTAGGTCTTCGGTTGCGCTAACCCGCTGGTCATCCTTCTGCGCCATGGTGCGGTGCTGCGCGTTGTTTGGGGATGCGGGATGAGTTCTGTCAGTACGCTGTTGCGCGATCTCGAGACGACGATGCTTCGCGGCTCGACCGATGACCGGGCTCAGATTCTGTCGCGCCTGACTGATCTTTTCCTCAGCACGGCCTCCGTCATGGACGATGATCAGGTCGGGATTTTCGACGTCGTCATCGGCCGCCTCTCGCGCGCGATCGAACTCAGGGCCCGCATCGAACTGTCCGAACGGCTCGCCCCCGTGCCGAATGCACCCACCGGCGTCGTTCGCCAGCTGGCGCTCGACGAGATCGCGGTCGCGCGGCCGGTCCTGGTCGCCTCGAAGCGCCTGACCGACCAGGACCTCGTGGCCATCTCGGCCGCCAAGGGCCGCGACCACATGCTCGCCATCACCGAGCGGTCCGATCTCGGCGAACCGGTCACCGACTTCCTGATCCTGCGTGGCGGCCGGGTCGTGACCCATGCCATCGCGGCCAACCACACCGCGCGGTTCTCGGAACACGGCATGGGCGTGCTGGTCATGCGCGCCGTCCAGGACGACGCCTTGCAGATGGCGCTGGGCGCGCGAGGCGATATTCCCGCCGAACTTGCCCACCAGCTCATGGTAGCCGCGAAGAACTCCGCCCGCCGCCGCCTGACCGCAGGCCTCCAGCCTGACCTCGCCGGCGCGGTCGACGGCGCTGTCGAGCGCGGCGCGCAGGCGGTCGCCGCCCAGGCCCAGATTCAGGGAGACCTCGGCGCGGTCAACGCGGCGCTGGTGGAGATCAACCGGCTGAACGAGGCCGGCGAGCTCAACGAGGCCAGGATCGTGGCCTTCGCGACGGCGGGCTCGACGGAACATGCCATCTGCGCTGTCGCGGTTCTGGCCCAGCTCGGATTGCCGGCGACGGAGCAGATTATCCTCGGGTCCGATCGCGATGCGGTTTTGCTGGTCGCCCGCGGTTTGGGCTGGTCGTGGGAGACCGCGGCCGCGCTGATCGGGCTGCGCAAGGATTTCGGAAAATCCGCACCCGCAGTCGAGCGCGCCCGCCAGCATTTCCGCAACCTCGCCCAGCCGACGGCCCAGCGCGTTCTCGGCTTCCTCAGGATGCGCGACGCACAGCAGTAAGATAGCTCGGCACCCGCCCGGCCGCGATGGCCTTGGCCTCGTAGCGGGTGCGGATCCAGCCCGGATAGGGCTGACGCCAGTCGTCGGCGCGTTCGTCGATCCAGTCGAAGTCGGGCGAGCGCGCCAGCCGCGCCAGCGTCCAGCCGACATAGTCGTCGATGTCGCTGGCGAAGCGGAAGCGGCCGCCATCGCGCAGGGCCCGGGCAAAAAGCGAGAGCGTCCGGTCGGAGACGAAACGGCGCTTGCGCTGCCGCCGCTTTGGCCAGGGGTCGGGATAGAGCAGATCGATCGCGTCGAGCGAGCCGGCCGGCAGCCGAGGCAGCAGCAGCGCCGCATCGCCATCCCAGATCCGGATATTGGTCAGGCCCTCGCGTTCGATCACGGCCAGGAACTTCGCCATCCCGTTGATGAAGGGCTCGACGCCGATGAACCCGATCTGCGGGCTCTCGCGCATGCGGTGCAGCAGATGCTCGCCGCCGCCGAAGCCGATCTCGAGGCGCACGGCGTCCACGGCCTGCGGAAACAGTCCCGCCATATCGGCGATCTCGCCCTCCGGCAGCTGCAGCCTCGGCAGCACGCTGTCGATCATCAGGCTCTGGCCGTCGCGCAGGGCCTTGCCCTTGCGCCGGCCGAAGAAGGCACGGTCGGGATCGTGGTCGTGGGTCGGTTCGGACATGGTGTGACGCACTGTCATGAGATCTGGGAAACACGCCGCCATCCCGGACAAGCCGCGAAGCGGCGCAGATCCGGGGTCCATGCCTGAGCTTCACCCAAGAGGGTTCCGGCATGGATCCCGGGTCTTCGCTTCGCTGCGCCCGGAATGACGGCGCCTTGGGGGCGATGTCTAGCAAAAGAAAAAGGCCGGAGCGATCGGCTCCGGCCTCCTTGGATCACGCGATGTCTGCGTTCAGGCGACGGCCTTCTTCAGCGCGTCGACGAGATCGGTCTTCTCCCAGGAGAAGCTGCCGTCACGGCCGGCCTTGCGGCCGAAATGGCCATAGGCTGCCGACTTGGCGTAGATCGGCTTGTTGAGCTGCAGATGGGTGCGGATGCCGCGCGGGGTCAGGTCCATGACCTCGCCCAGGACGGACTCGAGCTTGGCCTCGTCGACCTTGCCGGTGCCGTGCAGGTCGACATAGATCGACAGCGGCTTGGCGACGCCGATCGCGTAGGAGAGCTGGATCGTGCAGCGCTCGGCCAGCTTGGCCGCAACGACGTTCTTGGCGAGATAGCGGGCCGCATAGGCAGCCGAGCGGTCGACCTTGGTCGGGTCCTTGCCGGAGAACGCGCCGCCGCCATGGGGAGCCGCTCCGCCGTAGGTGTCGACGATGATCTTGCGGCCGGTCAGGCCGGCGTCGCCATCGGGGCCGCCGATCACGAACTTGCCGGTCGGGTTGACGTGCCAGACCGTCTCCTTGGTGATCCAGCCCTCGGGCAGGGTCGCGCGGATATACGGCTCGACGATCTTGCGGACGTCGGCCGAGGACAGGCTTTCGTCGATATGCTGGGTCGAGAGCACGATCTGGGTCACGCCGACCGGCTTGCCGTTCTCGTACTTGATGGTGACCTGGCTCTTGGCGTCCGGGCCGAGCTTGGCGGCGGCGCCTTCCTTGGCGTGACGGGCCTTGGCCAGCACTTCGAGGATCTTGTGCGCGTAATAGATCGGCGCCGGCATCAGCTCGGGCGTCTCGCGGCAAGCATAACCGAACATGATGCCCTGGTCGCCGGCGCCTTCGTCCTTGTTGCCGGAGGCGTCGACGCCCTGGGCGATGTCCGCCGACTGGGCGTGCAGCAGCACGTCGATCTTGCACTTTTTCCAGTGGAAGCCGTCCTGCTCGTAGCCGATCGCCTTGATCGCCTTGCGCGCGGCCGACTTGACCTTGCTCTTCATCGCCTTCTCGTCGAGCGAGGTGCGGACCTCGCCGGCGATGACGACGCGATTGGTCGTGGCCAGCGTTTCGCAGGCGACACGCACCTGGGCGGCATCCATGCCGGACTTGGCGGCTTCCTTGAAGAACAGGTCCACGACCTCGTCCGAAATCCGGTCGCAGATCTTGTCGGGATGGCCCTCACCGACGGATTCGCTGGTGAACAGGTAATTCTGGCGTGACACGGTCGGGCAGCCCTTTTGCAGGGGTGGGACGGATGACCGGCTCGAAAACGCGCCCGGTCGGCGAAAACGGCCATCCTCTTTGCAGCGGACGCGTTCGCCGTCAAGCAAGGCAATCCGTTTATCGGGAGTCTTGTTCGTCAGGACGAACAATATTCGGGCTGAATCACGCGTTTCCGGTGTCTTCCTCGGCCAGCGACTCGACCAGGTCGACGATGCGGCGCCTCACCTTGGGGCTCTTGATGCGCACGAAGGCCTTGGTCAGCTGCACGCCCTCGCTGCTCGACATGAAGTCGGACACGTAGGCCGAGGACGCCGCATCCGAGAATCCCCCTGTCGGCATATCGCCGGTCGGGGCGCCGTCGAAGAAGAACGATACGGGCACGTCCAGCATCTTGGCGATCTGCTGCAGGCGGCTCGCGCTGATGCGGTTGGAGCCCTTCTCGTATTTCTGCACCTGCTGGAAGGTCAGCCCGAGCGCGTCCCCAAGCTTCTCCTGGCTGACCCCGGCCAGCATGCGGCGCATGCGCACGCGGCTGCCGACATGACGGTCGATCGGGTTGGGAACTTTTTTCAGCATGAACGACAGCCTTGGATCTGTATTCCGCCCGGATGCATTATCGCGCGAGGCGGCATAGTCAATTGGTTTAAGAAGCCGGCTGCTCGGAGCTTAGCGTCACCGTAAAAAAGTTCCAAATGGGATTATTGACGTGGCTGCAACCGCGACAGGAGCAGGAAGCCGGCCAGCAGCAGCGCATAGACCGCATCGCCCCACCGGGCATAAGGCGGAGCTGGCGCGGCGCGCGGCAGGCCGGCGTCGAGCACGCCTTCCGTGCCGAGGGGCAAGCTGGCGATGATCCGCCCGTAACCGTCCGTTACGCCGGAGATGCCGGTGTTGGCGACGCGCACGAGCGGCAGCCCCTCCTCGATCGCCCGCAGCCTGGCCTGGGCGAAGTGCTGGTAGGGGCCGCTGGTCTGGCCGAACCAGCCATCATTGGTCAGGTTGAGCATCCAGCCGGCGCGCGGTCCGGTCGGTGCGGCGTCTCCGGGGAAGATCACTTCGTAGCAGATCAGAGGTGCTGCAGGGGGCAGGCCGCGGATGGAGAGAGGCAGTCGCCGCGTGCCCGAGGCGAAACCGCCGGGGACCGAGACGAATTCCGAAAGGCCGAGGCTTCGGATCAGCGTCTCCAGCAAGGGCGGCAGATATTCGCCGAACGGCACCAGATGGACCTTGTCATAGCTTGAAACGATCATTCCCTCGTCATCGACGACCTGGATCGAATTGAAGATCGGGGGCCGACTCTCGCCTGGAAGCGCCTCGCCGGCGCGCGCCGCGCCCGTGATCAACGTCGTGTTCGGCGGCAGCAGCGCCGCGATCCGCGAGAGCGCCTGCGGGGTTCGGCCGAGCAGGAAGGGAAAGGCCGATTCCGGCCAGATCAGATGGGTGACGGCCTGGACGCCCGGCGTGGTCGGGCTCGTCGCGCGGTCGCTGAGCGCCAGATACTGGTTCAGGATGGCCTCGCCGTTGCGGGCGCTGAATTTCGCATCCTGCGCCAGATTGGGCTGCATCAGCCGCAGCTTGACGCCGGCGACGAGCGGCACCGACCCCGCAGGTACGCGCCAGGCGCCAAAGCCGATCAGGCCTGCCAGCACGACCAGTGCAGCGATAGGCGCGCGCCAGCGACCAGCGCCGGTTTCGCCGGTTCCCAGGGTCGCCGGCGCGGCTCCGATCGCAATCGCAAACAGCGTCAGGCCGTAGAGCCCGGCGAGCGAGGCGAACTGGGCGATCTGGCCCTGTCCGGCCAGCATCATGCCGTAAACGTTCCAGGGAAAGCCGGTCAGCACATGGCCGCGCAGCCACTCGCTGAGCGAGAGCACGACCGCGAGCATCAGGATGCGCCCCGCGCCGGACGGCCAGAGCAGCCTCGCGCAGCCGAAGGCCAGCGCCGGAAACACCGCCAGGAATGCCGGCAGCGCGACGACGCCGAGCGGCATCGCCCAGGCGAATTTGTCGGCTTCGACCAGGAAGGCAGCGCCGAGCCACCACAGCCCGGCCAGGAAGAAGCCGAAGCCCCACCACCAGCCGACGGCGGCGGCGGCGCGGAAACGCCCGAGGACACTGGTGCCGACCGCGCCGTCGATCAGCCAGACGGCGATCGTCATCGGCACGACGATCAGCGGCCAGAGGTCGAGCGGCGGCAAGGCGAGCGCGCCGCTGGCGCCGGCGACGAGCGCGATCAGTCGCTTGCGCCAACCCCAAGCGAGGATGACGCTGTCGGCCAGCACCGCGATCCGCATCAGCCTGGCTCCGACGCGGACTCGGTTTCAGGCGTCGCCGGCGCGCGACGATGGATGCTGAGACGCTTCACACGGCGCTGATCGGCCTCGATGATCTCGAAGGTGAGCCCTTCGGGGCCCTCGACCACCTCGCCGTTGCCTGGCACGCGTCCGGCCAGCGTCACGATCAGGCCGCCCAGCGTATCGACATCCTCGGCGACCTGCGTGTCCGACAGGTCGATCCCGGTCGCATCCCGGAGCTCCTCGAGCGTGGCGCGGGCATCGGCCGTGAAGCTGTCCTCGCCGGCAGGCGCGATCGTCGGCGCCTCCTCGAGATCATGCTCGTCCTCGATATCGCCGACGACGATCTCGATCAGGTCCTCGATCGAGACCAGCCCGTCCGTGCCGCCATATTCGTCGATCACCAGCGCGATATGGGTCCGCGTCGCCTGCATCTTCACCAGCAGATCGACCGCCGGCATCGAGGGCGGCACATACAAGACCGGGCGCAGGATCTTGGTGGCGGCGAGCGTCATCGTGAGATCGACGGCAGACAGGTCGTGGAAGGCGGTCTCGGAGAGACCGGCCGTCGGCTCGGCCCTGGCCTGGCCGGCGATGAATTCGAGGAAGTCGCGGATATGGACCATGCCACGCGGGTCGTCGAGCGAGTCGTCGAAGACCGGCAGGCGCGAATGACCGGCGGTGCGAAACAGCGCCAGCAATTCGTCGAGCGTCGCATCGGCCGGCACTGCGATGATGTCGGCGCGCGGGATCATCACGTCGCCGACGCGGCGCTCGCGCAGGCTGAGCACGTTGGAGAGCATCGCGCGCTCCTGCGCGCTGAGATCGGCGAGTTGCCCGCTGCCCTGCGCCAGCGCTTCGGTGATGTCCTCGCGGATGGTCCCGCCGCCGCGCAGGCCGAGCCTGTCGAGGAAATGGCTGAGCCAATGGGAGAGGCCGCGACCGGCGGCCTCGGTCTGGTTCGGTCGACTGTCGTCGCTCATGATCTTGGAGGTTGGTCTCGGTTCGGGGCTTGGGGAGAGAGCGGGGTTAGGGGAGAGGCAGCGGCAATGGCTTGCGGCCGCGCGACGAGTTCGCCATCGGCATAGGGGTCGGCGATGCCGAGCCGGGCGAGAGCCGCCACTTCGAGGCTTTCCATGCGCTGCGCCTCGGCCTCGGATTCGTGATCCTCGCCGAGCAGATGCAGCAGGCCGTGGATGACGAGATGGCTGAGATGGTCGGCAAGGCTCTTGCCCTCGGCCTGCGCCTCGCGCTCGACGGTCTCGTAGGCGACGGCGATGTCGCCCAGCATCGGGCTCGTCGCGATCCGGTCCGGCGGCGCGGCCGGGAAGGACAAAACGTTGGTCGCCTTGTCGAAACCGCGCCAATCGCGGTTGACGATGCGGATGCGCCGGTCGTCGGTCAGGAGCAGGCTGAGTTCGGCACCGTCGAGGGGCTGAACGGGCGAGACAGCCAGCGCGGCCTGCGTCGCCTGTGTCACCAGAGCGCGCAGAACGGCTAGGTTGCCGAGCGTGCGCCACTGGCGCGACTGGGCCCGGACGGTGATCGCGAGCGCCGGGGG
The DNA here is from genome assembly GCF_001298265.1 of Allobosea vaviloviae. GTDB lineage: Bacteria > Pseudomonadota > Alphaproteobacteria > Rhizobiales > Beijerinckiaceae > Allobosea > Allobosea vaviloviae_B. Next base: position 64,939 of record NZ_LGSZ01000037.1, on the reverse strand, counting down.
GCTGGTCTCAGGCCGCGGCGCCGAACGCCGCGCGCGAGATCGGTCGGTCATCGCGGCCGCTCCCGCGACAGGGTGCGCTTCAGCCCCTCCGTATCGCTTTCGATCGGAGCCTGCGGTTCCGGCACGGCGGCGCGCATCCGCTCCTCGCGCTCTTCACGCTCGCGCCGCGCGGCGCCCTCATAGGCCATGACGATGCGGCGCACGAGGTCGTGGCGCACGACGTCGCCCTCCTCGAACTTGGCATAGCCGACGCCCTCGACGCCCGACAGAAGCCTCACGGCCTCGATCAGTCCCGAGCGTTGGCCCGGCGGCAGATCGATCTGCGAGGGGTCGCCGGTGATGATCATCCGCGAGCCCTCGCCGAGGCGGGTCAGGAACATCTTCATCTGCACGGAGGTCGCGTTCTGCGCCTCGTCGAGCAGCACCACCGCATTGGTTAGGGTGCGGCCGCGCATGAAGGCGAGCGGTGCGATCTCGATCATGCCGGTCTGCAGGGCGCGCTCGACATGGCGCGCCTCCATGAAGTCGTTGAGCGCGTCATAGATTGGCCGCAGATAGGGATCGACCTTCTCGCGCATGTCGCCGGGCAGGAAGCCGAGACGCTCTCCGGCCTCAACGGCGGGCCGCGACAGCACCATGCGCTCGACCACGCCCTGCTCGATCAGCGAGACGGCGTGTCCGACCGCAAGCCAGGTCTTGCCGGTGCCGGCAGGGCCTTCGGCCAGCACGAGTTCGTTGCGCTTGAGCTGGCGCAGATACGCATCCTGCGCCGCATTGCGGGCCCGCACAGGCCCGCGCTTGCGCGTCACGATCGCATCGAAGGAGGTCTTGCCCGCATCCGCGGCCGGGAACAGCGAGCGCTGGACATTGCTCTCCTCGATCGCGCCGTCGACCTCTCCCAGCGTCACCGAGGCGCCGGCCTTGGCGCGGGTGTAGAGCGTCTTCAGCACGCGACCGGCCTGTTCGGCGGTCTCGCGCGGGCCCTTGATGGTGGCATGGTTGCCATTGGGGCTGACCACAACGCCCAGCCTGCGCTCTAGATGCGCCAGGTTCTGGTCGTAATGGCCGAAGACCAGGCTCGCCAGCCGGTTGTCGTCGAACGAGAGCAGGACTTCGGTGACGGGCAATCCGTCACGCGTCAGGCTTTCCACGCGTGACGGCGCGACCTCGCGCCGCGGGCCCCGTTCCGGTCTCGGTGTCGTCGAGTCAGCCTGTGCCAAAAGCGTCGTCTCCCTGGCGCCTGTTCCGGCCGGACAGAAGCGTTGGGCCGGGTCGTCTCGCAAATCGCTCGCTCATATCAGCCGGCGCTTCGATTTCAGGCTGATGACAGCGGCTCGCCGCCGCCCGCCGCTGCAGGCCAGCCCGGATCGATGCGAAAACCGCGGTCAAGCCGCGAGGTCCTTGTTCGCGGGATCTCGCGCAGCAGGATCTAGCATCGCAGGATTTTGGCTCGGCGTATCCGGCTCCCCGGCCTTGCGGCCGAAGAGGGAGTTGGAGCCCGCCCGCTCGATCACCACCTGCACCCGGTCGCCGATCTGATTCGTCTCCGTCTCGATCTGCACAGCCTGAAGGTAGGGCGTCTTTCCCGCAAGCTGTCGCGGATGCCGTCCCGCGCGTTCGAGCAGCACTTCGACGGTGCGCCCGACCATGGCATGGTTGAAGGCCTGCCGGTGATGCTCGATGCGCGCCTGCAGGCGCTGGAGCCGCTCATCCATCAGCGCGGCGGGCACCTGTTCGCGCAGATCGGCGGCGGGCGTGCCCGGGCGCGGTGAATATTTGAACGAATAGCTGGAGGCGAAGCCGATCTCGTCGACCAGCGCGATCGTCTCCTCGAAATCGGCGTCGCTCTCGCCGGGAAAGCCGACGATGAAGTCCGAGGACAGTGCGATGTCGGGCCTCGCCTGACGGACCCGCTCGATCAGGCGGCGATATTGGTCGGCTGTGTGCTTGCGGTTCATCGCCAAAAGGATGCGGTCGGAGCCCGCCTGCACCGGCAGATGCAGGAAGGGCATTACCTGCGGCAGATCGCGATGGGCCGCGATCAGGTCGTCATCCATGTCGTTGGGATGGCTGGTGCTGTAGCGGATGCGGTGGATTCCCTGAACCTCCGCCACGCGATGCATCAACCGCGCCAGGCCCCAGGCGCGCCCGTCCGAGCCCTCGCCATGATAGGCGTTGACGTTCTGGCCGATCAGCGTGACGTCCTGCACGCCCGACGCCGCCAGCCGCTCGATCTCGGCCATGATCTGCGCGACCGGCCGCGAGAATTCGGCGCCGCGCGTATAGGGCACGACGCAGAAGGCGCAGAATTTGTCGCAGCCCTCCTGCACGGTGACGAAAGCCGAGATGCCGCGCGCTCGGATCGCCGCCGGTTTTGGCGCCGGTAGATGGCCGAACTTGTCGTCGATCGGCAGGTCGGTGTCGACGGTGCGTCGACGCTGCGCCTGCTCGAGGAGCTCCGGCAGCCGGTGATAGGCCTGTGGGCCGACGACGAGATCGACGGCGGGCTGGCGCCGCTGGATCTCGGCGCCTTCGGCCTGCGCGACGCAGCCGGCGACGACGATGCGGGTGTCCTGCCCCTGTGCCTTCTGCGCGGTCTTGATGTCGCGCAGCTTGCCGAGCTCGGTATAGACCTTCTGCACCGCCCGGTCGCGAATATGGCAGGTGTTCAGCAGGATCAGGTCGGCGCCTTCGGGCGTCGGCGTTTCCTCGAAGCCCTGTTCGCCCAGGATGTCGGCCATGCGCTGGCCGTCATAGACGTTCATCTGGCAGCCGAAGGACTTGATGTGGACTTTCTTCATCGCGAAGGGTCTGGTCTCCAAACCGCCTCCTTACTCCGTATCGCGCCCCGAGGAAATGACCGGACGCCCAATCCCGCCGATCAAGCCATTGCCTCTATGCAAGCAACAGCCGGGCCAATCCCGTGCCTGACGGTTTCAGGCCAGCGGCCGCCCGCTCACCGTCTCCTGCCGCGCCTTGCGGATCGCAGCCTCGGCCAGCCGCGTCGCCTCCTTGCGCGAGGTCTTGCGGCCCATCGCGATCGGCTCGCCCCAGGCGAGTTCGACATCGACGGCGCCGGCATCGAGGACGGCCTTTAGATGGGGCGCGAGTTCGGTTTCGCCATACCAGGCGAGCGCCGTCCGCTCGACCCGCCCGCCGGCGATGCCGTGGAAACCGGTATAGCTGATCGTCAGCGGGTAGACCGCGATATCGGCCTCGTCGGCTCCGTCGATCTCGCTCTTGAGCGCTTCATGAGCGGCTCCCAGCAGCGATGACCGCATCGGCAGGATGCGCGTGCCGTCGCCCGTGGTGCCCTCTGCGAACAGCACGACGGCCTGTCCCGCCGACAGCCGCTCGCCCATCTGCGCCGCGACATCCGCAGTGGCGCCGCGGCGCGATCGATCGATGAAGAGCGTGTGCTGCAAGCGGGACAAAAAGCCGATCACCGGCCAGCCCCGGACCTCGCTCTTGGCCACGAAACAGACCGGCCTCTCCGCGCCGAGCACGGAGATGTCGAGCCAGGAGACATGGTTGGCGACGATCAGCCCGCCACTGCCGGCCGGAGGCGGCGTTCCCCGGATGCGCCGACGCACGCCGAGGCAGCGGCAGGTCAGGCGATGGAACAGGAGAGGAATCGTGGCACTCTTCCCCGGGGCGAGCCGGGCTATGACAAGCTGTACCGGCAGCAGCGCGATGGTGGCGAGTGCCAGGGAGGACAGCCGCAGGATCGCGCCGGGACGCAAGCCGGTCATGCCCGCGCAACTCCGCCGATGCGAATGGAGGTCATGCCAGATCGAGCCGCATCGCGACCGCCGTGGCCCGGCTACCGTCAGGCTTGGGGTAATAGCCCTTGCGCCGGCCGACCTCGCGGAAGCCGAGATGCCGGTAAAGCCGTTCGGCCGCGACATTGCCCTCCTCGACTTCGAGGAACACCTGGATGACGCCATTGCCGGCAAGCGTCGACAGATGCGCGCCGAGCAGGTTGGCGGCCAGTCCGCTCCGGCGCTGGCCGGGCGCGATTACGATCGAGAGGATTTCCGCTTCATCGGCCGCCTGGCGCGACATCACGAAGCCGGCCGGGTGCAGGCTCTGTCCGCAGAAGACGCCGTCGCTGGCGATGCTGGCATCCGCCAGGAGCGCCGCGCACTCGCCTGGATCCCAGCCACGCGCGAAGCCGCCCTGGCTGTGCAGCGCCGCCACGTCGCGGGCATGGCGCGCGTCGAGGCGGCCGGTCCGCGCCGGGCTCGCATGAGGGTGTCGCAATCGACGCAGCCAGTCCATGGCGCTTGATGGCACAGACGCGCGCGCTGGCAAGTGCCCTAGCGTCATCTCAGATGGATTTCCCGCAGTTGGTGCATTGAAGCCCTAGCGGCGCGGCAGGCGGGCGCGATCCTGCGGGGTCGTCTCGGGCGCCTTCAGATAGAGCGGACGCGGCGGCGCCGAATCGGGGTCGGCGATCATGCCCAGCCGCGCCACCCAGATCACGTCGGGCGCGCGCGCATCGTCGAGCACCAGCGCGTCGAGGCCGATCGCCCAGGCCTCGTTGGCGACGGCGAGCGACGCCGAGCCGACCAGGCTGACCGGGCCGGCGCCGATGGCGCGCGCGGCGTCGCGATAGCTGACCTGGCGCAGGGCGACGATCTGGCGGCCCTCCGAACTCAGGGCCTGGAACCAGACCTGGCCATGCTTGGCATCGAGCGCGGCGGCAATGACGCGGCCGGGCTCGCGACCGACGAGCGGGGCGGCACAGGCGGCGAGCGTCGTGACCCCGACGGCGGGAATGTTTGCCGCGAGCGCGATTGCGCGGGCGGCGCTGACCCCGACCCGCAAGCCGGTATAGCTGCCCGGCCCGACGGTGACGGCCACCCGGTCGAGCGAGGAAAACCCGCCCTCGACCGCATCCATGACGCGCTCGATCAGCGGCATCAGCGCCTCGGCATGGCCACGCTCCATCGCGATCTGCTCGATCGCCAGCGGGTTCACCATGTCGGCGGTATCGAGCACGCAGGCCGAACAGGCGCCAAGCGCAGTATCGATCGCGAGAATGCGCATCAGCTTCGGGACACGCTCAAACCGCCTCGACCTCGCGCACATCCGGCAGGAAGTGGCGCAGCAGATTCTGGATGCCGTGCTTCAGCGTCGCGGTCGAGGAGGGGCAGCCCGAGCAGGAGCCCTTCATCGCCAGATAGACCGTGCCGTCCTTGAAGCCGCGGAAGGTGATGTCGCCGCCATCGCCCGCCACCGCGGGCCGAATGCGCGTCTCCAGCAGGTCCTTGATGGTCTCGACCGTCTGCGCATCCTCGGGGGCGAAGAACTCGCCCTCCTCGATGACATCGGCGCGCGAGCCGTCCGACAGAACCGGCGCGCCCGACATGAAATGCTCCATGATCGCGCCGAGAATGGCCGGCTTGAGATGCGGCCATTCGCCTGCCGACTTGGTCACGGTGATGAAATCCGAGCCGAGGAAAACGCCGGAGACACCGTTGACGCCGAACAGCCGCTGCGCCAGCGGCGAACGCTCGGCCTGGTCGGGATCGCGCAGTTCGAGCGTTCCGTCCGCCATCACGGCGCGGCCGGGCAGGAATTTCAGCGTCGCGGGGTTGGGCGTGGCTTCGGTCTGGATGAACATGATGAAAATCTCCGGTCCCGGACGGTTCAAGGCCGCCGTTCCTGTCTCCGATATAGGCGCCCGCGTGGAATCATTCCAGCGCGAAGCTAAGGCCAGGCGCGGCGCAGACCGAGGAAGAGCCTCACGCCAGCGCGTCGATTTCCTCGTCTTCCAGATGGCCTGGCACGATCGCGACCGGAATCGGGAAGCTCGCAGCCGATTTGCCGGCGAGCGCGCTGACCAGCGGCCCAGGCCCCTCTCGCCCGGCGCCTGCGGCGAGCACGAGCAGGGAGATGTCCTCGTCGGCTTCGATGAGCTTGACGACCTCGTCGGCCTTGTCGCCGGTTCGCACGACGCGTTCCGGCTCCAGCCCGGCCAGACCGCGCACGGAGGCCGCGGCGGTGTCGATCAGCTTCTCGGCTTCGGCCTCGGCCTCCGCCTGCATGACCGCGCCGACGCCGAGCCAGGTTTCATGCTCGGGAGGCGTCACCACGCCCAGAAGCACGATCGAGGCCCCCAGCCGCGCGCAGCGCCGTGCGGCGAAGCGGACGGCCTTGGCGCATTCGGCGCTGTCGTCCACCACCGCGAGAAATTTCGGGCGATGGCCCGTTTCATAGGACCGCCGTCGCTTCACCATGTCGATTGCCCTGCCGCCGCTCCGGGAACACGCATGGTGAACCGCGCCGCTGCGTCAGCGCAAGCCCGCCCCGACAGGCTCGGCATCAGCGCGGCCGCACGAAGCCGACGATGTCCTTGACGTCGCGCATGATCGGGGCGGCGATGGCCTGCGCCCGCTGCGCGCCGTCGCCGAGAATGGCGTCGATATGGCCGACATCGTCGAGCAGGCGGCGCATCTCGCCGGCGATCGGGCTGAGCTTCTCGACCGCGAGGTCGACCAGCGCCGCCTTGAAGCCGGAGAACTGGCCGCCGCCGAACTGGCCGAGCACCTGCGCCTTGGTCTGGCCGTTGAGGCCGGCATAGATCCCGACGAGGTTTTCGGCCTCGGGCCGGCCCTCGAGACCCTTTTCCTCGGAGGGCAGGGCATCGGGGTCGGTCTTGGCCTTGCGGATCTTCTGCGCGATCGTCTCGGCGTCATCGGTCAGGTTGATGCGCGAATTGTCGGAAGCGTCCGATTTCGACATCTTCTTGGTGCCGTCGCGCAGACTCATCACACGCGGCGCCGGCCCCTGGATCATCGGCTCCGGCTGCGGGAAGAAGCCGAGATTGCCGGTGGCCAGCCCCCGTTGCTCGATCTGCACGCCGAAGTCGTTGTTGAACTTCTGCGCGATGTCGCGCGCCAGCTCGAGATGTTGCTTCTGGTCCTCGCCGACCGGAACATGCGTCGCCTTGTAGAGCAGGATGTCGGCCGCCATCAGCGCCGGATAGGCATAAAGCCCGATCGAGGCGTTTTCCTTGTCTTTGCCGGCCTTTTCCTTGAACTGGGTCATGCGGTTGAGCCAGCCCAGCCTTGCGACGCAGTTGAACACCCAGGCGAGTTCGGCGTGCTGATGCACCTGGCTCTGGTTGAAGATGATGCTCTTCTTGGTGTCGATGCCCGCGGCGACATAGGCCGCCGTGACCTCGCGGATCGCCCGCGTCAGGTCGGCGGGGTCCTGCCAGACCGTGATCGCGTGCATGTCGACGACGCAATAGATGCACTCATGCGTCTCCTGCATCGCGACCCAGTTGGTCAGCGCGCCCAGATAATTGCCGAGATGCAGCGTCGAGGTCGGCTGCATGCCGGAGAAGACGCGCTGGTGGAAAGTCGTCGCCATCGGGGCGCTCCCGCGAAAAAGGGGGGTCGTTCGGAGTGCCGCGTTCTGGCCGAAGCCCGCGCGGCGCGCAAGGGGCGCGCTACAGTCACGGCAGCCGCGCATCGCCCAAGGAGCGCCAAGGCCGGCCCGTTCAGGACGTTTTCCCGAACCGCCCGAGTTCGCGCAAGCGGAACGCGCCCAGCAGCCGGCCGGCAAGCGCGTAGAGTACGCATCCGACACCACACAGCAGCGTCAGCGCAGCGATCCGCCGGCTCAAAGCGGCGTCTATGGACAGGCTGGAGAGAAGCCGGGGCATCACGGCCTCGATGCCGGCCAGCATGACGAGATTGGCCGCCATGATGGCGAGCATCGGTCGCAGCATCCGGCGCTGCGGCCGCCAGAGCCGGTCGCGCAGCAGAAAGCCCCCCAGAACCCCGGCCTGCGTCACGAAGGCAAGGCTGGCCGCCGCGGCCGCATTTGTCGCGGGCATCGCCATCGTCCCGGACCGGCCGGCGAGGATCGCCACGATCAGCGCGGCAAGGCCGGCGTAGAGCGGCAGGTGCGGCGTCTGCCGGGCGAAATAGACCTGGGCGAAGACCTTCGCAATCACGGCAAAGGGCAGGCCAAAGGCAAAGGCGCGCATCGCATCGGCGGTGCGGATGCGGTCGATTTCGGTAAACCGGCCGCGTTCGAACAGCACCGAGATGATCGGGTCGGCCAGCCAGGCCAGAGCCGTCGCGGCCGGAACCGCCAAAGCGAGCCCCAGCAGCAGCGCCCGGTCGATCGTCTGTCGCCGCCCCGCCGCGTCGCCATGGCTTTCCTGCGCGGCAATGGCCGGCAAGAGCACCACCCCCATCGCCACCGCCACGAAACCGAGCGGCAGCTGGAAGACACGGTCGGCATAATAGAGCCAGGACACGGCGCCTGGCTGAGCCGAGGCAATCTGCGTCGCCACCAGCAGCACGAGTTGTGAGGTCGAGGCCGCCAGCAGCGCCGGCCCGCCGAGCTTTACCAGCCGCGTCATGCCCGGCGACCACTGCAGCCGCGGCCGCGCCAGCCCGGTCTTCCCGCGCCACAGCGCGATCGCAACCATCAGCAGATGCAGCGCCCCGCCGAGGCTGACCGCCGCCGCGATCAGCGCCGCGCCCTGCTGCGACGGCATCCCCGTGACGAGCGCAACCACCAGCGCCGCGATCAGGACGAGATTGAGCAGGGAGGGCGCAAGTGCCGCCACGAGGAAGCGCCCCTCGGAGTTCAGCACCGCAGCCAGGAGCGATGCCAGCGTGGTGAAGGCGAGAAAGGGCAGTGCGATGCGGGTGTAGCTCGTCGCCATGGCGAGCGTCGCCGGCGCGTCGTGAAACCCGCCCGCGATGGCGAGCACCAGCCAAGGCGCCAGCAACAGCCCGAGCGCGGTGACGACGCTGAGCGCGAGTGCGAGCCAGGCAAAAGCCTGGCCTGCGAAATGCCTGGCTGCCTCGACGCCCGCTTCGGTGCGCAAATCGAGATAAACCGGCACGAAGGGCGCGTTCAGCCCACCCTCGCCCAGCACGCGCCGCATCAGATTGGGCAGGCGGAAGGCGACGAGGAAGGCGTCCGCCACCGGGCCTGCCCCGAGCATGCGCGCGATCAGCATGTCGCGGGCGAAGCCGAGCAGACGCGACAGCACCGTCGCCAGCCCGACGACGAGCGAGTTGCGGGCGAGTTTCGCGGGTTCAGCCGGCATCGCCGCCTTTCCCTTCAACGGCCGGTTACAAAATGAACCGGCTCAGATCCGCGTTCTTCGCGAGATCGCCGATGCGCGATTGGACGTAGGCGCCGTCGATCGTCACGGTCTCGCCCGAGCGGTCGGGCGCCGTGAACGAGATGTCGTCGAGGATGCGCTCGATCACGGTCTGGAGCCGGCGGGCGCCGATGTTCTCGACGGTGGAGTTCACATCGACCGCGATGCGCGCGATGGCGTCGATTGCGTCAGGCGTGAAGTCGACGGTGACCTCTTCGGTGGCCATCAGCGCCACCGTCTGCTTGATCAGGCTGGCCTCCGTCTCGGTCAGGATGCGCCTGAAATCATCGACGTCGAGCGGCTGCAATTCGACGCGGATCGGCAGGCGGCCCTGCAGCTCCGGCAGCAGGTCGGACGGGCGCGAGACGTGGAAGGCGCCCGACGCGATGAACAGGATGTGGTCGCTCTTCACCGCGCCATGCTTGGTTGCGACCGTCGTGCCCTCGATCAGCGGCAGCAGGTCGCGCTGCACGCCTTCGCGCGAGACATCGGCCCCGCCTTTGCCCTCGCGGGCGCAGATCTTGTCGATCTCGTCGAGGAAGACGATGCCGTTGTTCTCGACCTCGCGGATCGCGGCCTGCACGATCGCCTCCTGGTCGATCAGCTTGTCGCTCTCTTCCGTCAGCAGCGGGCCATAGGCGTCCTTCACCAGCACGCGCCGGGGCTTGCCCTTCTGGCCGAAGGCCTTGCCGAACATGTCGGAGAGGTTGATGGCGCCGATCGAGGCGCCCGGCATGCCCGGCACCTCGAACATCGGCGCGGAGGATTGACTGCCCGAGGCGATCTCCACCTCGATCTCCTTGTCGTCGAGTTCGTTGGCGCGGAGCTTCCGGCGGAAGGAATCGCGGGTGGCGAGGCTGGCATTGACGCCGACCAGCGCGTCGAGCACGCGCTCTTCCGCCGCGACATGGGCCTTGGCCTGGACATCCTTGCGCCGGCTCTCGCGCACCAGCGAAATCGCGATCTCGACGAGGTCGCGCACGATCGATTCGACGTCGCGGCCGACATAGCCGACCTCGGTGAACTTCGTCGCCTCGACCTTGAGGAAGGGCGCGTTGGCGAGCTTGGCGAGGCGCCGCGCGATCTCGGTCTTGCCGCAGCCGGTCGGCCCGATCATCAGGATGTTCTTCGGCGAGACCTCTTCGCGCAGCGGCCCCTCGAGCTGCTGGCGGCGCCAGCGATTGCGCAAGGCGATGGCGACGGCACGCTTGGCGTCGTTCTGGCCGACGATGAAACGGTCGAGCTCGGAGACGATCTCGCGGGGAGAGAAGGAGGTCATGGAAACCGCATATCCTGAATGGAAAGGGGGCGCCGGCCGGTCACGCGGCGGTGTCAGGCAGGGGGGGCGTCGATTGGCGGCAGCCTCTCGCGCCAGCGCCCGAGCGGCAGCACGGGGAGAAGCGCGCGGCGCAAGCCACGCCAGCCGGCCGAAAGCGCCAGCACCAGCACGGCGAGGCCGAGCAAGGCCAGCGGCAGGCTGAGATTCGTCGAGACGCTCTGCGAGATCAGATAGGCCACCGCGATGCCGGCATAGCTCAGCGCCGAGACCAGAAGCGCGCGCCGGTCGATGACAAGCGCGATCACGCCGAGCACCGCGAAGATGCAAAGGATGATCAGGGATTTGGTCGTGCCGAAATCGCCGGTCGAACCGACCATGCTGCGGAAGACCGGATGCACGATCAGCCCGGCGGAGAGCAGGTGCAGCCAGAAGGCGGCATCGGAGCGGCGGGTCAGGCGGCGCGGATCGCGCATGTCGAGACGCAGAGCCAGCGCGAAGACGGACAGGCCGCAGGCCAGCAGGATCAGGTTGAGGTAATCTTGGGCCAGCGCCGGCGCGATCGCCGAGATCAGCGCCAGCAGCACGCCGATGCCGCCGCTTGCCACCAGAGCCATGTCGATCGGCACGCGAAAACGCCAGTGATGCAGGAGCGCCGCGCCCGAGAAGGCCAAGGCAGCGACAACCCAGCCGCCATAGAGGATAGAGGGCAGCCCCCGGTCGGCCGTGAGTTGCGCGACGAGCAGCGCCGCCGCTGCGCAGAACATCGCGGCGAGCAGGATCGAGGGCAACGCCAGCCGCATCCGCCGCGCGAAGACCTCGCTCAGCCCCCAAGCGCAGAGCAGCGCCACACCGGCGAAGGCATCGCCGAAGCCAACCACGCGCGACAATCCTAGCAGCGCACCCGCGAGCAGGCAGACGCCGATGGCGACGAAGACGTCGTTGAAGCCGCCGATCAGCCGGAAGCGCTCGTCGTCGGGATCGACGGCGAGGCGGTCGTCCGCCGTCACGCTGTCGCGCAGGCGAGGCGCGGACGAGGCCGTTGCTTCCAGCCGCAGCCGCGCCAGATGGGCGATGCGCACGGCTTGCGCCTGGTCGATGATTCCTTCCGCGACCGCAGCCTGGAGATCCTGCTCGGCGATCATGGCGTCTCCAATGTCTCGATGACGAGCGAATGGTTGGTGTAGACGCAGATGTCGCCGGCGATTTTCATCGCCTTGCGCACGATCGCCTCGGCATCATCATCGATGTCGATCAGAGCGCGCGCTGCCGACAATGCGAAATTGCCGCCCGAGCCGATCGCCATCACCGAGCCATGCTCGCTGGCCTCCGGCTCCAGAACGTCGCCGGTTCCCGAGATCAGCAATGAGACCTCCTTGTCGGCGACGAGCAGCATCGCCTCCAGCCGGCGCAGATAGCGGTCGGTGCGCCAGTCCTTGGCGAGCTCGACGCAGGCGCGCAGCAATTGCGTCGGATACTGCTCCAGCTTGGTTTCCAGCCGCTCGAACAAAGTGAAGGCGTCGGCAGTGGCGCCGGCGAAGCCTGCGATGACCGCGCCCTTGGCGAGGCGGCGCACCTTGCGGGCATTGCCCTTCATGATGGTCTGGCCGAGCGAGACCTGTCCGTCGCCGCCGATCACGACCCGCCCGCTCTTGCGCACCATCAGGATGGTGGTCGCGTGCATCAGGGAGGCGTTGCTAGTCTCGGACATGCGATTGCGCCTCGGCCTTTCAGTGAACAGGAGCCGCCAACATGTTCAGGCTGAAGCCCGGTATCAAGAGCGACCCTGTGAAACGCTGGAATCTGCCAGAACGGATCTTCTTCGCCTGCGGGGCCTGCCATATCCTCGCCTATGCGTTTCTCGAAGCCTATCCGGACCGGAATTTCCGCGCCGTCTGGATCAGGCCCGAGGAGGGTTTCACGGGAAACCATGTCTTTGTCACGAATGGCGAGACGGCGTTCGACTTCCATGGCTATCGCTGCGAGCGGGCGCTGGTCGCGCATCACTGGACCAAGGGCCGGCTCTGGTGGCCCGGCTGGGACGGGACGCTGGTGCCGTTGCCGGAGGACGTTTTGATCTCCGAGGCGAAGTCGAAGACCTATGATGGGCTCTGGTTGCGCGAGCCGGGCCAATTTCTTCACGATGCGATGCCGCGCGCGCAGGCTTTCCTGGCGCGCTTCGGTCCGCCGCCAGCGAACTGATCACGCCGCGCGCTTCAGCCCCACCCGCCCCCAGATCGCGCTCAGCGCCGCCACCAGATGGTCGATGTCGGCGTCGGAATGCAGCGGCGAAGGCGTGATTCGCAGCCGTTCGGTGCCACGCGGCACGGTCGGGTAATTGATCGGCTGGACATAGATGGCGAAGCGGTCGAGCAGTTCGTCGCTCACCGTCTTGCACAGAGCAGCATCGCCGACCATCACCGGCACGATATGGCTGGGGTTGGGCAGATGCGGGATGCCGGCCTCGTCGAGCCTTCGGCGCAGCGTCGCGACTCGGTCCTGATGGCGCTCGCGCTCGATGTTGCTGCCCTTGAGGTGGCGAATCGCGGCGAGTGCGCCCGCCGCGACCGGCGGCGGCAGCGAGCTGGAGAAAATGAAGCCCGAGGCGAAGCTGCGGACATAGTCGCACAAGGCTGCCGAGCCGGCGATATAGCCGCCCATCACGCCGAAGGCCTTGGCCAACGTGCCCTCGATCACGGTCAGGCGCGAGGTCAGCCCGTCGCGTTCGCTGACGCCGCCGCCGCGCGGCCCGTAGAGGCCGACCGCGTGAACCTCGTCGATATAGGTCATCGCGCCGAATTCCTCGGCGATGTCGCAGAAGGTCTCGATCGGCGCGATGTCGCCATCCATCGAATAGACCGATTCGAAGGCGATCAGCTTCGTCCGGGCGGGATCGAGCGCGGCGAGCTTGCGCCTGAGATCGTCGGGGTCGTTATGGGCGAAGATGTGCCGCTCGGCCCGCGAATGGCGGATACCCTCGATCATCGAGGCGTGGTTGAGCGCATCCGTCAGCACGACGCAGCCCGGAATCCGCGAGGCGAGCGTGCCGAGCGAGGCCCAGTTCGACATGTAGCCGGAGTTGAACAGAAGCGCGGCTTCCTTGCCGTGCAGATCCGCGAGCTCCGCCTCCAGCAGCACATGGTAGTGGTTGGTGCCGCCGATGTTGCGGGTCCCGCCGGCGCCGGCGCCGCAGGAATCGAGCGCTTCATGCATCGCCGCGAGCACCGTCGGGTGCTGGCCCATGCCGAGATAGTCGTTCGAGCACCAGACGGTGATCTCGCGTGGGCCGCCTTCGCCATGATGGATCGCGCGCGGAAACCGGCCGGCCTGGCGTTCGAGATCGGCGAAGACGCGGTAGCGCCCCTCGCGGCGCAAGCCGTCGAGTTCGTTCCGGAAGAAAGTCTCGTGGTCCATCGCCAGCCTCCTGCGGCGTGCGCTTTCTAGGCTTAAGGCCTGACAGCGGAAATGGCACGCGGTGTCGCGGCACCCGCCGGGGTTGCGTTCAATCCTCGCGCCGAGCCAGTTCGACGATCGCCTCGAGCAGGACCCTGATAGCCGTCCCGGCATCCGCCTCGGTCATGTTTTCGAGAGGGGAATGGCTGACGCCCTTCTCGTTGCGCACGAAGAGCATGGCCGACGGGCACAGAGACGCCATCGCCATCGCATCATGGGCGGCGCCCGAAGGCAGGCGCCTTGCGGCGAGATTGCCGCCGGCGCGCGCCGCGCCCACGGCGAGCGCCTCCTGAAGGCCAGGATCCATCGGAACGGCAAGCGCGTTGGTATAGAACGCGATGTCGAGGGAGACGCCGCGCCGCGCCGCGATCTCGCCAAAACGGCTGCGGATCGCCAGATCCAGGCTGGCGAGCGTTTCGTTGGACGGGCTGCGGATATCGACGGTGAATTCGACCGCGCCCGGGACGACATTGGCGGCGCCGGGATCGACCCTGAAAGTCCCCACGGTGCCGACGGCCTGCTCGTGCCCGGCTGCAATGGACTCGAGCGCCAGCGCCATCTCCGCACTGGCGGTCAGCGCGTCCTTGCGCAGGGGCATCGGCACGGTTCCGGCATGGCCGGCTTCGCCGGTGACGCGCACGCGGGCGCGCCGCTGGGCGTTGATCGCGGTGACGATGCCGACGGCCTCCCCCTCGACCTCAAGCACCGGCCCCTGCTCGATATGGACTTCGAGATAGGCCTTCACCGACCCGGGCTTGCGCGCAAGCGCGGCGATGCCAGAAGGGTCGCCGCCAAAGGCGACGAGCGCGTCGGCCAGCCGTGTGCCCTCGGCGTCGCGCCCATCCAGCCAGTCCGGGTCGTAATGCCCGGCAAGCGCGGCCGAGGTCGACAGATGCGTCGGAAACCGGACATTCTCCTCGTCTCCGAAGGCAACCACCTCCAGCGCGAATGGCAAAACGATTCCAGCGTCGCGCAGGGCCTGCGCCGCCAGGATGCCGGCGACGACGCCGAGATTGCCGTCGAAGCGGCCGCCATCCTTCACCGTGTCGATATGCGAGCCGATGATCACGCAAGGGCCTCCCGGAACCGGGCCGTCCCGGCGCCCCTGCACCGAGCCGGCCGCGTCGATGAAGGCGCTCAAGCCTGCGACCTCCATCGCGCCCTTCGTCCATTCCGCCGCCTGCCGATGGGCCGGGGAGAGGTAGAGACGCGTCAGCTTTCCCGGCTCGTCGGTGAAGCGGTTGAGCCCCTGGAGCGCGGCGAAGGCGCGCGCACCAAGCACGGCGGCGGAAGGCAGGTTTGGGATCATGGCGCGTCTTTAAAAATGTCCGGCGTCGCGATCAAAGCCGGATCCGTGGCTCAATAGGTCGCCCGGCCGCCCGACAGGTCGAACACGCCGCCGGTGGTGAAGCTGTTCTCGGCCGAGGCGAGGAAGGCGACCATGGATGCGACTTCGTCGGGCAAAAGGAAGCGCCCGCGCGGGATCTTGGCCAGCATATAGCCGATATGCTCCTCGCTCATCTGGTCGAAGATGCGCGTGCGGGCGGCGGCGGGCGTGATGCAGTTGACTGCGATGTCCTGCGTCGCGAGCTCCTTGCCGAGCGATTTTGTGAGCGCAATCACGGCCGCCTTCGAGGCCGAATAGGCCGATGCGTTGGGGTTGCCCTCCTTGCCGGCGATCGAGGCAACCAGCACGAGCCGCCCGTAATTGCGCTTGATCATGCCGGGGATGACGGCCTGGCAGCAATGCAGCGTGCCGTCGACATTGAGGCGCATCACGCGCGCCCATTCGTCGAGCGGATATTCCCAGGTCTTGAGATTGGCGCCGGCGATGCCGGCGCTGGTGACGAGGATGTCGACGCTGCCCTGCTTCGCTTCCAGCGCATCGGCGGCGGCCTTTACAGCCGCCGCATCCGTCACGTCGATGCCGATCCCGGTCGCAGTCCCGCCGATCTCGGCGGCGGTCTTGGCGGCGAGGGCGCCATCCAGATCCCAGATCGCGACATGGGCGCCGCTGGCGGCGAAGCGTTCCGCCACGGCGCGCCCGATGCCCTGCGCGCCTCCGGTGATAATGGCGGTTCGTCCCTGAAGATCGATCTGGTTCATTGTCGGCCCCTGACTCGTTGGAGCGGCACCCTAGAGGGTCGTGGGCGTCCTGGACAAGGTTTGGACCTGCATGCCCTGCCGGCGTGGCCAGACGGAGGCTGGCCCGGTGGCCCTGCCACCTTTCGGCTTCGTTAAGACTTCGGCGCACCGCGACAGCGCGCGTTAACGATTTTGCCGATTGGCCGCGTCACCGATGGTGCCGCAATCCGTGCCGAAACGGCACAATCAGCGCCTTCGCGTGCCATCCTCCGACAGAAGCCGGACGGCTGCGCCGCTTGTTGCGACAGATGCGGTCCGTAACGAAACACCCTGTGTTTTCAGAGCTCTCGGCGATTAACTCGATCTCGCGCATTCCCTGAAGAACCCGTTCACCGTCCGCTCGGGTTCAGCTTGACCCTGCCGGCCGTTGGGTCATGACGTAATCGCCAATTCCACTGATCGCGCAACGCAACAGGATCGATCGACACCGTGCCTGCCAGCCTGACGATAGCCATCGCGAGACAGGGTGCTGCCCGGAGCCCAGGCGGCTTCGAGGTTCGCGACGTCGGCGGCGTCGGCATCGCGGTGCTGACGCAGGCTGCGGCGCTGGCCGAGCTCTCGGACGCCATGGCCACCGGCCGCCACGTCAAGCTCGCCTTCTGCAACGCCAATCTCGTCAATGTGGCGGCCCATGATGCCGCTTTGCTGCGCAGCCTCTCCAGCTTCCTGGTGCTGGCCGACGGCATCGGCGTCGATATCGGCGGCTGGCTGCTGCATGGCGCGCCCTTCCCGGCCAATCTCAACGGCACCGATTTCATCCCCGCCCTGTTTGCGACGGAAGCACGATCCTTGCGCGTGGGCTTGATCGGTGGCCGCCCCGGCGTCGCCGATCGCGCCGCCGAGCGCCTGGCGAGACAGTTCCCGCGTCACGCGTTCCGTGTCGTCAGCCATGGCTATTTCAGTTCGTCCGAGGAGGCGGGACTGCTGTCGGACCTGAAGGCTGCACCGCCCGACCTGCTGCTCGTCGCCTTCGGCAACCCGGTCCAGGAGAAATGGATCGCCGACAAGCTCGGTCCGCAGCACTGCGCGGTTGCCGCCGGTGTCGGCGCGCTGTTCGATTTCTTCGCCGGCGAGGTGCCGCGTGCGCCCGAAGCGATCCGCCGGACGAGGCTGGAATGGGTCTACCGGCTCTGGCTCGAGCCGCGCCGGCTCTGGCGCCGATACATCCTCGGCAATCCGGCCTTCCTGATGCGGCTGCTGCGGCAGCGCGCCTTCGGCCGATCGCGGGGCTGAGCGAGCCGGGGCTCACGCGTCCCGCTGCGTGTCGCCCGCTTTGCGGGGGCCGATCAGCACGCCGAAGAGCGGGCCAGCCGCGATCATCACCAGGAAGACGCGGATGATGTGGTGCGCCGCCACGAAGGCGACTTCCGTGTGCAGGGCCAGAGCGATCAGGCTCATCTCGGCGAGGCCGCCGGGCGAATAGGCCAGGATCAGCGCGACATGGCCATGCACCGAGACGGTAGCCACCAGCCAGGCAAAGCCGAGCGTCAGCGAGACCAGGATCACCGTCGAGCCGACGGACAAGGCGAGGATGCGCAGGATCAGGCGCGGCGCGGTGCCGACGAAGCGGCAGCCGATGGTGATGCCGAGGATGAGCTGGGCCGCGTTGACGATCTCGAAGGGCGGCACCGAATCGCTCAGGCCGCAGACATGGACCAGCGCGCTGACCAGCATCGGCCCGAGCAGGAACTTGGCCGGCAGCCGCAGCATCTGTCCGACGACGATGCCCAGCAGGCCGCAGGCGAGCAGGATCAGCTCGGCCAGCAGCGGCGTCTGCATGATCGACGGCCCCGCGACGCGGCTGCCGCTGACCGAGACGCCGCCGATCCACTGCACGATGAAGGGCAGCGTCATCACCACCAGGAGGATGCGGGCGGAGTGGATCAGCGCGATGATCCGCGCATCGCCACCCTTTTCCTCGCCGAGCGTGACCATCTCGAGCAATCCGCCCGGCATGCCGGCAAAAAAGGCCGTCACCGGATCGAAGCCTGCGAATTTCCGGAAATAGCCGACGCAGGCCAGGCCGCAGGCGCACATGAACACGACGAGGCCGATCAGCGTCGGCAGCCAGTTCGGCAGCTGCGCGACGACCTCGGGTTTGAACGAGGCGCCGAGCATGACGCCGATCACCATGGTCATCGGCGGCCGGATGACCGGGGGCGCCGCGACCGGCCAGCGCAGCAGCGCCGCCGTCGTGCAGACCACCATCGAGCCCAGCATCCAGGGCAGCGGCAGCTTGGCCTGGACGAAGAGCCAGCCGCCCAGGCCGCCGAGCAGCAGCGCCAGCATGAAGCGGCGATAGGGGAAGCGTGCCGGGGCGAGCGCCCGCACGCCATCGCCGAAATCGGAGAGAAGCTGCTTCATCCGCGCGTGCCGGCGCTCCAGCGGCCGCCACGCCACGGCGCGGCACAGGCAGGATGTCCTGCTTCGGCGGGGCGGGGATGGGAGATCGTCATGCCGTGGATTCGAGGCTCCGAGGTGCCGCGTTCTCCTAGACCGCATAAAGGGCACCGCGAAGCCCCCGGGAGGCATGCCGCGCCTGCCCTGCCGGCGCATCGCTGCGGCGCGACCCAGCCAGCACGACCCGGCAGGACAACCCGGCCATGCCCCGCGGCCTCTGGCGAAAGCGGCGCGTTTCGTCGATCACGTCAGTCGGGGACGAAACAAACGGGCCAGGCGTCACAGACGTCGGCGAATGGTCGAGGTCGATGAGCGAAGAACGGCAGACCGGGCGGCAGGGCCGTCCGGCCGACGCGGACGGAGCAGCCGAAACCGAGCCGCTGCCGCGCCGATCCGAACCTGACGAGGCGTTTGACCCCGGCGGGCGCTCCCAGCCGCCTGGGACGATCCCGACGGGTCTCTCGGACGACTATTCCGCTGCAGGTCGCCTGGGCTTTCGCGCCTGGTGGGCGAGCGCCAGCGCCAATCTGCGCGGCTCGGTCTACATGCTCTCGGCGCTCTTGGTCTATGCGGTGATGGTCGGCGCCATCAAGCATGTCGGCGGCGTCATCCCCTTGGTCCAGATCCTGCTGATCCGGCAGGTCGTCATGAGCCTGATAATCTTCGCCTTCGCGGGTGGCGGGCTGCGCCTGATGATGCGGACCAGGAGGCCGGGGCTGCAGATCGTCCGCAGCCTGCTCACACTGGCCGCCATGCTCTGCGGCTTTACGGCGGTGATCCAGATTCCGCTCGCCCAGGCCACCGCCATCGGCTTCAGCCAGGTCCTGTTCGTCACCATTGCCGCCGTCATCATTCTCAAGGAGGTGTTCGATGCGCGGCGCTGGGCCGCCACCGTCATCGGCTTCGTCGGCGTGCTGGTCATGCTGAAGCCGAGCGGGGAGGGGCTGGACGCCTTTGCGTTGCTGGCGGTCGTGGGCGCCGTGCTCAATGCCGGCATCACCGTCAGCGTGCGGATGCTGGCGTCAACCGAGCGCACGGACACGATCCTGATCTGGCAGGGCATGGTGATGATCGCTGCGCTCGCGCTGCCGACCTGGCTCTGGTGGGTCCCGCCCGATGCGGCGCAATGGTTCTGGCTGGTCGTGCTGAGCCTGTTTGGCACCGCCGGCCAATGGCTGATCACCCGCGCCTACCAGGTCGGTGAGGCGGCGGCTCTGGCGCCGCTCGATTTCAGCCGCCTGATCCTGGCGAGCTTCACCGGCTTCGTCTTCTTCGCCGAGATTCCGGCGCTGTCGACCTGGATCGGCGCGGGAATCGTCGTGGGTGCGACGCTCTACACCATCCGCAAGAACGCGCGCCCCTTCCCGCGCGAGCCGGCTTCGGTCTGATCGGTGCCGTACAGGCGATTGCCCTGCGCGACCGCCTGCGGTTATGAATCGGCGCACGCCGTCCTGGCCGTCCTCCGGACCGCGCGTGCTGCAGGCCAGCCGCGAAGGTTCAGATCATGCGCATCGAGAACGACCCCAAGCTCGATTTCCGCGACGTGCTGATCCGCCCGAAGCGCTCGACGCTGGGCAGCCGCTCCGAGGTCGACGTCCATCGCACGCTGCGCTTCGCCCATACCGGCAAGGATTGGACCGGCTTCCCGCTGATCGCGGCGAACATGGACGTGGTCGGCACGATGGCGATGGCGCGCGCCCTGCTGCGCCATGGCGCGATGGTGGCGCTGCACAAGCATTACGGGCCGGACGAGCTGATCGCCTTTTTCCGCGAGCCCGGCTCGGCCAACGCCTTCTATTCGCTGGGCACGACGCAGGCCGACCACGACAAGCTCGCTCGGGTCCATGCCCAGTCGCCGATCGCCAGGATCTGCCTCGACGTCGCCAACGGCTACACCGAGAAATTCGTCGACACGGTCAAGGCGACGCGGGCCGAGTATCCGGACGCCGCGATCATGGCCGGCAACGTCGTCACCGGCGACATGACCGAGGCGCTGATCCTGGCCGGGGCCGACATCGTCAAGGTCGGCATCGGGCCGGGCTCGGTCTGCACCACCCGCAAGATGACGGGCGTCGGCTATCCGCAGCTCTCGGCCATCATCGAATGCGCCGACGCAGCCCATGGCCTCAAGGGCCTGGTCTGCGGCGATGGCGGCGTCACCGTGCCGGGCGACCTCGCCAAGGGCTATGGCGCCGGCGCCGATTTCATGATGCTCGGCGGCATGCTCGCCGGCCACGACGAATGCGAGGGCGACATCCGCTACGAGGAGCGCGGCGGCGAACAGGTGCCGGTCGCGATGACCTTCTACGGCATGTCCTCGGACACGGCGATGAAGCGCTATTCCGGCGGCGTCGCGACATACCGGGCGTCCGAGGGCAAGACCGTCGAGGTGCCCTATCGCGGCCCTGTCGAGGGCACGATGCAGGAGCTGATGGGCGGGGTGCGCTCGGCCATGACCTATATCGGCGCGGTCCGGCTCAAGGAAATGCCCAAGCGCACCACCTTCATCATGGTCGGCAGCCAGCTGAACACCGTGTTCGGGAGTTGAAAAGCTGGAGCACCCCCCCGCTACCGCTCGCGGCGCGTCTGTTGCATAGTCGCGCCCTCAATGCAGAAAGCCGCTGACGGCTTCGGGGAGACGATGATGATGACGAAGAGACTTCTGGCGGCGACCGCCATCCTGGCCGCGAGCGCCTCGCTGGCGAGCGCCCAGCAACTGGCCCCGAGCCCGACGCTCGATGCGATCAAGGCGCGCGGCCATATCGAATGCGGCGTCCATCTCGGCCTGCCCGGCTTCTCCTTCGCCGACGACAAGGGCGAGTGGACCGGACTCGACGTCGACTACTGCAAGGCCCTCGCGGCGGCCGTTCTCGGCGACGCCAAGAAGGTCAAGTTCACCCCGACCTCGGTGCAGCAGCGCTGGCCGATCCTGCAATCGGGCCAGGTCGACCTGCTCTCGCGCAACTCGACCATCACCTTCTCGCGCAACGCCTCGCTCGGCCTGAACTTCCAGGGCATCAACTTCTACGAGGGCCAGACCTTCATCGTCCGCAAGGCGACCAACGCCAAGAGCGCGGCCGATCTCGACGGCGCCTCCGTCTGCGTCGCCGCTGGTTCGACCGAGGAGAAGAACGCTTCCGACTGGTTCCTGGAGCGCAACCTCAAGGTTACCATCACCAATTTCCAGAAGAACGACGACGCCATTGCCGCCTATGACGCCGGCCGCTGCGACGCCTACACCGCCGGCGTCGGCGCGCTGGCCGGCCAACGCGCCAAGCTCAAGGTCCCCGGCGACCACATCATCCTGACGCAGCCGATCTCGAACGATCCGCAGGGGCCGGTGACGCGCTGGGGCGACGAGCGCTGGCAGCTGATCGTCCGCTGGGTGCTGAATGGCACGATCGCCGCCGAGATGCTCGGCGTGACCTCCGCCAATGCCGACCAGATGAAGGCGAGCTCGAAGAACTCGGAAGTCCGCCGCCTGCTCGGCGCCGAGGGCAATTTCGGCGCCATGATGGGGCTGTCCAACGACTGGATGTACAACGCCATCAAGCAGGTCGGGAACTACGGCGAGAGCTTCGAGCGCACCGTCGGCATGGGCTCGGGCCTGAAGCTCGAGCGCGGCCAGAACCAGCTCTGGACCAAGGGCGGCCTGCTCTTCACCCCGCCCTTCCAGTGAGAGCGGCGGCAGCCTCCGTCTGAACGCGGAATCACGCGGTCATCCCGGACAAGCCGCGCAGCGGCGCCGATCCGGGATCCATGCCTGAACCGTTCCGGCATGGATCCCGGGTCTCCGCTTCGCTCCGCCCGGGATGACGGTGAAGCGGTTCCGCAGGAACGAAGCCTTTGCTGAACATCATTTCACTTCTCAACGACAAGCGCGTCCGCGACTGGTTCTACCAGATCGCGCTCGTGCTCGGCCTCGTCGGCCTGACCATCTTCTTCGTGCGCAACGCCTCGGAGAACATGGTCAAGGCCGGCATCGCCTCGGGCTTCGACTTCCTCTGGCGCAATTCCGGCATCGACGTGCCCTTCGTGCTGACCGACTACACAAGGGCCAGCACGGTCCTCGACCTGTTCTGGGCCGGCGTCGCTAACACCATGCTGGTCACCATCGTGTCGGTCGTGCTCGCCACCGCGCTCGGTTTCGTCGTCGGCATCGCCAGGCTGTCGTCGCACTGGCTGCTCTCGACCGTGGCCGGGGCCTATATCGAATTCGTCCGCAACATCCCGCTGCTGTTCTTCGTGCTGTTCTGGTATTTCGGCGTCATCGCCGCGCTGCCGGCGCCGCGCGACAGCGTCAGCGTCTTCGGCGTCGCCTTCCTGAACAACCGTGGCCTCACCATTCCGCTGCCGGATGCGCCCGCAAATTTCCGCTGGGCACTGGCCGCGATCCTGCTGTCATGGCTGGCGCAGGGGCTTGTCTCGCTCTGGGCCCGCCGCCGCAAGGACCGGACCGGGCAGGATGCGCCGATGCTGGCGATCGGCCTGGTGCTGATCGTTCTGGTGCCGGTGCTGGCCGTGACCTGGGCGAGCCTGGCGACGCGCTGGGATATCCCCGTCCTGCGCGGCTTCAACTATCGCGGCGGCTTCGTCGTCATCCCGGAATTCGTCGCGCTGTTGGCCGCGCTCGTCACCTATACCGCGGGCTTCATCGCCGAGATCGTCCGCGGCGGCATCCAGGCGGTGCCGCATGGCCAGATCGAGGCGGCCTCTGCGCTCGGCCTGCGGCCTGTCCGGACGCTGCGCCTCGTCACCATCCCGCAGGCGCTGCGCGTGATGATCCCGCCGCTGACGAACCAGTATCTCAACGTGCTCAAGAACTCGTCCTTCGGCGCGGCCATCGCCTATCCCGACGTGGTCAGCCTGTTCATGGGCTCTGCCCTCAACAACACCGGCCAGGCGATCGAGATCATCGCCATGACGCTGGCGGTCTATCTCGTCATCGGGCTGGCCGTGTCCGCCTTCATGAACTGGTACAACGCCAGGATCGCGCTGGTGACCCGATGAGCGCGGCGGCTCTCCCCCTCTGGCGCCAGCGCCTCTTCGCGACCCCCGCGGCCGGCCTCGTCACGCTGCTGCTCGCGGCCGCTTTGGCCTGGATCGCCATCCCGATCATCCGCTGGGCGCTGATCGACGCGACCTGGAGCGGTTCGACCCGGGCCGATTGTGCGGCCGGCGGCGCCTGCTGGGTCTTCGTCAAGGCCCGCTTCGGCCAGTTCATGTACGGGCTCTATCCGTCGGACCAGCGCTGGCGGGCCGACCTGACCGGTATCCTGTTCGCCCTCGCAGCGGCCGCCATCGTCTTCGCGCCGCCGCGGCTGCGGCTGAAGGCGGCCATCGCGGCGCTGATCGTCCTGCCGCCGCTCGGCATCTGGCTGCTGTCGGGCGGTTTCGGCCTGCGGCCGATCGAGACTCGCGAATGGGGCGGGCTGATGCTGACCCTGTTCATCTCGGTCTATGCCAGCCTGATCGCGATCCCGCTCGGCATCCTGCTCGCGCTCGGCCGCCAGTCGCAGCTCAAGGTCGTCAGGCTGATCAGCGTGCTGTTTATCGAGTTCTGGCGTGGTGTGCCGATCATCGCGGTGATCTTCCTGGCCTCGCTGCTTTTGCCGCTGATCCTGCCGGGCGGCATCGGCATCGACCGCCTGGCGCGCGCCGTCATCGGGCTCGGCCTCGTCATTGCCGCCTATATGGCGGAAGCCGTGCGTGGCGGCCTCCAGGCCCTGCCGCCGGGCCAACGCGAAGCGGCGACCGCGCTCGGACTGACCTATTGGAAGGCGACCGGGCTGATCATCCTGCCGCAGGCGCTGCGCATCTCGCTGCCGGCGATGACCAACGAATTCATCGCCCTGGTGAAGAACACCACGCTCGTCCTCGTCGTTTCGATCCTCGATCTGCTCGGCATCGCCCAGGCCTCGTTGGCCGACCCCGCCTGGGTCGGCATGAGCATGGAAGCCTATGTCTTCTCGGGGTCGATCTACTGGCTGATCTGCTTCGCGCTCTCGCGCTGGAGCCGCCATCTGGAGATGATGGGGCGGCGCCAGCACCGTTGAGCCGGCTGGCTGCCAATGAAAAAGCCGACCTCGCGGCCGGCTTTCTCCGAGATATCAGGGGCTCTGCACCTTCAGGCGCGCGCCACCTTGCCGCGGTCCCGGCGGCGGTCGGCGGCCGGCTGGTAGGCGATGCGGGCGTGGTAGCTGCAATAGGGCATGCCGGTTTGGGAGCGGCCGCCGCAAAAGCGGAATTCCGGCGTGGTCGGGTCGCCCATCGGCCAGCGGCACATATATTCGCGCAGGTCCATGATCGTGACCCGCTCGGAGAAGGGGATCACCACATCCTCGGAAGGAGCCGGCGCCTGCTCGGTCTCGGCTTCCACCTCGGCGGTATATTGCGGCGCCAGCGCATTGGCGCCGCGGGTCATTCCGCCCTGGCTGCCCTGGCTGTTCATCGGATGGCTGGGCGAGCGCGTCGGCGCCTTGCGCGGCGTCGCAGCCGTTCGGGGCGTGCTGGCGGCGGCCGGGTTCTTGGCGCGGCCGGACAAGCCGAGCCGGTGCACCTTTCCGATCACCGCGTTGCGCGTCACGCTGCCGAGTTCGGCCGCGATCTGGCTGGCGCTGAGACCGTCGCTCCAGAGCTTCTTCAAAAGCTCGACGCGCTCTTCCGTCCATGCTCCGGCTTCGTTCATCGGGCTCACCTGTCTTCTTCAGTCGCCTCCTATGGAGGCGGCCTGTGGGCGGATCATGGCGGAATCCGATACCGGCGGCGTCCGTCGCTAAACGGAAGCCGTTGCAGCCGAGACTGACGGTACTGGGGTCGCCGCACGAGATGTCGTATCTGACAAAGCCGACCATACAAGATGCCCGGACTCGGCCACAAGAGTCGGCGAATCGGAAATCGTTTTTTCCCCCAGGCAATCGATCGATCGCCGTCAAGCGAATCCTTTCGGCAACACTCTCGCAGCGGCAAGAGCGTCGGAACGGGGACGGCAGCGGTGCGGCGCGGAATTGACAGGAGCGGCGCCCTTTAGCATAGTTGCGAGGTGTTGCCGCCGCCCTCTTGGGCGGCGCTTATGTTTTACGGATCAGGGTCTTCCACGATGCGGATGACGGTGCGACGAGACGTCGGAATCTGGCTGCGACGATAACGTCGTCGTCGGGTCGCACGCGGCTGTGAAACTGCCACAGCGCGCCGCAGGTCAACCCGAACCACCGTTTCAGCTCAGCGCCAATCCGTTCTTCCCATCGCCGTCGCGAGGATTTCAATCTCATGGCCCCCGCTCCCGTTTCCGCTTCCCAGTCCGTCCTGCTTCCGACCTATGCCCGCGCGCCTGTCGCTTTCGAGCGCGGCGAAGGCCCCTGGGCGATCACGGCTGACGGCACGCGCTATCTCGATTTCGGCGCTGGTATCGCCGTCAATTCGCTCGGCCACGCCCATCCGCACCTGGTCGAGGCGCTGACGGCGCAGGCCGGCAAGATCTGGCACACCTCCAACCTCTACACGATGCCCGAGGGCGAGCGACTGGCACGCAGGCTCTGCGAGGCGACCTTCGCGCAGCGCGCCTTCTTCACCAATTCGGGCGCCGAGGCGAATGAGTGCGCCATCAAGATGGCGCGCAAATACCACGCGGCGAAGGGCCATCCCGAGCGCTACCGGATCATCACCTTCGAGGGCGCCTTCCATGGCCGCACGTTGGCGACCATCGCCGCCGGCGGGCAGCAGAAATACATCGACGGCTTCGGCCCCAAGGTCGACGGCTTCGATCAGGTGCCCTTCGACGACGAGGCGGCGCTGAAGGCGGCGATCGGGCCGGAGACGGCAGCTATGATGGTCGAGCCGATCCAGGGCGAAGGCGGCTTGCGCTCGGCCCCGTCGCGCTTCCTGCGGCTGCTGCGCGACCTCTGCGACGAGCATGGCCTGATGCTGATCTTCGACGAGATCCAGACCGGCGTCGGCCGGACCGGCAAGTTCTTCGCCTATGAGCTGTCGGGCGTGACGCCCGACATCATGTCGGTCGCCAAGGGCATCGGCGGCGGCTTCCCGATGGGCGTCTGCCTCGCCACCGAAGAGGCAGCCTCGGGCATGACGCTGGGCACGCATGGCACCACCTTTGGCGGCAATCCGCTCGCCATGGCGGTCGGCAACGCGGTGCTGGATGTCATCCTGGCGCCTGGCTTCATCGACCATGTCGCGCAGACCTCGCTGCGGCTGAAGCAGTCTCTGGCCGAGCTCAAGGACAAGCATCCCGAGGTGATCGCCGAGATTCGGGGCGAGGGCCTGATGCTCGGCCTCAAGCTGCACACGCTCAACACCGACTTCGTCGCCGAGGCCCGCGCCGCCGGTCTGCTCGTCGTGGCCGCCGGCGACAATGTCGTGCGCCTGCTGCCGCCGCTGATCATCGGCGAGCCGGAAGTCGCGGATGCCGTCTCGCGGCTCGACCGTGCCGCCGGCGCCATCGAGGCTGCGCTGAAGCGGCCGGCGGCCGAGTAGAACCCTTTCAGTCCAGCCAACTCTCATCAGGTAAGCGAAGGACGCGCCCGTGACGCGCCATTTCCTCGATCTCTCCGATTTCTCCGCAAACGAGCTGCGCGCCATCCTGCGCGCCGGCGAGGACATCAAGTCGCGCCGCCGCACGCCGGATGCCGCTGTCGATCGCCTGCTCGAGGGCAAGGTCGTCGCCATGGTCTTCGAGCAGCCCTCGCTGCGCACCCGCGTGTCCTTCGATGTCGGCATCCGCGAGCTCGGCGGCTCGCCGATGATGGTCACCGGCCGCGAGATCGAGCTCGGCGAGCGCGAGACCATCGCCGACACCGCCCGCGTGCTGTCGCGCTATGTCGATGCGATCATGATCCGCATGCTCGACCATGATGCCGTGGTCGAGATGGCGAAATACGCCACCGTGCCGGTGATCAACGGGCTGACCAAGCGCCAGCATCCCTGCCAGGTCATGGCCGACGTCATGACCTTCGAGGAGCGCAAGGGCTCGATCAAAGGCAAGCGCATCGCCTGGACCGGCGATACCAACAATGTTCTGACCTCCTGGGTGCATGCGGCCGGCCGGCTCGATTTCGAACTGGCCATCGCGACGCCCGAGGAACTGGCGCCCCCGCCGGCCCTGCTCGACTGGGCCAAGAAGCAGGGCGCGAAGCTCTCCTTGACCACGAGGCCCGAAGCTGCGGTCGAGGGCGCCGACTGCGTCATCACCGATTGCTGGGTCTCGATGGGCGACGAGGAAGGCACGCGCCACAATCTGCTGCGGCCCTATCAGGTCGACGAGCGCCTGCTCGGCCGCGCCGAAAAGGACGCCATCTTCATGCACTGCCTGCCCGCCAGCCGCGGCGAGGAGGTCACCGACGCCGTGATGGACGGGCCGCAATCGGCCGTGTTCGACGAGGCCGAGAATCGCCTGCACGCCCAGAAGGGCATCCTGGCCTGGTGCTTCGGCGGGGTCTCCGCCTGATGGCCGATACCGACACCGGCGCGGGGTATGCTGCGCTTGAAAGCCTGGCCGCGCTCGACGACCGCGTCGTGCCCTTCACGGTACCCGATCTCGACGTGCGTGGCCGCGTCGTGCGACTTGGCTCCTCGATCGACACCATCCTGGCCCGGCACGACTATCCGGAACCCGTCGCCCGCGTGCTCGGCGAGGCCGCGGCACTGACCGTGCTGCTTGGCACGGCGCTGAAATTCGAGGGCCGTTTCCAGCTCCAGACCAAGAGCGACGGGGCGATCTCGATGATGGTCGTCGACTTCAACGCACCCGACAGTTTTCGCGCCGTTGCACATATCGACGAGGCGAAGCTTGCGGACGCGGTCGCGGCCGGCAGCTTGAGCACCGGAGATCTGCTCGGCGAGGGTCATCTCGCCATGACCGTCGATCAGGGCTCGGCGACGACGCGCTATCAGGGCGTGGTGGCTTTGAACCGCCAGAGCCTCGAAGAGGCGGCGCATCAGTATTTCCGCCAGTCCGAGCAGATCCCGAGCCGGATCCGGCTCGGCGTCGGTTCGATCGTCGGCCCCGGCGGCAGCCGGCATTGGCGCGCCGGCGGGCTCCTGGTCCAGTTCATGCCGCATTCGGTCGACCGCCTGCGCGCCGCCGACATGCATCCGGGCGACGCGCCCGAAGGCCACGAGATCCTGACCAACACGGATCCCGACGGGATCAGCGACGATGCCTGGGCGGAAGCGCGCTCGCTGGTCGAGACGGTCGAGGATCACGAACTGCTCGACCCGCTGCTGGAGAGCGAGCGTCTGCTCTACAGGCTCTTCCACGAGCGTGGCGCGCGGGTCTTCGAGCCGACCCTGGTTCACGAAGCCTGCCGCTGCTCGCGTGAGCGCGTGCTTGGCATGCTGCGCGGCTTCTCAGGCGAGGACCGCAAGGCGATGGTTGCCGATGACGGCACGCTCGGCGTCACCTGCGAGTTCTGCTCGCGGCGCTATGTCTTCGCGGCGACCGAGGTCGAGGACGGGCTGGCGGGGGAGTGAAGGCCGTCCGCCGTCATACTCGGCGAAGCCCGAGTATGACGTGTCGGATAAGCGTTACCCCCGGCACTCCGCCATCAGCTTGCGCATGAAGGCCTCGCCCGTGGCGAACTGCTCCAGCGTGATGTATTCGTCAGGCTGGTGCGCCTGGTCGATCGAGCCGGGACCGCAGACGATCGTCGGCAGCCCCGCCCGCTGGAAATGGCCCGCTTCCGTCGCATAGGCGACGGCGATGGTGCTGTTGCGGCCGGCCAGCCGCATCACCAGCGTCTCGGCCTCGGAGCCGGGATCGGGCGCGAGGCCCGGCACGTCCGAGCTCATCACCGTCTCGATCGTGGCCGAAGGGGCGGTCTTGCGCATCCGGGCCAGCACCTCCTGCGACAAGGCGGCAAAGCGGGCCGGCACGTCCTCCGGATCGGAGCCCGGCAGGGTGCGGACCTCCCAGGACAGATCGCAGCGATCCGCCAGGATGTTGCGGGCGATCCCGCCATGGAACTTGCCGACATGCACGGTGTCATAGGGCGGGTCGAAGCGGCCGCTCTGGTCCGGGTTCGCCTCGCGCTCGTCGGCGAAACCAACCAGCCCGGCCGACAGCCTGATGCCGCCATGCACGGCACTCGCCCCGAGATGCGGCTTCGAGGAATGCGCCGGCACGCCGGTGATGGTCGTGAAGAAGGTGCGGATGCCCTTATGCGCGTCGGCGAGTTCCAGCGAGGTCGGCTCGCCCACAATCACGGCGCGCGGACGTGGCAGATCCACGCCCATGCGCGCGATGCCGTCGACGACGCCGAGGCAGGTGACCTCCTCGTCATAGGAGAAGAACAGGTGGATCGGCGTCTTGAGATCGGCCGCCAGGAAATCCGGCACCAGCGCCAAAGCCAGCGCGATGAACCCCTTCATGTCGACGGCACCGCGGCCATAGGCCCGGCCGTTCTCGACATGCAGCGTGAACGGGTCTCGGCTCCAGGCCTGGCCCTCGACCGGCACCACGTCGGTATGGCCCGAGAGCAGCACGCCGCCCTGACCTTGCGGGCCGATCGTGGCAAACAGCGCCGCCTTGTCGCCGGTCGCGTTGGGGATGCGGACCGAGGAGACGCCCCAGCCCGCCAGATAGTCCTCGACGAAGGCGATCAGCGGCAGGTTGGACTTATGGCTCACCGTGTCGAAGGAAACGAGCTTGGCGAGCATGTCGAGCGGCGCGAGGCGCTCACCGGTCGGCGAGGGAGCAGTCAATGCAGGACCTTCTTCACATAAGGGGAATCGAGCGGAAACAGCGGGACTTCGACGTCGAAGATCACGCCGTCCTCGCCGAGCATGGCATAGAAGCCGCGCATCGAGCCATCGGGCGTCATCAGCGGGCAGCCCGAGGTGTAGCTGTAGCTCTCGCCCGGGCGCAGCACCGGCTGCTGGCCGACGACGCCGTCGCCGCGCACCTCATGAACCTCGCCGCGTCCATCCGTGATGAACCAGTGGCGGCTCATCAATTGCACAGTCTGCGCCGAGAGATTGAGGATTTCCATGGTGTAGGCCCAGAAATAGCGCCCCTGCGCATGCGAGGATTCGCCTTCCATGAAGCTCGGCACGGCAGTCACGCGCACGCCATGCGTCTCGGCTTGATACATCGCCACGACTCCCGAGCCGGCGGTCCGGCCGCGACCGCCATCATCCCCCGTGTTTGCGGCGTCGGAGCCGGGCGGTCAACCCGCTCAGGATGCTCGAATCGCGTGGACAAGTCGTGCTAGGGGACTCGCCTGCGCCGCAACGCGCGATCAAAGAGAATGTTTGTCGTCGCCACAGATGGGCAACCGATCAATGGCCGTTCCTGACATGCTGGCGGATATCGAGAAGGGCCCGCACTCGTCGAGCCTCAGCGGCCCGTCCGGCGTGCTGCCGCGCCAGGATATCCGCAAGCTCGTCCAGCGTGGCATGGTCCGCTCGATCTCGGGCGCCTTCGCCGAGAGTCAGTATCAGCCGGCGAGCATCGACCTGCGCCTTGGCCACAAGGCGTATCGCGTCCGCGCCAGCTTCCTGCCCGGTCCGAACAAGACCGTCGAGAAAGCTCTCTCCGACCTGACCCAGGACGAATTTTCGCTCGAGGGTGGCGCCATCCTCGAGAAGAACTGCGTGTATGTCGTTGAGCTCATGGAATCGCTCGATGATCTGCCGACCACGATTTCCGCCTTCGCCAATCCGAAGAGTTCGACCGGTCGGCTCGACGTCTTCACGCGGTTGATCGCCGACCGTGCCAGCATGTTCGACACCGTGCCCGGTGGCTATTCGGGCAAGCTTTATGCCGAAATCTCACCGGCTAGCTTCTCGATCAAGGTGCGCAAGGGCAGTCGGCTGAACCAGCTGCGCTTCCGGCGGCGCAACTCCGGGCAGGAGGAGGCGATCGGCTTTCGCGTCTCCGACAAGGAGTTGCGCGACATCCACCGGGAGACGCCGCTGGTCGACGGTGTTCCGGTCATCCAGAACGGCCTGCAGTTCAGCATCCACCTCGCGGGCTCTCATAATGGAGAGACGATTGGATATCAGGCGCAGCGCTTCACCGACGTCATCGACGTCGACCGCATCGCAGCCTACTCGATCGACGACTTCTGGACGCCCATCCCGGCCCGTAGCGCCAGGCGCCTCATCCTCGACCCGCACCAATTCTACATCTTGGCCTCCAAGGAAAAACTTCACATTCCCGCCGGCTATGCCGCCGAGATGGCGCCGATCGACCCGACGATGGGCGAGTTCCGCGTCCACTATGCCGGCTTTTTCGACCCCGGCTTCGGCGCAAGCGCCGGCGGCCTGCCGGGCTCGCGCGGCGTGCTGGAGGTCCGCAGCCACGAAGTTCCCTTCCTGCTCGAGGATGGCCAGGTCGTCGGTCGGCTCGCCTTTGAGCGCATGGCGGCTGAGCCCGACGCGCTTTATGGCGAGATCGGTACCTCGAACTATCAGGGGCAGTCGCTCAAGCTCTCGAAGCATTTCCGGAGCTGAAAAGCAGCGCCCGTCCCGCGCCATCGACCCGGGGCGTTGCCAATTCCCGGATGACACCCGCCCCGCAAGCCGCTATGAACGGCCTGCTCCGGCGCAGACCTCGCGCCGCTCCGGACGCATGCGGGCGTAGTTCAGTGGTAGAACGTCAGCTTCCCAAGCTGAATGTCGTCGGTTCGATCCCGATCGCCCGCTCCAAAAATCTTTTGGAACCCAGCTAGTTAGACGGCCTACCGTTGAACTCTCGTTCCCTACGTTCCCCAACACGTTCCCCATGCCTGATTAGGCTTTGTTCTCGCCATTCCTATAGGCGCTGCGTTGTTTCGCGATCGCGCGGCTTTTGCCGATCGCTCCTCGGGAGTAGCGGGCGGTCGTCGATGCCTGAGTGTGGCCAATCGAGCCTCGAATTGTGTCGAGCTCGGCGCCGGCGTCCTCGGCTTCCGTGATTGCCCCGGCCCTTGCGTCTGTATTCCAGACGGCGTCGGGGATCCCGGCGGCGCGCGCGATCACCCGCCAGTCGCGGGCATAGGCGAACTCGGCATAAGGGCGACCGGCCGTCTCGTCGACGATCAGCGCGCCTATGCGCTGCTCGGCCGGGATCTGAGCGAGCAAGCCGGTGACGAGGGGAAACATCTTGAGATCGTGCGAGACGATCGCGCCCGTCTTCGTGGTCTCCTTCGAGATCACCATGCTGCGCCCAAGATCGGCCCAGGTCAGGCCGTTGCACCAGCGGCGCCAACCCTTACCGCGACGGCCGCGCAAGACGATTCCGGTAGGCTCTTCGCCCGCCCGGACAGGCTCCCATTCGCCGATGACATCTTTCTGCCGCATGCCGGTTTCGAACTGGATCGCCGTGCCGAGCGCAAGCGAGATGCGCTTCGCCGCGACCGCCTCGACGATAAAGGAGACGACCTGATTGTGTTCGAGGCGGGACCGCCGGCGCTTGGCCGTCTTGAACTCGGTCGATTCAAGAATGGTCAGCAGCCGGATGCATTGCGGCTGGTCGAGTTCGGCCGCCACGCCATAGCGCAGCATCTCCCGGATCATCTTGATGATCTTGCACGCTCGATCGACCCGCTCGAGCCCGCCCGCCTTCTTCGGCAGCTTGGCGGCATCATACCAGCGCCGGAAATCCTTCAGGCCGAGGGCCGTGAGCGCGCGCGCACCGAAGGCTTCCTCGATCGTGCCCACGATGTACAGCTGCGAGCGGCGGGTATTGTACTTCCAGCCTTGGACCGGGCTTTCATCATCGATCTGGAAACGGCGCGAAAGTGCTCCGATCGTCCCGTCGAAGGACTTATAATCCTGCTTTGCGCCGGCTGACCAAGCCAGCATCTCCGCCTGGAGGCGCTGACAGGCGGCCGATATCAACGGCAGTTCCTCCGGCGTATCGGCGTAATGCAACCGCACGCTCTTTGGCGTGTAGCCCGCTTTGACGATGTCTTCGCGGGCGATCCAGTAAAGAGCATGCCCCTTCTGCTGTCGCCTGCGCTTCAGGCCAGGTGTGGGCGATTTTTCATAGGGCATCGAGATTCTCCATTCCGTCCATGGCGGACGGAGAGACATTACCAACCCCGTATCTGTGATCAAAATAGGCTTTTACTGACGGCCAGTAGCGCGCGCCCATGATAGGGCAGATCCGTGGAAGACCGTCCCTCTCGAGAATCGTGGCGCGCGCTCGCCATCCAGAAAGATCTTGGCCCACTCTGCGGGCGATCTCGCTCTCGGTCGGAAACAGCCCGCTTAGAGGACGCCGGATATCCGGCGTCGGCGTCTCGACCGTATCTCCGGGAGAACGCGTAACGTCCGACCAGGAGGCGGATTTAGATAGGGTGACTTGGGAGGGTTTTGACATTCGAAGAGCCCACAGAGTTAGGCACCGGCCAAAGGCTGATGCGGTTCCGTGCACTCGAGTTCGGCCTAGGTTCTTGCACTTCCCTAGTACGGGAGGCGTAGCGCGGTTCCGACGCTCACACCTGCGGGTCCATTCTCGCTGTCCCAGCTCGCAAATTCACACGACGCCCCGGCATGTTCATCGAACTGACGGTGGCGGAACCTTCGATCAAACGTCGCCTCATTAACGGAGCGAACTGGCATGATCGTTCGGGAAGATCGTTATTCTTCGCCTATTTCCTTTCGTTAAACTGGGTAGCACCGTTGCGCTGAATGCGAATCGCGCTTCGATCCCAACCACCTCTACCATAAAGCGCCGTCTTCTCCGAGTCGGTGTCCCGCCCGGCGTTGGAGACAGCAAGCTTTCTATGTCCCCTGAAGTTAGGCGCCGGGTAACGCCGAGACGTATCCCTGCCCCAGCGACTTGTAGCTGACGAGCTTGCGGCGAGACGCTGGGTTCATGACCCAGTCGTGGATGATGACCTCGGCGATGCGGATGAGGCGGTCCGCGTCATCGGATTTTGGGCGGAAGAAGTAGAACT
The DNA here is from genome assembly GCF_001298265.1 of Allobosea vaviloviae. Lineage (GTDB taxonomy): Bacteria > Pseudomonadota > Alphaproteobacteria > Rhizobiales > Beijerinckiaceae > Allobosea > Allobosea vaviloviae_B. The sequence continues at coordinate 30,624 of NZ_LGSZ01000037.1, read as the reverse complement.
CCTTGGCCTCACTGAAGCGGACGCTATCGCCGAAGCCGTAGGCCGTCTGCCGGCTTAACTCGGCGGGGGCATATCCGATCTGGGTGCAGTGCTGCCGCGCCTTGGGCGTCTTCAGCCAGGCATTGAGGGACGCATCGTGCATGCGCTGGTGCAGGCGCTCCTCGAACTCGTCCTTCGAGAGCCCCAGCGGCAGCCGGACCGGGAGGCAGCGGTTGCCGATCGAGACCGGCGAGCCGGGGAGGGCTGCGCCCTCGGGCAGGATGTGCTGGAGCATCCAGTTGTCGAAGCCGCGATCGGAGCAGAGGTACCCGTCGGCGCTGATGGTGATGCTGCCATAGCGATCCCGGTTGAGCTCGCGAACACGGTCGGTGAGCTTGACCTGCGACGTCACCGAGACCTTGTGGATCGCGGCGAAGAGGCGCCTGGCGACGCCGAGCAGGCCGGTCGCGACCTGCGGCATCCGGTGATCCTCGCCGCAGCCGGCGCAGTAGATGTAGGCGAGCGTGCCGGGGACGTAGGCGTTCTGGAAGGCTTCGCTGGTGAAGGCAGCAGCCGACAGCGGCAGGAGCGCGACGCCGCCGACCCGGGGCCAGCGCACTGGCCACCAGCGCGTCACGGCGCCGGCGCTTCCGGGCGGCAGCAGCGGGACCCCGGGCTGCTTCTTCGAGGTCTGGTGGCTCTGCGGGATGAAGCCGGCACCGGTGCCGGCGGGTGGTGTGATCGATTTGGTGGTCATTGTTCGGTCTCGGTTACGTCGTCGAGCGGCTTTCAGGGGGGTATTCCCCTTCAGCCCTCACTTTCATGCTCCTTCCCCGCCTTCTGACGACCGTCGCGCGCGCGATGGGTTTCCGCCTTCCCCTCGCGCCCGCGATCACCTGTATCGGCCATGGGATGGATGAACCCAATCGGTCGGCTTTGCGCCGTGCCGATGGCGAGCGCCTCGGCGGCTTCGATGTCGCTGACCGTCAACGCATTGCGCGCGCCGGCCGCCGCGAAGCCGAAGGCCAGTCGCAACAGCTTGCCGAGGCGACGCGGGTTGTGCCGCGCCGCCCGCAGCAGGACGTCATCGGAGGGCATCGCCACCGCATCGCGCAGTTCGGCAACGACGTCCCCGGCGATCAGCCGCGTGACCGACAGAAGCGCTTTTCCGACGGGGGGATCGATCGCGAAGGTGGTGAAGCGGTCGATGATGAAGGCGGGCAGCGCCTCGATGTCGTTGGCGGTCGCGATGATGATCGCGCCCGACAGGTTGAAAGGCGCGCGGACGAACTCGTCGACGAGGGCGCTGCTGTTCTCGCGCTCGAGCAGGGTCAGAAGCGTGTGGTAGGGCTTCTCGCTCCAGTGGGTCTGGAGCTTGTCGGCCTCATCAAGCAGGATTACCGGCTGGGCCGAGGACCCCGACGCCATAGCTTCGGTTAGAACGCCCATACGGGCCGCTTTCCACGAGCTCGGGTGGCCGACGACCAGAGCCTGCGCGTCACTGTTGGTGGCACAGCTGACCGAATGAATGTCGGTTCGAAGCGCGCTGGCGATCTGCCGGCTTGCATGGGTCTTGCCCGTGCCGGGCGGACCGACCAGCAGGAGCGGCGGTACGAATAGCGGCGTGCCGGTGCGGATCGCGAGGTGAACAGCGCGGATGATCAGGTCGATGATGCCTTCGAAGCCCGGACAGAGTCTGCGGGCCCGCGCGAGGTTGGCGAGATGCTCGTCGCTTCCAAACAGCAGCTCGCGACGTCCGGCACGCGGATCGTGGTGGAGACCGATCAAGCGGTCGAGGCGGGCTTGATCTGACTCGTTCAGGGTCGGCAGCGGGGAGCCGAGATACTCTTCCCTGTCGCCATAATACGGCCTGCCGATCAGAAGCTCGATCTGCCGCTCAACGGCGGCGTGGTCGTAGACCGCCATGGTGGTGGCGCTGTCGTCGATGATCTCGGCCGAGACCTCAACGACCGGGATATCGGCATTTGCCTGTGGGTCTTGCGCACCGTCGGTCTTGCTCTTTTGCGCCCGTTTGGCCCTGACGACACGCGCCTTGAGCCCCTCATCGACGAATTCGAAATCGTATGTGTCTTTGGTCATCGGGCTGGTTTCGCGGTGCCGCGGAACCTGACTGTCCCGCGGGGTGGCCGGTCCGGCCCTCCGTGAACCCGGTTCAACGCGAAAAGGCGGCACCTCGCGGCGCCGCCTGCTTTTAGGTCGTGAACTTCGCTCACCGTCGACGAGCGATGTTCATTCGCGACGAACGCCGTTCAGACGATTTCAGTCCAAGTCGGCATCTTGATGGCCATCCGCTCGGCGCCGAGCAGCTTGGCCAGCCAGGTCGCCTCCTCGAAGATGTGCCGCACAGTGGCCTGCATGTGGAGCGGATCGCTGCGGCAGGCGCGATCGTCGATCGCCTTGGCCATCCTTCGCTTGGCCTTGACCCCAGGCGAGCCGCGCTCGACCGGCCAGAGTGCGACCTGGGCGGCGCAGAGGTAGGCCATGATCTGGGCACCCTCTGCTGCACGGCGCAGTTCGGCGTTGCCCTCTGCCGGGCGCGCGGCCAGCAGGAACAGCCGATCGGCTGTCGCGAGGAGGCGCTCGACACGATCCGCCAGGCGATCGAGGTCCGGCGGTGCCGACAGGAGACCGGCCCATGCACCGGCCTGCTGATAAACGAAGACCGGCTCGCCGCCGCGCGGCGGCAGGAGGAGGGTCAGGTCGAGGCCCTGCAGCGGCCAGGACACGAGCCCGCGATCGGTCGGGGCCGGCCCGGTGGCGCGCGGAGGCACCATCAGCTCGCCGACGTTGAAGGCGGCGCGCCGCACCCGGATGAACCGGGCGGTGTCGGCTTGGAGCATCGGAGCGTAGTCGTCCTCCTGGTCATCACCATGCGGCTTGCGAACTTCCGCCAGCGCCAGCTTGGCATCGACCTCGTCCAGGCTGTCAGCCGGCCAGGTGCAGGCCAGCGCCGTGAAGGAGAGGCCGACCACCATCAGGCCAGCCGCGACGCGATGGGCGGCTTCGACGTCAGTGGATCCAAGCCGGATCCGCATGGACTCGTCCAGGCACATCTTGGCCTGCCGGGCTGCGAACTTAAGATCGGGCCTGCTGTCGCGAAAGGCGGTGAGCTCTGCGAGGCTGGGGTCGTCTCCGATGCTGCCGGTGAGGATGGCGATGGGATCGCCAGGGCTTTGTTGCCGGGCATGCTCGACGGCGCCGGTGGCGGTAGGCGCCGGCACGCCTTTGTCTTCGTTGGTCACGGAGTGATCCTTATTGCGTGGGTTGCAGTCATGTCGCTGCTCCCTGCGATCTCTCCGGACATGAGAAAGGCGCCCCCGTGGGAGCGCCTTGATCTCTTCTTAGGCGGTCCTGACCGTCCTGTTGTCGTGTTGTTCCCGTCCTGGCTCCGTCCTCGGTCGGGACTGTGGTGCGAACGCCGTCTTGGAGGCTACCTGAAGCCAACCAACCTTTTGGACCGCCGGCGGGAATCGAGCGATTTGGGAGCCTCGTGGCTTCCTGGCGGCGTCTTGCGACCTCCTGAGCAGGTTTGGCCGTCCTGGGCGCTTCCTGTTGCCGTGTTGTTGGCTACCGGGATCCAGGAGCTGCTCTGAGACCCCTCAGCCCTCGGCCTCGCTAAGGCGCGCGGTAAGCGCGCTGAAGCCCGCCTGCATCTGGTCGCCGATTAAGAAGGCGAGTTCGACGATCGCCTTCTGCCGATCCGGACCCTGCCGCGCCCGCATGAGATCACGCGCCTGGATCTTGACGCGATGGTCGCCAGGATCGCGAGCGGGCCAGAGCCCGATCCTGGCGAGGTCGGCGAGGGCCAGGATCGTCGCGCCAGCCTGGGCCCGGCCGAGCCGATCACGATGCGCCGGGCTGAGCTCGCCATCCTCGAGTTCTGCGGCGAAGCGATCGGCCCAGCGCAGATGGTGGGTGACGGAATCGAGGCGGTATTCGAGGTCGAGGTGATCGGTGACGTAATCAGCCAGCGTTGACCCCCGTTCAAGCCAGTGGACCCGCGTGCCGCTATCCTCGACCTCCCTGCTTGGCACCAGCGCATTGGTCACCGCGAGGAGACGGTCGGCTCCCGCGATGAAGGCCCGCGGGGATTCCAGGGCGGCATTCACCGTGGGCGTGTCCAGGCTGAAGGCGCCGCGAGCGAGTTCGGCGGTCGCTTGGTTCTGATGCCGCTTCGCCGCCTCAACGACACTCTCGCCGGCGTCGCCGCGGATCCAGTCGTCGACGGTGTCGCGGGCCGGCAGAATCGCGACCCCGAGCGTCGCAGCATGGTTCAGCATCGTGAGCGCAAGCAGCCACGGCAAGCGGCGCTGGATCAGCCCGTGGTCCTCCGTGCGGCTGGCGAGATCGAGGAAGCGCTCGACCTGGCCCGCGTGGTAGCGGCCGCGGGCAGCGACGTCGAGCAGTGAGGGAAGCTTGCCCATGACGAGGCTGTAGCTTTCAGCATCGCCATCTCCCCAGGGCCGCTCTCGCGAGATGGCATCGAGCTCGTCGACGATCGAGACGTTCCACGCCTCTTCTTTCACGTCAGTGAGGCTGCTCTTGGTCTTGGTGTCCGTCATGGTCTGTCCCTTTTGTGTGGGGTTCTGCCCAATTGGCAGCGCTGACCTCCTTTTCCTGGAACGAATGAAGGCCCACGAGCGGGTGCGCGCGGGCCTTCGTCCTTGTCCGTCCTGTGATGGGGCTAGGCTGCAGACGCCCGCGCCAGTTCCTGCTGGCGCTCCATGACCCAGCACTCGATCTCCGCGATCTGACGCAGGCGTTCGCCGTCGCCAGGTTCGGTTTGAGCGCGAAGACCGTCGATCTCGTTCAGCGCTTTCGACAGCGTCAGCCACGGCACATCGTCCTCGGTCTGGAGGCGATGGCGCAGCCAGTCGCGGCCTTTGGCCCAGGCCGCCGGCGAGAGATGCTCGGCGGCTTCAAGGAACGTTTGCCTGTTGGCGAAGGCGCGCATCCGGATGTCCGTGAACAGCTTGTCGGCGAAGGCGGGGCGCTGCGCCCAGTCGATCTCATGCCAGCGCCGGGAAAGGCGCATCTGTTCGTCGGAGATGAAGCCGCCACTATACAGCGTCGCCTCGGGCCAGTGCGATAGGTCGGCATCGGCATACTGGTTGGCAAGCGCCAGCAGCAGGTTCTTGCGGAAGCCTGCGTGATCGCGGACCTGGCGCGCGCGCTGGCGGTAGACCGCGTCGTCGAGGCGATCGGCTGGCAGGGTATGCGCCCCATTCTCCCATCCAAAGAGGATCGGCTGGGCGTTGGTCCTGACCGACCGGATCGGCCGCTGCCCCTTCGTGGTCAGCAGCGCCGCGCTCCTCGGCCGGGCTGTCGAGATAGCTTGCCGGGTCGAGCGAGAGGTCGGCCACCGCCCAGGCTGCGGCGTTGCGCGGGCTCGGGGCGATGCCGATGACGGGTACCATCGCGGTCATGCCGCCGAGCAGGATGGGCTCGTCGCCGGCCAACAGTGCCGCGGGCCCGGATTTGTGGGCATTCTCCAGCATGAGCGCGATGGTCTTCGGCGCGACCTCGCGAAGATGGCGGAACAGCGCCAGCGTGGCGCGGGTGTCGGCGAGCGCATCATGGGCGTCGTCCTCGTGGAGGGTGATGCCATTCGCGCGGCAGATGTCACCGAGCTTCATCGACGGCTTGCCGCTGGCCGCGATCGGGATCGTCACTGCGTTCGGTTCGAGCAACCGAACCGCGCGCAGCATGACGAGGAGGTCGGCCCGCTTCAGCCCGGGCCCCTGCGTCGAGTACGGCGGCAGCAGGTGGGTAAAGAAGGCATGCCGCAGCACCTCCTCGTCGAACCGAAGGCCGTTGTAGGTCACGATCGTCGATGGCGCCCATTCCGTAAAAGCGCGGTTGATCAGTCCGAGCATGTCCCCCACCGAGAGCGGCGCCTGCTCCAGCATCGCCGGCGTCACGCCGGTGACGAGAAGCGCGCCGGGCGACGGCACGATGTGGGCCGGCAGCCTCGCCCGGAACGAGAGTTCTGCCTGGGTATTCAGATTGGCATCGGTGTGGATCAGGGCGGCCTGCAGCGGCACGTCCCATTGCGCCGAGAGGCCGCTGGTCTCGAGGTCGTAGAAGATGAAGCTCATGACCGGCGACCTCAGTGCCAGCCGCCAGCGTCAGGCATGACAGGGCCCTCGTCAAGGACGATACCGAGGTCTTGCGCGTCGCGTCGGATGGCGGCTTCGATCATCGCCACCGCGCGCGAGCGGCGCAACTCGTCAGCGTCGATGATCATGGCCTCGTAGGCCGCGATCTTGAGGCGCAGCAGGGGCTCGGAGAACGCCGGCGGCTCGGCCAGCAACAGCGCGAAGCGGCGCGCCGCGATGCGCGCGCCCTCGCCGATCTGGCGGCCGTTGAGGCCGCCATGCTCAGGATAGATCCGCGTTGGATCGTGCTCCAGCAGCATCGCGTGCGCGGTGTGCAACTGCCAGCGCAGGTAGAACGTGTCGGCCTCGGCACGCTGCCGGTAGGCGCGCGCATACATCTCAAGTTCGGCATCGTTCGGGCGCGGTTCGCCGCCCGCAGGGGTCTTCAAGGACATCGGATATCCAAAGGTCGGAGCATCAGGCCCGGCCGCTCACTCTCCTTCTCCAGGATCTCGCGCGCAGGTTCCGGGGGTTCCCTTCGATGGGTTCCGACCGCTTCCTTCTCCACTTCTCTTGACCCCTATGTTTATCGGCAGCCGCTCGACCAACGGGAAAGTTGGCCCATAGCCGACATTTGGGAAGTCTGCTTCACGGCGGCCTGCCGTCTCGTTGTTAAGCAGCCAAAGGTGGCCATTAGCGGTTCGGATTTCCTCGACGGGTAGGATCGTCTCGGCGATTGTAGAATGAATTCACGAAGAGCAGGACTGCGGAGGTGCTGTGCGCGAGATCAAGGAGGGAGCAGTGGTCGGCGGAGAGCAGCTCTGGAAATATTTCCGAATCGAGCGCTTTATTTCAACGCTCAACGACAGCCACATCTATTTTGCGTCGGCTAATCAGTTCACTGATCCGTTCGAGGGCGCAGTCGCTGTGCAGGTGAACGTGCCGCCGCCAGATCCGCGATACGCAGAGATGGAGCCGGCCGAGCGGGCGTTTTTCGAGCTGAAACGGCTGACGAAGATCAGTTGTTGGCACCGGGCGGCGTACGAGAGCGACGCGATGTGGAAGCTCTATGCCGGCGAGCACAAGGGCATTGCAATCTGCACCACGCCCGAGCGCATAAGGGCTGCCTTAAAGCCTTTCCGCCTCAGGCCTGAATATGGGATCGAGGATTTATGGGCAGGGCCCGTCGAATATGTCGATCTCACGCAGGCGCGAATGAGGCGGGCTGGTATGCTGGATCGCTTTTTCTTCAAGCATCGGGCATTCGAATGGGAACGCGAGTTTCGTCTCGCGATCTCAGTGCGAACGGCCGAGGAGTTAGGCGTTAACGTGCCACCCGATGGTATTTTCGTCGATGTCGACCTGAGGGTTCTCGTTGATCGCATTGTCTTGGGTTCAACCACCACTGCTGAGGAAAGAGCAGCCGTGACCGAGCAGGTCCGGCGGGTCGGCCTCGGTGATCGGCTGGAGCTTTCCACGCTCCTCGGGAACCCGCGCTATGTCTGACGCAGAAACGACAGGGCATGAATCGATACTACCACCAGGGCAGGATCTTCCGCAGGACGGTCAGGGGCAGACTCTTGAAGCGCTCGTGTCCGAAAGCGCCGAGCCGCGTGGACGAGAGCTTGGATCGTCCAGCGTGGCGGCGGACGGAACGATCCACAGCGACCGGGCTCGCCGACAGGATGCCTTCGCCTTCGGATATCAACATCGAGGGACCGCCGCCCGTGCCGGGATCGCCGCGATGTAGGTCCTGACGACGGACGCCAGTAACCTTCGCCGACATCGACGAGGATCGCATCGTATCCAGTTGACCTCGGGTTGCTTCGTTTCGTGGTCCGGCAGGCTACGGATTTGATGGCATCTCGTCCCGTGCGACACGCATCGGGAGCGTAAGCGCCGGCATATAGGAGCCACTCCGCCCACCATCCATATCGAACTCGTACAGCCGCACGGGACCGAGAATGCGATGGCGCTGGCCAAGGAAAAAGGTGAAGGCATTCGGAGCCGCGACGAACAGGTGCACGAGGGAAGCCTTGCTTCCTTTGGCCGCTCGAATGGCGGCGGTCGCGGCATCCGCCAGTTCGAAAGCATGCCGCCCGCACGCCACCGACCGCGCGCCCGGCTGGTTCGGTTTCAGCATGAGTAAGCGGCCGACGGTGGGAATTGCAACGGCGCAGTACTTTCGTACGTCCTCCAGAATATCGTGCGTGAGGCCGATCCCCATGGCGATGTCCGGCTTCTCGGGATTGAGTTCGACGATCTCCGACAAGAATGTCGGCCAATCCGGATGGGATGGGCGGTCGTCGACGGCCCAGATTTCCTGGCCTGGAGACCGTTGCTCGAGCTCCACGAGGCGGCCCGACTTGATATCGAGGATCGAGCCCGCGGCGAATGCCAGCGTCACGTGCGCATCCAACGCGAGCCTGAGGCTCAGTTGTTCATTGGCCGCATTGGTGAGGAACGTCCTCAGAGCCGGATAGAGCCGGTCCTGCCAGTCATCGTCGCTACGAATGTAGCGCTCGTCGAACTGCGGGACGAGGTCGAGGACCGACAAGCAGCGATCTTCCAGCTTGTCAAACGCGTGCTCGAACGATTTGACGCCGTAAACGCTCGGTTGTCGTGGCGCTGGCCCGATTAGGTCCTCGTGAGCGCAGATGTTGCGGAGACCCGCCCGATCGAACTCCAGCCGCCCCTGCGACATCCACTGGAAGATCAGGTCGTCGTAGGGAAAGGCGCTCTGGTGCATCGGAACCCGTCGCAAGCCGACGTAACCGAAAAGGATATCCAGATGCTCCCTCCAAGTATCGAGGCTGTCGGTCGCCTCGCCGAATGCCAGCGTCTGGGCCAGCAGCCGCAGCCGGTCCTCGTCGATACCGAGGTGCTCGCGCCAGGATTTGCGGACCGTCCCGGCCGCGCTGTTGTCCGTGAGCGTTCCATAGAGCTTCTCAAGCCGTATCGCGTTGGAGCGGCTCCCGATCATCTTCCGGAGCGGATCGGCGCGATCGAGCCGCCAATTGGTCACGAGCTTAAAACGCACTCCGCTCCCTAACGGCGCATATGTGGTCTGCGCGGCGTGCGCCCGCTGCAGAAGCGAACGAGCGTTGGCGTTGATGAATTCCGGATCGATCATCTGCGCATAGCCGTAGCTGTCCGGCGACACGTGCCATTTACATTGGATGTGCACCCGGCGCAGCGGCTCGTTATGCTGGTCCAGCACGGTGCGGGCTGGATCGTACTCGACCCAGATGTCATCGAAGCCCTTGGGCCCGCTCTCGAACCCGACCCTCACGATCGGGCTTTCGGGATCGAGTAGCCGAGCCGCGTACCACCAGAACACCCGCGCCTGGAATGTATCCCCGTCGCGCCTGACCGTCACTGCCTGCGTCATGGGCGCGCCCCAACGAATTCGCCATCTTTGAAGGGTGGCGTGGGCGCCATGGCGCGGGCGATCTCGACGGCGCGCGCGCCGTCCATGGCTCGTCCTGGATAGGCATCCAGTACAATTGCGGGAAGAAGCCGCTGCGTTAGGTCGGAGAACGTGAAGCCGTATTCTCGCCTTCCGGGCGCCGGGCCGGTCAACTCAACGAGCGCATCGACATGGCATCCGGTGAAACCCACCGTCTCTAGGCGGCTCGATAGCACGAAGCGGCGTTGCTCAGTGTCGGGCCTGGCGAAACTCAGCACGTCGGCGGCCCGCCGACGAACGGCCGGGTCGAGCGCGCTCAGGCGATTGGTGCACATCAGCACGGCCGCAGGCAGCTTGGCGTTCGCGATGCGGTCTATCCCGCGGATGAACGCGTTCACGCCGGCCCGGTCCTCGTGGTGCATCTGGGCCGCCTCGCGTGATTGCGCGAGGGCGTCGGCCTCGTCCACAAGCAGGATCACGGCTCCACGCGCCCTGCCGGAAGCGGATTTCAAGCGCGTGGCCTCGGCGACGGTGTGTTCGAACGCCGCGGTGAGGAGCTGCGTCATCTCGCCTACCCGCCCCTGGCCGCGCGTGGAGAGGCTCAGGGGCAAGAGGGTGATATCGATGCCTTCCGATCGGGCGACCGCGTCGCCGATGGTCTCGGCGAGCTCGGTCTTGCCGGAGCCGACGTCCCCCGCGAGGATCACGAGGGGAGGGCGTCTTAGCACGATGTCGAGCAACATCTGGGCGCCGGGATGGTGCTTCTTCGCCCAGGCCGCGAGGCCGGCCGGGTTTACCAACAGGCCTACGACCTTGGCCAGCCGCGTCTTCTGATTCTCCAGTCCGACAAGCCGCGACAACCGAAGTTGAGGCTCCACGTCAGGATAGGTAACGCGGCGTTCGAAAAGTTCGTCGAGGTTGGGTTTGTCGCTCATCGGAAGCTCCGCACGCTGCTGCGATCAAGGGCCCGTCCTCCGGAGGAGTACGTCTTGTCGCCGTCGAGATAGCCGTCGATCCCCGGTTCGTCCGCGGACTTTCGATAGAAAGGCAGCGACTTCTTGAACGCGTCGCGCTGGGCGTCGCTCAGAGCGTACCAGGCCGCCGTATAGGTGAGGTAGCTGTTGAACTTGGCGCCGCTGACGTCGGCTCCGGGGCGGACGCGCCCTGGATCGTCGTCGTTCGACGACGAGGACGCCAGCTCGCGCGCGGTGTAGACCAAGCTGGGCTCGATCCATTTCCCGTCCCGCTGGAAGCCGTAGGTCACGGTCTTGAGATACCCGGCCTTGATCAAGTCGGTCGCCTCCGTCTCATAACTCGCGATGTTGGAGTCCGAGGGGTATCCGTAGAAGCGCTGCATGCGCTTGAGGTCGGTCGCCACCTTCGCGGCCATGTGCCGGGCGTGGGTGATCGTGAAGGTGGAGCTCTCGGTGAAGCTGGTGGTGAACGACATGGCCGGCCTCAAGCGCTGAAAGTGGAGCCGAAGACCTTCTGCCAGTAGCCGACGGTCAGTTGCTTGGTGGGGGCGGAAAGGGCCGCGTCGATGGCGTCCCCCGCATCGAGGGCGGCCTCCACGATCGCGTCCGCGTTCGCGTCGGTGTACAGCCTCGCAACGTTGTTCGCGGCATTGACGGGGTCGATGATCTGGGCCCTGTCCGAGGATGCCGGGACCGTCGACGGAGCGTAGTAGTCGCCGAAGACGATCCTCTGGCGCAGGTCGCCGTCGGCCAGATAGGTGAAGAAGCTCTGGAGCGCCTCGGGATAGTCCGACAGGTCGACCCCGTCGTCGCAGAGCTTGGCCAGGATCATCTCGATCATGAAGGACTTGAAGCGAAAGCCCTCACGCTCCTGCTTCATACGGCGCGCCCAGAACTTCACGAGGCGGACGACCTGGGCGAAGTGCCTCTCCTGCGCCCGCTTGCGCTTCGACGCGAACTCCAGGTGTAGCGGGATGCTCGTCTTCAGGAACGATCCGTCATCCTGGCTGACGAGGTTGCCGTACCATGACGGGTCGCCGTCGTAGAGGATCGGCACGACGTCGACGTCGAGCCCGCTTCCGCGAAACGAAACGGTGACCGAGTACGTCTGCGGCTGGACCTGTTCTGGGCTGAAGTTGGGGAAGGCCTTGCGGAGACGCTCAGCAAGGTAGGCGAGAAGCGCCGCGACATCCTTCGGGGCATTCGCGCCGCTGATATAGCAGGCGACGTCGATATCATTCAGCGAGCGGAGGGCGGTACCCTTCGCGAGGCTGCCCGACAGCATCATCTTCCTAAGCGTGAAGTCGGGATGCTCCTCGAGGTATCCCTCTAACTTTTCCCGCAGGCGCCGCGCCTGCGCTCGATATTCGTCAGCGATCGACTTCGGCAGGTTGACCCTGTCCTGAGCGAAGGCCGCGATCTCGCCGTGATCGACATGCTGTCGTCCCATTTTCCACCTCGTTGCGCTACGCGCTCCGGAAAGCGCTGCCATCCCCGTCGTCTGCATATAGTAGCTATATTTTAGCTATTCAAGGTATCTGATTTAGCTGCTTCTTGTTGACAGCTGTGGGCGCGCGGGCTATATGCGTCTCCTAGCAACGGAGGATCTCGATGGCGGCGAAGCGGACGATGACGCTGAACCTCACCGATGCCGAGATGCAGGCGTTGGACGAATTGTCGGTCCGGAAGGACATCACGAAGACCGCCGTGCTGCGGCAGGCGCTGCGTCTCTATCAAACGATCGATGCTCGGGTCGAAAGAGGGGAGAAACTCCTTTTCGAGAACGAGGAGACGAAGGAAAAGGCGGAGCTGATGCTCCTATGACGGTCGAAGTTTCGAGGATCTACCTCCTCGACGTGGCGACCGGCGCTAGCATCGACGCGGAGCTGCGGGATGGCATCGAGCAGGAGCAGTTGGACGATTGGCGGACCAAGTGGCAGCCGGCCCTAGCGGTCGTGCTGCAGGAACTGGCCGGCAGGGGCGTACCCATCTCCCAATGGCCGCAGAGTTGGCATTGGAACTGGGATCAGAAGTCGGCTCGCGTCCAGGGCTTGCTGTCCTATCGCGGTCTTTGCGTCGTCGCCCAGGGCGAGACGCAAGGGCTTGCGCAGATCGATCTCACTAAATCGTGCCAGGAGTCGAGGCAGGCCGGTCGGCCATTGGTCTATCTCGATTATCTCGAGGTCGCGCCGTGGAACCGACGGGAGATCCAGCGGCCGACCCGTTTTCGCGGTGTCGGCACAGCCCTGCTATCCGCCGCGGTGCAGCTCAGTTTGGACGAGGGCTTCAAGGGGCGCCTCGGCCTGCACTCGTTGCCCCAGGCGGATGACTTCTATCGAGGAATGGGGATGACCGACCTCGGCCCCGATTCCAACTACCAAGGTCTCAGATACTTCGAGATGACCGCCGACCACGCTCGCGCGTTCCTCGACGAAGAGGATTAGCACATGAAACTACAACGGAGCCGGGAATGGTGGCTCGCCCGCGCCCGCCGCGAAGGCGACGCGGCCATCGGGGCCGGGATGTCGGCCCTCGATCCCTTACCTGAGGCCAAGCCGACAGGCGCGACCGGCATGAACGTGGAGGAGGCTCGCATCGCCTTCGGCAAGTTCGTGAACCTGATGCGCCGGCGCAAAGGCCTTACGATCGAGGAGCTGGCCAAGGAGGCCGATCTCGACGTCAGCGATCTCCTCGTCATCGAGGATCATATCGAATATACGCCGGACCCGCGAACGATCTACAAGTTGGCCCAGACATTCGACGTCTCCCAACAACGTCTGATGCAGCTTGCGGGCCTGGTCGTGGCGAACGATGTCGGGTTCCGGCTGGAGGCCGTGAGATTCGCCGCGCGGTCCGAGGCGGTCGAGAAGCTCAACGTCGAGGAGGCGTCTGCCTTGGAGGCGTTCATCGGTGTCTTGAGCGAACGGGAGCCTCAACGGTCGAAGTGAAGAACGTCAGCCTGCGAAGCCGCACAGTCGCCGATATCGACAGCCAGGTCGTCAAGATCCTGAAAGGCTTGGGTAATCCCGAGCCGCCGGTAGACCTGCGCGTGGTGCGGGAGTTGCTGAAACTCGACCAGGGTTACTACAGCACCACGGACGACAGCCTCCTGCGGGAGACCTTCTCTCGATTGAAGGTCGCCGGCCTGCAGGTGTTACTACGGCCGACGCTCCTTCGCGACGCAGTAAGGAGCCTGAGCCTTAAGGCGCTCTACCTGCCTGACCAGAAGCGTATTCTTCTTGATAAGGACCTTCCGATCCTCAAGCATCGCTGGAACGAGGCCCACGAGATCGGGCATGACATCATTCCATGGCACGAGGGGATGATGCTTGGCGACACCAAGCAGACGCTCTCGCCCACTTGCCACGAGATGATGGAAGCGGAGGCGAACTACGCGGCGGGGCAACTGCTGTTCCTGGGTACGCGCTTTTCGGAGGAGGCGGCCGCGTCCGCCCCGAACATCGAGGCGGTCAAGAAGCTCAGCAAGGACTTCGGCAACACGGTGACGTCGACCCTGTGGCGATTGGTAGAACACGGTCACGCCGGCCGTCCGATGGTCGCGCTCGTGACGGGCCATCCTCATCGGGGACGTCGCGAGGCCGCCTTCGACCCGGCGGCGCCGTGCAGGTACTGCGTCGAGTCGCCCGCCTTCCGCGAGAGGTTCGGTCACCTGACCGAGATTGATCTCTTCGGGACAGTGGTCGGCTACTGTGGCGCTCAAAGAGGGGGAAGCCTGGGGCAAACGGAAACGATCCTTTCGGATCGAAACCGGGATGGGCACGTATTCAGCTTCGAGACGTTCTACAATCGGCACGAGGCTCTCACCCTCGGATTCTGGCTTCGCCCTCACGTGCCGGTGCGGCCGGCTTGGTCCCCCGCGGCGGCCTCTTTTTGATCGATACACGGGTTCTCCGCCGGTAGGAGCCGGCGACAAAATTGGAGCATGTCAGCGGCACTGTTATCCAGGTGCCATGCGACCTGTCCGGGCCTGTGGAAGACGCGGCAGATTGCCCTTAAGCCATTCCGCGCGTTCGCTTGATGGGGTCGCGCACGAGGTCGCGTTGTGTCGGGGACGCACCTACGTTCGTAGCGAAGCCAAGTCCGCTTTCCGGCGAGGTTCTAACGACAGCAAGCGGCGCATCTCGCCTGGGCGATCGTCTGGCGATTTTGGCGCATCTTGCCCGCTAGTGTGCCGGGCGGATTCCCCGGCGCCCCCAGCCCAAGCCTTCGCTCGCCTCTGCTGTGTCGCGTTTGGTGAAAAGATGGCACACGACCGCTCATCGGGATTGACAAGAATCCGGCCTCCCTTCAAGAAATCAAGACCCCAGCAATCGCGTCGTAAAAAGACATGATCGCGGAATCTGGGGCCCTCCCCATTACCTCGATCTCTGCGCCGGATTGCTGCCGCGCTGCCCATGTCGGGCATTGCGCACCTTTCGGTGGGGACGAGCATGGCCGATCAGCAAGGCGAAGCGATTACTGCGCGGGAGCCTTCACCGACCACGATCGCGTCCGCGAACGTCGTGTTTGGCCTCAACGACCTCTTGCTCGTCGGGTCGAGCCTGGGCGTTAGCGACAACCTGCATAATCAGGGCGGTTGTAGGATCGAGGCCATCGGCGACGGTGCGATGTCCCTGGCTACGGAAAACTCGGGCGACATCACAACGATCGCCGTGAGCGACCGGAGTATGCAGCCGCAGCTGTCTCCGGATGACGTTCGCGTCACGGCGCTTGGCCAACATGCCAACCGTCGCGGCGGTGATCGGCCTGAGTACTTGGCGAGCGGCCTTGGCAACACTGGCCTCACGCGAGGTCAGCCGGCGACGCTGTGCCGCAAGCACGAGGTCGAAGTACACGGCTGCGACACGGTGGTCGTCGCGCGATTTGAACAGCGGCACCTGAGAGGAACTCTCGGCGGAATTGTTGTTCACGGCAGCCTTGACCGGCTTCGAGTTGGATTTTCGATCGAGGCGTGCTTGCCGGGCCAGAGCTCGAGCGGTTTCGTACGTCGGCAGCAGACCGACGGCGAAACCACCAGCGAGCAGGGCTACTCCCAACCCGCCGCCTGCCAACAAGGCTCCAGCGGCGGCGGCGCCGAACGCGATCTGACGCATTCTGCGCGCGTCGAAGATTGCGGCCGCACGGAAAGCCCGCTCGACGCGTTGCCGTCTGACGCTGACCAATCGCGTCTTCTCGCGCCGAATCTCTGCCTCAGCTTCCTTGTGCGCGCGGCGCAGGTCTACCTCATGTTGGGCGCGGCGCGCGGCAAGTGCGCCATAGGCTTTAGCGGCCTGGACAGGATCACCATCCACCAGCGCCTCCCGTCCAAGTCTGAGCAGTTCCTGATCTGTAGCAGCCCGTGCTGCAGTGATGTGAGGCCGGCGCCGCTCGCCTTTGATCAAGTCGAGCGTTTCCGAATCCTCGAAGAGATCGTCGAAGCTTTGCTTGACCAGGCCAAGCGGCATGCCAGCCGCCTTGGAATGCTCGTTCAGAATTCGCCTAAGCGGTATCTCCCCGCCACTAACTCGGTGCAGAGCAACGAGTACCGAGTGCCCCATTACGATGTCGAAGCCTGCCTCGCCGAGCCTCCTGCGGAATGCCTCGCGCTCACCGTCGACGTCATTCCAAAGCTGGTAGATCTGCGCCCCCGCGGCATCTGCATCGACGCCTACGCGCTCAAGCTGCCTGCGCGTCGTGGACCTCAGGCGTGCCCCCGGCCTCGCGGCCTCGACGCCGGCGAGCGCAGCAGCTTCTACCACCTGGTCCCGCTCCCGCAGGATCTCTACGACCTCGACATGGCGCGGGCCCGGCGTGATCGCTTCACCAAGCTCCAGCTCCAACAGGCGGCTGATGGTCTCGTCCTTGAGATAGTTACCCTCGGACGAAACGGCTCGGCCGGTGCTGAGGTCAACGACACTGTAGACGACGTGAAAGTGGTTCGGCCTATCGCCCTTTTCGTGTTCGACGACGAGGCGCGGCGACCGAGAGTCGATGCCGTACTCTTTCTCGATCAGGGCGAGCGCGCGCTGAATGGATCGCTCATCGGTCTTCGCCGGCGAAATCTTGAAGTGGATGAAATGCCGCTTGGTCCGCGGATTTGTCCGCGAGATGCCTGCGAGCACCACCAGCGCCTGCTTGATGTCGACTGGCAGGCCTCGGCCGAGGTCGGCGCGCAAGGTGACGCTCTTGTTCGTATCCAGCCTGGCGAGATGTTCTGCCAAGCCACCGGCGCGCCGGAACTGCTCGCGGACGATCATGGTGCGCTCGTCACACCGAGTACCTTGCGCAGCGCTTCTAGCGCTCCGGTATATCCCGCCGACATGCGCGCCAGGGCGGCCTCCGCATCGACAGATGGATGCCCACTGTTCATCGCTCGCGCGATCTGGTTGAGCAACGACCCGTGCCGGCCGAGCTGGCCGAGCAGGTCGCGGAGGATATCAGCATTCGGCACGACCCGCCGCGGCGGCGGGACATCTGCGACGACGCCGGCGCCCTGCAGCACAATGCTCCGCGCGAGTTCGCCCCGCGAGATGCCTCTCGCCTTCGCGATTTCGTCTAGCTGCTGGGCTGTCTCGGTCGCGACGCGGAACGCGATTGCCTCTGGAAATTTCGTCGTCCTCATCTGGTCGTCCTCCCGCCCGCTTGCGGGCGTCCAGGCCATGACATGGCCGCTATGGGGTGCACGGGGAATCCCCCTGCCCAGCTTCCGGATGGAGCGACTTGGTCGCGTAAACCGGAGATCACTGGCGACCTCCTCACTACTGCCTGTTTTCCCGTTGTTTCAATGCTGTTTCGGACCAACCGGCGGCCAACTGGCAACCAACCTACGTCCAGCAAAGGCCATCACGGTCTCAACATCCTCCGGGCTATCCGCCACCTCTCGACGGTTGCCTCACCGGGATTCGAGTCCACGGGAGCAGCGCCATGGGTAGTCCCGGACGGATGACACTGGCCAACAGGATTAGAGCCAACGCGGCTTCCGTGAGGCCTTGGCAGCGATCTCTGAAATCATGCGTGTCGGAAATCTTCGACACGATCGAGGCCCTGCCGCGGACGCGGGGCTACATCGGGTATGTTGCCGAGCAGATCGACGCGCATTTCGAACTGGAATTCCGGCTGGACATGGCTGCAACCCGCCAATCGGCGGAAGCGGCACTCCTGCGGAATCCGCATGATGCGAGCGCCTTGGCCCTCCTGTCGTGGGTCGGACAACTTGAGGCGAACCCGCCGCTAGAGCCTGTGAAACTAGGCACGCTCAGTGAGACCATCTTCCGCGAGCGTCGGGACCGCAAGAAGGCGGGTACCTATGTGCAGCCCGCCGACACGAGAAGAGCCCTCGTCGACGCGCTTCAAACAAGGGAACCAAGCTCTCCTGAAGCTGCGCCGCCGCCTCTTCGGCAGACGGATATTCAGAACGTAAGCCCGGTCCCTCGCGCCATGTCGGTTTCGGATCCTGCCGACCAGACGGAACCGGTGTCGCCTGGCCCCGCCGGCGGCGAGCACGCCTCGGTCACGATCTCGAACGGTCGATCAGCCGTCACTCCGTCTCATACTCCTGACTGCACGACCTCCGGGGACGAGGTCGATCCATCATATTCCCTGCTCAACCTCGGGCGGGGTTTCGACGTCGAGCGCATCGACGAAAAGCGGCCAGTCCGGCCCAGAAAACTCAGCTGAGGTATCGAGATGAAGACGAATGGAAATGTCACGGGAAGCAAGCCCGTGGAAGGTGATGGCTTCCCGCCGCTGCTGGTGATCGTGCTCGATGGCAAGGGCGGCGTGTCCAAGTCCGTCATCAGCGGCGCGGTCGTCTTCGGCTTCGAGACCCTCGGTGAGGTGATGGCGAAGTTCGACACCGACACCACGAATTCCACGCTCACGGCCATGTATGAAGATGCGCGCCTGATCGACGTGCACAAGGCCGACTGGTCAGCGCCTATCACATACGCGATCAGCCAGATCGGCAACGACGGCGTTTCGCGGATGCTGCTGATCGATACCGGCGCGCGTGACGAGGCCAAGATCAAGGAGCGCCTTCCACTGATCGCCACGAAGATGGCCGCCGTCGGGGGCCGCCTCCTGGTGATCAGGCCGATCACCACGTCGAACTTCGCGCAGACCAACGCCATTGAGTTCGCCATGAGCACGGCGAACACCGACATTGGCGTCGTCTTTATGCGCGTCGTCGCGCAGGGACGGACCGAGGATGATTTCGATGAATGGCTCGCCCTCTCGGCCCGCAAGGCGGCGCTTGCCGCAGGGGCCGTGGACACGTTCATTTCCGACCTCGGGGTCAAGCATGCCGACAATGCCGTCGCCTACGGGCTCAGCTTTGTCGACGTCGCCATGGGTCGCTTCGAGAAGTGCGGAGAGGATGAGAATCGCGCCCGGAAGGACTTTAACCCCGAGATCCAGGGCTGGTTCATGGACTGGCTTGACGACCAGACGCAACGTTGGCTGCCGGCATTCCACCAGGCCCTCCGTAACCGCGAGAAGGCGAAGGCCAAGCCGTGACGGACATCGAGGCGCGTCGACGAGAGTTGAGGCAGCAAGTTGGGCTGTTAGGCCGGATCACGTCGGCCGCGGATATCCCCGACAGATGGCATCGACGGCTGGCCTCGTGGCTTAAACCCAGACATCTCGTCGCGGTCAGCTCGGGCGCCGCATTCGTGGTTCTCCTACTGCTATTAGTGCTGTGGACGGCGGGTTTCTCTATCGTGCCGCGAGAGCGCTTCGCGTTGCTTGCGGCCGTAGAATCCGTGGTCCCTAACGCAAGCGAACTGGGCGCTGCAGACCTGCGCGTACGCAGTAGTGCCGCCGCGCGTGCCATCATGCTGATCGATCATGCGATCACCTCTCGCCCGGCCGATCCTGCTGCCCTTGGCTGGTATGCACGGATATTCGGCAAGCCGGCGCCGCAACTCGATCCAGGTCGAGAGGCCGTCTTCCTCAACCTCATCGATAAGATCGCTGCGAACCCTGTCGAGTCACGCACAGACATCGTCGACCGGATGGTGATGTGGGCAGCGGCAAGCCTTGATGGGGATGTGTGGGCCCTGTTGAAGAAAATCGGCGATTCTCCTCCCAAGGTCCGAGCGACATTTATTCAAGCCGGCGGTGGGGACCTGCTTAAGGTGCTGGTCTGGATGCGAGAGCGGCAGGAGCGAGGGAACGAGGTGCGTTCCCTTGAAGCAGCGGTTGTGGGCCACCGTCTCGAGCTCGACGATCAGACGAAGGCACTTCAGGAGCAGTTCCGTAAGATGACGGCGCAACTCGAGGCAAGCCGCGATCTTCGCCAAACATGCACGCGCCACGTTCGCGCATTTGAATCTTGTATGACGGCCCGCAACCGTTAGTCGTTTCGCTTGCGGACGCAACCCGCGCTGCGTAGCGTGACTATCTAACGCGCAACGGCTTTTTGGATGGTTAGATCGAAATGGCCGGTGACGACTTCCAGCCGCGCTGGATACGAGACCTTCTCCGCTTCCTGCCTCTCAAGTCTCAGTTTCTATTAACGGGCAACGTCAGGGACCTGCAGATCCGCAAGATCGGCGACCACGTTGTCGCTCAGCCGATGAGGGCAGTGCTGGCCGCGACCTTGGTCGAAGCGGGTTACGCCCACGTGGTGGGTTATGATCCGGTCGGCGGCTTCTCGGTCTTGTCCCAGTCAGAGGGGCAGCCGGGCGATGCGGATGCCGTCCTAACGCGGCTGGGTCTCGCACCCGCCGAAGGCCGTGCTGCTGCAGGGCCCGATCTGTTCGCCATCACGCTCGAGCGCTTGTCCGGCCTCGACGGCGCACCGGTCGCGGTTGTTGTCGATTTCGCGGCTCGCCTGACCATCCGACCTGAAGCGCTATCGGCCTCGGAGCATCAACTCTTCACGCGCGCCCTTATACTCAGCCAGACCGCAGAAGCCCGACCGGTCGGACCTTCTCGCGCTCCCCGTTTCAACGCAGTCATCTGGCTGGCCGACAAGGAAGGCGACCTCCCGGACTGGCTCACGATTGGCAACCCTCGCCTCCGGCACATACCGGTCGCCCCCCCTGATAGGGCAGCAAGGCGGGCCGTCGCCCCCTCCTTGGTCCGTGGTCTCCCCAGCGCGAAAGACGCCGCGCCGGAGGCGATCAAAGAAGCCGAGGACGACCTCGTGGATACAACGGAGGGAATGCTGCTCGGCGACCTGAGCGCCGTCGTCCAACTGGCACGAGCCGAGGCCGTCGCAGTAGGTGACGTGTCGGAGGCCGTGCGCCGATACAAGGTCGGCGTCACCGAGGACGCCTGGCGGAAGATCGAGCCGGAGCGAATCCGCCGCGGGGCAGATTCCCTTTCCAAGCGCGTCATGGGCCAGGAGCATGCGCTCGTTCACATGCTCGATATCGTCAAGCGCGCCGCGACGGGCATCGGCGGGCGCCGGGGATCGGGACGGCCCCGGGGTATAGCGTTCCTTGCGGGCCCGACCGGCGTCGGCAAGACCGAGCTGGCGAAGTCCGTGACCGAGCTCCTCTTCGGTGACGAGAGCGCGTACATCCGGTTCGATATGTCCGAATTCAGTGCGGAGCACGCGGACCAGCGTCTCATCGGCGCGCCGCCGGGCTATGTGGGCTACGACGTTGGTGGCGAGCTGACCAACGCGATCCGGGAGAAGCCCTTCAGCGTCGTGCTGTTCGACGAGATCGAGAAGGCGCACCCAAAGGTCCTGGACAAGTTCCTCCAGATCCTTGACGACGGCGTCCTGACCTCGGGCAGGGGAGACCGCGTCTACTTCTCCGAGGCGCTAATCATATTCACCTCGAATCTGGGGATCTACTCGACGACGCCCGACGGCACGCGGGTCGCCAACGTGCGACCCGAACAGCCCTATGAGGAGGTGCGCTCGCGGGTGCGCGCAGAGATCGCCAACCACTTCAAGCTCGTCCTCAACCGCCCGGAGATCCTGAATCGGTTCGGCGAGAACGTGATCGTCTTCGACTTCATCCGGCCTGCTATCGCCGAGCAGATCTTCGCGTCGATGATAGCCGCTGTCCTCCGCGAGGCCGCTGCGGCCGGGCACCTGGTGTCGATCGGCGAGGAGGCCCTCGCTGCCCTTCGGCGGCTCTGCACGTCCGACCTCTCGAACGGCGGGCGCGGCATTCGTAATTTGATCGAGGCCCATCTCGTCAACCCGCTGGCGCGCGCCCTCTTCGACAGAGCCAGACCTGGTCCAGTCCAAGTGCTAGCCGTCCGAGCTGGTGGCGTCACCGAGCTGGAGCTCGCCGACGCATGAGGGTGGCGGTATCGCGATTGCACTTTCCGGTGACCGCTCTCGGGCCGGGCCGGCGCGTCGGCCTCTGGTTTCAGGGTTGTGCGATCCGCTGCCCGGGCTGCGTCTCCGTCGACACATGGACTGATGGCATCGGCGAGACGGCCCTGCCCGGGTTGCTCGATGCCATCGACGTATGGATCGCGGACGCGGACGGGCTGACGGTCTCGGGTGGCGAGCCGTTCGGCCAGCCTGAGGCGCTCGCCGAGGTGCTGCGGTTCTGGCGGCGGCGTTCACGCGGATCCATCCTCGTCTACACCGGTCACGAACTGGATGACGTCGCGCCTTGGCTCGATGCGAACCCCGGCCTTGTCGATGGCTTGATGACCGGGCCGTTTCGATCGGATCTCAGCCAGACGCTGGCCTTGCGCGGCAGCGACAACCAGCGTCTCCACGTCCTCTCGCCTCAAGGTCGCGAGTTCGCGCCTTTCGATAGGCCGGCGCGTCAGGAAGACCGATCCCTGGACGTCATGTTCGATGACGAGGGCCGCGCGTGGCTTGCCGGCATTCCCGCGCGCGGCGACCTCGCCCGCCTGCGACGCGTCCTCACGGCCGCCGGCCACGAGGTTCAGATGTCAGATTCGATCCGGAACTTGGCATAATGATGCGCTACTGCCCCAATTGCGAGTCAGAGCGTCCGGTCACGGAGCTCCTCTGCGAAGGCGAAGTGGACGGCGCCGCATGTGGCTGGGATCTCTCCGGTCTCCCGGTCCGCCCGGTTGGCTGGCGTCCGGGGGCGGTCCCGATCGCAGCCTCTCCAGCACCGGCCCGCATCTGCGAGAACGGCCATGCCGTTGATGCCGGCGACCTGATCTGCCCGGACTGCGGCGCGGACATAAGCGTTTCGGAAGTGCCATCTACAGGGACCTTAGGCGCAGCCGGAAGCGCTGACGGCTCTGGCGGACCCGGCCCCATTCACGACGTCTCCCTTGCTCCTGAAGGGTGGCGCATCATCGGCAGGCTGCCGCCGGCGGGCCGCGTTAGGGAAAGCTTCGTCGCGGAGCGCATGACAGACGGCCGCAAGGGCATGCTTTCGATCTACGCAGCCGGAAGCGATCCTGACCCTGAGGTCTATCAGGCGCTCCGGACTATTTCGATCGGACATGTGCCCGAGATTCTCGAAACGGGCCGGTTGGATGAGCGGGCCTATGAGGTCAGCGAGTACGTGGAAGGCGGTACCCTGGCGGACGTCGGTCTTCCCATCGGAGATCTGGGTCACCTGCGCGAGGTGCTGGCGGAAGTTGGTGCCGCCCTTGCTGCCTTGGCCGAATGTGGTCTGCGCCACACGGATCTGCGCCCAGACGCGATCCTGGTCAGGACGCGCAGTCCGCTTGACCTCGTCGTCGCCGACTTCGGGTCGGCACGGCTCTCGGACTACGATCTCGACGTCGTGTCCCCTTTGGAGACGACCCGGTATACCGCACCTGAAGCCTTGGCCGGCGGCGTCGCCGCCGCCAGCGACTGGTGGTCTCTCGGCGTCATCCTGCTCGAGTTGATGACGGGCGGATCATGCTTCGGCGGGGCTGACGACCAGACGTTCCTGATCAGCGTCGTGACCAACGGTGCACCCATACCGGAAGGGCTCCCACCAGACGTAGAGGTGCTTCTGCGCGGTCTCCTCTCGCTCGACCGCCGCACGCGGTGGTCTTGGCCAGAGGCCCAGAGGTGGATCGCCAATGACATCCCAGAGGCGCCGCCGTCGGCGCGGGTCGCCGAGACGCCCGACAGCCGAAGGGCGATCATGTTGGGAGGCGTCAGGCATGCCGGGCCCAGTGCGTTCGCTCTAGCAGCGGCAGAGGGCCCGCGATGGGACGAGGCAAAGGCCCTCCTCGAACGCGGGGAATTGTCGACCTGGGCGGAAGAGGCTGGCCTCGACGCAGCGCTGCGCCGTTCCCTGCGTGCCATCATCGCCCTGGAAGAGGTCTCGCCCGATATCCGCCTCGCCCTGGCGTTGAAGGCGATGAACCCGCTGATGCCCCTCGTCGTCCGCGGAGAGATCGTCACCCCGGGCTGGCTGCTCGAACATCCCAAAGAGGGCTACGCGCTGATCACGGGACCGGTGCCCGATAGGCTCGAGCGCGAGGGGGGCGATGGTTGGCTCGGTCGCCTGCAACGCAGGGAAACTCGCGTGCGCGACCGTGCGCGTCAACTCGACGTCGAACTCGATGAGGCGGAGTTGCGCGTCGCCGCGCTGTCGACGTCGCGCAGCAGGCTCGCGGCCGTCTGGGAAGATAGGCGCCGCATCCTGCCTGACACCGACCATCCTGGCTTGCTTGCCCTGATCGAACGCCGCGTCACGGAGGAGGAGGACCTGATCCTGCTTCTCAGCGCCGCGATCGGCCAGTTCCGGGCGGCGGACGCCATTGTCGACGAGGCCGCGACGACGGCGCAGCGGGCCGGAGTAGACACCTTCGACCGGGAGGAGGCGCTCCGGCAGATTACGCGACCCCGCAGGGATATCCACGCCGAGATCGAGCTCAGGCTGGAGGGCTTTGCCAGATGCGGCCTCGAACGTGTCGACGAATGGGCGGATCAGTTCCGCCTCGAGCGGCGCCTGCCGCTGAGCAGATCGCTCGCGCTCCTTGCCGTCCCGGCGGAGGCCTGGACGCCGCCGCCGCGCCAGACCTACGTCGCTGCCCTGCTCGATCACTTCGCCAAGCGCATCACCGGTGCGATCATGCGCGGACCTCTCACCCGCATGGTCATTGGCAAGGCCGCCGCGAGAATCGACCTGCCCGAGCTCCACAGCGAGAGGCGCCCGGCCGCTGGGATCCTCGACCACCTGCTCCTGCGCAACGACCAGCCTATCGACGTGGACCCTGCCGTGTTCGCCGCCAACCCGCAGGTCGAGCGCAGGATCCGGACGCTCCATTCTCACGCCACCCTCTACCGGCGCGACACGGGCATCGACGGGCTCTATCTGGGGTTCCCGTTCCTGGTCATGCAGGAAGCCCGCGCGACGACGCGCCCGCGGGTCGCGCCGGTCATGCTGTGGCCGGTCCGGATTACGCCCGAGGTGGGCGCGCGCGGACGCATCTCGGTGTCGTTCGACCGGGACCGTGAGGAGGTCCGCGTGAATCCCGCCCTCGAGGCGCTTCTTGGAATCGACGCGACCCGACGCTGGCAGGACGTCTGCGACGACCTTCTGAGGCGCGCGACGGTCACGGCGGCCGAGGTCGTAGATGCGTTCGCGGATCTTGCCAAAGTGGGCAGCGATGCCCTCAGGGCCCTTCCGCCGGCGGACCTGCGCGTCACGCCAGGGGACGACCGGGTCGAGGCGTGCGCCGTACTGTTCCACCTCGGCTTCATGGGGCAGGCGGTCATGGAGGACCTTCGCCAGCTTAAGTCGCGGCCTCCCGAGGGCACCAGCCTAGAGACGGCTCTGCGGATGAGCGAAGTCGGTCATTCGGACGAAACGCCCTCCGAGCCCGTGGCGGAGAGGCTGCGCTACTTCACGTCAGAGAGTGATCCCTCTCAGGAGGCCGCCGTCCTTGAATCACGCTCCGGGAAGGGATTGGTCGTCGAAGGCCCGCCAGGGACCGGCAAGAGCCAGACGATCGTCAACATGGTCGCCGACGCGATCGGAACCGGCCGGACGCTGCTGGTCGTCTGCCAGAAACAGGCCGCTCTTGAGGTCGTGAACAAGCGCCTCGAGGCCGCCGGCCTCGGCGGGCGGGTCGTGATGGTCAACGACGTCAACAAGGACCGCGAGCCCGTCCTGCGGGCCGTGCGCGAGCAGTTGGAGGAACTCCTTCAGAGGCCGCGCGGCCCGTCGAGTTGGCAGCAGCAGAGGGAGCAGGCGGCGGCCCGCGTCGAGACCCTCGAGCGCAACCTGGATGATCACCACCGCGCTCTCCATGCGCTGGATGAGCAGACCGGCCTCTCCTACCGGCTGATGCTGGGAGACCTGATCGATCTGGCCCGCCAAGGCGATACGCCGTCTCTGCCTTCGCTGCGCCCGCTGCTTGCTGGGCTTGATACGGGCGGCCTCGCCATGCTGCAGGAGGACTGCGCGCCGACGGCGCGGCTATGGTTGTCTGCCCACTACGAGAACAGCCCGCTCTCCGATACGAGGCCATTCGCCGCCGACCCCGGCACAGTCGAGGAGTTCTCCACGGCCGTTCGCGATTTTGCTCAGTCAGAGAGGGAGCGCCTCGCCGTCGTTGAACGCACACCGGGCGCGCTCGCGATCGAGGATCCCGAGCCCTATCGGACATTTGCGACGAACCACGGCGCCGTCCTGAGGGGCCTCGACGACGCCGCGCGGACCTCGTTGGCGAAGTGGCTTGAGCTCTTCGCGGGCGCGGCTGAACGGGGCCTCGGCAAGACGCCGGTCCAACAGGAGCTCAGCGCCTTGCACCAGTCGCTGAGCGAACTGCCACCCGACGATGCTCCGGAGGACGCCGTCGCTTTCGTCCAGTCACTCGACAACGTCGCCTTGGCAAGATGGAGGGCGACATCCGATCGCCTGCTCGCGCGTCCAACCTTCCTCCGGAGGCTTTCGCCAGGACGCTGGCTCGCGGCCTGGCGCCGCCGGACGCTGATGAAGGACGCCAACCTCGATGACGTCGCGGCCCTGGGGACGGCTTTGCATCGGGAGAGCTTGCTTCGCCCGCTTCGGAGCCGCTTCGGTGCGGCGCAGGCGACGATCGGCGAACCTGACGCCGACTTGGCCAAGCGTCGCGTGCCGCATCTGCTTGAGGTAGCGCGGAGCACTTCGGCGCGCCTGTCTGCAAGCGAGACGCTCGTGGCGCGCCTGGAGGACTATCCGTCAAGGGACGCGGCTTACGCCGTCGCCCGCACGGCCACGGCGGCCGCAGTCGATGACCTGCTCCTTTCGATAGGCCGGGGCCTCATGCGCCACGTTGCGCGTGAGAAGAGTCGCGCGGCACTCGTAGATTTGCAGCCCTGGATGGCTGACGGATGGACCGAGAGTTGCTCCTCCGCGATCTCGGGCGACATCTCGAACATGGCCGTGATCGACGCGCTTGTCGGGGCCTTGCCGCAGACGGCGTCATACCAGCGCTTCCGGGCGCGCTCATCCCAACTCGGGGAAGGGACGATGGCGGTCTTCGCGCGGCTGGCCTCGATCAGGACCATACTGGAGACGCTCCCCGCTGAGGCCTTGGAGGCGACAGTCAGGCGGATCATCGGCACGCAAGCCCGGCTGGCCTGGAAGTCGAGGATCGAGCAGGCCCATCCCGCGCTTCTTCTCGATGCCGGCGAACTCGAAAGCAAGGCGAGCTTGCTGGCGTCGGCCGACCGCGACATGCGCGCCTTCAACAAGCGCCTCCTCGTCGATGGGATCGATGTCGCGAAGCTGCGTCCTTTGCGGGAATGGGAGGACATTACCCGACTACGCGGGGCCCGAGCGAGGCGCATGCGCGAGTTCGTCGAGCGGGGGGCCGATCTCGGCCTTATGACCCTCCGACCAGTGTGGCTCGTGAATCCCGACGTAGCGAGCCGCCTGCTGCCGCTCCGCAAGGGTTTCTTCGACACCGTCATCTTCGACGAGGCGTCCCAGATGCCCATCGAGTACGCGCTCGCGGCGCTCTACCGGGGCAAGACGATGATTGTCAGCGGCGACGAGAAGCAGATGCCCCCGACCGCCTTCTTCTCGAGCAGGGTAGAGAACGACGAGGCCGGCATCTTCGAGGGAGCCGCTGCTGAAGAGGACCTCGGCGAGGACGAGCGCGTTGCGGCGCAGGAGACGTGGAACCGGCGCGAGATAAAAGACTGCCCTGATCTCCTGCAGCTTGCCAAGATCGTACTGCCCTCGCGCACCCTCGAAATCCACTACCGCTCCGCCTACCGCGAGCTCATCGCCTTCAGCAACGCGTCGTTCTACGCCGGGCGGCTGAACGTGCCCGCCCGACATCCAGGCGACGAGATCCGGCGCATCCAACCGATCGAGGTGGTGCGGGTGGATGGGACCTATATCGACCAGACCAACCCGGCGGAGGCGGAGAGGGTCGTCGACATCGTGCGCGACGTTTGGCTCGGCGGATCTGGCGCGCCGCCTACGCTGGGCGTCGTGAGCTTCAACCGAAAGCAGGCGGACCTGATTGAAGAGGCCCTGGAGGCACGCGCCGAGACCGACCAGGCCTTCCGCCTGGCGCTGGCGCGCGAGCGGGACCGAGTCGAGGGCGGCGAGGACATGGGGTTCTTCGTCAAGAACGTCGAGAACGTCCAGGGCGACGAGCGCGACATCATCGTGTTCTCGTCGACCTTCGGCCGTAACGCGCAGGGCACGTTCCGGCGCTCGTTCGGGGTCTTGGGGCAGGTCGGAGGGCAGCGACGCCTTAACGTCGCGGTGACGCGCGCCAAGAAGAAGGTCGTCCTGGTGACGTCGATGCCGATCCCCCTTATTTCGGACTTCCTATCGACGCGCCGTCAAGCCGCCAGCGCACGCGACTTCCTCCAGGCGTACTTCGAATATGCTAGCCTGGTCTCTAGCGGCGACCTCGATAGCGCCGCCTCGCTCCTTTCCAGACTGTCGCCGGAACGGTTGCGCTCGAGCAGTCTCGATGGCGCCGCCGACGGCTTAGAGGCGGCCGTTTCCGATGAGTTGAGGGCGCTGGGTTGGGAAGCGGCCACCGTCTCGGAGGACGGCGCCTTCGGGATCGACCTCGCAGTCGAGGATCCCCGTACCGGGCTGTTCGGGATCGGCATCGAGTGCGATGCCCCGCGCCATCCCCTCCTCGATCGCGCCAAGGCGAGGGAGGTCTGGCGCCCGCAGGTACTCCAACGGTCGGTGAAGGTTATCCACCGGGTCTCGTCCCACCGCTGGTACCACGAGCCAGAGGTCGAGAGGACGCGGCTTCGCGAGGCGGTTGTGCGGGCGTTGGGAGAGAGCACTTGAGCGGACCGAAAGTCGTCAGGATCGTGACCCGGGAGGAGAGCGAGGCCATCTGCCGCGGCATGCTGGCGCGCATCGACGCGGCCTTGGAGCAATGGACGCTCACGGGGCGTCTACACGATACCATCGACGACGCCGCGATCGCCGCGAGCCGACGCCGTCGCGACAGCCTCTCGACGCTGGTCAGCCAAGGCCGTTTTGCAGACGTGCAGGGCCAAGCACCTGCCGAAGAGGCATTTCTTCGCGCGGACATGGCCACCAGGCTGGCGCAGGCGACAGCAGCGAAGGCGGTCGCCCGAACGCATGCCCGGCGCCGCGTCGAGGCCGCAGCTACATTGCTCAGGACCCTACGGGAGGCCGGCATCGAAATTGGAGCCGAAACGGTGCAAGGCCTCGAGCGTGGTGATGACGGAGCGCTCGCCGAGGGGTTTCGAGCGCTCTCCATTGGCCGGGCGTCACCCGCCACGAGCAGTGGCCTCGCGAATAAGCTGCGGATCGGCGAGATGCCTACGTCATTCGCGGACTGGCTCGCAAGCCAACCCGCACCCGAGGTCGATCTAGAGATCGCGAAGATCGAGGCGCGGCTCGACGAGCTGGCGACTCTGGACGTTGCCGCCAACGTCGACGGCCTCCGCGCTCGCCTCGAAGAGGTCCGAGTGGCGCAGCCGTCACGCCGGTCGCTGATCCTGGATGGCCTCGAGGTTGAGACAGGACGGCTGCTGACGGACGCCCGCAAGACGGCGGAGCTCCTATCGGCGCTCCATCTCAGAGTCGCCGAGCTGGAGGAAGCGACCCTGCCTCATGACGCGTTTGCCGTCACGGCAGCAACCTCGATCCTGGACCTGGAGCGGATGTTGGAGGCGGCGGATAGGGCTCTGGCAGAGCAAATCGGTAAGGCGGCGGCCGCCTCTCGCCGTGCCGCCGTTATGAAGGGACTTGCTGGCCTCGGTTACGAGGTCCGGGAGGGCATGACGACGACGCTCGCCCGAAGTGGCAAGCTCGTGGTCGCCGACTCCGCGAGGCCGGGTTACGGTGTCGAGCTGAGCGGTTCTGTGGACTTCCGCCAGATGCAGATGCGTCCCGTTGCACTCGAGACGTCTGGACAGGCCTCGGACCCGTCCCGCGACCGGGACGCAGAGACCATTTGGTGTGGCCAGGTTAACGAACTTGCGAAGACGCTTGCCGATGGGGGGGGTGGACTAGAGATCGTCAGATCTTTGCCCATAGGTGTCACACCTCTAAAGAGGATTACGGTGGCTGCTTGGAAGGAAGGCGAGCGGGTCGAACTGGAGAACTCGATGGTACGCAAACTCCGGTAGACGTGACTGGGGTAATCCTGCGCGACGCCCTTCCGCCCCAAACGTGACGGATGTCGAGCCTGCAGCCCTGCTTGAGGGCGCGAGGGAAGAATGATGGCTGAACCCGATGCCATCCCGACCGGCGCCTCGTCCGACGTCTTCCTCGCGCAGAATCCGTCAGGGTGCCATCGCTCGCATAGGGCCCCGCTTCCGCCTTGTTGCGCCGATTCTCGTGCCGACACGGCCGGGCCATGATCGGCAAGGAGCGCGAGGGGAGAATAAGGATCACCGCGCTCTTCGGGGCGACCTTATTATTCCCACGCTATTGCCATGATCTAAAGTTCGGTACGGAACCACGATCCATTTGTAGCGGTAGCGTATGGGTCAGGCGGCCGCTCTTTCATGGGTCTCCATAAATGAGCTCACGGGACGGGGCAGGCATGGCCGAAGCGAATGGCGAGCGATTCATTCTTGGCGTGCGGGAGCTCAATGGAGCGCTCGGTGATCTCGGCACTCTGCTTCCCTTGATGCTCGGTACGATCGCAGTGGTGGGATTAGCGTGTCAAACGGCGCGCAATGTTGCCCCCCGATCGGCGTCCAATATTGACCCCTTGATGAGCTGTGGCGGTCAGGAGGCGGCGCGGCGGAGCTGGTTTGGGTTGCACAGCCGCGCCGGCTCCGGGTCGT
>NZ_LGSZ01000059.1 GCF_001298265.1 Allobosea vaviloviae | reverse complement strand
CGGGGCGGTTCACATAGATGAGTATGCTGGTTGTGTATAAGGTAGCGGCAGCCACCGATTCCCACACTTGTGGCTTCGTCGGCAGCGTCAGAGGTGTATAAGAGCAAGGTAGGGGGTGGGCGGGGAGGGCGGGGATAAGTTTGCGGCCGGACCCGCGACGCCTCTTTCCTTCTCCCCTCGGGGGAGAAGGTGGCAGCGCGCAGCGCTGACGGATGAGGGCGGCGCCGCTGCACCGACGCCCGGCGCGACACCGCTCACCCGGTCTTCCCTCATCCGTCTCGGCTTCGCCGATCCACCTTCTCCCCCGGGGGGAGAAGGGAGGCGCGCCTTGCCGCAGCCGCGACGCGGAATTCCGTGTTGCCTCCGGACGGAGCGCGGACAGCGCGGGGAACCCTCTCCTGTAAGGAGAGGGCAGGGTGAGGTGTCGGCCGTTTGACACCGTAGCCGTGACCTCACCGCGCCGTTGGGGCTGCGCCCGACTGGTCCAGGGGCCAGCACCTCACCCCTGCCCCTCTCCTTACAGGAGAGGGGTTCCCCGCGCTTGACCGGGGAAGGGAGGCATCACTCCCTGAAAGTAATCATCCCGGTCGGAGCCGTCGAAGCGGCCGCCCGGCATGCAGCATGTCTTGAAATCTGCGCCCGGAGCCGCAGACGCAGAGATCGTTGCGGCCGAGCTTTTCTGGTACCTGGCTCAGTCTCCAACCAAGGCGTGTTGCAGGTTAGCACGAAAGAATGCCTTGACGGAGAGGCAGTTTGGTCCCCGGTATCCGAGAAACAAATGATTGGCTGCAGCGCCGATCAATGGCGTAACACATTCCTCGGGGGAGATGATGGGGCGGAGGGGCGGAATACTTATGGCCATAGCGCGCGACGTTGCGCGCGCGCAAAAGCAAGCGGACGCGATGAGGTTACGCGCTGCTCGGGAGCAAGATCGGGATTTTCGCGCAAATCTGCGCGAGATGGCACGAGAAGAGCGTGAG
This sequence comes from Allobosea vaviloviae, assembly GCF_001298265.1. Taxonomy (GTDB): domain Bacteria; phylum Pseudomonadota; class Alphaproteobacteria; order Rhizobiales; family Beijerinckiaceae; genus Allobosea; species Allobosea vaviloviae_B. The sequence continues at coordinate 85,211 of NZ_LGSZ01000059.1, read as the reverse complement.
AACCTCAGGAGTTTGAAAGAACAGGCGCGTGATGAGAAGCTTCAGTACCTTGAACACCGACAGGAAGAGGCGGAATCACTCTCTGCGGAGGCTCAGCAGAGATTAGATGAGCTCAACGGCGTGCTCGGCTTCACCCTGCTTGTTAACGATCGCATCGATTTTGATGCGCTACGCATCTCGGACACTGTCGAACCATTTAAGGCGAGCGGCTCTGTGCGTGTCGCCGAGATTCGGCCCTTGGAAAAGGATTATCTCGCCAATGCGAACGTTCCTACCGGATGGCGCAAGCTTCTCCCCGGTACAGAGAAAAAGCGCATACAGGCGTTGGCGGACGCTAAGCAACGTTTCGATCAGGCTGATGCGAGTTGGCAAAAGCGTGAAGAGGATCGCATCGAGCGCCTCGAAGCTGATAAGAGAGCTCATGGGAACAAAGTAGCGGCCTTAGAAGCCAAGAAATCTACCCGTAACTCTGAGGTCGATTCCTTTAAGGCAGAATATGACACTGGTGATCCGACTGCCATTGTGGCCTATTGCACCATGGTTCTCGAGCGGTCTCAGTACCCCGAATACTTCCCACAAAAATTTCGGTGGCGTTTACGCAAGCGTCGAAGCTAATCGTCGTCGAGTATGAGCTGCCAAGTATAGAAATAATTCCCACTGTTCTCGAATTTAGATACAACCGCTCCCAGGACAACATCGTAGAAAAACCGCGGAAGCCGACAGAGATCAAATCGGACTATCAAGATGTTATCGCATCGGTGGCGCTACGCACGCTGCACGAAATTTTTGAAGCTGAGCACCGCGGCCACGTTGATGTGATTTGCATCAACGGTTACATTCATACAGTTGATCCCGCGACAGGCAGAGACATCCAGCCTCACCTAATCTCTGTCAGGACTACTAGAGAGAAATTTGTCGAAATCGACTTGGCACGGGTCGACAAAAAAGCCTGTCTCAGAAACCTCGGCGCCCAAGTTTCGCGCAGCCCTGAAGAAGCTCAGCCAGTGAAGCCTATCATGGAATTCAGAATGGCCGACGCTCGGTTCGTTGATCAAACGGACCTAATTTCCGGTCTCGCCGATGCGCCGAACCTGATGGAGCTCAATCCTTACGAGTTCGAGAATTTGGTCGCCAACCTGTTTGGTCAAATGGGGCTTGAGAGCAAACTTACGCGGTCGTCGAGGGATGGCGGCGTTGACTGTGTCGCTTTCGATAAGCGACCCGTGTTGGGAGGAAAGGTCGTTATCCAAGCTAAGCGCTATCGGCATACGGTCGGCGTATCAGCTGTGCGCGACCTTTTTGGCACAATGATGAATGAAGGCGCCAACAAGGGGATACTCGTTACCACGAGTGGCTATGGCCCTGACGCCTTTAATTTCGCAAAAGATAAACCTATTGAACTCATCGATGGTGGGGGCTTGCTATACTTACTTCAGGAAATCGGCATGCAAGCGCGAATTGTATTCCCTGAGGTGGAATGAGAGCCGCTTGCCTATCCAAGTCCATAGGGCAATCTGCCTCACATTTAGGAGCACGGTCAAATATGGCAATTCCAAGCGACGTCGAAAAAATTATTCGACATAAAGCAGCAGTAGATTGGCCGGGGGACTACTCCATGCAGGCCCACACTGTACAATCTCAGCGAGATGCTTACGAGCGACTTGCTCATTACGAAGCCACTTTAGACCTATCCAATGAAATAATCAGTACTTCATTCACAAAAGCGAGGGCCGATTGGGTAGATGATTATGAGATGCAAGTTCACACATTTGAGAATCAGACGGATGCAGCAATCAAGTTTTTTGATAACGTGGACGCAGCTTTACCGTCTGAAACGTTAGAAGAAATTCGTGCACGGGCTTTCAGCGAATGGCTTGGTGACTATGAGATGATGCTGCATACACTTGAGGAACAAATCGCCGCTTGGAAATCGCTCAATCTCTAGATCCAGTTTTTGCAAATGAGCGCGTCTCGGAAAGCGGAGAGGATACATTGACTGGTGTGAGTTCAGCCGTCTGTGGAATGGGACTTTTGTCTTCCACGGCGTGACCCCGCCTAAAAAACCTACTCCGCCGCCTCCCGCTGCGCCCCCTTGATAGGCCGCCGCGCCAGCACCTCCTTGAGGAAGCGCGCGGTGTGGCCCTTGCCGGCCTTGACGATCTCCTCCGGCGTCCCTTCAGCCACCACGACACCGCCGCCGTCGCCACCCTCCGGCCCCATGTCGATCACCCAGTCGGCCGTCTTCACCACTTCGAGGTTGTGCTCGATCACCACGACGGAATTGCCCTGCTCGACCAGCTCGTGCAGCACCTCCATCAGCTTGGCGACGTCGTGGAAATGCAGGCCGGTGGTCGGCTCGTCCAGGATGTAGAGGGTGCGGCCGGTGGCGCGCTTGGAGAGCTCCTTGGAGAGTTTGACGCGCTGGGCCTCGCCGCCGGACAGGGTCGTCGCCTGCTGGCCGACCTTGACGTAGTTCAGCCCGACGCGGGCGAGCGTCTCCATCTTGTCGCGGATCGAGGGCACCGCCTTGAACAAATCCTTGGCCTCCTCGACCGACATGTCGAGCACGTCGGCGATGGAGTGGTCGCGGTATTTCACCTCCAGCGTCTCGCGGTCGTAGCGGCGGCCCTTGCAGACGTCGCAGGTGACGTAGACATCCGGCAGGAAGTGCATCTCGATCTTGATGACGCCGTCGCCCTGGCAGGCCTCGCAGCGGCCGCCCTTGACGTTGAACGAGAAGCGGCCGGCCTGGTAGCCGCGCGCCTTGGCCTCGGGCAGGCCGGAAAACCATTCGCGGATCGGCGTGAAGGCGCCGGTATAGGTCGCGGGGTTGGAGCGCGGCGTGCGGCCGATCGGCGACTGGTCGATGTCGATGACCTTGTCGAGATGCTCGATGCCCTCGATGCGGTCATGCGGGGCAGGGTGGTCGATCGCGCCGTTGAGCTTGCGCGCGACGGCCTTGTAGAGCGTGTCGATGACCAGCGTCGACTTGCCGCCGCCGGAGACGCCGGTGATGCAGGTGAACAGCCCGAGCGGGATATCGACCGTGACGTCCTTGAGGTTGTTGCCGCGCGCGCCGACGATTTTGAGGCTGCGACCCTTCTGCGCCTTGCGGCGGCGGACGGGGACGGCGACCGACATCTCGCCGGTGAGGTATTTGCCGGTGAGCGAGTTCGGGTTGTCGAGGATCTGCTGCGGCGTGCCCTGGGCGACGATCTCGCCGCCATGGATGCCGGCGCCGGGGCCGACATCGACGACATAGTCGGCGGTGAGGATCGCGTCCTCGTCATGCTCGACGACGATGACGGTGTTGCCGAGGTCCCTGAGCCGGCGAAGCGTCCCGAGCAGGCGCTCGTTGTCGCGCTGGTGCAGGCCGATCGAGGGCTCGTCGAGCACATAGAGCACGCCGGTCAGCCCGGAGCCGATCTGGCTGGCCAAGCGGATGCGCTGGCTCTCGCCGCCCGAGAGCGTGCCCGACGCGCGGGCCAGCGTCAGGTATTCCAGGCCGACATCGAGCAGGAAGGTCAGCCGGTCGCGGATTTCCTTGAGGATGCGCGGGGCGATCTCGTTCTGCTTCTTGCTGAGCCGCGAGGGCAGGCGGGAGACCCAGGCCAGCGCATCCTTGACCGAAAGCCGGGAGATCTCGCCGATATGGTGCATGTCGAGCTTGACCGCGAGCGCCTCGGGCTTGAGGCGGAAGCCCTGGCAGGCCTTGCACGGCGTCTCCGACATGAAGCGGCCGATCTCCTCGCGGGCCCAGTCCGATTCCGTCTCCTTCCAGCGCCGCTCCATATTGGTGATGACGCCCTCGAAGGGCTTCCGGACCTCATAGGCGCGCAGTCCGTCGTTGTAGGCCATGCGGACTGGCTCGGCGCCGGTGCCGAACAGGATCGAGATCTTGGCGCTGTCGGGCAATTCGGCCCATGGCTTGGTCATCGAGAAGCCGAGATGGCGGGAGAGCGATTCCAGCGTCTGGCCGTAATAGGGCGAGGTCGACTTGGCCCAGGGGGCGATGGCGCCCTTCTTCAGTGAGAGCGAGGAGTCCGGCACGATCATGTCCGGGTCGATGCGCATCTCGTGGCCGAGCCCGTCGCAGGCCGGGCAGGCGCCGAAGGGGTTGTTGAAGGAGAACAGGCGCGGCTCGATCTCGGGGATCGTGAAGCCGGAAACCGGGCAGGCGAATTTCGAGGAGAAGGTGACGCGCCTGGCCTCGCCGTTCTCCTCCTTCTCGTCGGCATATTCGAAGACGGCGATGCCGTCGGTCAGCTCCAGCGCCTGCTCCAGCGAGTCGGAGAGGCGGGCGCCGAGATCGGGCCGGATCACGATGCGGTCGACGACGACGTCGATGTCGTGCTTGAACTTCTTGTCGAGGGCCGGCGCGTCCGAAATCTCGACGAACTCGCCATTGACCTTGACGCGCTGGAAGCCGCGCTTCAGCCACTCCGCCATCTCCTTGCGGAACTCGCCCTTACGGCCGCGCACCACCGGCGCGAGCAGATAGCCGCGGGTCTTCTCCGGCAGCTCGGTCAGCCTATCCACCATTTGCTGCACGGTCTGGCTCTCGATCGGCAGGCCGGTGGCGGGCGAATAGGGGATGCCGGCGCGCGCCCAGAGCAGGCGCATATAGTCGTGGATCTCGGTGACGGTGCCGACGGTGGAGCGCGGGTTCTTCGAGGTCGTCTTCTGCTCGATCGAGATCGCCGGCGAGAGCCCGTCGATCTGGTCGACATCGGGCTTGCTCATCATCTCCAGGAACTGGCGGGCATAGGCCGACAGCGACTCGACATAGCGGCGCTGGCCCTCGGCGTAGATCGTGTCGAAGGCGAGCGACGACTTGCCCGAGCCCGACAGCCCGGTGAAGACCACGAGCTTGTCGCGGGGAATGGCGAGATCGACGTTCTTGAGATTGTGCTCGCGGGCGCCGCGCACCGAGATGACGCGCGAATCCGTCTTGCGCGCCTCGTCGAACAGCGCCTCCAGCGACGCCGCCTGGTCGGCGAGCGAGGTCTTGTTGCCGACGGAGGCCTTGCTGCCGGAAGACTTGCTGCCGGTGGTGGGTTTACGAGCCATGGGGGCGTCCGGTGGGGAATGAAGCGTAGAGATAGGGCAAAAGCCGCGTCCTGCCAGTGCCGGGTGCGGGTGCCCGATATGCCTATCACGCGACGGCGTCGGTTGCCGCCATCCTCCTGACAGATGATGACAGCAGCGCGGTCGCAAAGTTCGAGGCCTGATCGACACGCAGGAGAGCGGGATGGACGCGCAGCTGTTTCGTGCGATGGCCCACAACAATGCCTGGGCCAATCACCGCCTGCTGGCTGCCTGCGCAGGGCTTTCGCAGGCGGACTTCGAGGCGCCGCGTACAGGCTTCTTCCCGAGCCTGCGGGCCACGCTGAACCATATCCTCGTGATCGACCGCTTCTATGTCGATGCGATGGAGGGCGGCCGGCTGGGTCCGGACGCCTGGGCCGACCGGGAGCCCTGCGCCGATGTCGCGTCGCTGAAGGCGGCCCAGTCTGAGATCGACCGACGGCTGATCGCCGTGGTCGAGCGGGCCGGCGAGGACGGTTTCTCGCAGATCGTCGCGGTGGACCGGCGCAGCCGCATCCAGCACGAGCGGCTGGACCGTCTGCTGCTGCATCTCTTCCAGCACCAGATCCATCATCGCGGGCAGGCCCACGCGATGCTGAGCGGGACGGCTGTCGCCCCGCCGCAGCTCGACGAGTTCTTCAGCGTCGAGGACGCGCCGTTGCGGGCGCGGGAGTTTCAGGAACTCGGCTGGACCGAGGAGACGGTCTGGGTGGAGAACCGCTGAGGCGCCCGCGTCAGGCTGCGAGACGCCCCGGTGTCGCCGGATTGCCGCGCAGCATGTTGCGCAGGCGGTAGGCCAGGACGACGGGCGTCGGGAAGCGCTTGCGGCAGAAGGCGATCTTGCGCAGGTAGGTATCGATGCGCCAGGTCGCCCAGGTGCCGCCGGCGAAATAGCCGATATCCCCGGTTCGCAGGGTGCGCTGCGTCCCGTCCTCGGCGGTGACATGGACTTCGCCCTCGAGGATGACGACGGTCTCGTCCCAATCGAAGAACCAGCGGAATTCCCCGGCCGTGCAGTCCCAGACCGCGGTGCTGGCGGTGTCGTCGCTGCTGCGGGAATGCATCGCGACGCGCGCCTTGGGCGTGCCGGCAATGATCCAGGTCGGCTCGATCGGCGCGTCCTCCATGCCGAGATCGTCGGGCGCATGCGCCACGAGCGGGCTCTGCTTGACCGGCTTCATGTCCGGCATCTGCCGGAGCATCATGGCAGCCGCCGTCGCGATCATCATCTTCAAGGCCATCGACGTCCCCCTCCTGTCGGCCAAGCCATAGGGGAGGTTCGCAAAGATAGGCCTTCGGCGACGGCTTGCATTCGAGCGAAGGCGTCGAGGACTTGTTCACGATGGTGGCTGTTTCAGCCCTGCATCGTCCCGGTTTCGATGAAGCGCTGGTGCCAGGACAGGGATTCGCAGGGCAGGCAGGGCGATTGCTGGCCGTAGGAGCCGGCGAGCGCGCGCCGGAAATAATCTTCGAGCATCGGCCGGTAGGCGGGATGGGCGCAGTTGGCGATGATGAGCTTCGCCCGCTGCTTGGGGCTGAGGCCCCGCAGATCGGCCAGGCCCTGCTCGGTCACGATCACCTGCACGTCCTGGGTGATGTGGTCGACATGGCTGGCCTGCGGCACGATGGCCGAGATCGTGCCCTTCTTGGCGGTCGAGGGCGTCATGAAGATCGAGACATAGGCGTTGCGGGCGAAATCGCCGGAGCCGCCGATGCCGTTCTGGATGTAGGAGCCCATGACGTGGGTCGAGTTCACATTGCCGTAGATGTCGGCCTCGATCAGCCCGTTCATGGCGATGCAGCCCAGCCGGCGGACCAATTCGGGATGGTTGCTGATCTCCTGCGGCCGCAGGATCATCTTGTCACGGTAGCGCGCCATGTTCGCGTTGAGCTTGTCGGCCGCCTGGGGACTGACCGAAAAGGCGGTCGCCGACGCGAAGGTCAGCTTGCCGGCGTCGATCAGGTCGATCATGCCGTCCTGGATCACCTCGGTATAGGAGGTCAGGTTCTCGAAGGGCGCGTCGAGCAGGCCAGACAGGACGGCGTTGGTGATGTTGCCGACGCCCGATTGCAGCGGCAGCAGCGAGGCAGGCAGGCGGCCGCGTGCCACTTCATGGCGCAGGAATTCGATCAGATGGCCAGCGATGGCGGCGGCCGTCGCGTCGGGCGCGGCATAGGGCAAGTTGCGGTCGGGCGCCTCGGTCTCGACGATGGCGATGATCTTGGCGGGGTCGCAGCGCAGATAGGGCTCGCCGATGCGGTCCTGCGGGCGCAGCAGCGGGATCGGGACGCGGTTCGGCGGCAGGGCGGTGCCGTAATAGACATCGTGCATGCCCTCCAGCAGCGGGTTCTGCCAGCGGTTGACCTCGAGGATGACCTTGTCGGCGCGGTCGAGCCAGGTCTTGTTGTTGCCGATCGAGGAGGAGGGGATCAGCGCGCCATCGGCCCTGATGCCGCTGACCTCGATCACCGCGATGTCGAGCGGCCCGAGAAAGCCCTGCCAGGCCATCGGCGCGACCTGCGACAGATGCATGTCGAAATACTCCATCTGCCCGCTGTTGATCTTCTCGCGGGCGATGGGGTCCGAGTTGTAGGGCAGGCGGAACTCGATGCCGTCGGCCTTGGCGAGCGCGCCGTCGAGCTCGGGGCCGGTCGAGGCGCCGGTCCAGACCCTGACCTTGAACGGATCGCCTGCGGCGTGGGCCGCCTCGATGCGCGCGGCCAGCGCCATCGGCACCGCCTTGGGGTAGCCCGATCCGGTGAAGCCGCTCAGGCCCAGCGTCGCCCCGGACGGGATGAGCGCGGCCGCGGCCTCCGCCGTCGTCAGCTTGGCGCGCAGCGCAGCGCTCGCAATTCGCGTCATGGGCATCATCGACCTCGGGGCGGGGCTCTGCATCTCTGCGTCCCGCAGGCGTCAACAGCAAGCCGGACCCGCCCGCCTTGACCTGGCGCAATCAGCGCGCGCGTGGCGAGCCTCGATCGCCTTCGTCAGGCGACCGCCGCGCTCAGGGCCGCCACGGCCGCCGCGACGCCACCCGAACCGTGCGGCACGCTCTTCGCCTGCAGCGCGATCTCGACCGCGCCGAGGGTACCCAGCAGCGTCGCCGCGCTGAAATGACCCATATGGGCGATGCGGAAGGCCTTGCCGGTGTAGTCGCCGATGCCAAGCCCGAGCGAGACGCCGCAGACGTCGCGGGTGAAGTCGGTGATGGTGGCGGCGTTGAAGCCCTCGACCAGGATCGTCGTGACCGAAGGCGAGCGCTGCGCCGGCTCCGGCACGCTGAAGCCCAACACCTGCCCGGTCGCCCAGGTTTCGACGGCGGCATGGGTGGCGCGGGCGAGGATGGCATGGCGCTGCCAGACCGCCTCCAGCCCTTCCTCGAAGATCATGTCGAAGGCGGCGCGCAAGCCGAAGAGCAGATGCTCCGGCGCGGTGCCGCAATGCTTCATATAGGCGATCGTGTTCATGCGCCCGGTCCAGTCCCAGTAGCCGGTGCGCATGTCGGCGAGGGCATGGGCGGCGAGCGCCCTCGGGCTGGCCGCGACGACGGCAAGGCCCGGCGAGGACATCAGCCCCTTCTGCGAGGCCGACATGGCGACGTCGATGCGCCATTCGTCCATCTCGAATCGCATGCAGCCGACCGAGGCGACGCCATCGACCATGAACAGGGCAGGGTGGTTGGCGGCATCGATCGCCGCGCGGATCGCCGGAATGTCGTTGACGACGCCCGAGGCCGTGTCGACCTGCACAACCATCACAGCCTTGATCGTGTGGCCGGTGTCGGCGCGCAGCCGCGCCTCGACGGCGGCCGGGTCGACGGCCGCACGCCAGCTGCCGGCGAGGACCTCGGTGTCGGCGCCCATGAAGCGCGCCATCTCGCCCCAGCCGATGGCGAAGCGGCCGCTCGCGAGCACCAGGACCTTGTCGCCGCGCGACAGCACATTGCTCAGCGCCGCCTCCCAGCCGCCATGGCCGTTGGCGGCGTAGACGAAGGTCTCTCCTTGCGTGCGGAAGATGCGCTTGAGATCGATCAGGATCGACTCGGTCAAACCGACGATCGACTGCGAGGACAACTCCTCGGCCGGGCGCATCATCGCCTGCATCACGCGGTCGGGAATATTGGTCGGCCCTGGCATGGCCAGGATCGGCCGGCCGCTTGCGATGCTCATCGGGCTGAAATCCTCTATCGGCCGCGCGATCGTCGCGTGCGGGCTTGCGAGAGGCCTTAGCGACAGATCGGGCCGGCAGGCAAGAGTTGCGGGGCGTGGCGGCCATGACAATCGTTTCGGAGATGCATGACATCCTTGCATGATTTCGGCTGGCGCCGCGCTTCGTCCGGGTCCAATCACTTGGCCGGCTCGCCACATCGGTCAGCCGGACAGGACGCAGGACGAAGGCCGGACATGACGACCAGCACAGCTGCCAGCCCAGCCCGTAGCGCCGCCATGCCCGTGCTGATCGCGCTGAGCGCGACGCATCTTCTCAACGACTTGATGCAGTCGCTGATCCCGGCGATCTATCCGATCATCAAGACCGCCTATGGGCTCGATTTCGGCCAGATCGGGCTGATCACGCTGACCTTCCAGATCACCGCCTCGCTGTTCCAGCCGCTGGTCGGCGCCTATACCGACAAGACCCCGATGCCCTACTCGATGGTGGCGGGCATGGGCTTCACGCTGGCCGGGCTGGTCGGGCTCGCCTATGCCGGCAGCTATCCGCTGCTGCTGCTCTCGGCGGGCTGCGTCGGGCTGGGCTCCTCGATCTTCCATCCGGAGGCGACGCGCATGGCGCGCAACGCATCGGGCGGGCGGCACGGGCTGGCGCAGGGCATCTTCCAGGTCGGCGGCCAGACGGGCGGGGCGCTCGGGCCGCTGCTGGCGGCCTTCATCATCGTGCCGCGCGGCCAGACCAGCCTGGCCTGGTTCTCGGCCGCCGCGCTGCTCGCGATGCTGCTTTTGACCTGGACGGCGGGGCGCTATGCGCAACTGCGGCGCCAGCAGGCGGCGTCACCATCGGCTCCCAAGGGCGTGGCGGCTGCCGGCCCGGTCCGCTCGGCTGGCGCGGTCGCCCTGGCGGTGACGATCCTCGTCATCCTGCTGTTCTCGAAGAACGCCTATTCGCAAAGCTTCAGCTCGTTTTACACCTTCTACCTGATGGGCAAGTTCGGGGTGTCGGTGCAGAGCTCGCAGATCATGCTCTTCCTGTTCCTCGCCTCTTCGGCGGCCGGCGCCTTGTTCGGCGGCATGCTGGGAGACCGGATCGGGCGCAACAAGATCATCTGGTTCTCGATCCTCGGCGCGCTGCCCTTCACGCTCGCCTTGCCCTTCGCCGACCTGTTCTGGACGGGCGTGCTGACCATCGTCATCAACGTGATCATGTCGAGCGCCTTTGCGGCCATCCTGATCTACGCGATGGAGCTGATGCCCGGGCGGATCGGCCTCGTCGGCGGGCTGTTCTACGGCCTGTCCTTCGGGCTCGGCGGTGTCGCGGCCGCGATCCTGGGCGAACTCGCCGACCGGATCGGGATCGACGCGGTCTACGCGATCTGCTCCTTCCTGCCGGCGATCGGGCTGCTCGCCTGGTTCCTGCCGAAGATCCGCGAGGAGCGGCACGGGTAGCGGCGCGAGCGTCTGGGTCCGACCGGCCATGCTTCCGCTGGCACGCGCGACCGGTTATGGGCGTGCCGGACCCGAACCCGCAGGGTAAAAGACGACGATGCACGCTCCCGATCTCCGCACGCTCACCATCGTCCCGCCACAGGGGCCTCTGCGTGGGCGCGTCATGCCGCCGGGCTCGAAGTCGATCACCAACCGCGCCTTGCTGGTCGCAGGCCTCGCCACGGGCACCAGCCGGCTCTCCGGCGCGCTGAAGAGCGACGATACCCGCTATATGGCCCAGGCCCTGCGCGCGATGGGGGTCAACGTCGACGAGCCGGATGACACGACCTTCGTCGTCACGGGCGACGGGCGCCTGCGCGCGCCGGCAGCACCGCTGTTCCTCGGCAATGCCGGGACCGCTACGCGCTTCCTCACCGCCGCGGCGGCGCTGGTCGAGGGCGCGGTCGTCATCGATGGCGACGAGCATATGCGCAAGCGCCCGATCGCGCCGCTGGTCGCGGCACTGGCTTCGCTCGGCGTGGTGGTCGAGGCGCCGAGCGGCTGTCCTCCGGTCACCGTCGCCGGGCGAGGCGCCTTCCCGGCGGGGCGGGTCGAGATCGATGGCGGGCTGTCGAGCCAATATGTCTCGGCGCTGCTGATGGCGGCGGCCTGCGGCGAGGGGCCGGTGGAGATCGCGCTGACCGGCAGCGAGATCGGTGCGCGCGGCTATATCGACCTGACGCTGGCGTCGATGCGGGCTTTCGGCGCCGATGTCGAGCAGACCGATGCGGCGACATGGCGGGTTCGCCCGACGGGCTACCGCGCGAGCGACCTCCTGATCGAGCCCGACGCTTCCGCCGCGACCTATCTCTGGGCCGCCGAGGTGCTGACGGGTGGCGCCATCGACCTCGGCGTCGCGGCCGATGCCTTCACCCAGCCGGATGCGCGCGCTTATGCCCATATCGCCGCCTTCCCGCATCTGCCGGCCGTGATCGACGGAGCCCAGATGCAGGACGCCGTGCCGACGCTCGCCGTGCTGGCCGCCTTCAATGCGACGCCGGTGCGCTTCACGGGGATCGCCAATCTGCGCGTCAAGGAATGCGACCGCGTCGCGGCCCTGGCCCAGGGCCTGTGCCGCATCCGGCCCGGTCTCGGCACGGAGGAGGGCGACGATCTCCTCGTCGCCTCCGATCCGACGCTGGCCGGGCAACGGCTGCCGGCCGAGATCGACAGCTTCGCCGATCACCGCATCGCCATGAGCTTCGCGCTGGCGGGCCTGCGGATCGCGGGCATCACCATTCTCGATCCGGCTTGCGTCGGAAAGACCTATCCCGGCTATTGGCGTGCGCTGGCTTCGCTTGGCGTCCGCTACGAGGGAGAGGCGCCCTGACAGGCGCTAAGCTGCGTGCCGCGCGGCGCCCTGCACAATAACGGGGACAACTCGCGAATCGAGCCTTGAACAAAACGGGAACATGATTGATAGTGGCGCAGTCAGCCGTTAGGGTCCGGCTCCGGTTGCAAGCCGGTTTCGATGTGCGCAGGAAATGGAGCCTCTCATGGCTGGCAGCGTCAACAAGGTCATTCTGGTCGGCAATCTCGGCCGCGATCCCGAGGTCCGGCGTCTCGGCTCGGGCGAGCCGGTCGTCAATCTGCGCATCGCGACGTCGGAGACCTGGCGCGACAAGCAGTCGGGCGAGAAGAAGGAGCGCACCGAGTGGCACTCGGTCGTGATCTTCAACGAGAACCTCGCCAAGGTCGCCGAGCAGTATCTGAAGAAGGGCTCGAAGATCTATGTCGAGGGCCAGCTCCAGACCCGCAAATGGCAGGACCAGTCCGGCGTCGAGAAGTACACCACCGAGATCGTGCTGCAGCGCTTCCGAGGCGAATTGACCATTCTCGACAGCCGCGGCCAGGGCGGCTCCGACGAGTATGGCGAGGGCGGCGGCGCGATGGAGGATCGCTCCTCGGGCTCGTCCTTCGGCCGGTCGGGCCCCAGCAGCGGCGGTGGCGGCTCGCGCCAGCCGGCGATGGCGGGTGGCGGCACCAGCAGCGGCGGCGGGCGCTCGTCCTCGAGCCATCTCGACGACGACATCCCGTTCTAGCATCTGCCATCTGGCTGACCGGCCACAGCTGCGGCGCGACGCGCCTGCCGCAGTGGGCATGGTTGACGCGAGGGGTGCGCTTGGGGTCTTAAGTCCTCCGAGCTTTCAGGCCTTCTATCTTTCGGCCGGGGCATGACCCCGGCCGTTTTGCGTTCGAGCGAAGCGATGATGGACAAGACATTCGAGCCGGCCGCCGTCGAGGCGCGCATCAGCAAGGCCTGGGAGGACGCCAACGCGTTTGCCGCTGGCCGCGGCGCGGCGCCGGGCGCCGAGCCCTATTGCATCGTGATCCCGCCGCCCAACGTCACGGGCTCGCTGCATATGGGTCATGCGCTGAACAACACGCTGCAGGACGCGCTCTGCCGCTTCGAGCGCATGCGCGGCAAGGACGTGCTCTGGCAGCCGGGCACCGACCATGCCGGCATCGCTACCCAGATGGTCGTCGAGCGCAGGCTCGCCGCCGAGAACAAGACCGATCGCCGGACGATGGGCCGCGAGGCCTTCCTGGCCGAGGTCTGGAAGTGGAAAGAGGAATCGGGCGGGACGATCGTCAACCAGTTGAAGCGGCTCGGCGCCTCCTGCGACTGGTCGCGTGAGCGCTTCACCATGGATGAAGGGCTGAGCCAGGCCGTGCTCAAGGTCTTCGTCGGCCTGCACAAGCAGGGCCTGATCTACCGCGCCAAGCGCCTGGTGAACTGGGACCCGAAGTTCCAGACCGCGATTTCCGACCTCGAGGTCATCCAGGTCGAGAAGACCGGCTCGTTCAAATGGCAGCGCGGCGGCGAGGATGAGTTCGACGCGGCCAAGCTCGACAAGATCCTGAGCAAGGACCCGAATGGGCATCTCTACTATTTCAACTATCAGCTCGAAGGCGCGTCCTACGATGCCGACGACGCCTCGACCTTCATCACCGTCGCGACGACGCGGCCGGAGACGATGCTGGGCGACACCGGCGTCGCCGTCCATCCCGAGAACGAGACGCTCGGCCATCTGATCGGCCGCAATGTCGTGCTGCCGCTGGTCGGCCGCGTCATCCCGATCTTCGGCGATGATTATGCCGACCCCGAGAAGGGCACCGGTGCGGTCAAGATCACGCCTGCGCATGATTTCAACGATTTCGAGGTCGGCAAGCGCCACAAGCTCGCCGTCATCAACATCCTCGACGGCGAGGCGAATATTCTGCTCTCCGACAACGAGGATTTCCTGGCGGGCAGTGCGCCTGAGCCGGACGCGCTCGCCCTGCATGGCCTCGACCGCTTCGCTGCCCGCAAGGCCGTGGTGGCGCTGATGGCCGCGCGCGGTTTCCTCGCCAAGGTCGAGCCCAACACCAACACCGTGCCACATGGCGACCGCTCGGACGTGGTGATCGAGCCCTGGCTGACCGACCAGTGGTATGTCGACGTCAAGCCGCTCGCCAACCGCGCGCTCAAGGCGGTGCAGGACGGCCGCACTAAGTTCACGCCCGAGAGCTGGACCAAGGTCTATTACGACTGGCTCGAGAACATCGAGCCCTGGTGCGTCTCGCGCCAGCTCTGGTGGGGGCACCAGATCCCGGCCTGGCACGGGCCGGACGGGGAATGCTTCGTCGCCGAATCGGAAGCCGCCGCGCAGGCGCTGGCGCTCGGCCATTACGGCGGAGCCGTCCAGCTCACCCGTGACGAGGACGTGCTCGACACCTGGTTCTCCTCGGCACTGTGGCCGTTCTCGACGCTCGGCTGGCCCGACGAGACCAGCGAGCTGAAACGCTATTACCCGACCGCGACGCTGGTCACCGCCTTCGACATCATCTTCTTCTGGGTCGCCCGGATGATGATGATGGGCCTCAACTTCATGGACGAGGTGCCGTTCAAGGACGTCTACATCCACGCCATCGTTCGCGACGAGAAGGGCGCGAAGATGTCGAAGTCGAAGGGCAACGTCATCGATCCGCTGACGCTGATCGACCAGTACGGCGCCGATGCGCTGCGGTTCACGCTGGCCGCGATGGCGGCACAGGGGCGCGACATCAAGCTCTCGACCGCGCGCGTCGAGGGCTACCGCAACTTCGCGACCAAGATCTGGAACGCGGCCCGTTTCGCCGAACTGAACGGCTGCGCCCGCGTCGCCGGCTTCGACCCGGCGCAGGTGAAGCTGCCGCTCAACCGCTGGATCCTGAGCGAGGCCGCCACCGCTGCCGAAGGCATCGCGGCGGGCATCCCGAGCTTCAAGTTCAACGAGGCGGCGGGCGCCGCCTATCGCTTCGTCTGGAACCAGTTCTGCGACTGGTATCTGGAGCTGGCGAAGCCCGTCCTGCAGGGCGAGGGTGTCGATCCCGCCGAGAAGGCCGAGACGCAGGCCACGGTGGCGCATGTCATCGACCTGATCTGCCAGCTCCTGCACCCCTTCATGCCCTTCCTCACCGAGGAACTCTGGGCGCAGAAGGCCGGCGAGGGCGCTCCGCGCAAGCTGACGGAGGGCGATGATGCGCTGGTCTGCCTGACGCGCTGGCCCGATCTCGCGGCATTGAAGGATGCGGCGGCGGAGGCCGAGATCGGTTTCGTCGTCGATCTGATCTCCGACATCCGCTCGGTCCGCTCCGAGGTCAACGTCCCGGCGGGGACGCAGGCGCCTCTGGTGCTCGTCAATGCTTCGGCCGCGACGCGGGCCACGATCGAGAGCTGGCGGCCGATGATTGAGCGCCTGGCGCGCATCTCGCAGATCGCTTTCGAGGCGGCGTCGCCGCCGCAATCGGCGCAGATCATCGTGCGCGGCGAGGTCGCGGCGCTGCCGCTCGCCGGCATCATCGATCTCGAGGTCGAGCGCACCCGCCTGACCAAGGAGATGGCCAAGCTCGACCAGGACATCGCGGTCGTCGACAAGAAGCTCGGCAATCCCGATTTCATGGCCCGCGCCCCCGACGAGATCGTCGAGGAGAACCGCGAGCGCAAGGCGGCGGCTGAAGCGCGCAAGATCAAGATCGCCGAGGCTCTGGCGCGGCTGTCGTGAGCGCCTTTTCGGAGTCGTGGCCTGCATCCGGTCACGACTCCGTCGTCAAATTGACCTTAGCGTAAGACACCTCTGGCAATCTTCCACCGAGGCGGTTAAATGCGCGCGGCGCAGAGCTGCCATGCGCCTTGCTGCCGCTAACCCAGGACCGGTTGTTCCCACGCCATGCTCAAGCGAGCCTATGACTGGTGCGTCTCCTATGCGTCGCATCCCGGCGCCCCGTGGCTGCTGTTTGCACTGACCTTCGTCGAAAGCTCGTTCAGCCCGCTGCCGCCACTGCCGCTGCTCCTGCCGATGTGCATCGCCAGGCCTGACCGGGCCTGGTTCTATGCCGGCGTCTGTTCGCTCGGCGCCGTGCTCGGCGGTTATCTGGGCTACGCCATCGGCGCGCTGCTCTACGACTCCGTCGGTTCCTGGCTGATCTCGCTCTATGGCCTGCAGGACAAGGCCGCGAGCCTGATCGCCACCTCGCAGGACTACTGGTTCTGGGTTCTCGTCACCAAGGGCCTGACGCCGATCCCGTTCAAGATCGTGACGATCATGTCGGGCTTTCTGCATTTCGACATCTGGAAGTTCACGATCGGCATGGTCGTCTCCCGCGTTACCTTCTTCATGATGATCGCGGTGGCGCTGCGCTTCTATGGCGACGACATCCGCATCTTCATCGAGAAGCACCTGCCGATGACGGCGCTGGCGCTGGCCGTGGTGGTGGTTGGCGGCTTCTTCGTCCTGCCGTTGGTGCTTTAGCGCCGGCATATCCAACGCCGCCTTGTAACCGTCCTGCATCCCGGCGCTGCTCTCGAGGCAGCGCCCCCTTGCTGGCTGAGATTTGCTGCGACGCTGTCTGTTGCATGTCCGCAACAGCTTGAAAGCTTCGCATCCGGCGAGCTCCGTCCGTGGAACAATTGCCGCGATGCCGCCACAAAGCGCGCCCAGCTAGGAGGCGCGATAAGTCACTGAGATATAGACAAATTAAAGTCTGCCACGCAGTCGCTGGAGCCGGTTCCGCGTCTGCAGGGCAGGAGGGTGTAGCGTTGCGCCCGGCTGAGGCTGCGTGGCACATCTGCCGCGCGCGTCACAGCGCAGGGCGGAACGAGGAAAAAAAGACGATGGATGCGCGTGTTTTCGACAAGTCCAGGCTTCCCAGCCGGCATGTGAGCGTTGGCCCGGCCCGCGCCCCGCACCGCTCCTATTATTACGCGATGGGCATGACCGCCCGCCAGATTTCGCAGCCCTTCGTCGGCGTCGCCTCCTGCTGGAACGAGGCCGCCCCCTGCAACATCTCGCTGATGCGCCAGGCTCAGGCGGTCAAGAAGGGCGTTGCCTCGGCGCAGGGGACGCCGCGCGAGTTCTGCACGATCACCGTGACTGACGGCATCGCCATGGGCCACCAGGGCATGAAGTCGTCGCTGGCCTCGCGCGAATGCATCGCCGACTCGGTCGAGTTGACCATGCGCGGCCATTGCTATGACGCGCTCGTCGGCCTGGCCGGCTGCGACAAGTCGCTGCCGGGCATGATGATGGCGATGGTGCGCCTGAACGTGCCCTCCATCTTCATCTATGGCGGCTCGATCCTGCCGGGCACCTTCAAGGGCAAGCCCGTCACCGTGCAGGACGTGTTCGAGGCCGTCGGCAAGCATTCGGTCGGCGCGATGTCCGACGAGGACCTCAAGGAACTGGAAGAGGCGGCCTGCCCGTCCTCGGGCTCCTGCGGCGCGCAGTTCACCGCCAACACCATGGCCACCGTCGCCGAGGCGATCGGCCTGGCGCTGCCCTATAGCTGCGGCGCGCCCGCGCCCTACGACGTGCGCGACACCTTCTGCTACACCGCCGGCGAGATGGTGATGGAGCTGATCGCCCGGAACATCCGCCCGCGCGACATCGTCACCCGCAAGGCGCTGGAAAACGCCGCGATGGTCGTCGCGGCCTCGGGCGGCTCGACCAATGGCGCGCTGCACCTGCCGGCGATCGCGCATGAATGCGGCATCGATTTCGATCTCTTCGCCGTCGCCGAGATCTTCAAGAAGACCCCCTACATCGCCGATCTGAAGCCCGGCGGAAAATACGTCGCCAAGGACATGTTCGAGGTTGGCGGCATCCCGCTGCTGATGAAGACCCTGCTCGACCACGGTTTCCTGCATGGCGACTGCATGACGGTCACCGGCCGCACCATTGCCGAGAACCTTGCCTCGGTGAAATGGAACGACGAGCAGGATGTCATCCGCCCCGCCAACAAGCCGCTGTCGGACAATGGCGGCGTGGTCGGCCTCGAGGGCAATCTGGCGCCTGAGGGCGCGATCGTGAAGATCGCCGGCATGCCGGCCGAAAGCCTGGTTTTCACCGGCCCGGCGCGCTGCTTCGATTGCGAGGAGGATGCCTTCGCCTGCGTCAGCAAGCGCAAATACAAGGTCGGCGACGTGCTCGTCATCCGCTACGAGGGTCCCAAGGGGGGCCCGGGCATGCGCGAGATGCTCTCGACGACGGCCGCTCTCTACGGGCAGGGCATGGGCGACAAGGTCGCGCTCATCACGGACGGCCGCTTCTCGGGCGCGACGCGCGGCTTCTGCGTCGGCCATGTCGGGCCTGAGGCTGC
Organism: Allobosea vaviloviae; assembly: GCF_001298265.1. GTDB lineage: Bacteria > Pseudomonadota > Alphaproteobacteria > Rhizobiales > Beijerinckiaceae > Allobosea > Allobosea vaviloviae_B. The sequence goes on along the minus strand of NZ_LGSZ01000059.1, from coordinate 66,845 downwards.
TGTTGGCGGGCCGATCGGGCTGATCCGCGACGGCGACATCATCGAGCTCGATGCGATCACAGGAAAGCTCGCAGTCCGCCTTTCTGATGCCGAACTTGAGGAGCGTCGTAAGAGCTGGGTGCCGCGGAAGACCGACTACAACTCCGGCGCGCTCTGGAAATATGCGCAGACGGTCGGCTCCGCCAAGGGTGGGGCCGTGACCCATCCTGGAGGCGCGGCCGAGACTCATTGCTATGCGGATATCTGACCTCACGATCGCAGCGTTTGTCCTCGTCCTGGGCGGCCAGCAGGCCGCCTGGGCGCAGGATTCCGCCAGCGGTCGTGGTCCGATCCCGCCGCGCCCGATTCCGGGCATCGCCTTGCCCGAGCCGGACGCTCCGCAGTCCGGCGCTGCGGGCGCCGCGACCATCGCGCCGGCCCCCAACGCCCCCACAGCCCACACCGCGCTTCCGCTCGCGCCGTTCAGCAGCGCGCGGGACGCGATCAAGGCCTGGATGCGAGATTCCACAGCCGGCGACAAGGCCGGAGCCGTCCGTGCTCTCGAATATGCCGCGGCCCAGGGACATCTCACGGCCCAGTTCAAGCTCGGCCGGATGTATGCCGGCGGCGAGGGCGTGCCGACCAATGATCTCAAGGCCTTCGAGTATTTCTCGAAGATCGCCGACGAGAATGCCGACGCCACGCCCGGCACTGCGGATGGCCGCATCGTCGGCGGCGCGTTTGTGGCGCTCGGCGGCTATTTCATGGATGGCATCAAGGGCAGCTATGTGAAGCCCAATATCGACCGTGCCTTCGACATGTTCCACTACGCCGCCTCCTATTTCGGCGACCCGGAAGGCCAGTACAATCTCGGCCGGCTCTACATGAACGGCCAGGGCACCCGCCGCGACGCCAGGCAGGCGGCGCGCTGGATGAAGCTGTCTGCGGAGAAGGGCTACGCCCCGGCGCGCGCGGTGTTCGGCGAGCTGCTGCTGCGCGGCGGCGAGGGCCTGCCCCGCCAGCCCGTGCTCGGGTTGATGTGGCTGTCACTGGCCCGCGAGAGCGCGGATCCCGCTCGCGACGCCTGGATCATCGAGCGACACGAGGTCGCCTTCGCGTCCGCCTCCGCAAGCGATCGCACGGCCGCGCTGGCCCTGATCGAACGCCAGCAGGTTGCCGGCTCGCGCGCGCCGCAGCGCTGAGCCGTATCGGCCGCCGCATCCGCGGTCTCGCCCCGGGCGTATCCCGAACAGAACCGCAAGGGGTCCGTTCGATGCGCATGATCATATCATTCCGAAAAGTCGTTCCGCTGGGTCTGGGGACCGCCCTGGCGCTTCTGACCAGCGCCGCCGCCATGGCGCAGCAGAACTACGAATCTTGGCCGGTGCTCGCCGACCCTTTTCCGAGCACGGGCGGCGGCGGCATCATGATCCACGACTACGATCCCGTGGTGTCCGGCGGGCAGTGCAGGACGCAGTTCCGCGCCATCGAGCCCAACGGGACGACCTATCGCAACAGCATCGTCTTCGATGCGCTCGCTACGCAGGGCGGCGTGCTCTGCCACAACGGCCGCTGGACCTCGGCCGATGGCAGCGCGACCGGCACGACGCCGTTTCGCGTCTTCATCAAGGATGGCGTCAGGCGCGGCAGCGGCGAATAGCGTGGGGCGACTCAGGCGGCCTTGAGGTCGACCATCACCGGCACATGGTCGGACGGCTTCTCCCAGCCGCGCACATGCTTGATGATCTGCACGCCCGAAAGCCTGTCGGCAGCCTGGGCTGAGAGCAGCAGATGGTCGATGCGGATGCCGTTGTTGCGCTGCCAGGCGCCGGCCTGATAGTCCCAGAAGGTGTAGAGACCGGTGTCGTCGGTGGTGGCGCGCAGAGCCTCCGTCAGGCCGAGATGGGTCAGTTCACGAAACGCGGCGCGCGTCTGCGGCAGGAACAGGGCGTCGGAGACCCAGGCAGCCGGGTCGCGCGCATCGCGCGCGTCGGGAATGACGTTGTAGTCGCCCGCCAGAACCAGCGGCTCCTCCAGCGCGAGCAGCATCCGCGCATGGGCGGTCAGTCGCCGCATCCAGCTGAGCTTGTAGGGGTATTTCTCGGTGTTGGGCGGGTTGCCATTGGGCAGGTAGATCGAGGCCAGGCGCACGACGCCGGAGCCCAGCGGCAGCACGCCCTCGAGATAGCGCGCCTGCTCGTCGCTCTCGTCGCCCGGCAGGCCGCGCCGGACGTCCTCCAGCTTCGTGCGCGAGATGATGGCGACGCCGTTGAAGGTCTTCTGCCCATGCGTTTCGACCTGCCAGCCGGCCTCCTCGATCTCGGCTCGCGGGAAGTCGGCATCGACGCATTTGATCTCCTGCAGGCAGAGCGCATCCGGCTCGGCCTCCTTCAGAAAATCGAGCAAATGGCCGAGCCGCTGGCGGACCGAATTGACGTTCCAGGTGGCGATACGCAAGGGAGGGCTCCGAGTCGGATGGTCGCCGCGAGGATAGGCGCGATCAACCGCAAAGAAAAACCTCCCCGCAGCAATGCGGGGAGGCAGCGATGCGAGAAGGTCTCGCCGTCCTTGCGGTCAGCCCATGTCAGGGGCGACCTGCTCAGGGGCAGGCGCGAACCACGCCGCCGGAGGCGATGTAGGTGCCGGTCTCGGGGTCGTAGCTGCGGAAGCGGCGCGAGCAATACGCCACCGCATCGACATCCGACGCGCCATAGCCGTAAGCGCGAACGGGAGCGCCATAAACCGGGGCGGGCTCGACATAGATCGGTGCCGGCTCGACATAACGAGGCCCTGCCAGCGCACCGGCCGCAAGCGCGCCGCCGATCACGCCCGCCGCGATGCCGGCGCCCACCGCCGCCCCGCGTCCGCCGCGATAGTAGCCGCCGCGGTAGCCATAGCGCGGGCCGTAGCCGTAGCGCCGATACTGAACGGTCTCGACGAGGTCGTTGCCGCCCGTGGCCAGTGCCAGGGCCGATCCCGAGGTCGCGCTCAAGGGCGCGGCGCTGGCGGGGGCCGCCATCAGCGCGCCGCCGATCAGCGCCATAGCGACGGTCGCGGTCTTGACCAGGGAGAATGTCTTGATCATGGGAAAATCCTTTCCTCTCCAGCGAGAGGAAGCTTGCGCGTCCTCTGATGATCTCCAAGCGTAGCCGTTACGCCGTGATGATGAAAGCCTGACGCATGATAGCGTCAAAATTTCGTCGTCAAATGGCTTGATCCGCGTTCGCAGAAGCTTTTCACGGCAGCGCTTGCGCCATGGCCTCTTTCGCCCCATCTAGCAGCAGCTTATTTTGCACTGCATCATTCGTTCGAAGGACTTGAGATCGACCATGTCGCACCCCGGCGAGACGCCTGACACCCCCGCTCTTGCCGGGCCCGCCGCCGGGCGCCTGGGCCCGTTGCCGAGGATCATCTTTGCGTCGCGCTGGCTGCAATTGCCGCTCTATCTCGGGCTGATCGTGGCGCAGTGCGTCTATGTCTTCCTGTTCCTCAAGGAGCTGTGGCACCTCATCACGCACGCCTTCAATTTCTCGGAGCAGCAGATCATGCTGGTCGTGCTGGGCCTGATCGACGTGGTGATGATCTCGAACCTGCTGATCATGGTCATCATCGGCGGCTACGAGACCTTCGTCTCCCGCCTCGGTCTGCAGAACCATCCCGACCAGCCGGAATGGCTGAGCCACGTCAATGCCAGCGTGCTCAAGATCAAGCTCGCCATGGCGATCATCGGCATCTCGTCTATTCATCTGCTGCGGACCTTCATCGAGGCCGGCAATATCGGCAGCGCAGGCCGCACGACGGAGTACACCGAGACCGGCATCATCCTGCAGACGGTGATCCATACGGTGTTCATCCTGTCGGCGATCGGCATCGCCTGGGTCGACAGGATGACCGTCCCCAATGGCAAGGGACACTGACGGGAGATCGCGTCATTCTCGGGCGGAGCGCAGCGCAGACCCGAGAATCGCTTTCCAGGAGATGCTCGGGTCAAGCCCGAGCATGACGTGCTTTCTGCCTACTGCCCGCGGCCGGCTCTCGCGGCGAATCGGATCGCCTCTTCGGCGGCCTTGAACAGCGCCTTGGCCTTGTTGACGCATTCGGCCTGCTCGGAGGCCGGGTTCGAGTCGTAGACGATGCCGGCGCCGGCCTGGACATGCATGCGCCCGTCCTTGACCACGGCCGTACGCAACACGATGCAGGTGTCCATCTCGCCGTTCGCGCCAAAATAGCCGATGCAGCCGCCATAGGCGCCGCGCGCATCGTGCTCCAGTTCGTCGATGATCTCCATCGCCCGGACCTTCGGCGCCCCCGAGACCGTACCGGCGGGGAAGCCGGCCGACAATGCGGCCAGCGCGTCGTGGCGCGGATCGATCTCGCCTTCGACATTCGAGACGATGTGCATGACCTGGCTGTAGCGCTCGATGAAGAAGGAATCGGTGACCTTCACCGTGCCGATCTTCGCGACGCGGCCGACATCGTTGCGGCCGAGGTCGAGCAGCATCAGATGCTCGGCGCGCTCCTTGGGGTCGGCCATCAGTTCCTGCGCCAGCGCCTCGTCTTCGGCGGGGGTGGCACCGCGACGGCGCGTGCCGGCGATCGGGCGGATGGTGACGGTGTCGTCACGCAGCCGGACCAGGATCTCGGGGCTTGAACAGACGATCTGGAAATCGGCGAAGTCGAGATAGCACAGGAACGGCGCCGGATTGACACGCCGCAGCGCCCGGTAGAGCGCGAAGGGCGGAAGCTGGAACGGCGCCTCGAAGCGCTGCGACAGCACGACCTGGAAGATGTCGCCGGCGCGAACATAGTCCTGCGCCGCGGCGACCATGGCATGGAATTCCGACTCGGTGGTGTTCGAGACGATGTCGGGATCCGGCAGGCTTGCGATGTCGATTGCGGCCTCCGGGGGCAGGGGGCCTTCGAGCGCCCGCACCACGGCGTCAAGCCGCTCGAGCGCCCGCTCATGGGCCGCGCGTGCGGGCACGCCCGGCTGATGGCGCACCGGCGTCACGACATGGATCTCGTCGCGCACGGCATCGAACACCACCATCAGCGTAGGCCGCATCAGGATGGCGTCTGGCACGCCGGTACCGGTCTCCTTGGGCTCCGGCAGCCGCTCCATCAGCCGGACCATGTCGTAGCCGAGATAGCCGAACACGCCGGCGGCCATCGGCGGCAGCTCGTCGCCGCCAGCCAGTGCCTCGCCCTCGGGAATCGCGCTCTCCGCGAGCAAGGCGCGCAGGCTCTCGAAGGCCGGGCGCGGATCGACCAGGAAGGAATCGCCCAAGGCGGGGCGGCAGATTGAGGCCTCGCCATGATGGCAGCGCCAGATCAAATCCGGCTCCAGCCCGATCATCGAATAGCGCCCGCGCACGGCCCCGCCCTCGACCGATTCGAGCAGGAAGGCCGGGCCCGTCGTCGCGTGGCGCAGCTTCAGGAAGGCGGCGACCGGCGTCTCGCAATCGCCGACCAGCACCTGCCGCAGCAATTGCGGCGTGCCGGCCTCATAGGCGGCCGCGAAGCCCTCGTGATCCTGCGACGCGCTCATCGTCAGTTCTGCGCGCCGCCGGTTGCGTTGCGGAAGGCGGTCTCGTTGATCGCGACGCCGAGCTCCTTCTGCCGCTCGGCGACATACTGGGCGAGGATGTCTTCGCTGACGCTGGCGCCGAGCTGGCGGGCGAAGTTGTCGGCCTCCTGCGTCGTGCGGGCATAGCTCGGCACGGTGGCGCCATCGACATGGAACAGGATGCGACCGCCGCCTGCGACGGAGGCCGAATTGCTCTTGCCGGCCGCGGTGCCGAAGATCAGGCTGATGACATTCGACGGCAGGTCGGTGCGCTGCTCCTGGCGACCGATCTCGCTCGCCTGCTCGGTGGTCAGCCCCGCGGACGCCGCGACGGCATCGAAGGCCTCGCCCTTGTCGAGCCGCTCGACCAGTTCGCGCGCCTTGGCCGAGAGCCGGGTTGCGACCTCCTCAGTGCGCCACTGCGCCTCGACCAGCGCCTTGACCTCGTCGAAGCTCTGCTCGCGGGCCGGGGCGATCGCCTTGACGTCGTACCAGACATAGCCGGTATCGCGGGGCAGGCGGATCGCCTCGCTGTCGACGCCGATATCGGAGCGGAAGATCGCCTGGACGGTGGCGTCGCCGCCCGGCAGCGGCTGCTCGACCGTCCCGTCAGGGCGGCGCAGGGCGTTGTCGACCGGACCGATGCTGCGCAACGGCAGGTTCAACTCCTTGGCGATCTCGGCCAGCGGCTTGGCGGCGGCGCGCTGATCCTCGACCTTGTCGTGGATCTCGGTAATCCGGCTCGCGGCACGGCTGGTAGCGAGTTCAGTCCGGACCTCGGCCGCGACCTCGTCGAAAGGCCGGACGGCTTCCGGCTGGATCACGGTGACGCGCAGCAGCACGGGCCCGAAGGCGCTGGTGACCGGCGCTGAGACGGCGCCCTGAGCCAGCGAGAAAGCGGCCTCGCGGACCACCGGGTCGAAGACCTGGGTGCGGGTGAAGGTGCCCAGGGTCAGATCGGCGTCGGCGACATTGCGCGCGGTGGCGACGGCCTCGAAGGTCTCGCCGGCGTCGATGCGCGCCTTGGCGGCCAGCGCCTCCTCGGCATTGGGGAAGGTGATCTGCTGGATCGTGCGGGTCTCCGCCGTGGTGAAGCGCTGTGCCTTGGTCTGCTCGTAGCGCGCCTTGACATCGTCCTCACTGACCGCCCCGGCATCCGCCAGCGCCTCGGCCGAGATCGCGAGAATCTCGGCGGTGCGCTGCTCGGGCGCGCGGAAGGCGCCCTTGCGCTCGTCGAAGAAGGTCTTGAGCTGGGCTTCGGTTGGCGCGGGGATCTCGCCCGCGACGCCTGGCGCCAGCCGGGCGAAGGTCACGCTGCGGCGCTCGTTGCGCAGGCGGTGGCCGAGTTCCTGCAGCGCGCCGGGCGCCAGGACGGCGCCGACGACCATCTCGGCGATCTGCTGGCGCAGGATCGTGGCGCGCTGCTCGCGGACATAGGCCTGCTCCGTGAAGTTGTTCGAGCGCAGCAATTCGTTGAAGCGCGCCGCCGAGAAGGTGCCGGAGGCGTCGCGGAAGACCGGATCGTCGAAGATCAGGTTGCGGATGGTCTCGTCGGAGACCGCGAGCCGCATGCCCCGCGCCGTCTGGTCGAGAACCGATTCCGTGATCAGGCGGGAAAGGGCCTGCCGGTCGAGCCCGACAGCGCGGGCCATCTCGGGCGTGATCTGGCGGCGCTGCTGGCGGGTCAGTGCCTGGACGTCGTTCTGGAACGCGGTGCGCATCTGCTCGAGGCCGATCTCGGCCTTGCCGACGCGCGCCACGGAGTTACGACCGTAGCCCTGGAAAATATCGCCGATGCCCCAGATCGCGAAGGAGAAGATCAGGAAGCCGAACATGACGAAGATGATGAGCTTTCCGATCAAGCTCTGGCCCGCCTTGCGGATGCCCTGCATCATCATTGGGATGTATCTTTCCTTGAGCCTGACCTTCGGGCCTGACGCGGCGCCGACGTCACCGTCGCCGGTTTTGTCCGGCGCTGCTTATAGGAACCGGAGCGCCAAGCCGCAATCGCCTGTGCGGATTCGTGTGGGGTGAGCGCGCAGAAATCACTTTTTCTCGGAGATTGCGGCATGGTGCGGGCATTGCTAGAGCCGGAGCAGCATATTTGGGAGGATCGACGTGACGCGCAGCATCAGGCCGCTGGTGGCCGGCAACTGGAAGATGAACGGTGTGAAGGCCGACCTCGCCATCGCGGCCGAGGCGGCCAAGGGCTATGACGCCGCCTTGAAGGCGGCGGTCGATCTGGCGATCTGCCCGCCCGCGACGATGCTTTATCCGATGACGGCGGCGCTGATCGGCTCGCGGATCGCGACCGGCGGGCAGGATTGCAGCACGCAAGCGGCGGGCGCCTTCACGGGCGAAATCGCGGCCGCGATGCTGGCTGACGCTGGAGCGAGCTTCGCCATCGTCGGCCATTCCGAGCGCCGCACGCTGCATGGCGAAACCAATGCGACGGTGAAGGCCAAGGCGCAGGCCGCGCAGACGGCGCTGCTGGTGCCGATCATCTGCGTCGGCGAGACCAGGGACGAGCGCGAGGCCGGCAAGGCGCTTGCTGTCGTCAAGAAGCAGCTGCGCGGCTCGATTCCCGAAGGCGCGACGGCAGCCACGCTGGTCGTCGCCTATGAGCCGGTCTGGGCCATCGGCACGGGCCTGACCCCGACCGCGGCCGATGTGGCGGAGATGCACGAGGCGATCCGCGCCGACCTGTCCCGGCTGCTCGGCAAGGCCGCCGCAGCGGGCGTGCGGCTGCTCTATGGCGGCTCGGTCAAGCCGTCGAACGCCGTCGAACTGATGAACGTGGCCCATGTCGATGGCGCGCTCGTCGGCGGCGCGAGCCTCAAGGCCGAGGACTTCCTGGCGATCGTGCGCGCCTGCGCCTGACCGGATGCGTTCCGCGATCAGCTAGGCCTTGTAGTCTCCCTCGCGACCGTGGCGAACCGCAAGGATCACCACGGTCTCGCCGTCTTGGCGGTAGAGAGCGAGATAACTGCCGCTGCCAAAGGCCATCGGCCATTCCCGATACTCTCTCGGCATCCCTTCGGCGGCGCGTCCTGCTTGCGGATGATCGGCCAGCAGTCTGACTCCGCGACGAATCGCCTTGATTGCGCGCTGAGCTGCCCGACGGTTCCTGGAGGCGAGAAAGCGGTGCAGCCGCTCGACATCGCGCAACGCTGCCGGCGACCAGATCAGACGTGGCATGCAGGCGGGACGGCATCCTCGCCATCCTCGAGCTTTGCCAGCCATGCGTCGGTCTCTTCGGCCGTCGCATGCAGGCCGGTCGCTTGGTACTCATCCCATGCCGTGACCGCCTGCTGCCGTGTTTCCTCGCGCGACACATATTGCTCGATCGCCTCACGAACCAGGCTTTCGGCGCTGAGCTGCCTGGTCGAGGCCAGACGCCGCACCCTGTCGTCGGTCACGGGATCGAGCGTCACGACGGTGGGCGAACCGATCGGCATCGCTGGGCTTCCTTCGCTTGGAGCAGCTTAATCTAGTGCGATTGTACCAGAAACGCACGTCGAAAGCCGTGGCGCAAAATGCTGGGTGGCACACGGCCATGGCCCATGCTATGTGCCGCGCCGAATGCGGGCCGTTGCGGGCTCGTCGGTGCGGGTGGCCCTTGGCGGCGGCCGGCGCCATACCCATTTCGTGAGCTTCAGTCTCAGTCTGTCGAGAACATGCAGAACGTCATCATCGTCATCCACCTGATCATCGTGGTCGCGCTCGTCGGCGTGGTCCTGCTGCAGCGCTCCGAGGGCGGCGGGCTCGGCATGGGCTCGGGCGGCGGCGGTGCCGGCGGCTTCATGACCGGCCGCGGCCAGGCCAATGCGCTGACGCGCACGACTGCGATCCTGGCGGGTGCCTTCTTCCTGACCTCGATCATCCTGGCCGTCATGGCCAATCGCGGCCGGGTCCAGCGCTCGATCATCGACGGCGCGCCGGCGCAGAGCGCGCCCGCCGCACCGACCGGGCCCAGCGCCCCCAATGCCGGCGGCGTTCTCGACCAGCTCCGCCAGCTGCAGGCACCGAGCGGCACGCCGCAGCCGCCGACGGCACCAGCGCCGCAGCAGTGACGAAGACACGTCCCGCAAAAGTGGTTTGCACTTTTGCGATAAGGACTTGCCCAAGCAGCAAGTCTTGGCAGGGGCCGGGCAACCGGCCCTTCTCTTTTGTATGGGGCGCGCCGGCCGGATGGTCGCGCTCTCCTGTGGACAAGCGTGCAGGGCAAGACGGGGCTGCACGGTTGGACTTAGCGAATCGCGCCCGTCGCTTTAGAGGTGTCCACCCATGACGCGGTATGTTTTCATCACCGGCGGCGTGGTGTCTTCGTTGGGCAAGGGCCTGGCGGCGGCGGCACTGGCCGCTCTCCTGCAAGCCCGTGGACACACGGTTCGCCTGCGCAAGCTCGACCCCTATCTCAACGTCGATCCGGGCACGATGAGCCCGTATCAGCATGGCGAGGTCTTCGTGACCGATGACGGGGCCGAGACCGACCTCGACCTCGGCCATTACGAGCGCTTTACCGGCCGGCCCTGCAACAAGGGCGACAACATCACCACCGGCCGCATCTACATGGACATCCTGACCAAGGAGCGCCGCGGCGACTATCTCGGCGCGACGATCCAGGTGGTCCCCCACGTGACCAACGCCATCAAGGAGTTCATCCTCGACGGCAATGAGGGCTATGATTTCGTCCTGATCGAAGTCGGCGGCACGGTCGGCGACATCGAGAGCCTGCCCTTCCTCGAGGCGATCCGGCAGACCGGCCAGCAATTGCCGCGCGGGCAGTGCATCTTCATCCACCTGACGCTGCTGCCCTATATCCCGACCGCTGGCGAGCTGAAGACCAAGCCGACGCAGCATTCGGTTGCGGAGCTGCGCTCGATCGGTATCCAGCCCGACATCCTGCTCTGCCGCACCGACCGCGAGATCCCGCGCGAGGAGCGCCGCAAGCTCGCTTTGTTCTGCAATGTCAGGGAGACTGCGGTCATCGAGGCCCGCGACGTCGCCTCGATCTACGACGTGCCGCTGTCCTATCATGCCGAGGGGCTCGACAACGAGGTGCTGGCCGCCTTCGGCATGGATGCCAGCCACGAGCCCGACATCTCGAACTGGCGGCGCATCTCAGAGCGGGTGAAGAACCCCGAGGGCGAGGTCACCATCGCCATCGTCGGCAAGTACACCGGCATGAAGGACGCCTACAAGTCGCTGATCGAGGCGCTGATGCATGGTGGCATCGCCAACCGCGTCAAAGTCAATCTCGACTGGATCGAATCGGAGGTCTTCGAGAAGGAGGACCCGACGCCGTTCCTCGAGCATGTCCACGGCATCCTCGTGCCCGGCGGCTTCGGCCATCGCGGCGCCGAGGGCAAGATCAAGGCTGCGACCTTCGCACGGCAGCGCAAGGTGCCCTATTTCGGCATCTGCTTTGGCATGCAGATGGCCGTGATCGAGGGCGCGCGCTCGCTCGCGGGCATCACCGATGCCAATTCGACCGAGTTCGGCCCGACCACGGAGCCCGTCGTCGGCCTGATGACGGAATGGATGCGCGGCAACGAGATCGAGCAGCGCGAGGCCGACGGCAATCTCGGCGGAACGATGCGGCTGGGCGCCTACGCCTCGACGCTCGCCCCCGGCTCCAAGATCGCGAGGATCTACGGCTCGACCGAGATCTCCGAGCGCCATCGCCACCGCTACGAGGTCAATATGGGCTACCGCGAGCGGCTCGAAGCACAGGGCATGAGCTTCTGCGGGCTCTCGCCGGACGGGCTCCTGCCCGAGACGATCGAATATCCCGACCACCCCTGGTTCATCGGCGTGCAGTATCACCCCGAGCTCAAGTCGCGCCCGTTCGAACCGCATCCGCTGTTTGCGAGCTTCGTCGAGGCGGCGGTGGTGCAGAGCCGGCTGGTCTGAGGCGGCGGCACGGGAGGCCGAGGCGACGCTGGTCGCCCGGAGCATGGCGGCCTCTATGAAGGCTTCGACCGGAGGCTCGCGGCGACGTCGTCCGCGGCCCTGTCCGCCTCGTCCGAACTCTCATCGGCAGCCATCCGGATTTCGGCCCCGGTCTGGCCCTTGAACTCCAGCGAGGCCCGGTAGACTTCGTCGCCCGCCTCGTCATCGACCTTCACCGAAGACTTGAAGCGCCTGACGCCGGGCAGTTTCTCGCGGGCGACATCCGCCAGGGATGATTGGGCATCCCGCGTGGCGGTGTTGCGATCGGGAAATTCGACGGGGCCGTCATGGCTGACCGCACCGTTTCCATCATCGCTCGTGATGAAAAACCTGGGCATGGGCGGTCTCCAACGGCACCACGATCAACGCGCGGTCGTAACCGCAGTTCCGCTCGCTTGTTGAAAACCGGCACCTTGCCAGGCCTCAGCAAGGGTACGCATCACGCAGATCGTTGGTCTCAGCCCTTTTTCGCCGGCCCCGTCGCGATCGGGCGTTCGCTCGCGCCCCATTCGGCCCAGGAGCCGTCATAGATCGCACGCGCCGGCTTGCCGATGGTTTCCAGAGCCATGGAAAGAATGGCGGCCGACACGCCCGAACCGCAGCTGGTGATCAGCGGCTTGTCGAGATCGACGCCCGCCTCGGCGAAAGCCGCCGCGACGGCGTCGGGCGATTTGAGCTGACCGTCCTTGATGATCGCGGGGAAGGGCAGGCTGAGCGAGCCCGGCATATGGCCGGAGCGGACACCGGCGCGCGGCTCCGGCGCCTCCCCGCGAAAGCGGTCGCCGGGGCGGGCGTCGACCACCTGCGCGGTTCCCTCCGACAGCGCCCGCGCGACATCGTCGGCATCGGCGACGGCCGAATGGTCGAGCCTGGCGGTGAAGCTGCGGGCGGCGCGGGCGCGCGGCGGGCCCTGTTCGATCGGTCGGTCCTCCGCCTGCCATTTCGGGAAGCCGCCCTCGAGGATGACGACGTCCCTGGCCCCGAAGGTCCTGAAGGTCCAGCGCACGCGCGGCGCCGAGAACAGGCCGAGCCCGTCATAAACGACGATGCGCATGCCGTCGCCGATGCCCATGGCACCCACGGTGGCGGCGAAGGCCTCCGGCCGCGGCAGCATGTGCGGAAGATCCGAGCCGGTGTCCTTCACCGTGTCGATGTCGAAGCGGAGCGCGCCGGGAATGCGGCGCTCGGCATACTCCGCATGCGGATCGCGGCCATGGACCGGCAGGTACCAGGAGCCATCGACCACGACGACGTCGGGGGCGTTCAGGTGCTCGCTGAGCCACTCAGTCGAGACGAAAACATCTTCGCGTGCCATGTCGAACGATTCCTCGTGTTGTCGTGCGGGGCTCGTCGGCCCCTTGCCGTCTCAGCCGAGCGCGATCCGGACGCGCCGGTTCTGCTTGCCCTTTTTCTCGATATCGGTGACCGCGACAAGGCCGATCTCGGCGGTGTTGCGGACATGGGTGCCGCCGCAGGGCTGCAAGTCGATATCGCCGATCGCGACCAGGCGGACACGGCCGGAGCCGCGCGGCGGCTTCACCGACATCGTCTTGACGAGGCCGGGATTGGCGTCGAGCTCGGCATCGGTGATCCAGCTCTCGGTGACATCGGCGTTGCGGGCAATGAGCGCATTGAGCTTGTCGGCGATCTCGGCCTTGTCGAGCCCGCCCTCGGGAATGTCGAAATCGAGCCGACCGTCGCCATCGCCGATCGCGCCGCCGGTCACCGGATAGGACAGGACGACGCTGAGCAGATGCAGCGCGGTGTGGATCCGCATGCGCTTCAGCCGCCGCTCCCAGTCGAGCAGGACCGTCACCGCCTCGCCCGGCTGGGGCGACGCCTGCCCTTCGAGCGGGACATGGATGACGCGGCTCCTGTCTTCCGGATCGTAGATCGCGGTGCCGATCGCAATCGTGGTGCCATCCGCGCGCCGCAGCATGCCGGCATCGCCGGGCTGTCCGCCGCCGGTCGCGTAGAGCACCGTGCGGTCGAGGATGATGCCGCCGCGCTCGTTCACGGCTTCGACGATGGCCGATGCTTCCGTCAGATAGGCGTCGTCACGAAAGAGCAATTCTGTCGGCATGGTCCGTCGGCTCGCTGTCTCGGCCCGGCGCATCGACGCGGGCCGCCCTCAAGGGCCGTGGAGATTGCACGGATCGGGCGGGTGGCGCCACAGCGCTTTCGTTGCATGGCGATGGAGCCGGGCCTGTTGCGCCGGCCCTTCCGCCGCGAGGATGCGCGCCTTAGTAAGATGAGCGGCTGGCCCTGCGGTCCCCGCAACTCGGGAGGTCCCATGACATTGGCGCGCATGAAGCCCGGTGACGGCGTCGCCTGGATCACCGGGGCGAGCTCGGGCATCGGCGAGGCCGTGGCGCTGGAACTGGCGCAGCGCGGCTGGACGGTCGCGATCACCGCCCGCAGGCTCGACCAGCTCGAGGAGATCGCACGCCGTGCAGAAGGCCTACCCGGCCGCGTCGTCGCCCATGCCGGGGATGTCACGGAGACGGGAGCGATGAAGGCACTGGTCGATGCCATCGAAAGCGTCCACGGGCCGATTGCGCTGGCCTTCGTCAATGCCGGCATCGCGCCAGACAGCCCAGGCGTGCTCGACATGGCCGTCTTCGAGCGGATCATCGCCGTCAATCTCACGGGAACGGCGCGGGCGCTGTCGGCCGTGATCGCGCGCATGACGCCGCGCAAGCGAGGCCAGGTCGCGATCAATGCCTCGGTCGCAGGCTATGGCGGCCTGCCGGCCTCCTCGGCCTATGGCGTGTCGAAGGCTGCGGCGATCCATCTCGGCGAGACGCTGAAGTTCCAGTGCGAACGGGACGGCATTCGCGTGCAGGTCGTGAATCCCGGCTGGATCGACACGCCGATGACGCGGCCGAAGGACCTGCCGATGCCGTTCATCATCAGCCAGGACGAAGCTGCCCGCCGGATCGTCGACGGCTTCGAAAGGGGAGGCTTCGAGATCACCTTCCCGCGTCGGCTGTCCTGGGTGATGAAGGCTGTGAACCTGCTGCCCTATCCGCTGTATTTCTGGCTGATCGCACGCGGCGCGCGCCGGACCGGAGCCAAATCGTTGTGACGGTTCAGCCGGGCGCGTCTTCCGAGCGCGTCATCGCCAACGCATCGAGCGCCCGCTTTCGGCCTAAATCGAGGTCGACGATCGGCCGCGGATAGGTCTCGCCCAATGCGATCCCGGCTCTACGCAGCGCGCCCGCATCGGCCTTCCACGGCTCATGGATCAGGCTGTCGTCGAGGCCTGCGATCTCCGGGACCCAGCGGCGGACATAGCGACCCGCGGTGTCGAATTTCAGGCCCTGCGTCACCGGGTTGAAGATGCGATAATACGGCGAGGCATCGGCGCCGGAGCCGGCAACCCATTGCCAGCCCGCGGCGTTGTTGGCCGGGTCCGCATCGACCAGCGTGTCCCAGAACCAGTCCTCGCCCTGGCGCCAGTCGATCAGCAGATGCTTGATCAGGAAGGAGGCCGTGATCATCCGGACGCGGTTGTGCATCCAGCCCGTGGTCCAGAGTTCGCGCAAGCCCGCATCGACGATCGGATATCCGGTCAGCCCGCGCTGCCATCGCTCCAGCGCCGGCTCGTCGCGCCGCCAGGGAAAGGCATCGAAACGCCGGTTGAAGTTCTCCGTCGCGAGATCGGGATTATAGAACAGCAGGTGATAGGAAAACTCGCGCCAGCCGACCTCCGACAGGAATTTCTCGACATCCGAAGAGCCCGCCGAGGCGTCTCCGCTCTCGATGGCGCTGCGGGTCGCGTGCCAGATCTGGCGCGGGCCGATCTCGCCGAAGCGCAGATGCGGCGACAGCCGCGAGGTCGCGACCCGGTCGGGACGGTCGCGGCCCTCGCCATAGCCGTCGAGGGGCCCCGCCAGGAATTCGCTCAGGCGTGCCGCCGCGCCAGCCTCGCCTGGCGTCCAGGTTTCGCGGAGTCCTCCAGCCCAGTCGGGCCTGGTCGGCTCAAGCGCCAGCTCGGCGTGAGACACCGCCATTGCAGCCAGGGCAGCAGGGAGTGGCAGCGAGGCCATGCGCCGGGGCGCCGGCATAGGTGCCGCAGGCTCGCCGACGGCACGCGCGGCGCGCCAATAGGGCGTGAACACCTTCATCGGATCGCCGGTCTTGGTGGCGACCTGCCAGGGCTCGTTCAGCAAGGCCGCGTTGAAGCTCTCGACCCTGGTGCCTGCCGCAGTGAGATCGGCCTTGAGGCGGCTGTCGAGCGCCATCGATGGCGCATCGTAGCGGCGGCTCCAGGTGACGAGGTCGACCCCGCTCGTCTCGACCACGCGCGGCAGAATCGCTGCGGGATCGCCGCGCATCAGGACGAGTTCGCTGCCCTTCGCCTCGAGCGCCGATGCCAGCGCTGCAAGCGAGCGCGACAGCCACCAGCGGCTGGCGCCGCCGAGCGGGCGGCGGGAGCCGCCTTCGTCGAGGATGTAGAGGAACAGCGTCGGGCCATGCGCCACGGCAGCCGACAGGGCAGGGTTGTCGGCGAGGCGAAGGTCGTCCCGGAACCAGTGAAGCGATGAGGCCGGCATTGGGTTGGCGTGATGCTCCGTGACGCGAGCCGCCTGGGATAGGGCGCGCAACGGGTATTACGATGGAGGCCGGACATCGGATCGCCCGGCGCGGACGTGCGGGCGAGAGACATCAAAACGCCGCCGGGCGCGAGCCCGGCGGCGGAAGCATCAGATCACCAGCGACGATCCCATTGGCGATCATTATAGCGCCGGCCATAGGCGCGCGCATGCGGTGGCGGGCCGCCGTAACCGCGTCCATAGCCGCGCCCCCGGTAGCCGTAGCGCGGGCCGGCACGATAGCCGCGGTGGCGGTAGCCATAGCCATATTGGGCGAGCTCGGCGCCGGCGGGCGCAGCGATGTCGGTAGGGACGGCGAAGGCGGGCGCCGCCGACGCGGCGCCGGGGATTGCCCCGAGACCGAGAGCCAGTGTCGCCGCGAGAATCAGTCTGCGCATATCGATCTCCTTGGGTTGACGGTATCGGTCCATCCAACGCCATCGCAGGACAACCGCGCATGAAGCGAAAAGTTCGCTGCCGTTCATCCCGGGGCGCGAATGGGGATCGGCGCGGGCCTGGGACCTACATGCGTTCCCAAAGCGAGGCGTCGCGGGCCGACTGGCGCTTGACCCAGGCATAGCGGGTCTCTGCCCGGCGCCGGATCTCGGGGCTTAGATTGTCCAGCACCAGATCGCCACGATCGGATCTGACGAGCAGCAGCAGATGCCCTTCGCCGGCAGGCGTCCTCGCGACGGCGATGAGCAGGGCCGAGGCCGGCAGCCCCAGCGCCAGGAGTTCGTGCCGCTTGGTCACGACATAGTCGTTGCAATTCCCCGTTTCGGGGTCGATCCGCCAATCGGTCGTTGCCTTCACGGATCTGATCCGCTGATTGACGCCGCGATTGATCTGCTCGATCGCGGATTCGAGCTCCGGCGTCATCTCGATCACGGCGTCGGGCACGCCCAATTCGCAATCGGCGGCATGACGCAGGCAGAATCGCGTGTAGTCGAGCGGGGCGAGTTCGAGCCGAGTTGGATCGAGGCTGGCGCGCTGCACAACGGGCCGCGAATCGACGGCGCTGTCAGTCGGGCGCGACGCGCAGGCGCCGGCGAGGCCGGCTGCGACCAGGACCATCGCCGCTGCGAATCTGGCTGTGTTACTCATGATCCGAACGGTAAAGCAGTCCCGTAAAGACTTTTGCCACGACCAGCGCGGGCAAGGGGCTCCCGGATGGCGGCAAGATCACCGAAAATCAAAAAGACCACCGAAAACCAAAAGGGCCCGGGCGATGCTATCGCTCAGGCCCTCGAAATGACTGGCTCCCGGAGCAGGATTCGAACCTGCGACCAATCGATTAACAGTCGATTGCTCTACCGCTGAGCTATCCGGGATCGGTGCTGGCGTATAGCGACGGCTCCGCGGCTGCGCAACCCCTTTCCGTCCGATGGGCGCGATTGCGTGGCGGGGGGAGGACCGGCCACGCTTGGCTGTTGCAGCGAACCTCCGCATGTGGTTATAGGCGGCCTTCGGGATTTCGCTGCGGCGGCGTCCCGCGGAAGGCCTCGTGGCGGAGTGGTTACGCAGAGGACTGCAAATCCTTGCACCCCGGTTCGATTCCGGGCGAGGCCTCCAGATTTTTCCAGCATTCGGCGCGGGCCAGGTGCCATTTCCCATCATGGGGCGGCCCCCTTGATCGGGCGGCCGCGTGGCCGTCCCGCATCGGCGGTTGCGCCCGGGCCGCGATGTCTTGCCTTTTGCCGCGCGCTCGAACAGAAAGCACGGACAGGCGCCAACGCCACCGGGTAGTCCCCGGCAAGGTCGGTCGCCGGGCTCATCGCTGCCGCAGACGGAGATTTCGGGACATGGAGAGTTTCGCCGGGCTGCGCCGCATGATGGTCGACTGCCAGATGCGCACCTATGACGTGACGGATCGCGCCGTCCTGGCCGCCGCCGACGAGGTTCCGCGCGAGGCATTCCTGCCGACCTCGCTGTCGCACCTGGCCTATCTCGACCAGCCGGTGGCTCTCCCGGGGACCGGCCGCGCATTGATGACGCCGATGGTGATCGCCCGCATGATCCAGACGCTGGACCTGCAACCGGGCGAGCAGGCTCTCGAATATGGCGGCGGCAGCGGCTATGGCGCGGCCCTGATGGCGCGCATGGGCGCGCAGGCCACGCTCTGGGAGCCCGACACGGACGCTTTGGCGCTTGCGCAGTCCGCCTTGCGCCAGACGGTGTCGAGCGCGAGCGCCTCCGCCACGCGCCCCGGCGACGAAACCTTCGACGCGGTTCTGGTCAGCGGCGCTTGCGAGACTATCCCCGAGACGCTTTTTCCACTGCTGCGCGAAGGTGGCCGGCTGATCGCGGTCGAGGGCCTCGGACGCTCCGCGCGCGTCAAACTCTACCAGAAATCGTCCGGAAAGGTCTCGGGACGCCCGGTGTTCGATGCCGCTGCGCCTGTTCTGGCCGAATTCCGCAAGGCGCCCGCCTTCGTTTTCTGACGCCGGGGTGTCGCATTTTTGCGGCACTGCGAAATTCAACAGCCCGTCCTCCTCCGGCTCCGTTGGCGCGTGCGATCGGGCAGGCTATGTAACACTTTGTTAGTATGCCGAGGCTGGGGCGATGCCTGGGCGCGACTCGAGTCCGCACATGAGGCGTCCAGTGACACGACGGAATCATTCCAAGACGATCGCCAGCCTCGGGTTCGCGGCAGCGCTGGGGTTGGTGCTCGCATCGGGCGTCTCGCCGGCTGCCATGGCGCAGACGATGGATGCGGCGCTGGCGCGTGCCTATGCCGGCAATCCGACGCTGAATGCGCAGCGCGCCTCGGTGCGTGCCACCAACGAAAACGTGCCGCAGGCGCTGTCGGGCTATCGCCCACGCATCACAGCCTCGGCCGATATAGGGGCCAGCATCACCGATTCGAATATCCCCGGAACCGTCGGCGTGACCTCGCGGCTGGGACCGCGTGGTGTCGGCGTACAGATCGATCAGAACATCTTCGACGGCGGCAAGACGCGTAACTCCGTCGGTCAGGCCGAGTCGCAGGTGCTCGGTGCCCGCGCCACCTTGCGCAACACCGAGCAAAACGTCCTGTTGGATGCCGCGACCGCCTACATGAACGTGCTGCGCGATACGGCGATCCTGAGCCTCAACCGCAACAACGTCGAGGTGCTCGAGGAGCAGTTGCGCCAGACGCGCGATCGTTTTCAGGTCGGAGAGGTGACGCGCACCGACGTCGCGCAGGCGGAGGCGCGCCTGTCGCAGTCGCAGTCGCAGGCGATCCTGGCGGAATCCAACCTGAAAACCTCGATCGCGCGCTACCGCCAGAATGTCGGCGTCGAACCCAAGCAGCTGGCGCCCGGCCGCCCCGTCGAAAACTTCATGCCCAAGACGTTGCCGGCCGCGCTCAATGCTGCCCTTTCGGGCCACCCCGCGATCATCGCCTCGTTGCACGGCGTCGATGCGGCCGAACTTCAGGTCAAGGTCAGTGAGGCCGATCTGTACCCGGTGCTGGGCGTTAGGGGGCTGGTGCAGCAGCGCTACGACGCGTCGACATTCGGCGACAACCGAACCTCCGCCAGCGTGGTCGGCACGCTGACGGTCCCGATCTATGAAGGCGGACAGGTGTATTCGCGCACGCGGCAGGCCAAGGAGACGGCAGGCCAGCGCCGGATCGAGGTCGATACGCAGCGCGACACGGTGCGTGCCGCAGTGGTCTCGGCCTGGGGCGGCCACGAGGCGGCCAAGGCCCAGATCGTCGCCGCGCAGGCCCAGGTTCAGGCGGCCGAGACCGCTCTCTCGGGTGTGCGTGAAGAGGCCAAGGTCGGACAGCGCACGACGCTGGACGTGCTGAACGCGCAGCAGGAACTCGTCAGCGCACGCGCGACCCTGGTGACGGCGCAGCGCGATCGGGTCGTCGCGTCCTATGCCGTGCTGTCCGCGGTCGGCCGGCTCTCGGCGGAAACGCTCAAGCTGAAGGCCGAGGTCTACGATTCCCGCAAGCACTACGATCAGGTCAAGGGCCTGCTCTGGGGCACGCAGACGCCCGACGGCCGCTGAGCCTCGCAACGCGGCAATCGAGCCTGGTCCCGGTTTCCTTGGGCCTCTGCGGCGCTCACGGCCCCGGCCGAATCGACATTCGCGCAACAGGCCGGATTTCCCTGTGGGCGGAAAGACATGGCGCCTTGCCTGCTAGGCCTTGCGTGAAATACTCGATGATCGGGCGGCGCTGATTCTGTCGATACGCCCGGTGTCGAGTGGTCCGGATCCTGATGAGCGCGCAACCGAAGCCCAACGAACCGTCGATGGAGGAAATTCTTGCCTCCATCCGGCGGATCATCGCGGATGACGAGGTCAAGCCTGCCGAGGCGCCAGCGGAGGTCGAGGCCGCGCCGGTCGCCGTCGAGCCTTCGCCCGAGCCGGTTGCAGAGATCGACGAGGATGTGCTCGATCTCGGCGCCGAAGCTGCGCTCGTCCTGCCACCTGCGCCCGAGATGGCCGAGTCCGATGACGGCGACATCGATTTTCTAGAACCGCCGCCGCCGGAGCCCGTCGCGGCTGCACCTCAGCCCATTCCCGAGCCGGAACCCTATGAGCCTCCGGTATTCATCGCACCGGAACGGCCCGCGAGCCCGCCGCCGTTCGACATGGCGCAACTGCTGTCGGCTCAGACCAGTTCGGCCGTCACCAGCGCCTTTGGCGATCTCGCTCATACGGTTTTGACCAACAACGCGCGCACGCTCGAGGATCTGGTCATGGACATGCTGAAGCCGATGCTCAAATCCTGGCTCGACGACAACCTGCCGACCATGGTCGAGCGGCTGGTTCGGGCCGAGATCGAACGCGTCGCCAGAGGCGGGCGCCACTAGGCCCACCTCGCAGCAACGAACGACGGCGTTCAGCGGCGCTGGACCCGTTTTGCCGTCGCAGACCGCCTGGTCGTCGGCGATGGCGCCAGTCTTTCGAACGCCCCCGCATCGTTCAGACGCTTGAACGCGAAGGCCAGCATGGTCATCGCCGCTGTCGGCGCGCCGAGGCGCGACACCAACATCGAGAGCCCAACGGCGACGGGCCGCGGATAGCGGCCGGAAGCGGCCTCCGAGGCGATCCAGGCGCCGACGACATGAACGAGCAGGTTCATCAGAGCGCGACCTTCCGGTTTGTCCCGAGATCAGGCTTGGTGCCGGTCAGCGCAGCGGCTGCCATTTTCACCGTGGTGACGATCTTCCCGGCACCCGCCCAGAACTCCGCGGCTGACGGCCTGACGCGCAGGACGCGGATATTGGGATCGTCCTTGCTGTCCCAGAACGCCTTGTTGCTGGGGTCCCAGATCTGCTCGACCTTCGCGCGATCGTCGAGAACGGTGGCTGTGCCCGTCACCGAGACGTAGCGCATGCCGCTGTTGTCGGCGAAGGCCAGGCAGACATTGTCGTTCACGTTGATCTCATCGTCCTTGTGGTGGCGACGATCGGTGAGGAAGTAGATGGCGTCCTCCTCGCGTTTGCCGTGGGCGTGCATCGGCCGGGCGCGCAGCTCGTCGCCTTCGCCGTCATGGGTGACGAGCATCGTGAACTTGATGTCGTCGATGAGGTCCCAGACGCGGTCCTGGTCGGTATGATGGGTCATGGTGAAGCTCCTGGCTTTTCGGGAGACTCAACCGGTGAACAGCGCGGCGGTTCCGTCGTCGAGGCTGCCAAACCGGCATGCGGCGAAACGCATGCCGCGCCGGCGCGACGAGGTCACGGCTCCGCGCGTGCTTCACGCGCGGACGAACGCGCGTCCTCGCGTCACGCCATCGACCTTGCCGGCGCCCCAATTTCCGACGAAACTGCACGCATCATGAGCAGCATCGATCCGTCCGTCTCGGCCCTGTCCGTCTGGCTTGCGCTGGAAAGCCCCACCCACCACACGCCCGGCGTCAACGGCATGATGGATCTCGTCGCGAGCGAGGTCGACGGCTTGCCGATCGCGGTCGAGCGCATTCCCGGCCGCAATGGCCTCGGAGACAGCCTGATCCTGCGGGCCGGGCTCGACACGGGCGAGCCGTCGGTCGCGATCATGTCGCATCTCGACACCGTGCATCCGGTCGGGACCAGCGCGCAGGATCTGCCCGTGCGGGTCGAGGGCGATCGGCTCTACGGGCCCGGCGTCTACGACATGAAGGGGGGCGCCTGGCTCGCGCTCCAGGCCTTCAAGGAGGTTGCTCTGTCGGCCACCGCGAAGCGGCCGATGGTCTTCCTGTTCACGCCCGACGAGGAGATCGGCTCGCCGACGACGCGCAAGCTGATCGAGGAGATCGGCCGCGCGTCGGCCGCCGTGCTGGTGACCGAGCCGGCGCGCGACGGCGGCAAGATCGTCACCGCGCGCAAGGGCGTCGGCCGCTTCGAGGTCAAGCTCGAAGGCCGGCCGGCACATTCGGGCTCGCGCCATGCCGATGGCCGCAGCGCGATTCGCGAGGCGGCGCACCAGATCCTGGCGATCGAGGCCATGACGGATTACGCACGCGGCATCACCACCTCGGTCGCGCTGATGGGCGGCGGCACGGCCGCCAACGTCATTCCCCAGCATGCCTGGTTCAGCGTCGATCTGCGCGTCGCGAGTTTGGTTGATGGCATCGAAATGGAAAGTCGCATTCTCGGCCTGAAGCCGCACGATCCCGACGTCGCGATCAGGATCAGCGGCGGCATGAACCGGCCGCCCTATGAGAAGTCGACGGCGGTGGCAGGGCTGTTCGAGACGGCGCGCGCGATCGCGACCGGCATCGGCTTCGACCTGCAGGACTGCCCGATGACCGGCGGCGGCTCGGACGGCAACTTCACCGCCGCGCTCGGCGTGCCGACGCTGGACGGGCTCGGCATCGACGGGGAGGGCGCCCATACGCTGTCCGAATATGCGCTGATCTCCTCGATCGCGCCGCGGCGGGCGCTGATCAAGGGGCTGCTGGAGAGCGTGTGAGGGCGCGGCGTCGCCCGTCATTCTCGGGCGAAGCGAAGCGCAGACCCGAGAATCTCCTGCCGCAGAAGCGCTGTTGCCGCGCCTTCCTAGCCTGAGATGCTCGGGTCAAGCCCGAGCATGACGTCAGCGTTTTCCAGCTCTCAGAGCGAAGCGCCTCATGCCTCGCCGCTGTCCTCCGGCGCCGGGCCGGTCTCAGCCTCGCCCTCTTCGCTGTCGCCCTCGTCGGCGATGCGCTCGACCGAGACGACCTTCTCGCTGGCGTCGGTGTTGAACACGGTCACGCCTTGGGTCGAGCGGCCGGCGATGCGGATGCGGTTGCCCGGGCCGGCATCGACGGGAACGCGGATGACCTGCCCGCCATCGGTGACGAGCATGATCTGGTCGCGCTCATCCACCGGGAAGGAGGCGATCAGCTTGCCGTTGCGGTCGTTGACGACCATGGCGACGATGCCCTTGCCGCCGCGCCCGGTGACCCGGTACTCGAAGGACGAGGTGCGCTTGCCGTAGCCCTTTTCCGACAGGGTCAGGATGAACTGCTCGGCGAGCTGCATCTCGACGCGCTTGGAACCGAGTTCGACCTCTCCGCCCGTCTCCTCGCCATCGGCCGCGGCCTCGGCCACCTCCTCGCCTTCGCCGGTCAGGGCACGGCGCTGGGCGGCGGCGTCCTTGAGATAGGTCGCGCGCTCCTCGGGTGTGGCATCGAGATGCTTCAGGATCGCCAGCGAGATCACCTCGTCGCCCTTGCCGAGGTTGATGCCGCGCACGCCGGTGGAATCGCGGCCCTTGAAGACGCGGACCTCGGTGACCTCGAAGCGGATGCACTGGCCAGCCGAGGTGGTCAGCAGCACGTCGTCGTTCTCGGTGCAGATCTGCACGTCGACGATGTGGTCGCCCTCGTCGAGCTTCATCGCAATCTTGCCGGCGCGATTGACGTTGACGAAGTCCGACAGCTTGTTGCGCCGGACGCCGCCGGATGCGGTGGCGAACATCACGTCGAGCGTCTCCCAGCTCGCCTCGTCCTCCGGCAGCGGCATGATCGTGGTGATGCGCTCGTTCTTGTCGAGCGGGAGCATGTTGACCAGCGCCTTACCCTTGGCATTCGGCGCCGCCAGCGGCAGGCGCCAGACCTTTTCCTTGTAGACCTGGCCGAGCGACGAGAAGAACAGCACCGGCGTATGCGTGTTGGCGACGAAGAGGCGGGCGACGAAATCCTCGTCGCGGGTCGCCATGCCGGAGCGGCCCTTGCCGCCGCGCTTCTGCGCCCGGTAGGTCGAAAGCGGCACGCGCTTGATGTAGCCGGCATGGGACACGGTCACGACCATGTCCTCGCGCGCGATCAGATCCTCGTCGTCGAGGTCGGAGCCCCAATCCTGGATCACGGTCCGGCGCGGCGTGGCGAAGGCGGCCCTGACCTCGGCCAGCTCGGCCTTGATGATGTCCTGGATGCGGACGCGCGAGCGCAGGATGTCGAGATAATCGGCGATTTCGGTGGCGAGCTTCTGCAGCTCGTCGCCGATTTCGTCACGGCCGAGAGCCGTGAGGCGGGCGAGGCGCAGTTCGAGGATCGCCTTGGCCTGCGCGTCCGACAGGCGATAGGTGCCGTCGGCATTGATCGGGTGGCGGGGATCGTCGACCAGCGCGATCAGCGGCGCGATGTCCTCGGCCGGCCAGTCGCGATCCATCAGCGAGGCGTGGGCTGCCGCCGGCGTCGGCGCGGTGCGGATCAGGCGGATGACCTCGTCGATATTGGCCACCGCCGTGGCGAGGCCGCAGAGCACATGGGCGCGCTCGCGGGCCTTGTTGAGCAGGAAGCGGGTGCGCTTGGAGACAACCTCCTCGCGGAACTCGACGAAGGCGACGATGAAGTCCTTGAGGTTCAGGACCTCGGGGCGGCCGCCCGTCAGCGCGACGAAGTTGCAGCCGAAGGAGGTCTGCAGCTGGGTGAAGCGATAGAGCTGGTTCAGCACGACGTCGGCCAGCGCATCGCGCTTGATCTCGATGACGACGCGGACGCCCTCGCGGCTGGATTCGTCGCGCAGGTCGGAGATGCCCTCGATGCGCTTCTCGCGCACCATGTCGGCGATCTTCTCGACCATCGAGGCCTTGTTCACCTGATAGGGAACCTCGGTGACGATGATCGCCTCGCGCTCCTTGCGGAGCTCCTCGATATGCGTCTTCGAGCGCATCACCACCGATCCGCGGCCGGTGTGATAGGCGGCGTGGATGCCGCTGCGGCCCATGATCGAGGCGCCGGTCGGGAAATCGGGGCCCGGCACGATCTCGATCAGCTCGTCGATCGTGATCTCGGGGTTGTCGATCAGCGCAACGCAGGCGTCGATGACCTCACCGAGATTATGCGGGGGGATGTTGGTGGCCATGCCGACCGCGATGCCGCCGGCGCCGTTGACGAGGAGGTTGGGATAGCGTGCCGGGAGAACCTTGGGCTCGCGCTCCTTGCCGTCATAGTTGGGTTGGAACTCGACGGTGTCGAGGTCGAGATCCTCCAGCAGCGGCATCGCCGCCTTGTCGAGCCGGGCTTCGGTATAACGATCGGCGGCAGGGGAATCGCCGTCCATCGAGCCGAAATTGCCCTGGCCGTCGATCAGCGGCAGGCGCAGCGAGAAATCCTGAGCCATGCGCACCAGCGCATCATAGACCGCGAGATTGCCGTGCGGATGGTATTTACCCATCGTGTCGCCGACGATGCGGGCGCATTTGGTGTAGGGTCGGTCGGGCAGGTTCTTGTTCTCGTGCATCGAGAACAGGATGCGCCGGTGGACGGGCTTGAGGCCGTCGCGGACGTCGGGCAGAGCGCGGCTCACGATCACGCTCATGGCGTAATCGAGATAGCTCTTCTTCATTTCGTCGGTGATGGCGATCGGCTTGATGTCGCCGCCGAAATGCGGCTCGTCCGGGCGCTTGTCGTCTTTGTCGTCGCTCAAGGGATTGGGTCCCGATTCCTGCTTGTTTTCAGGCTTCTGGCTATCCGATTTCGGTGGTTTAGGCCAGCCGCGCAGCCGGCTTTTCGGTGGAAAATAAGGTCAATTAAATCAATGGCTTATGTGGGTGGCGCAGAGCACCTTCCGATGCCCTGCACAATCCCGCCTTGATTGGGCGTCTCCGCAGGCGCGGATGGGTCGAGCCAGCATGGCCGCACGCTGACCGTTGTTCCAGTTCTCATCCTGAAGAGGTCGCTCTAGCGACCGTCTCGCAGGGGGCTCCAGCTCGCTCCAGAGCCTCCTGGAGCATCCCTTAGAGACGCTGCTGCGCAGCTCCTCAGGATGAGGGCTGGGCGTGGGCCGCTGCGCTCGAGAGGCGGGGGCCCTTCCGGTGCGGTGCGCGGCGTGTCTTAACTGGCGTCATGTCCATCGAATTCCTCACCTCCGCCCTCGTCACCCTGCTGGTGACGCTCGATCCTCCCGGGCTGGCGCCGATCTTCCTGTCGCTGACGCAGGGCATGTCGGCGGGCGAGCGGCGGCAGGTCGCGATCCGCGCCTGCATCATCGCGTTTGGCATCCTCGCCTTTTTCGGCGTGGCCGGCGACGTCGTTCTGAAGGCGCTCGGCGTCTCGCTGCCGGCCTTCCGCATCGCCGGCGGGCTTTTGCTGTTCTGGATCGCCTTCGAGATGGTGTTCGAGCGCCGCAGCGAGCGCAAGCAGCAGACCGCAACGACCGCGATCACGCAGGATCACATCCGCAATGTCGCCGCCTTCCCGCTGGCGATCCCGCTGATGGCGGGGCCGGGCGCACTGACCGCGATCATCCTGCTGGCGGGGCGCGCGGAGGGCGACCCGCTGCGACTGGTCGCGCTGGCGGTCATCTGCGGGCTGGTGATCCTGTCCTGCCTTGCCGTCTTCCTGCTGGCCTCGCCCCTGGCGCGACTGTTGGGCGTGACGGGGAACATCGTGCTGACGCGGCTGCTCGGCGTGATCCTGGCGGCGCTGGCGGTGCAGTTCGTGATCGACGGGGTCTGGGCTGTGGTACGGGCGGGATAGGGGCGGCGGTGGGTCAGTTGCGGGCAGAAGTGCTGACCTCAACCGAACGTTTCCGGGGTTCAAGGATGTCCGCTGCCAGCGTCTCGATTCACTAGCGAAATCGACCGGTTAAGTCTTGATCCACGCCGCAAGGGTCAGCCCCTCGCGTCGTGTCAGCCACCGAGTTCGATCTCAAGCGGACCCTGGGGCGGCCGAGGCCGCCTTGTCGTCAGCGAAAGAGGCCCGGGGGCAGCGGCGGCTCCTCATTGAGCAGCTTGATCGTCACCCGCCGGTTCGGCGAGAGGTAGGGGTTGTCGGGGAAGACCGGCTCGGTGTCGGCGCGTCCGACCACGGCGAAGAAGCGGTCGTTGGGGAACCCTGCCGCCGACAGGATCTCGCGCACAGCGAGCGCGCGCCCGCTGGTGAGGCTCCAGGAGTTGACGGCCCGCACCGAGCCCGGGCGCAAGGAGGCGGTATGGCCGGTGACAGACAGGCGGTTGGGCAGCCGGCGCAGGGTCGGTGCGAGCGCCTCCAGCACGAGGCGGGTGCGCTCGTAAGGGTCGACCGAGCCCTCAGGGAACATGGAGCGTCCGTCCTGATCCACGAGCGAAACGTCCACCCCATCCTTGGTCGGCTCGATCACGATGTTTCGCGACAGCTCGGCAAATTCGGGCATGTTCTGAAGCGCCTGCCGGATGCTGGCTGCGGCGCTGTGGTTGGCCTGCACGCTGGCGGCCTGGCGGACCTCGCGGTCGCTGGCACGGCCCGAATTGGTCAGGCGCGCTCCGTCTTCCTGCTTGGTGGTGCCCAAAGCCGCGTCGCGGGGCGCCGACGACTTGTTGCCTGACGTGTCCAGGGCGGTGCCCATCAGGATGCCGCCAGCGCCACTGGTGCTGGGACTCAGAGCAGCCGTCGGCGCGAAGTATTCCGCCAGGCCGTTCTTCTGCTCCTGCGTCGTCATGCTGATCAGCCACATGAGCAGAAAGAACGCCATCATGGCGGTCACAAAGTCCGCATAGGCGATCTTCCAGGCCCCGCCATGGTGCGCGTGAGCGGCCTTCTTGACCTTCTTGATGATGATCGGCTGGAGCGGCTTGGTCATCGGGTCCTTACTGGAGATTGGGGCGGGCCTAGGCGGGCAGAGCGGCTGTCGCCGTTTCCACTTCCGCGAAAGTCGGGCGGACGTCGCTCATCAGCGCCTTGCGGGCAAATTCCACCGACATCACCGGCGGCTGGCCGCTGATGTGGGCGAGGAGACCCGCCTTAAGTGAAAGGTAGTATTTGGCTTCCGCCTCAAAGGTGCTCTTGAGCGACGCCGCCATGGGCGCGAAGAAGCCATAGGCGACGAAGACGCCGAAGAAGGTGCCGACAAGCGCGCCGCCGATCAGATGACCCAGCACCTCCGGAGGCTCCTTGATCGCCCCCATCGTCTTGATCACGCCGAGCACGGCGGCAACGATGCCGAGCGCCGGAGTTCCGTCGGCAAGCGACTGCATGGCCCCAACGATACGCTCCTGCTCCTGATGGTGCGTCTCGAGTTCTTCATCCATCAACGCGTCGATCTCATGGACGTTGTTGGCGCCCAGCGACAACATACGCATGTAGTCGCAGACGAATTCGACCGCATGATGGTTCGCTGCAAAAGTCGGGAAGGCGTTGAACAGCGTCGAGCTGCTCGGATTTTCAATGTGCTCCTCGACCGCGAGCATGCCCTTCTGCTTGACAAGCTTGTACAAGGAATACTGCATCCCCAGCAGCTCGACATAGCATTTCTGCGTGTATTTGGGGCCCTTGAAGATCGTTCCAAGCATTCCGGGCACGGCCTTGAGCACCGGCCCGGGGTTGCCGATGATGAAGGCGCCGATCGCTGCACCGAGGATGATAACAAACTCGAACGGCTGCCAAAGGACCTCCAGATGGCCGCCCATAGCCGCGTAGCTGCCGAAGACGCAGGCGAAGACGATGATTGTGCCGACGATAAGCCGCATGGTTTGCCACCCCTGCGCCGCGGCAGGTACACCCCACCGCGAAGCCACTACTCGTCCGACGAGATGCCCGATCGAAGTTAAGGGCGAGTTTAGATTGGCCTGCAGGTCTGCAATCGTCATCATCCAGCCATGCTTGAGGCTGGGGCGGCAGGGTTGAGCCGGGGAGGACATCGCGCGCAATGAATCTCCGGCGTATCGTGCGATCGGTGTCCAGTCGAGACCGTCTCCGGGGCATCGACGCTGCGCTGCCTTGTTGTGACCGAGCGGTTGTCTCCGGCGACCGACCTCCGTCAATTGGATGACGCCGGTTCGGGGCCGGTTGCCGATACTGCCGTGGGGGAATCACTCGCGCCGGCGGAGGCAGCATGCGGATTCAGTCGAGGGGGCTGGTGGCGTTCGCCACTTTGGTCATGGCGCTTGCAATTCTGGCGCTCGGCGCCACATCGGCCTTCGCCCAGAAGCGGCTCGCCTTCGTCATCGGCAATGGCGGCTATACCGGGGTCGCGCCGCTGCAGAATGCGCTGAACGACGCCAATGCGACCCGTACTGTCTTGCAGGAGGCCGGCTTCGAGGTCGTGCCCGCGACCGATGCGACGCTGACGGGGATGCGCAGCGCGCTCGAGACCTTCATCGAGCGGGTGCGGGCAGCGGGGCCGGGCGCATCGGCGATGGTCTATTATGCTGGCCATGCCGTGCAGCTCGATGGCACGAACTACCTGCTGCCGGTCGATGTCCGGCTGGAGCGCTCGGCAGATCTGTCGTCGCGGGCGCTGTCGCTGAGCGAGATCCTGCGGCGCCTGGATGGGACGTCGGCAGTCTCCAAGATCGTCGTGCTCGACGCCTGCCGCAACAATCCCTTCGCCAATGCCGAGCTTTCGCGCGGGCTCTCGCTCCAGCTCGTCGACGGTGCCACCGAGGGCATCCGCTCGGAAGCAGGCCTGGCGCGGATCGATTCCGGCAGCGGCACTTTTGTGGCCTTCTCGACCTCGCCAGGCGCCACGGCCGCCGACGGGACGGGGGCCAACAGCCCCTTCACCACCGCTTTCCTGCGCGAGATCCGGGAGCCCGGCCTGCCGATCGAGCAGCTCTTCCGCCGCATCCGGCTCGCCGTTCACGATACCACCAGCGGCCAGCAGATCCCCTGGGAGACCTCATCCCTGATCACCGACTTCACCTTCTTCCAGCGCCCGGCGGCGACGCCCGGCACGGCACCGGCGGCTCCTACAACCGCGCAGGGGCCGTCGCTGACGATGCGGCCGACGGCGGCAGCGCTGCGCGCCATGGCGCCAGCCGACGCCTATCGCGCCGCGATCGCCTGGGACCGGCGCGACATCTACCGCGCCACGCTCGACGCCCACCCCGACGACGAGCGGGCGGTGCGGCTCCATCGCAGCTTCTCGTTGCGCACGGAGGAGACCACCTGGGCCGAGACAGCGCGCGCCGGCGATGCCGAATCCTACCACCTCTTCGCCAGGCTCTATCCGGGCTCGACCCATGTCGCGGAAGCGCTGCGGCTCGCTCCGGCTGCGCCCAGCCGCAACCGCGTCCAGGTCGCCGCGGCCTGCCCGGTCTGCCAGGCCGTGCCAACCCGCACCCGCCGTGCCGAGATGACCCCGCGCGACGTCACCCCGCGCGATGCGGCGCCCGCCCGTGTCGTGCCCGTCCGGCAGACGCCCCCGCCGGCAGGCGTGGCTCCTGCCCAGCCGGCCGAGGTGCCAGCACTGCCGCCGCCGCTTTTGCCCGGCAAGCCGCGCTGGACCGGGTTCTATATCGGCGGCTCGGTCGGTGGGGCCGACCAGAGGTCGCCGACGCGGATCGCCGGCGTCGGGCCCAACAACGAGGTCCAGACCTCGATCGATGCCGGCAATGTCGCGGCGCGGCTGTCGCCCTCGGGCCGCAACGTGACGTTCTCGGGCCAGGCCGGATTCAACTACCAGATCGGCATGGTCGTGCTCGGAGCGGAGACGGATTTCTCGGCGATGCATACCGGCGGCCGCAAATCCTCGACGGTCAATCCCTTCGGCGTCCAGGTGACGACGCAGGCGCAAAACGAGCTGTTTACGCTGGGCACCGTGCGCGGCCGCGCCGGCGTCGCGTTCGGGGACCTGATGATCTTCGCCACCGGCGGCTATGCCTATGGCCATCTCGGCCAGCGCGGCGCGATCAACCCCGACCCGACCAACAACCCGACCTATGCGGGCTCGAACGGGCAGATCGCGTCGGGCTGGGCATTGGGCGGCGGTCTCGAATATGCGCTGGGGCCGATGTTGTCCTTGAAGTTCGACTATCTCCGCTACGACCTCGGGACACAGCGCCTCGTGCTGAGCGAGACGCTGGGCTTCTTCACCGACGAATATGCGACGATGCGGGCAAAGACCCGCGGCGACATGGTCCGCATGGGGCTGAACATCGGCTTCTGAGGGGCCCTGCTCCGGTCCCTCGAAAACGGGTGTCATTCCGGACGCAGCCGCTGTGCGGCTTGTCCGGAATGACGGCGTCGTAACCGGGCGGGCGGCCCTACTTTTCCAGGAAGGCCCGGATCGCGCCCTCGGCCTGCTTCATCGAGATCACCCCGTCGAGATGGCCGCGAGCGCCCTGCAGATAGGCCTGCGTGACCGACACGCCGCCCTTCCTCAGGGTCTCCGCCGTTTTCTCGACCGCATCCGCGGTGAAGACCAGGTCCTTCGGCTGGGTGATCAGCAGAACCGGCGCCTTGATCTTCGTGGCTGCGTCCGCCAGCGAGGTGCCCCCAGTGGCGAAGAGCTGGTTCGCCTTGACCAGATAGAGGAAGTGATTGGCGTCCGAGACCTTGGCGCGGGCCTCGCCGGCGTTGTCGAGAATGCTCTGGATCTGGAAGCGGTTGGAGAGGGCCTTGGCCGGGTCCTCTTCCGCCTTGGCCGGACGGCGGCCGAAGGTGGCGTTGGCCCAGTCCTGATGGTTGGCCTGCAGCGTCACCACCGCCAGCGCCTTGGCGAGACCGGCATTGGGCGGCGTCCTGCCGTAATAATCGCCCTTGTTCCAGTTGGGATCGACGAGGATCGGTGCGGCCCAGACGTCGAGCCAAGCGATGAGCTGCGCATCGGCCTCGCCCGCGCCGATCACCGGCATCGCCTTGGCGACCATCTCGGGATGGCTCGCCGCCCACTCGAATGTCTGGAGCGAGCCCATCGAGGGGCCGGCGACCAGCGCCAGCCGCTTGATGCCGAGGCTTTCGACCAGCGCCTTCTGGACATTGACGAAATCGCCGACGGTCACCACCGGGAAATCGAGCGCATAGGGCTTGCCGGTGTCGGGATTGACCGAGGCCGGGCCGGTGGTCGTGGTCTTCGGGTCGCCAGTGTTGAGGTTTACCAGAGTGTCGGAGGACAGCACGAAGTATTTGTTGGTGTCGATGGCCTTGCCTGGGCCGATGATCGCATCCCAATAGCCGGGCGCGGCGTCCTTCGCGTCGTATTTTCCCGCTGCATGCGAGTTGCCGGAGAAGAAGTGGCAGATCAGGACGGCGTTGGATTTGTCGGCGTTGAGCGTGCCGTAGCTCTCCCACCCGACCTTGACGTCCTTGAGGGTGCGGCCGCCCTGCGTCGTGTAGCTTTGCAGGGTGAAGACCTTCTTCTCGGTGATCAGATCCTCAACCGCATTCTGGGCCGCTGCCGGCTGCGCCTCGATCATCGCCATCGCCATCCATCCCACGACGCCGGCCGTGGCCGCGATCCAGTATTTCATGAGCCTGTTCCTCGCCTGAGCGGCCGTCGCGCGGCCTTGACCGCATCCAAGCCGAATCCGGCGGGAAACGGAAGCAGGGAAGACAGCGCCTCAGCGCAGCGGGAAAGGCCCGCCACCGACGGCTCCGGTGGGGCGCAGCATCGATTCCGGCTCGAGCTCGAAGGTTGGCGCCTCGATCGGGCCGGTCAGGCTGAAGGGCAGCCGGAGCGCGCCAGTCGTCGGCTGGAGCAGCGCTGCCATGTCGAGCGTCTGCGTCGGCAGCGAGGCAGTGCCGATCAGGGTCATGCGATAGCCGGGGCCCGTGACCTGCGCATCGCCCAGCGTCAGCAGGCCGTTGGCGATCACGGCACTGGCGCTGGCGGTCTCGAAGGCTGTCCTGCCCTGGCGCCAGTCGCGCAGCGCCGGCCCCGGATTGCGCTCGGCCCGGCGCAGCAGGTCGCCAAAGGCAAAGCCGCCGAGTTCGCCCTGGCGCAGGGCCAGCGTCGCCTTGCCATTGAACGAGCCGAGCACATCCGGCAGCGAGCGCCCGAGCCCGTCGAGGCTAAGCTGGAGGCCGCCTGTGCCGCTCAGGCGTGAGAGCTGCGGCAGGTCGAGCCCGGCCTGGCCGAGATTGATCCGGTCCAGCCCGGCCACGAGCTTGACGTCGATTCCGTCGGGCGTCGCCATGGCGAGGAGCCGGCCCTTGACGCTACCGCCATAGGCGCTGGCGCGCAGGATGCCGGTCTCGAAGCGCCCCGTCTTGACCAAGAGATAGGTCGCAACGTCGCCGAGCTTGGCGCCGTTGAGGCGGGCGGCCTCGACCGAGACGCGCAGGTCGATGTCCTGAGCAGTCCAGGTGTCGAAGGGCAGGGCGGCGGCACCCGGCGCAGTCTCTGGCGCGGCGATGTCCATGCGCGAGACCAGCCGCCCGAGATCGAGCTCGGCGCCGGCCAGCGTACCCGACAGCGATGGGCGCCCGCCCGACATCGTCACGTTCAGCGCGCCGTCGAGCCGGTCCGTGTCGAGGCGGGCGACGACACTGCTCAAGGCCATGTCGTGCGGCCGAATCCTCGCGTCGGCGGTGAGGCTGAATGCGCCGATCGCGGAGGCCAGCCTGGGCCGTTCGCCGAACCAGCCGAGCAGCTCCGGCAGCGCCCGCGTCGCCAGGCTCAATTGCCCGGTGGTGATGGGTTCCGGCGCAGCACTTCGCGTACCGTCGAAGCTCAGTTTCAGCAGCGACGAGGTCACGCTGAGCGAGGTCCGGCCGCGTCCGGCTGCGACCGGCCAGAGCAGATTGACCTCGGCGGGAACGCCGCGCCAGGTCAGCGAGCCGGAAACGGCCAGCGGTTGTTCCGCCTCGCGCTCGTCGAGGACGAGGTTGACGTCGCGCAGGATGGTCGCGATCGCGCCTTGCGAGCGCATGAAGATCGAGCCTGAGGTGATGATGATCCGGCTCTGGCCGCGCAGGCCCTGGAGATAGTCGAGCGGGGCCGCAAGCCAGTCGGTCAGGCCCTCGCTCCCCGGCGCGACGGCGACGTCGATCTGTGGTGCGACGAGGTCGATCCTGTCGAAATCGACACGCCCGGCCAACAGGGGCAATAATTTGGGCCGTGCCCTGATGCGCAGCGCGCGACCAGAGACCTCTCCGCCGCGCTGGCTGAAGCCGACATTCGATAGGCTGATTCGCGGCAGTGGCAGCAGCGCGATCTCGGCGCGGTCGAGGCCCATTACCACGAGACCCGTGCGCGCCTCGATCGCGGCGATGACGTGCTTCTCGACGCGCGCGACCGCGATGCTCCACGATTGCAGGCCGAGCAATCCAAGCATGATGACGATGCTGTAGACGATGATCGAAGCGCGTCGTGTCATCAGTTTGCGGTATCAGGGGCTTTCGGATCGATCGGCGTTGGGAACGTATGCACCTTCCGACCGGCTCTGGGGCGGCTTTCCGTGCCGCCGAGACGATGCGTCGTCAGCGGACGCATGGAGCGATACTGACTGCGGCTACGCCCGCCTCTCACTCACCATGGGGAGGGCATGAAGCCGACCGAAATACGGCGCCCGGCTTTCGGCATCATGTCCCGTGCGTTGCCCGGTTTAGGCCGATGGCTGCGACTTGTCGAGCCGGCGAAGCGGGCTGGCCGCCCTCATCCGGGCTGGCCGCCGGCGCGCGCCAGCCTCATGGCGGGATAGAGGCCCGCGAGCACGATCAACAGGCCGGCCAGCGCGCCGTCCTCGAAGGAGCCGCGCGCGGCGTGGCCGTAGACGGTGGTCGCCAGCGTCTCGACGTTCAGCGGACGCAGCAGCAGGGTCGCGGGAAGCTCCTTCAGGCAGTCGACGAAGACGAGCAGGGCGGCGGCGGCGATGGCCGGGCGGGCAAGGGGCCAGTGCAGCTTGCGCAGCACCTCCGGCGCGCTGGCGCCCAGTGTGCGGGCGGCGTCGTCGATGCGCGGCGATATCCGCGACAGGCCGCTCTCGATGCCAGAGACCGCGATCGTGAGGAAGCGCACGACATAGGCGAGAACGAGCGCCGCGCCCGAGCCGATCAGCAGCAGTCCGGGATTGGCACCCAGCCAGCGTATCGCGGCATTGGCGACGACATTGTCGAAGGCGGCCAGCGGCACCAGGAGACCGAGCGCCAGCACGGTGCCGGGCACGGCGTAGCCGAGCGAGGCAATGCGGGCCAGCGCCGGCAGCCAGGGTTCGCGGCCCTGGCGGCCAGCGGCGACGATGCCGATCCCGAGCGCGATGACGATGCCGGCGGCGAGGCCGGAAAAGACGAGGGCATTGAGGAGGCTGCGCAGCAGGGCGGCGTCGAATTGCTGCCAGGGATCGCGGCGCAGCACCTCGAGGCCGAGAAAGCCGATCGGCAGCACGGCGCCCAGCATCACCGGCAGGGCGCAGGCGAGGCTGGCGGCGAGCCCGGCGCGTCCTGCCAGAGGCACCCGCCCGACGGCACGCGGCTGGCGCACGGGCAGGGCAAAGCGACGCTGGCCGCGCAGCTTTCCTTCGATCAGGATCAGGGCGACGACGAGCAGCAGCATGACGCAGGCAATCTGCGCCGCGCCGGGCAGCGAGTTGCGGTTGACCCAGGTCGTGTAGATCGACAGCGTCAGCGAGCGGACGCCGAGATATTCGCTGGCGCCGATGTCGTTCAGCGTCTCGAGCAGCGCGAGCGTCAAGCCGGCTGCCAGTGCAGGGCGCGCCATCGGCAGCCCGATCCGCCAGAACAGCCTGCCGCGCGAGGCGCCCAGCGTCCGGGCCGATTCGACGATCGCGGCCGCCTGGAGGCCGAAGAGCGCCCGCACGCTGAGATAGACATATGGGTAGAGCACGATCGCCATGATGCAGATCGCACCAGCGAGATTGCGCGGATCGGGAAACCAGTAGTCGCGCAGCGAGCGCCACCCTGTCAGCGCACGCAAGGCCCCCTGCAGGGGGCCCTGGAAGCCGAGGAATTCGACGTAGACATAGGCCGTGATGTAGGTCGGCAGCGCCAGCGGCAGCACCAGCAGCCATTCGAAGGCGCGCCGGCCCGGAAACTCGTACTGGGTGACCAGCCAGGCCGCACCCACCCCGATCAGTGCGCAGAGCCCCCCGACGCCGAGCAGCAGAAGCACCGTATCGGCCAGGGCAGCGGGAATGACGTTGGCCGCCAGATGCGGCCAGATCGATGCCGCCTGCGAGGACAGGGCGGTGATCGCGAGCGCCAGCACCGGCAGGGCGACGAGGCCCGCGCCGAGCAGCGACGCCCAGACGAAACGCGTCGACGGCCGCCACGTCAGTGGCGACCGTCGCTGGCTGGCGAAAGGAGCGCTCAGGCTCAATTGTCGAAGCCGACCTTGTCGACGAGGTCCGCAGCAGCCTTGCGGTTCCTGGCGACGTCGCCGAGCGGGGTGGTGTCGGGGGTGATCGTGCCGAGCAGCTTCACCGCGGCGCTCTCCTTGACGTCCTGGTTGACCGGGAACTCAAAATTGCCGTCAGCGTACAGCGCCTGTGCCTTCTCGCTGAGCATGTACTCCACCAGCTTGACGGCATTGTCCTTGTTGGGCGCGTTTTTGGCGATGGCGGCGGCAGAGACGTTCACATGGGTGCCGCCGCCGGCGAAGGTGGTCTTGAGCGGCTTGATCGCGTCGTACCAGCCCTTCTGCTCGTTCTTCGCGACGCTCATCAGGCCGATGTAATAGGTGTTGATCAGGGCGATGTCGCACTGGCCGGAGAGGATGTCGCGGGCGACGTCGCGGTCGCCGCCGCCGGGCTTGCGTGCGAGATTGGCCTTCAGCGCCTTGAGATAGGCCTCGGTCTTCTCGGCACCGTGGCGGGTGAGATAGGCTGCGAAGAAGGCATTGTTATAGGGGTGCTGGCCGGCGCGGATGCAGAACTTGCCCTTCCATTTGGGGTCGGCGAGGTCCTCATAGGTGATGGCGTCCTGGCCGACGCGCTCCTTCGAGACGACGACGATGCGGGCGCGCTTGGTCAGGGTCACCCAATTGTCGCCGGGTCCGCGGAGCTGCGCCGGCACCACCTTATCGACGAC
This sequence comes from Allobosea vaviloviae, assembly GCF_001298265.1. Lineage (GTDB taxonomy): Bacteria > Pseudomonadota > Alphaproteobacteria > Rhizobiales > Beijerinckiaceae > Allobosea > Allobosea vaviloviae_B. The sequence goes on along the minus strand of NZ_LGSZ01000059.1, from coordinate 29,650 downwards.
CGCAGACTTGATCGGCTGGGTCACACCGGCATCCACGGCCGCGTTGATCTCGCCGACGTCGACCACCAGCATCACATCGGCCGGGCTGTTGGCGCCTTCGGCCTTGATGCGTTCCTGCAGGCCGTCCTTGAGGAAGACGGCATTGACCTTGACGCCGGTTTCCTTGGTGAAGGCATCCAGAACCGAATTGAGCAAGGCGGGCTCACGGGTCGTGTAGAGGTTGACGCTCTGGGCCAAGGCAGGCGCTGCCAGCAGGCAGCAGGCCAACGCCACAGTCGACAGGCGGGTTGCGTGAATCATGGTTCGCTCCTTCGGGTTCAAGGCCCGTTCTTCGCATTGCAGGCGGAGCGGTAGAGGCCGGCCGAACGGGCGTCAACACAAAAAAGCGTGTTGTATCAATCGGTTAAATCAATTCTAAACTGATATGAGATTAGGATTATTCTAAAGTTCTTCAGCGTGCCGCCGCTTCGCCATGGGCGAGCTGCGCCTGCCAACGAACGGGCGTCTCGGACAGAGAGCCGCTTTGGCTGCGTCTCGGAGCGATGGCGAGGGCCCGATAGCCTCGGCGATCAAGGGACCAGGAGCGAAATCACGCGGACAGGGCCGCGCCTGACCGGATCGAGCGAGCCGCGCAGGGTGAAGCCGCCGACGGCGTCGCTGGCCAGATTGTCATCGTGGAGGCTTGCCTCGCGCAGGCGCATCTGCCGGCGCAGGCCACGGGCCTCGGCCTCCATGCGGGAGATGCCGACGCGGTCGTCGATCTGCTTGCGTTGGCCCTTGCTGAGTTCCGACGCGCTGCGGAAGTCGCGGAAGTCGCGCGCGCTGTAGGGCCAGCGCGAGCCGCCCGCGAAGGTTCGGACTTTGCCGTCGAGCACGACACTGTCGCCGGGACGCAAGGTAAAATCGCGCAGGAGCGAGACGCGGCGCTCGCCGGCCTGGACGATGGCGGGACGGCAGGCGGCCGCGTCGCGCGTGCTCTCATGGCTGTAGGCCATCGGCAGGGCGCCGTAGCGCTTGCCGTCGGCAGCCTGGGCGTTGCCGATGTCGGAGGCTCCGGCAGAGACGCGGAACACCTTGACGGGGATGCCGGGGTTCATCGCCTGGCACAGCGCTTCATGAGCTTTCATGTCGGAAGCGGTGCGCAGATAGCCGAGTGGTGCGTGAAAGCCATCGCAGAGGCGCACGCAGATCGTTCTCGCGACGTCGGCCGCGCCGGAGACGGTGTCGAGCCGGACATGGGCGACGCTTTTGGGCTGCCGTTTCTGGCCGTGGACCACCACGCGCTGGCGGAACGGGTTCAGATCGACCGGCGGATGCGCGATGCGGCCATCCGACTCCATGCGGAGCAGCGGAATCTGCCAGCCGGAGCGCGACGGGGCATAGGCGTAGGCGCGCGGCTGTGGCTGTTGAGGTGTGGCCTGATAGCCTCCAGCCTGGCGGCTGGCCGCTTCCTGGCGGTGAAAGGCGCGGATGCCTGCGTCGTCCTCGGCCTGAACCAGGGACACCGTGAAGACGGCCCCGCCGGCGCCCAGTGCGAGGCCCAGCGCGCCCAATGCGGCGAGCCTTGCCGGCCTGGCGGCTCGCGGCAGGCTGTGTTGTGACGGATTCTCGGCGGAAGCGCTCGCAGCGACAGCTCTATCGGCGCAGGTCGAAGCCTGCGTCGCAACGTCTCGGACACGCAACATCGCGTCGACTCCACCCTACGCCTGTTTACTCGTCCGCCGCCCGCCGGGTGTAGTTTACTTCTCGTTAAGGTTCAACGCCGGCACAGGATCGGAGCGGCAAAACGACCGCGATGCTTAACGCGACGGGCTTGCGCAGAACTTTTGCTGCGAGACACGCTTATCGTCATTGCGAGCGCGGCGAAGCGATCCAGGGAGGCGTCGAGCGCTGCGGTGCTGGATCATGTCGCGGCGCTCGCAATGACGGCAGGGATCCCGCGTGACTTCTCGGCCAGCCGTGGATGCTACAGGACGGCGAGGACGACGCCGATCCACATGCCAAACAGGATGGCGACGCCGACCGCGAAGATGGAGGCGCGGAGCTTGAGATTGTTCGAGCCGACATGGACCAGCGTGTGGGCCACGCGCGTCGCGACATAGGCCCAGGCCAGCGCGGCCATGATGTAGCTCGCCGCGCCGACTTCCATCGCCAGCATGATCAGTGCGAAGAAAATGACCGGCGTTTCGAACTGGTTGGAGAAGTTGTTGGCGGCGAGGCGGGCAGGCTCCGGATAGGCGTCCGTCGTGACCGCGACATCGCCCTTGCGAACCTGCTTGCCGGCGAAGGCTGCCTTGCGCCGCAGGAAGACGATGAAGAGGACGACGAAGATCCAGAGGATCAGTGCCAGCGAGGGATAAACCAGCTTGAGCGTCATGATCATCTCCGATCGTCCGACGGGGGCGTGCCCGCCCATCCAGGCTGGAGACCCTATGGTTGCGACCGAAGCCAAGCCATCGTCAAAAAGCAAGCGTACGGTCGCGAATGGGCGGGCTGCGACCGAAATGACGGTGGAAAGGCGACCGATCGATCAGCCGTCAACCGTCATGCCGGGCCTTGAGCCGGTATGACGGCGTGCCGGCTCGGCCGTGCGCGGTTCAGGAGCGCGTCGGGTAGTTCGGGCTCTCGCGCACGATGGTGACGTCGTGGACATGGCTCTCGCGCAGGCCGGCGCTGGTGATGCGGATGAAGCGGGCCTTGGCCTGGTAGTCCTTGAGGTCCTTGCCGCCGACATAGCCCATGGCGGCGCGCAGGCCGCCGGCGAGCTGGTGCAGGACGCTGGAGACCGGCCCCTTATACGCGACCTGCCCTTCGATACCCTCCGGCACCAGCTTCAGCGCGTCCTTGATGTCCTGCTGGAAGTAGCGGTCGGCGGAGCCGCGCGCCATGGCGCCCACCGAGCCCATGCCGCGATAGGATTTGTAGGAGCGGCCCTGGTAGAGGAAGGTCTCGCCGGGCGTCTCGTCGGTGCCGGCCAGAAGCGAGCCGACCATGGCGCAGGAGGCGCCCGCCGCCAGCGCCTTGGCGAGATCGCCGGAATATTTGATGCCGCCATCGGCGATCACAGGAATGCCATGCCTCTGTGCGGCCGAGGCTGCGTCCATCACGGCGGTGAGCTGAGGCACACCGACGCCGGCGACGATGCGGGTGGTGCAGATCGAGCCCGGGCCGATGCCGACCTTGATCGCATCCGCGCCGGCATCGATCAACGCCTGGGCGCCGCCGGCCGTGGCGACGTTGCCGGCGATGATCTGGACGGCGTTGGAGAGCTTCTTCACCCGCGTCACCGCCTCCAGCACCTTGGCGGAATGGCCATGGGCGGTGTCGACGACGATGATGTCGACACCGGCATCGATCAGCATCTGCGAGCGCTCGAAGCCGAGGTCGCCGGTCGTGGTCGCGGCCGCGACCAGAAGCCGACCATGCGAGTCCTTGGCTGCATTGGGATGGGCGACCTGCTTTTCCATGTCCTTGACGGTGATCAGGCCGATGCAGCGGTAATGGTCGTCAACGACGAGCAGCTTCTCGATCCGGAACTGGTGCAGCAGGCGGCGGGCCTCGTCCTGGGCGACGCCTTCGCGCACCGTGATCAGGCGATCCTTCGTCATCAGCTCGGAGACCGGCTGCTGCGGATTGGCGGCGAAGCGGACGTCGCGATTGGTCAGGATGCCGACGAGCTTGCCCTTGTGTCCCTGCGCGCCGCGCTCGACCACGGGGATGCCCGAAATGCCGTTCTGCTTCATCAGCCCGAGCGCGTCGGCCAGCGTCTCGTCCGGGAAGATCGTGATCGGGTTGAGGATCATGCCCGATTCGAATTTCTTGACGAGGCGGACTTCAGCCGCCTGCTGCTCTGCCTCGAGATTGCGGTGGATCACGCCCATGCCGCCGGCCTGCGCCATGGCGATCGCCATCCTTGCCTCGGTGACCGTGTCCATGGCGGAGGCGACGATCGGCAGGTTCAGCGAGATCGTCTTGGTCAGCTGCGTCGAGATATCGACATCGGCCGGCATGACTTCCGACGGGCCGGGCTCGAGGAGCACGTCGTCGAAGGTGAGACCGTCGCGGATCAGGCTGCCTTGGGCGATCAGAGCGTTCTGGGAAAGCGTCATCGTCAACTCCGACACCGGCTGGAAGGCCGGCTCTGTTGCGGTCTCGCGGAGGGCGCCCGCGACCGGGTTGACGAGGCCCGTTAGCATGCGTTCGTGGCTGCCGCTAGAGTGCGGCAGCGAATCTTTTGCAATGCATCGACGGCGCGGCGTCAAGCCTGCCGATCGGCGGCGGTCACTGCTGTTGGCCCGGCCTCGTCTGCGTCGTCGCAGGGGAGGGCGAAGTCGGCGCGGGCTGTACGAAGAAGCAGCCCATGCCCATCATCATGCTGCCCTTGGCATTGGCCATCAGCTGACACTCCTTCTGCCGCGTGCAGTTGTATTGGCGCAATGCGTCGCCGGAACCCGGCTGGACGTCGCGCCAGGCGCAACCGGTCTCCCACTTCATGTCGGGCCGCTGTGTCTGCGCTGCAGCGGGTCCGGCGTTCGCCGCGACGAAGATCCCGCTTGCGAACAGCGCTACAGCGGCCGCACGCGCCAAGCGTGCTGAAGATTTCATGTATCTGATATCATTGGAACAATGGTCCATGATCACCTCTTGCCGCCAGGCGGCGTGCTCGCGTTCCCGACGCTGACCGTCGTCAGCTGAAACAACGAAGCCAAAGCGAATTTGATCCGCGGCATGTGCATGCCGGCGCCATTCTTCAGCATTGGGTCTGATGTGAGCGCATGGTCGTGAGCCGGCTTCCGGAGCTGACGTTGAAGCCATGCGCCAGGCGCACATCCGCAGCGCGAGCGGGCGCAAATCGTCTGTCGGTCTCTCGCCATGGAGGCCCACCGGCAGTATGGCTGGCCGAAACGAAGCGGAAGCCTGTCTTGCAGCGCGCCAAACTCCTGCCCCTGATCGTGGCCTGTGCGCTCTTCATGGAGAACACCGATTCGACGGTGATCGCGACCTCGCTACCGGTGATCGCGCAGTCACTGGGCGAGGATCCGATCGCGCTGAAGTTGGCACTGACCTCCTATCTCGTCAGCCTGGCCGTCTTCATCCCCATCTCCGGCTGGATGGCTGACCGCTATGGTGCGCGGACGATCTTCCGGGCGGCGCTCGGGGTGTTCATGCTCGGCTCGATGCTGTGTGCGCTGTCGAACTCGCTCGGCGCCTTCGTCGGCGCGCGCTTCATCCAGGGCATGGGCGGGGCGATGATGGTGCCGGTCGGGCGGCTGGTGATCCTGCGCAGCGTCAGCAAGTCCGAACTCGTCGGCGCGCTCGCCTATCTGACGGTGCCGGCGCTGGTGGGGCCCGTGGTCGGCCCGCCGCTGGGCGGCTTCATCACGACCTATTTCGACTGGCGCTGGATCTTTTTCATCAACATCCCGATCGGGCTGATCGGAATCGTGCTGGCGAGCCTGTTCTTCGAGGATGTCCGCGAGGAGGATGTCGCCCCGCTCGATATCAAGGGCTTCATCCTCTCGGCCTTCGGCTTCGCCAGCCTGATGCTGGGGCTGGCGACGGGCGGGCGACATCTCGTGCCCGAGGCCGTGTCCTATGCCTGTGTCGCAGCCGGCGTCGCGGCGCTCGTCGCCTACTGGTTCCATTCGCGGCGCGTCACCCATCCCGTGCTGAATCTCGCGCTGCTGAAGATCCCGACCTACCGCATCGGCGTCGTCGGCGGCTCGATCTTCCGCACCGGGATCGGTGCGATCCCGTTCCTGCTGCCGCTGATGCTGCAACTGGGATTCGGGCTCGACGCTCTGCAATCAGGGCTGATCACCTTCGTCTCGGCGGCCGGAGCGCTGTTGATGAAGACGCTGGCGAAGACCATCCTGGCGCGCTTCGGCTTCCGGCGCGTTTTGACGGTCAACGCCGTCGTCGGTGCGGCATTCCTGGCGGCATCGGGGCTGTTCACGCCGCTGACGCCGCACTGGCTGATGCTGTCCGTGCTGCTGATCGGCGGCTGCTTCCGCTCGCTGCAGTTTACTGGGATCAACGCACTCAGCTATGCTGATATCTCCAACAAGGAGATGTCGGGCGCGACCAGCCTGTCGAGCGTGGCGCAGCAATTGTCGCTGAGCATGGGCGTCACCATCGGCGCCTTCGCCCTGGAGACGGCGCATTCGGTTCATGGGGGTACGACGCTGGGCGCGGGCGATTTCTGGCCGGCCTTCGTCCTGGTCGGGCTGATCTCGGCTTCCTCGGTCTTCATGATGGTGCGGCTTGCGCCCGATGCCGGGGCGGAGGTCTCCGGCCATATGTTGGGCGGCGCGCCGACAAGCGCGCCCAAGGCGACGGCCCAGGCGATTTCGGACCAGAAACCGCTCGAATAGCCAGCTCTGCTCGAGCCGGCAGCTTGTCATCCGCCGCTACGGCAGCGCACAATCGTGCGATGGAGCCGGCTGCAAACAAGCCCAGGGCGCAGTTCGACCTCGCCATCAGCGATGGCGGCATGCGGCTGAAGCTGGCCGAGGCCAGGCTGACGCTGACTGATGAGGGTATCGACTACACGCTCGACGGCCGGACGGGACTGCGGGCCTTTTCGAATCTGCGCAGCGTCAGGCTGCAGGCGGTGCATGGCGGCAAGAACAGCCCCTGGGAGGCCATGGCCGAGCTGAGCTTCGGCAGCGGCAAGCCGCTCTTCGTGCATTCCAGCTCGCCCTGGGGTGGGGACGATCCGGCGCGCGATCCGGTCTTCATCGCCTTCGTCGAGGAATTGCATCGCCGCATTCCCGCAGCGGATGCAGCGCGCATCCGCTTCCTGCGCGGCGTCAGCGAAGGCCGGCACAAGGTCATGGAGGCCGTCTGGATCGTGTTCCTGGCCGTCTTTGGCGGTGCCGGCGCGTCGATCCTCTACAAGACCCTCGACGGCACGATTCCGGTCCTGCAAATGCTTTTTCCCGTGGCCGGGCTCGTGGGTTTCGGCTTCTGGATCCATCAGTCGATCGAGAAGGCCAAGCCCGGCGTCTACAGGCCCGATGCGCTGCCGCGGGACCTGTTTCCGTGAACGCGCAGCATGGTGGTGGTGCGGCGTTCACACCGTCGACAGGGCGGTTTGAGCGCGTTGCGCGATGCCGGCGCCGAGGTCTCCGGCCACGCCGGCCGTGCAGGGAACGGTGCCGCGTATGGAAGCGACCCTGCCGTTGCTCGGTCTCGCCGGCCTGTGTTTCTGGATTTACCGAATGGCCAAGAAGGACAGGCCCGGAATCTACCGGCCTGATGAACTGCCCAGGGATCTGCTTCCGTAGGCGCTTGACCCGCTACCCCTCGGAGGGGGCCGCCGCCTCGACGCCTTGCGCCGTCTCCGCCTTACGCCGGAACCCCGTCGCCAGCACGTACAGTTCCGAGGAATCCGAGCGGCTTGCGCCCGGCTTGAGGTTGCGCACGGTCGTGAAGTCGCGCTTGAGCTGCGCCAGCAATTCGGCGCTCTCGCCACCCTGGAACAGCTTGGCGAGAAAGAAGCCGCCGGGCGCCAGGATGGTGTGGGTGAACTCCAGCGCGGCCTCGGCGAGCGCGATGATCTTGAGGTGGTCGGTCTTCTTGTGGCCGGTGGTGTTGGCCGCCATGTCCGACATCACACCATCGGCGCGCCCTCCCAGCCGCCGCGTCAGCAGGGCAGGGGCTTCGTCGGCCATGAAATCCATCTCGATCAGGTCGACGCCGGGAATCGGGTCGACGGGCAGCAGGTCGATTCCGACGATGCGGCCCTTGCCCTTCTCCAGCCCGACGCGCATCGCCGCGATCTGGCACCAGCCGCCGGGCGCGCAGCCGAGATCGATCAGCTTCTGGCCCGATTTCAGGAATTTGAAGCGGTCGTCCATCTCCTCGATCTTGAAGGCGGCGCGCGAGCGATAGCCCATCTCGCGGGCCCGCTTCACATACGGGTCGTTGAGCTGGCGCTCGAGCCAGAGCTGCGAGGAGTGCTTGAGCTTGCCGGCTTTCTTGACCTTGACGCGCATGTCGCGCGCGCCGCCGGACTTGCCGGCAACGCCGACCACCTTGCCGCCGGTCTTGCCAGCCGTGCCTGCCGCGGCCTTCGCGGCTGTCCCGAGACTGGCGCTTTCCGTCGTGCCAGCCGACTTCGTAGCCGTCTTGAGCGCGACCCGTGCAGCAGGTTTGCCGGGGATCCGCGCGACCGGCTTGCTGCTGGTCTTGCTTCTGGCCTTGCCCGCCGTTTTGCCGGCGGTCCTGCCGCCTGATTTGCCGGTGCTCATGCCTGCGTTCCCCGCATGGCCGGCGTCGTCGAAGGCGTCATGTCATCTCCGGCGCCACCAGGCGCGGTCCTCGTGCATCATCCTGAGCAGGATGCCTTCGCGCAGGCCCCGGTCGGCGATGCGGACCCGCTCGCTGGGAAAGGCGCGCCGGATCGCCTCGAAGATGGCGCAGCCGGCCAGCACGAGATCGGCCCGCTCGCGGCCGATGCAGGCATTGGCCGCGCGGGCTGCATAGTCCATTTCGACGAGCCGGTCGATGACCGTCAGAATGTCCTCCTGCCGCATCCACAAGCCATCGACCTCGCGGCGGTCGTAGCGGGGCAGGCCGAGATGGATGCCGGCGACGGTCGTGACCGTGCCCGAGGTGCCCAGCAGGTGGAAGTTCCGGGCGTTGCGCGCGGCTGCGGCCTTCTTCGCGAAAGGGGCAAGTTCCCTGCCGCATTCCTCGACCATGGTCTCGAATAGGCTACGGCTAACATCGACGCCGCCATGCCGCTCGGCGACCGTGACCACGCCGATGGGCAGCGAGGCCCATTCGCGGATGCGGGCGGCGGGATCGCGCGCCTCGTGGCGCCCGCCCATCCAGACGATCTCGGTCGAGCCGCCGCCGATGTCAAAGACGATCACGCCCTCGGCGGCCGGGTCGGCCAGCGCCGCGCAGCCCGAGACCGCCAGCGTGGCTTCGGTGCGCTGGTCGATGATCTCGAGCTGGAGCTCGGCCTCGGCCGCGACGCGGCCGACGAAATCGGAGCCGTTGATCGCCGCGCGACAGGCCTCGGTCGTCACCAGCCTGGCGCGCGTGACATTGCGATGGGCCATCTTGCCGCGGCAGATTTTCAGGGCCTCGACCGCACGGTCCATCGCCGCGTCGCAAAGCCTGCTGCTGGCCGCCAACCCCTCGCCGAGCCGGACGATTCGCGAGAAGGCATCGACGACCCGGAAACCGTGCTGCGCCGGCCGCGCGATCAGCAACCGGCAGTTGTTGGTGCCGAGATCGAGGGCGGCATAGGTAGCGGCGGGCGGGCGTTGATCGGGAATCCGGGTGTCGCCGATCGCGGAGCCCGCTATCGCGGCAGGCTGCTTCGTCGACACAGCCTTGTGCGGTGCGTCGCCCACATCCGGGTCGGCGCCGTGAAACTGCGGAAGCGCCACCGTCGCGACATTCCGCTCCTGCCGGTCCTCGACCGCCACTCTGTCGTTCCTCTGGCCGGCCGCACCTGCCCCAAAAGCGCATCGGCCCGGGCGCTGCGGCTGAGCCGGGCAAAAACCCGGCTGCCTCTTTGGAACGGAGCGTAACAACAGCGGGAGCGTGGTGCCAAGCGGAACATTGGGTTGTACCCGTGCCAAGGGCGGGTCTTGCCCTGGGATGCAGCCTTCGGCCAGTGTCCCGGCGGCAGCGCCCCTGTGGACGGGCGCGGATTTCAGGGAAGGAGGCCGGGATGACCGTGGCACGCCACATCCTCGCGATCGACCAGGGCACGACGTCATCGCGTGCGCTGATCTTCGATTCGAAGCTCGAGGTCGTCGCCAGCGCCCAGCGCGAATTCGCGCAGCATTTCCCTGCCTCGGGCTGGGTCGAGCACGAGCCCGAGGACATCTGGGAGGGCGTGCTGTCGACCTGCCGCGAGGCGCTTCGCAAGGCAGGCCTCGATGCAGCGGCCATCGCCGCCATCGGAATCACCAACCAGCGCGAGACGACGCTGGTCTGGGACCGCCGGACCGGGCGCGCGATCCACCGCGCCATCGTCTGGCAGGACCGGCGCACCGCCGGGACCTGCGCCGATCTGGTCGCGGCCGGCCATGAGGCGCTGGTGGCGGCCCGCACCGGCTTGCGCATCGATCCGTATTTCTCCGCGACCAAGATCGCCTGGCTGCTCGACAACGTGCCGGGCGCGCGCCGCCGCGCCGAGGCCGGCGAACTCGCCTTCGGGACGGTCGATTCCTTCCTGCTCTGGCGCCTGACCGGCGGGGCGGTGCATGCGACCGACGCGACCAACGCCTCGCGCAGCATGATCTTCGACATTCATCGTGGCGTCTGGGACGACGATCTGCTCGCGTTGTTCGGCATTCCCGCCGCGCTGCTGCCGGAGGTCAGGGATTGCGCGACGCTTTTCGGCGAGACGGCTCCCGACCTTTTCGGCGCCGCGATCCCCGTGCGCGGCATCGCCGGGGACCAGCAGGCGGCGACGATCGGCCAAGCCTGTTTCTCGCCCGGCATGGTCAAATCCACCTATGGCACCGGTTGCTTTGCCCTGCTCAACACGGGAGAGACGCCGGTCGCCTCGAAGCATCGGCTGCTCTCGACCATCGCCTATCAGCTCAATCGCCGACGCAGTTATGCGTTGGAGGGATCGATCTTCATCGCGGGCGCCGCCGTGCAATGGCTGCGCGACGGGCTCGGCATCATCAAGGACGCCAGCGAAACCGGCCCGCTGGCGCGCGCGGCCGACCCGGCGCAGGACGTCTACCTCGTGCCGGCTTTCGTGGGCCTGGGTGCGCCGCATTGGGATGCGCAGGCGCGGGGCGCGATCTTCGGGCTGACGCGCGGCAGCGGGCCACGCGAATTCGCCAAGGCCGCGCTGGAAAGCGTCTGCTACCAGACGCTCGACCTGATCGAGGCGATGCACGCCGACTGGCCTGAGGCAGGGCCAGGAAGCAAGGCGGTCCGCTCGGTCTTGCGCGTCGACGGCGGCATGGCGGCCTCCGACTGGACGATGCAGCGCCTCGCCGACCTTCTCGACCTGCCGGTCGACCGGCCGAGCCTGCGCGAGACGACGGCGCTGGGCGCGGCCTATCTCGCCGGCCTCGACGCCGGCCTGCTGCCGGAGCCCGACCGCTTCGCCGATCTCTGGAGGCTCGAGAGGCGCTTCACGCCGGGCATGGCGCCAAGCGAGCGCAGCCGCAAGATCGACGGCTGGCGCGACAGCGTGCGTCGGACCCTGAGCGGCGCTTGAGGGTGCCGGGGAAGGGCGGTGCTGCCGCTGGCCTTTCCTTCGTACGAGAGCGGCTGGCGGCATGTCCGACGGGGGCGTCACGCGATTGCAGGGCGGGGCGCAATCTGGGGCTTGCCATTCGGCGAAGCTTTGATTAGACCCCCGGCTCACCAAGGCCGAGCGCAGCCGACCGCGCCCTTCGCCATTGGGGGATCGTCTAACGGTAGGACCCCAGACTCTGACTCTGGTTGTCTAGGTTCGAATCCTAGTCCCCCAGCCATTTCCAGGTTTCTAACCGAAATGGCTTCTAGATTCTCAGATATTCATTGATTTCCTTGAGCTTTTTCGCGCCCTGTCTCGTGGGCGGCGTCGCCTAGGTCCACCGGACAGGTCCACTGGCTGGGCGCCGGAGACGCGGTGTGTTTACCACGTGCTTAAGGACCAGGGGGGCCATCACCCTCTTCCGTCGTAAAATTCCATCCGATCTGGAGCGGCGATTCGCGGTCCGCGAAATCGTCCGATCCCTAGGGCGCGCAAGCCCCGGCGAACGTCGCCGGATGGCAGGAGCGCTCTGGCAAGAAACGGAGGTGCTCTTCATGACCGTGCGAAATCAGCCGGGAATGAGCTTGGACGACGTCGCTGCCCTGACCAGGCGGATCGGCGGCGGTTTCTTTGCCGAGGCCGAACGCGTCGATCTGGAGACGGCAACAGGGCGCCTCGAGATCGATACACCGGCCGGTCGCAGCGCGTTTTTGCGCGGCATCGCTGCTGCTATCGCCGCAGACCAGAAGCGCGAGGGTACGATCTCCGCTGCCCTTCTCGCGAAGTCGCTGGCCCGCGAGGGGCGTTCCGTTCAAGTCGATCAGGAAATCCTGCTGCGCGACGTCGTCGCGAGCGGCCTGATACGGCGAGCCAAGGCAGCGGCCGATAATATTGACGGCGGTCTGTCCGGCACCAGCGCCGGCGAGGACGCCCTGACGGGTCGCATCATCAATGTTCTCGGCAGATTGAAGAAAGGCGACCGGCTGGACGCCTTCATCGCTGAACAGGACTGGCAGGCTTTCCTCAATCACTCGGCTGACGAGGTTGCTGCTGAACGGTCTCTCGAAGGCTATCGGCGCGACGACATCGCGATCCTGCCGGTGGCAGCTGCTGATGCGGTCGCTCGCGCTTCCGATCGTGCCGCCGAAGATCGCGCCTCCCCGGAACCACGACCTGCCGTCCCAGAGTCGTCGATCGCCACCGTTCCAAGCACCCAGACTGTCGCTGCCGCCGACCAACTGATCGCGTCAAGCGAGAGCGGGGCAGATCTTCCCTTGTTCGAGGACCTTTGGGTCCGCTTCACGAGCGAGAAGGCGGTCAAAAATGAGTGGGGCAAGCAGCAACAGATCCAAGCAAAATCGACGCGGCGGGTCTTTGTCGAAATCTGCGAGAACCGAGCGCCGGGGGCCTACACCAAGGCCGATGCAGACGAATTCAAGCTCATCATGCTGTCCCTTCCGTCAAAGTATGCGCACAACACGCGTTGGTGCCGCATGCGGGCGACCGACGGTCTCAAAATGGTCTCTCAGGTCGCAGTGGCCGAAAACCAGGCGATCGAGGCCGCTCATCGGAAGGGCGACAGGTCTCAGTCGAAGCATGAGATGCTTGATCCCAAAACCTATGACCGCCACCACTCCTGTCTTGCTGAATTTTGGCGCTGGGCGGAACGGAAAGGCCTGCTGACATCCGGCCACGGACAGATTTTCGATGGGCTCTTCATCGACATTCCCAAAGTCTCCGGCCGTTCGCTGAAGGCCAAGGCAAAGCGGGACGAATGGCACGAACCCATGCTGACCAAGCTCTTCGAGGCCCCGGTCTTGACCGGCCAGCGCTCGCGCTATTGGTGGAAGCATCCGGGAGAGCAGATCAATCGTGACGACCGGTATTGGGGATGCCTGCTCGGACCACATCATGGGATGCGTAGGGAAGAGTTTTTTCAGCTCAAGGTCGGGCATGTTCAACAGGATCCCGCGAGCGGCATCTATCATTTCGACCTGATGAGTGATCCTCCCGAGCTAGGTGTCTTGCGTCTCAAGGACTCAGGTAGTCCGCGTTTGGTGCCGCTCCACAAGAACATCATCGAACTGGGATTCATCGAGGAGCGTGTCTTGGGCAGGGAGGCGACTGAAATGTTGTTTCCTGAGGCTAGGCTGCAGGATGCGGCAGGCTATCACGGCGCCCGCTTCGGCGACTGGTTCGGGCGATTTTGCGACTGGCTCTGTGCGCCCACCAACAACGATTTTCATTCTTTCCGACTGACCTTTATCAACCGCTTGCTTCGGGCCGGTATCGCTCCGCATTTGGTTGATGAACTCGCTGGGCATGAGAGCCACGAACGCCGCTCCGTCCAGGACCAGTACGTCCGTTCGCTGCCACTGCCGATGCTGAAGGAGATCATCGATCAGCTTGTTCTACCGATCGACATCCCTTCGCTGAAGGACGCCGCGCGGCGTATGGGCAGGGTCGATTTCAGCATCGGCGACGACGATTGAAGCCCAGATTTACCCATTAGATGCAGGCCGCATATATAGTCATTGGCACGGTCGGCCCGTCGTCAAAATTGGGGAAAGGCGGAGCGGCCCTGCCCGTTTATAGACGTTCGGAAGATCGCTGGACGGTCGGGAGCCGAAATTCACCTGTCGTCCGACAGAGCGCCGGATCGCGCCACTTTCAGACATTGGAGCGCTGCCGAAAACCAGACCTTCTTCGTGTGGCGTCAATCTAGTTGGACGTCGGATAGGCGCCAAAGCGGCTGAAGCGCGTCTCCCTGCGATGGATGGCCGGTCGAGGCCTCTGCCACAGTGACCGGTGGAAATGCTTCTGGTGCGACGCGGTCAGGACCGCAAAATGCCTAAGAGGCTGCCCATGCCTGCTGGCTCAGCCCCGCTTTCTTGATCCTTTAAGCTGCGACTTCCTGAAAATGGCTGTTGCCGCACGACCGAGGACGATCGGGCCGTCGTGCCCGTCGAAGAACAACCGTGTCTCGCCTCTGTCGATGTGCTGGACTTCGGTCAGCCGTTGGCCGTTCACGATGAGCGACCGGCCCAGCTTGAGGAAGGGCGGATGCGGCAGCGACTTGTCGAGTTCGCCGAGTGACTGCTTGACCAGCATCGGCGTCGCATGGGCCGGGACGATGCGCGTGTAATCTCGCTCGGCTACGAGCGCCACGAGCGCCGCAGGCCGCAGCAACAGGGCGCGCTGTCGGGATCTGACGCGCAACACCGCATTTTCGGCCGCGCCCGGCCCGTTGGGCGAGCCGAGTACCGGCGGAAGGCGCGCCAGCGCCGCCGAGAGGCGCTCCGGCCTCACGGGCTTGAGGAGGTAATCCGTGGCCTGCACCGCAAACGCCTCGACAGCGTAGTCGGCATGGGCCGTCACGAAGATGATCGCGGGCGGTCGCTCCAGGGTCCGGACGAGGTCGAGGCCGGTGGCATCCGCCATCTCGATGTCGAGGAAGATGACGTCGGGCCGCGCGGCGTCGATCAGGGCGCGTGCCTGCGACGCCGATCCGGCCTCGCCGACGATCCTGACATCGGGATGGGCGGCCAGAAGCGTACGCAGGCCCTGGCGCGCCAGGGGTTCGTCATCGACCAGGATCACGTTAGGCATGGCGGCCCCGATAGCCGGAGTTCGGCGACGACATGGTCGCCCGCCTGCACCAGCGTGAATTGATGCCGGTCCGGATAATGCAGTTCGATCCGCCGAAGCAGCACGGCCAAACCGACGCCGGGCGTCCCCGCGACGCGCCAGTCCGGTCGCAAGGTGCCCGGGCTCGTGACACGCATGCTGATGTGCTCGCCGTCGATGGCGACGCCGATCTCGATCAGCAGCGGTCTCCTGCCCGATCTCAGCCCGTGCTTGATCGCATTCTCGACGAGCGGTTGCAGCAGGAAGCCGGGCGTCGATCGCGCCAGCGCAGGTGGCGCCGCCTCGATGCGGAAGTCCAGATCATCGCCAAAACGCGCCTTCTGCAGTTCGAGATAGGCGCGGATCGCCTCGACCTCGGCCGCGAGCGTCACCGGCCTGAGATCGCGGTGATCTAGTGAATAGCGCAGGAAATCCGCCAGCTCGCGCACCATCCCGCAGGCCCGGTCGGGGTGGACCGGGATTTCGGCGGCGATGCCGTTGAGGGCGTTGAACAGGAAATGCGGATCGAGCTGGTGGCGCAGATGCTGCAGCTCGTTGCGCAGCGCCTCGGTCTCGGCCGCCATGGCACGCTGGCGGGCTGTCGCCGCCTCGAGCTGGGCGGCGGCCCAGAGATGGGCGAGGCTCCAGCTCAGCAGGATGAAGGTGTAATAGGAGAAGGGCAGCGCCCAGCTCTGGCCCGGGCTCCAGCTCGCCACCGCCCAGCCGCCGGCCACGAGCACGAGCTTGGCGATCGCCGACTGGCACAACGCGCCGGCCATGCTGAGCAGCGCGACGAGCCCGACCGTGCCGGGCGTCAGCCTCGTGTCGAAGCCCAGCCGGCGAAAGACCAGCCTGAGGCCGATTGCGATCAGGCAGGCGAACGGCTCCAGCAGAATGGAGACGATCATGGCGCGGCCGACGCCACCATAGAGCGGCGTGCGGATGAAGGTGCCGTAGATCGTCAGGATGACGAGCGCGACGAGGTCGGCCGACCAGTCGCCGGGGTAGCGCCATCTGCCCGTCGCCGTCACTGCGATTCCCCCGTTCCTTCGCGACCCCGCCTGCTGCGTGTGGGGTTCATTGCAGTCTCTCTAGCGCGGTCTCAGTGAGCCTGTCTGCGGAGCTCTGCCCGGTTCGTCGAGTATTCTGCCCGGTTCGTCGAAATGACGTGGCGTTAGCCGAGCCGCTGCCCTGAAGAAAGGCGGGCCGTGCGTCCAGGAGATGCGCGGCCGGCGCGGGCGCTCGCCCGCAGGGTTGACGGTGGGGACCGCCTCGAAATGGCTATGAGACAGGTTTCGGGGCGCGGCATGCGCCAGACGGCCAAGGCCCGCGCCGCGCTTTTCGGCAGTGTTTCGCTGATCGCGCTGGCCGTGACCGGCGGCGAGGCGATGGCTCAGCAGGTCTATGCCAATGGCGACGACAATGCCGCCGGCATCGACCTCAATGACGCGGCGACGCGGCGCACCTTCTCCGTGCCGACCGGCGCGGCGACGCAATCGGGCGCGATCACCGAGTCGGTCGCCGGCAGCGGCCTGGAGAAAATCGGCGCCGGCACGCTGACCATCTCCAACGGCGCCAACAGCTATACCGGCGGCACGACGATCTCGGCCGGGACGCTTGTCGCGACGCAGGCCGGCGTGCTCGGCACGGGTGCGATCACGCTCAATGGCGGCACGCTGTCGAACAGCGCCAGCCTGACCCTCTCCAACGACCTCGGCGCGGCGGCGGGCACGACCTCGACCATCGTGGCGGGCGATGGCACGACGCTGACCTTCGCGCCCGGCACCTACCGCAACGCCGCCGGCTCTAGCCTGCGGCTGGGCGCGGCCGGAAGCACGGGCACGATCGATTTCCGGGCAGCCGGGAGTGCTCTGAACAGTTCAGCCGGCCCCACCGAAATCCTTGGCGGCATCGTGAGAGCGAGCGGCCCAAATTCGGCGGTGAATGCCAATAGCGACCTCACGATCGCCACCGGCGCAGCGCTTGAGCTCAACGGCTTCACCCAAGTCAGGGCCCTGCAGGGCGCAGGTGACATTCGTAGCACATCGAGCGCCCGGCTCGATGTTTTCGGGGGCGGAACGTTCAGCGGCCGGATCGGCACGGTCGGTGCCGATGCGCTCAGCCTGTCCTATCTCGGAACGGGAACGCTGACCCTGACGGGCCGCAATCTCTACACCGGCGGCACCACTATCCGTTTCGGGACGCTCGTCGCCGGCGCGGAGTCGCTCGGCTCGGGCGACATCAGCTTCGGGAATTTCGGTGGCTTTACGCGCCGCCTGATCACCTCGGGAACGCTGTCTGGCCGCTCGATCACCGTCCAGGGCAGCGGCCCCGTGGTGATCGGTGCTGGCGCCGGCCAGACCGCGCGGCTGCAACTCACCAACTTCAACACCGATCAATCGGGCCGGCTCGAATTCGGCCAGGCCGGCGTCTCCGGAACCGTGGAGTTCCAGGCGACGACGGTCTCGGTGGTCAATCCGGCACGCACGCTCGTCTTCGCCGGCGGCACGACGCGCGATACGGGCGGTCTCGGCCGGCTCATCAATGCCCTGGCTTCGACCACGGTCAACGCCGGAGCGACGCTGGCCTTCGGGGACGGCGGCGACGCCAGCGTGAACAAAGGCATCGTCAACAACGGCGCGCTCGAGATCGGCCGCTCGGATGCGATGAGTTTCTCGGGCGTGATCTCGGGAGCCGGTTCGCTGGCGCAGTCCGGGGCCGGCGTCACCACGCTGCTGGGCGCCAACAGCTATGGCGGCACGACCACCGTCTCGGCCGGCACGCTGCGCGGCGGCGCAGCCAACCGCTTCAGCAATGCCAGCGCCACGACCGTCAGTACCGGCGGCACGCTCGATCTCGGCGGCTTCAGCCAGGCGATCGCCTCGGTCGCGCTCGCCGGCGGCACGCTGACGAATGGCGCGCTGACCGGTGCGGTGACCTCCTCGGGCGGGACGATCGACGGCCTTGGCGGCTCGGCTTCCGTGACGACGCAAGCCGGCGCGACGACGCTGACCGGGACCAACAGCTACACCGGCGCGACCACAGTCAACGGCGGGACGTTGGTGGTCAACGGCGCCATCACGGCCTCGTCGGGGCTGACGGTCGCGGCGGGCGCGACCATCGGCGGCTCCGGGCAGTTGCCCTCGCTGACGGTCAACGGCACGCTCTCGCCCGGCAACTCACCGGGCACGCTCACCGTCAACGGCAATCTGACGCTCGGCGCGGGCTCGGTCTATGTCGCCGAGGTGCAGGGTGCGGTCTCCGACCGGATCAACGTGACCGGGACGGCCGCGCTCGCCGGCACGCTGCGGATCGTCCCGCTCGGCGGCGCTTATCTGTTCAGTACACCCTACACGCTGCTGTCGGCCCAGGGCGGGCGCAACGGTTCCTTCGGCTCCGTCGATACGACCGGCTCCTTCGGCGACGGCGTCACCACCGGCATCGCCTATACTGCGACCGACGTGCAGTTGACCCTGACGCCGAGGCCGCTGGCGCCGATCGCTGGCTCCGGCCAATCGAGCAATGCCTATGCGGTGGCGCGCGGCATCGACCGGGCCGTGGCGGGGGGCGCCAACCCGCCGGCGCTGTTTGCGATCTACAACCTGCCGGCGGCCCCCCCCCCCCCCGCCGTGACCCAGCCCCCGGGCGCGGCCCACACCCCCCCCCCCGCCATGGCCAACAGCGCCGCGGGGCAGTTCCTCCACACCATGCTCGACGGATCGGGCGCCGGCAGGCTCGCGGGCGCCGCAGGCGGCCCCGGCGGTGCGGCCGGCCTCCCAGCGGACCTGCCATCGCGGCAGGACGGGCCGGGGCGGGCGCGCTTCGACCCGGCGCGCTTCTCGCTCTGGGGCGCGACATTCGGTTCGACCGGGCGCACCGACGGCGACGCGGTCGCGGGCTCGGCGAGCCGCAACCTTTCCGACGCTCACATTGCAGTCGGAGCCGATGTCAGGCTCGGCTCCAACACGGTCGCGGGTCTTGCTGTCGCCGGCGGTCAGTCGCAGGCCTCGCTGTCGGGCGGGCTTGGCAAGGCGAAGGCCGATGTCCTCCAGGCCGGGCTTTATGGACGCACCACGCTCGGCGCGGTCAATCTCGCCGCCGCGCTCGGCTATGGCAGGCTCGACACCGAGACCCATCGCGCGATCCCCACGCTCGGCCGCACCGGTGTTACCGCCTCCTACGCAACGCAGGCCAGGAGCGGCCGGATCGAGGCGAGCCTGCCGGTGATGAGCCGGAGCGGCGTCACGCTCTCGCCGCTGGCCGCCTTCCAGCTGGTCCGGGCGAGCAGCCCTGCTGCCATCGAGCGCGATGGGACGGGCGCGGGTGCCGGCATGCTGACGCTGGCGCGGCGCTCCGACACCACCAGCAGGAGCGAGCTCGGCGTGCAGCTCGATGGCAGTATGATGGCCGGCGCCACGCCCGTGACAGGCTTCGTCCGCGCCGCCTGGGCAGCCTATCATCATCGCGACGCGGAGCTCACCGCCTCAATCAACGGGCTTGCCGGCGCCAGCTTCAGCGCCACGGGTGCGAGGCCGGGCCGCAATACAGCCCTCTTCTCGGCAGGGGCTGACATCAAGCTCAGCACCAGCGTGAGCATGGGCATGCGAGTCGATTCTGAGTTCGCTGCAAATACACGTCGTTTCGGCGGCACAGCCCAATTGAGAGTCAACTTCTGAGCGCTGAAACAGCACTGCGCCACCACCAGACTTTCAATGTCTGCCAACAAGCAGACATTGCGATACGAGCAAGGTTGGCCGTCGCGAGAACATCGATGCGGGCGCCCGAAGCCATCGGCGGCAGCTGGCGCCCACCAAATTCGTGGCCTGTTGTCTAACCAATCGGAAATGGAAGAGCGGCTTTCGCCGCATCGCGCACGGAGATGATTTCGTACCATCGCTGGAGGCTGGGTCGCTGCGCGCGCTCGACCGGCATGTTCAGCCAGCGATGCACACTAGGGCCGAGCACGATCTCGGCCATGCCGAAACGATCGCCGCCGACATAGTTCCGGCCTTTTGCGAGATGCGCCTCGAGTATGTCCAGGCAGCGCTCGGTCGTCGAAATCGAGGCGGCGATAGCAGCGGGATCAGCCGTAGCCGGCTCGCGCATCAGGCCCCAAAATGCCGGCACTATCACCCTTTGCAGTTCGCCTAGGGCCCAGTCCATCCAGCGATCGCCCTCGCTGCGCCGCGCCGGGTCCTCTTCCCAGATCGTATCGCAGCCGTAGCGCGCCGCGATGTAGCGAACGATCGCGTTCGATTCCCAGATATGGATGTCGCCATCCTCCAGAACCGGCACCTGACCGTTGGGGTTCTTCGCCAGATAGGCCGGCTCGCGGTTGCCGCCGAACGGGCCGCCAATATCGATCCGCTCGAACGGCTGACCCGTTTCGCCGGCGGCCCACACCACCTTCTGGACATTCACAGAGCTCAGGCGGCCCAGAATCTTCAGCATCGGGTGGTCCTCTTGTGATTCTCTATTGATTGTGAGCTTGCCGGCACCACCGGCGGCTGCGTTGCCGCCGGTGTCTATCTCGCCGCGGCTGAAGGCTATGCTCCTACAAGCTTGGCCTGTGTCCGGGTCTCGAAGTCGCCGGCACCGTGGCGTTCGTGGAGCTGCTCTGAAGGATCGCCGACGACGCGGTTGACCATGCGGCCGCGCTTGACTGCCGGGCGCGCGAGAAGCTGCACGGCCCAGCGAACCACGTTCTTGTAGTCCTGGACGGCAAGGAACTCGGCGGCGCCGTACTGCCAGCCCATGACGAGGCCGCCATACCAGGGCCAGATCGCCATGTCGGCGATGGTGTAGACGTCGCCCGCGATGAACTCGTTGTCGGCGAGGCGCCGGTCGAGCACGTCGAGCTGGCGCTTTACCTCCATGGCGTAACGGTTGATCGGGTATTCGAGCTTGGTCGGCGCATAGGCGTAGAAGTGGCCGAAGCCGCCGCCAAGAAACGGCGCCGAGCCCATCTGCCAGAACAGCCAGGACAGGGTCTCCGCCCGCGCCGGCTGTTCCTGCGGCAGGAAAGCGCCAAATTTCTCGGCGAGATGCACCAGGATAGCGCCGGATTCGAAGATGCGGATTGCGGTAGGCCCACTGCGGTCCATGAGCGCGGGAATCTTCGAGTTCGGATTGACCTCGACGAAGCCGGAGCCGAACTGGTCGCCGTCGCTGATCTTGATCAGCCAGGCATCGTACTCGGCGCCCTCGTGGCCGGCAGCCAGCAATTCCTCCAGCATCACCGTGACCTTGATCCCGTTCGGGGTTCCCAGCGAATAGAGCTGGAGGGGATGCTTGCCGACGGGCAGGTCTTTCTCATGGGTCGGGCCGGCGATGGGCCGGTTGATATTGGCGAAGCGCCCGCCGCTGGCCTTGTCCCAGGTCCAGACCTTGGGTGGGACGTAGTCCGTATTGTCGCTCATGCGATGATCTCCAGGCTTGCTCAGGACACAGGTGGGTAATTCGAGGGGAAGAGCGCACGCTTCGCCTCTTCGTCGCGGACCTGCTTGAAGGCATGGTCCTGCCCAACGGCGCGAGCCCGCGCGACCGCTGGCCGCGCATCAACGGTCTCAAAGAGGCGCTTGAGATTGGGGAACGGCGCGAGCGGGTCATTGGCTTCCTTGAGCACCCGGGAAGCGCGATCGAGCCAGCCCCAGGCCGAGATGTCAGCGATCGTATAGGTCTCACCGACGATGTAGCTGCGCCCCGCCAGATGATCGTCCAGCACCTGATAGTGACGCTCGGCCTCGCGGCGATACCGGTTCAGGGCATAGTCGAGGCCGTCCGGCGCCGCGAACTGGAAATGCACCGCTTGCCCCGAAAAGGGGCCGAGGCCCGAGGCTATGAACAGAAGCCAGGAGAGCAGCTGCGGCCGGTCTTCGGAAGCGCCGAGGAACTGTCCGGTCTTCTCGGCGAGATAGAGCAGGATCGCGGTGGAATCGAAGACGCGCGCCTCCCGGCCCCCTGGCCCGTCCGTATCGACGATCGCCGGCACCTTGCCGTTCGGGTTGATGGCGCGGAAGCTGGGCAGGTGCTGCTCCCCCTTGCTGGTATCCACGGGAATCGTCTCGTAAGGGAGACCGGTCTCCTCCAAGAGCAGAGCCACCTTGGCCGGGTTGGGCGTTGGGTGGAAATAGAAGCGGATCATCGGGTTACCTCTTCTGTGTTAGACGGATTGGGGCGGCGGGTTGCGAGCAGGACCCCCAACACGATAATAGCGACCGCCACGCCCTCGGTCGGCGATGGGTGCTCCCCGAGGATGGGTATGGCGAGGAGCGTAGCGATCGCTGGGATGAGCGCGATCATCGCGGTGGCGGCCGAGAACCCGAGCAGCGAGACCGCGCGGTTGAAGGTGAAGATTGCGACCCCGCTCATCAGCACGCCCTGGTAGAAGGCCTGCAGGGCGACTTCGCCCGCGCCGGCACGTCCGAGCCGGCTCAAGCCCCCGAGCCCGTAGACCGGCAGGAAGAGCACGGCCGACCAGAAGCAAATCAGCGCCGCCGACTCGATCGGCGCGAGACCGCTGCGGCGGAAGAGCAGCGTGTACACCGCCCACATCGCCGCGGCGGCCGCGAGCGCGCCGATGCCGGCGGCGCTCGGCGGCCCGCCGGCAGCGGCGCCCGCCAGCAGAAGCAGCGACAATCCGACGAGGATCGCGGCGTATCCGCTCCAGCGCCACCGACCCTGCGCTTCGCCGAGGAAGGCCCGCGAAGAGGCCGGCGAAGAGCGGCATCAGCGTCGGGGCGATCGAGGCAGCCTGGGCGGCGGAGGTGAGGCTGAGACCAAGCGCCACGAGCAGCACGAATGGCACGCCCCAGAGCATAGCGAACGCCAAGCCCATGCCCCAGGCCGCGCGAGGCAGCCTTGCGCGGTTTCGGACGAGAACAGGAGCCAGAAGCAGAGCGCCGATCCCGAAGCGAAGCGCCGTGATGTCCCAGATGCCCAGCTCCCGCGTCACGCTGAAGCGCGTAATGACGAACCAGCCGGAAAAAATGGAGACCGTTAGCGCCGCCCAGACAAGGCCAAGCGCTCGGCCACTCAGCCGCGGCAAGGCCGCCCCCCTTCGCTCCGCCGCAGTCGTCCGGACTCCGGACATGGTCAGGACCGCGCCGTTTGCAGCGCCCCGAGAATTGCATCGGGCTCGAGGCGCCTCCTGTAGTCGATGTGGAGCGAGGCGAGCAGGACGCGCCGATCCGTGCCGATGACATAGGTCGCGGGGACCGGAAGCTCCCAGCTGTCGTCGCCATTGATGCGCGACAGAGCCTTGCCGTTTGAACGCAGCGCCTCGCGCAATTCGGGCGGCAGCGCATAGACCAGGCCAAAGCTCCGGGCCACCCCGTTCCCGACGTCACTGAGGACGTCGAAGATCAATCCGTTTTTCCCTGCGGTGTCGAGCGAGTTGTCCGGAAGCTGGGGGGAGACGGCGACAAGTCGGGCACCTAACGCGGTGATTTCCGAGAGGGCTGCCTGATAAGCGCGAAGCTGGAGATTGCAGTACGGACACCAGCCACCGCGATAGAAGGTGAGCACGACCGGCCCCTGACGGAGCAGATCTTCGAGCATGATCTGGCGCCCATCGACACCAGGAAGCGCGAAGCTCGGCGCCTCGTCGCCTACACCGATCGCCTGCTCTTGTGCGAAGGCGGCCCGCAATTCCTCGATCTTCGCCTCATATAACGCGACACGACCTTCCGGCGCCGTTCGCGCGAACTCGGCCTGGAAGGCCGTCAAATCCTGCTCAAGAGCCATGGTACCCGACAACCTCCCGCCAGGTCGGCGCTTGGGCCTTTGAGTTTTAGTTCGTTTGATCTAAAATGCAAGACACGTTCATCCGTTTGGCCATTTCCACTCAGCTGACGAAGGAGCATCATGGGAAGGCCTAGGGAATTTGATGAAGCGGTTGTGCTTGATGCGGCTGTCCAGTGTTTCTGGAAACGCGGCTACGAGGCGACGTCGATCCGCGACCTGATTTCAGGTACGGGCCTTACCGGCGCAAGCCTCTACAATGCCTTCGGCGACAAGGATTCCCTGTATCGTCGCGCGCTCGATCATTATGTCGCGGGTAGTATCGGCGAGCGGATCCGGCGCTGCGAGGCCATGGAACCGCGCTCGGCGATCGAGGCTTTCTTTCGCGAGATCCTGGCCCGATCGCTCAAGGACGAGGAGTGCAAGGGTTGCATGCTGGTGAATGCCGCACTCGACGTGGCACCTGAAGATGCGGGCTTACGGGCTGCGGTTGCGGACGAGCTTCGCCGGATCGAAGGCTTCTTCCGGTCCTGTATCAAAAAAGGCCAGGCCAGCGGCTCGATCACGCCCTCTCGCTCGGCCGAGAATCTCGCACAGCACTTTCTTGGTGTGCTGATGGGTGTCCGCGTGCTGGCACGGGTGCGGCCGGAAAGAGCCCTGCTCGAGGGTGTCGTCGACATCGCAATGACCGTACTCGATTAGGCAGATCTCGGCCGTCCATAAGCATGAACGCGCGGGCGGTCTTGCTCACCTCGTGGACGCTGGTGGCCAAGACGGAAGGGTGGCTACCCTCATGCCAATGCAGCAAGCCTGTCACGCAGCCAGCTTTGTGCTGGGTGGCTAGTGGTCCGGTCGTGCCAGATACTGGCGATGACAAATCCGGGTATGTGGAGCGGCGGTTCCAGCACCTGCACCCGGTCTGACCAACCGTCTGCGATCCGGCGTGGGATCAGCGCGATCATATCGGATCGCGACACGATCTCTGGCACGATCAGGAAGCCCGAAGTGGACAAGGCGACGGTACGACGGCGGCCGATCGCCTCGAGCGCCGCATCTGTAGGCCCGGCAAAGCCGCCGCCCTGAGGTGAAACCACGACGTGGTCCAGCGCGCAGAACAAGTCCAGATCAAGGACACCCCGCACGGCTGGATGCCCCTGTCGCGCGACGACCACATACTCCTCCTCGAACAGTCGGCGCTGGCGCATCGCCGCCGGCGCGTGTTCGGGCGTTGCCAAGGCCAGGTCCACCTCGCCACGCTCCAACTGCGTCGAGAGTGCCATCACGTCTAACGCCCGCCAGGCGATGCGAATCATCGGCGCCTCGGCCCGCAAGGCGACCGAGTAGCGTGTCAGCAGCGCATACTGGACATAGTCGCTCGCCGCGACCGCCACGGTCGCACGCAGGGTCTCCGGATTGATCGGCGCTCCTTGCTCGACAACGCGACGAACACCCTCCAGTGCCTCGTGCAGCGGCTGCATCATCTCTAGTGCCCGTTGGGTCAGAATCATTCCGCGCCGGCCCGGGATTAGGAGCGGATCGTCCAGCGCTTCGCGGAGCCGTGCCAGCCGTGCCGATAAAGCAGGCTGGCTGAGATTCAGCCGGCGCGCAGCGTGCGTGACGTTGCGCTCCGCCAGCAGGGCCTCAAGCGTCACGAGAAGTCCGAGATCGATGTTCCTGGTATCCATCGTGTCGATAACGGCACGAAAAACGTTCGATTTCAATACCCACGGTGGCCGCACTATTTAGGCGCGGCGCGGGCAAAATCCTGCGGCGCTTCAATCGACGGCACGGATACCGGTTCGCCTATGAAAGCTATCCAGACTCGTCCGCACCGAGGGCTCGACGGCCTGACGCTGGTGGACCTCCCTGACCCCGGCGAACCCGGACCGGACGCCATCCGCGTGCGTGTGCATGCCACCTCCCTGAACTTCCATGATCTGGGTGTGGTGACAGGGCGGCTGCCGGCCGTCGATAGACGCATCCCCATGGCGGATGGCGCCGGGGTGGTGGAGGCAGTCGGCTCCGAAGTCACGGAGTTCAAGCCCGGCGACCATGTCGTATCCACGTTTTTCCCAACCTGGCTGGACGGCGAGGCCACTCTCGCCGGCTTCGCCACCACGCCGGGCGACGGGATCGACGGCTTCGCCCGGGAAGTCGTGGTGGCGCCCGCCACGTCCTTCACGCGCGCGCCGGCAGGCTGGAGCCACGCCGCCGCCGCGACCCTGACTACGGCCGGTGTGACAGCCTGGCGGGCCTTGGTGGTCAATGGCGGCCTCAAGGTCGGCGACAGCGTGCTTGTCCTCGGCACGGGCGGAGTGTCGATCTTCGCGCTGCAGATCGCGCGGGCCATGGGAGCCACGGTGATCGCGACCTCCTCCTCCGACCAGAAGCTGGAGCGGCTTCGCGCGATGGGCGCAGCGCACGTCATCAACTACCGCCAGGACGAGAACTGGGGCGACCGGGTGCGGGACCTGACGGGCGGCGCGGGCGTGGACCATGTCGTGGAGGTCGGTGGCCCAGGCACACTGGCGCAGTCGATCAAGGCCGCGCGCGTCGGCGGCCACATCTCTTTGATCGGCGTGCTGACCGGGATGGCGGGCGACGTGCCGACAGCCATCCTCATGGCGCGGCAGCAACGGCTCCAGGGCCTGATCGTCGGCAGTCGCCGGCACCAATTGGACCTGATCCGCGGTATCGACGCCGTCCACGGCCACCCGGTGATCGACCGCTCCTTTCCGCTGGCCGAACTCGCGGACGCCTTCCGGCTCCAGGAATCTGGCGGCCATTTCGGCAAGATTGTCGTCGAATACTGACTACCCCCAACTATCAAGAAGAGATCATCATGAGAATTCTCGTTGTTTACGCGCGCCCCGAACCCACTTCGCTGACGCGGCGGTTGGTCGATGTGACCGCTGAGGCGTTGTCGGCGGCGGGAAGAACCGCAATTCATCCCGGCCGCTACGGCATGAAGTGGAAGGCGGCGTACGAACCCTCAAGCGGAAGGCTGGGATCGGTGCGACCTTCCGGACGAACGCCGCCAACCTATTCCAATCGCCTAGTCCAGCTCGGGCAACCCACGCTTAACCGCGCTCGATAGCCATCACCCTTACCATTCAGGAGAACATAATGTCTGATCCAGGCAACACTTTCATGCGGCGTTTTGTGCAGTTCATCAACACTGCCGACGAAATGCTCGGTGAGGAACTCATCGCGCCGAATGCGGAGTTTTACGTTCCTTTTCAAAGCGACCCGCTCATAGGCCCGCCGGGATGGCTCGCAGCCATCAACGTGATGCGCGGCGGCTTCCCGGACGTCCAATGGACGCTTGAGGAGTTGGTCGTCGAGGGTGAGAAGATCGCCGCGAGGTATACGATGCGTGGCACACACGAAGGCGTCTTTTTCGGTGTACCGGCGACCAGAAGGCAGATTACGGTCCAAACCATGAACTTCTATGTCATGGCCAACGGGAAGATCGTCGGCGAGCGTGGTCAGCCCGATCTCCTCGGGTTGATGCAGCAGATCGGGGCCGTGCCCGCGCCCAGTTGATCGCAGCGGCAGATCCACCAAATGGCAGGTTTCGCGCTCGCACCGGCTGAAATGAAACTGTCGACTCCGGCCAAATCGAGCGGTTCCGCCCCGCGCCTAAGGCAGCCGTTAAATGGCTGCATCTCCAACGAGATGTTCGAAGGCCGAAATCGCGGATGACTTCCGGTTCCAGGAATCCGGCGGCCATTTCGGCAATATCTCGTCGGATTCTAGCAGCCCCCAACGATCAAGAAGAAATCATCATGAAAATTCTCGTTGTTTACGCGCACCCCGAACCCAATTCGCTGACACGGCAGTTGGTCGATGTGACTGCTGACACGTTGTCGGCAGCGGGACACACCGTGACCTATTCGGATCTCTACGGCATGAAGTGGAAGGCGGTGTACGACGCCGATGACTTTCCGATGCGCAACAACCCTGAACGGCTGTCGTTCATCACGGAGTCAGGCCATGCTTACGCAAGCGGGCATCAGACGCCCGACGTGATCGCCGAGCAGCAGAAGCTGCTCGAAGCCGATGCTGTGGTCTTGCAATTCCCGCTGTGGTGGTTCGGCGTGCCCGCGATCTTGAAGGGCTGGATAGAGCGAGTCTATGCCTTCGGTTTTGCCTACGGCTATCATAATGGCTCCAACGAATTTCGCTTTGGCGACGGCATACTCAAGGGCAAGCGAGCGCTGGTCAACGTGCAGGCAGGCGGCCCAGTGGCCGATTATGGCCCGCGGGGTATCAACGGGCCGATAGAGCAGCTGTTGTTCCCGCTGACTCATGGCGCGCTGTTCTACCCCGGCATGGACGTGCTCCCGACGCACGCGGTCTATGGCGCGGGTCACGTTTCTACGGTGGAGGAAGTGGAGGCGATCAAGGCAGCATGGCGTGTGCGTCTTGCCGGGCTATTCACCGACAAGCCGATCCCCTTCCGTTCGCAAAACGGAGGCGACTTCCCCGATCGCCACACCATGGCCGACCACGTTGCGCCGGGCCAGACCGGCCTCGCCGCGCACCTTGCCGATCTGGTCGACGCATAAGGACATGGAAATGGATGTAGCATTTATCGGGCTTGGGCAGATGGGCTCGGGCATGGCCGACAATCTCGTGGCGGCCGGTCACTAGGTCCCCGTCTGGAACCGGGACCGGGCCAAGGCGGAGCCGTTCGCCGCTCGGGGTGCGAAGGTTGCCGCCGATCTCGCCTTGGCCGCCCGGGCTGGCACCGTCATGACGATGCTGGCCGACGACGCGGCCGTCGAGGCGGTCGTGTTCGGAGACGGCGGGCTGCTCGCGGCAGGTCCCGACCTGCTCCATATCTCGTGCAGCACGGTCAGCGTGGACCTCACCGCCAGACTGGCGGCGGCGCACGCCGCGGCGGGACAGCGTTTCGTGTCGGCGCAGGTGCTGGGCCGCCCGGACGTGGCGGCGGCCGGCAAGCTGTCGGTGATCGCGGCGGGCGCGGCGGAGGATCTGGATGTCGCACAGCCCTTGTTCGACGCGATCGGGGCGGGGACGCAACGGGTCGGCGACCGCCCGGTGATGGCCGCGGCGGTGAAGGTCGCGCTCAACGCCGGCATCCCGGCCATCATGCAGATGCTTCGACGTAACAGTTCCGCATCGTCGCCGCCCACGGCATCGCCGCGGATCGGATGGCTGCGCTGCTGATAGACGTAAGCTATGGCAATCGGCTGATCGGGAGCTACGGCCCGATCATCGCGGAGCAGCAGTTCGAGCCGGCTGGGTTTCCGATGCGGCTGGGCCGCAAGGACGTGGGATTGGCGCTCGCGGCGGCAGGCGACGCGGATTTGCTGCTGACTGAGCTGATCGCCTCCCGCATGGACGCGATCATCGCCGCCGGCGGTGGTGAACAGGACTGGGCGGCGATTAGCCAGCGATCCGGTATATGCCGCCGGGCCTTTTTTCAAAGCCTCGCTGATTGCCCAGTCGCTCCGGAACGGGTGGGATCGTAGCGGATTAGGTCATTCCCATCCTAATGGTCGGGATCGCAAAGCCCGGGAGCGACCAGATGGACTGCCTGAGAGCAGAAGTTCGCAATGGCAGCTATGGGCCAAACTTTCCCGTTGACCGCTGTCCAGGGAGCAGACATCCGGCGCGAACCAAGCCGGATATTTCCAATCAATCCACTAGGCCGCCAACGCGTTCTATTCCGGAAGTACATAATCAGGCCAAAGAGATGTATCTGGCAGGAGACTGGTTGGGTGATCCGTTGCGCTAGCGGCCAGATCTCTGCTTCTCATGATGATCAATGCGGCGTCATTTTCATGCGCCAGATCAATTGCCTTCTTTTGTGAAACGCCGCTCGCAACGATAACACTGCTACCCCCGGCGCGAGGTGTAACACGCAAAATATCGGGCTGTAGTTCGACCGCTATTGACCTGCCACTGAGTTTTTCCTCCACGCGGAGTTAGAGTCCGGCCCTGATGAGGACGGACTGATGAAGCGAGCAAGATTCACGGAAGAGCAGATCATTGCGGTGCTGAAGGAGCACGAGGCTGGGG
>NZ_LGSZ01000080.1 GCF_001298265.1 Allobosea vaviloviae | reverse complement strand
ACGAGATGAGCCAGGCGGTCGCTCATCTCGACGAGATGACCCAGCAAAACGCCGCGCTCTCCGAACAGAGCGCGGCCTCGGCCGCCTCGCTCTCCTCCCGCATCGGGCAGCTCAACGACCTCGTCGCGGCCTTCAGGACAGGACAGGAGGGCGCGGGGGCCCCCGCTGCCTATCGCCCGCCGGCGCCGACCGCTTCAGAGCCTGCGCGTCTGCGCCAGCTCGCCGAGACCGCCTTCGTGCAGGCCAGGGCGCAGGCGCCCCAGCTTTCGACGCCGAAGACCCAGCCCTCGGCTTCGGCGCCGCGCCCCGCGGCCCGAAAGGTCGCAAATGGCCGCGCCAACGATGCTGGTTGGGAAGAGTTCTGAACGATCCCGACATCCTCGCATAGCCTGTACGGGGCCTGGATCGCGCAGCGATTCAGGCCCCGATCATGTCGAGGGTGGAGCAGCCGATACGCCGGCTGAGCAACCATGGGCCGCGCCGCCCCATCCAACGCGGTGAAATTCGCGGTTCTCACGATCTCCGAGGGCTTGCGCCAGGACCATGACGACATAGATATCGTGGTGATCTCGCCCGGCGTCACACGCTCCGAGTTCGCCTCAACCATCACAGACCCCGGCGCCAAGGCCGCTATACCGCGTTTAGCCATGGCCGCGTTCAGCCCGCTCGCGATCGAGCCGCAGGCCATCGCCCGCGCTGTCGCCTTCTCGATCCGGCAGCCGGCGGTGGCGAGGTCAGCGCGATCATCCCTGCGGCCCGCGGCCTGCCCGCATTGAACCTGTCGCTCGCGCGGCGCGACTGCAGGTTGAACCTTTGACGTTTGCAAGACCGGATCATGGGCAGGCCCCACCATCCGGGACGACCCTGGAGACCCGACCATGCCTTTGACAAACATGCTTCAGTCGCTGAGCCATTTCGCCGCCGGCTTCGTTGCCTCCGCCCGGCCGACCCGTTCGCTGGAAATCGCCATGGTGGACGAGGCCGACGCCTTTGCCCGCGCCGCGCTCGGCCGCTGGGCGACCGAGGACGGCGCGATCGTCATCGAGCTGCGGCCCGACGGCCGCTACAACAAAGCCAAGCAGGCCGCCCCTGACTGGTATCATGGCCGCTACGAGGTCGATCGCTCGCAGCTCTATTTCGAAAGCGACAGCGGGCAGGTCGCCAAGGGCGAGATGCGCCGCGGCGTACTCAGGATCGGCGAAAAGCAGTTCCACCGGTCGCGGCTCGCGCCTGAGCTCAGTAGCCAACCGTGAAGCGGCGGCGGCTGTGGGCCGGCTTTTCGAGCTCGTCCACCAGCGCGATCGCATAATCCTCGGCCGAGATCTTGCTGTCGCCGTTTCCATCGACGAGAAGCTGGTCGAGGCCGAGGCGGAATTTCGCCGTGCGCTCGCCCGGCGCGATGATCGCCGAGGGTGACAGGAAGGTCCAGTCGAGCGTCTTGTCCTGCTTGAGCAGCTCGAGATAGGCGCCGCCCTTCCGGGCCTCGTCGAGATAAACAGCCGGGAATTCCGGCGTGTCGACCAGCTTCACGCCCGGCGCGACCTCGAGGCTGCCGGCACCGCCGACGACGAGATAGCGTTTGACGCCCGACTGCTTGACGGCGCCGAGCAGCGCGTCGGCGTCGCTGGCGAGGTAGTGAACCGAGCTGATTGCCGCCTCATGGCCGGCGAGAAGTTTGGCGAGGCCGTCCCTGTCGAGGATGTCGCCCTTGACGGCGGTGACGCCGGCCAGGGCCGGCACCTTCTCGGGATTGCGCATGATGGCCGTGACCGCGTGGCCGCGCGAAACCAACTCGTTCAGAATGCGCGAGCCGATGAAGCCGGTGGCTCCGATCAATGCAATGCTCATGACAGGGGTCCTTTGTTCTGGTAACCAACGGATACCAACGATCCATTGGAACCCACATGGCCCGCCCCGTGCCGCCCGTAAAGAAGGCACTTTGGCGAGACATGGTCACTCCCGGGAAACCACCGTGCTGCAACGCCCAGACCCGTTCAACGCGCAATGCCCGACCCGGCAGGTTCTTGACCGCATCGGCGACAAATGGGCCGTGCTGATCCTGATCATGCTCGACCGGGAGACGCTGCGCTTCAACGCGCTGCGCCGCCGCATCGAGAACATCTCTCAGAAGATGCTGTCGCAGACGCTGAAGAGCCTCGAACGCGACGGGCTGGTGCGGCGAGAGGTCTTCGCCACCGTGCCGGTGACCGTCGAATATTCGCTGACTGAGCTCGGGCGGACGCTGGCGAAGACGGTGGAGGCGCTGACGCTCTGGGCCGAAAGCCATATCGAGGCGGTGCAGGAGGCGCAGCGGCGCTACGACCGCGGCGGGCATGAGATGAACTGACGGCCGATTTGCAGGCCTCTGCAAAGGCGCGTCAGGCTGCCCTTGCCGGAACGGCCCGCAGAACGGATGCCACCGCATCGGCCCGAACCAGATCCTCCTGCGACAGCGCGGGAATCGGATCGCCGAGAATGGCGAGCAGCACCTCGCGATCGAGCTGGCCGTTGCCGATGACGCTCGACAGCGCCTCGCGCGTCTCCCGCTCCGCCCGCAACTGCGCGGCCAGCGCAACGATGAGGCGATCCTTCTCCGATAGACGCATGACGCTACACCCGCGGTTCTTGATACCGGTCCAACGGACGGCGTCGTGACAGGTTCCGCCGGGGAGTGCTGGCCTTTCCCGCCATTTCGTGTATACCGCCGCCAACCGGCCTTAAAACCGGCTGCGCGACCCCTCCCCGATGAGGCGATCGCGGGCTTCGGACCCTGCTGGACGACATCCCGGCTCAGGCCCGCCAGATCAACACCCAACCGAAGGATCACACGATGTCGATCACTGCCGAGCGCAAGACCGCGCTCATGAAAGAGCATGCCACCAAGCCGAACGACACCGGCTCGCCGGAAGTCCAGGTCGCGATCCTCACCGAGCGCATCAACAACCTGACCGGCCACTTCAAGTCGCATGTCAAGGACAACCATTCGCGTCGCGGCCTGCTCAAGATGGTCTCGCAGCGTCGTTCGCTGCTCGACTACCTGAAGAGCAAGAGCGAGCCGCGCTACAAGACACTGATCGAGAAGCTCGGCATCCGCCGCTGATCGACGCCTGACGTTCAACGCCCGGTGCGGTTCCGCTCCGGGCGCTTTCGTATAGGGGTTTGCCGCAATGGTGCGGCATCGACCCCGCTACAACGCGGCAGCCGCATGGGGCGGCCTGCCGCATGACCCGCCGGGCGCCTCTCGCCCATGGCAGGATCGCAAAGCGCCCGGGCGCGGATCGTCTTCGTCCGAATCCTGAGCGTTTCGCCGTCTTGCCCATGGGCTTGAGGCACTTGCGGATCGCATCCGATCCGAAAGAAAATCCATGTTCGATGTCCAGACCGAAGAACTGATGTGGGGCGGGCGCAAGCTCGTGCTCGAAACCGGCAAGATCGCCCGCCAGGCCGACGCCGCCGTGCTCGCCACCTATGGCGAGACCGTCGTGCTTGCGACCGTCGTCTCCGCCAAGTCGCCCAAGGCCGGGATCGATTTCTTCCCGCTGACCGTGAACTACCAGGAAAAGACCTTCGCCGCCGGCCGCATTCCCGGCGGTTATTTCAAGCGCGAAGGCCGCCCGACCGAGAAGGAGACGCTGGTCTCCCGCCTGATCGACCGGCCGATCCGCCCGCTCTTCGTCGAGGGCTACCGCAACGAGACGCAGGTCGTCTGCACCGTGCTGCAGCATGACCTCGAGAACGACCCCGACATCGTCGCGATGGTCGCCACCTCGGCGGCGCTCACCCTGTCGGGCGTGCCCTTCATGGGCCCGATCGGCGCCGCACGCGTCGGTTATTTCGACGGCGCCTACAAGCTCAACCCGCTGGTCGACGAGATCAAGGAATCGCAGCTCGATCTCGTCGTCGCCGGCACGCCCGACGCCGTGCTGATGGTCGAGTCGGAGGCCAAGCAGCTCTCCGAGGAGATCATGCTCGGTGCCGTGATGTTCGGCCACAAGCACTTCCAGCCGGTGATCGACGCGATCATCCGCCTGGCCGAGAAGGCCGCCAAGGAGCCGCGCGACTATACCCCGGCCGACAACTCCGTCGTTCTCGACGCCGTGCTCAAGCTGGTCGACAAGGACATCCGCGCCGCCTACCAGATCCGCACCAAGGCCGAGCGCTACAAGGCACTCGACGCTGCCAAGGCCAAGGTCGCCTCGCTGATCTCGGAGACGCCGGACGGCAAGACCACCTTCACCAAGGAGCAGGTCGGCGGCCAGTTCAAGGAAGCCCAGGCCAAGGTCGTGCGCTGGATGATCCTGGACGACAAGGTCCGCATCGACGGCCGCGACCTCAAGACGGTCCGCAAGATCGTCGCCGAGGCCGGCATCCTGCCGCGCACCCATGGTTCGGCGCTGTTCACCCGCGGCGAGACGCAGGCGCTGGTCGTGACCACGCTGGGCACCGGCGACGACGAGCAGTACATCGACTCGCTGGAAGGCACCTACAAGGAGACCTTCCTGCTGCACTACAACTTCCCTCCCTATTCGGTGGGTGAAGCCGGCCGCATGGGTTCGCCCGGCCGCCGCGAGATCGGCCATGGCAAGCTCGCCTGGCGCGCGATCCGGCCGATGCTGCCGGCGAAGTCGGAATTCCCCTACACGATCCGCGTCGTCTCGGAGATCACCGAGTCGAACGGCTCCTCCTCGATGGCCACCGTCTGCGGCACCTCGCTGGCGCTGATGGATGCCGGCGTGCCGCTGAAGGCACCGGTTGCCGGTATCGCGATGGGCCTGATCCTGGAAGGCGAGCGCTTCGCGGTGCTCTCCGACATCCTGGGTGACGAGGACCATCTCGGCGACATGGACTTCAAGGTCGCCGGAACGGCCGAGGGCATCACCTCGCTGCAGATGGACATCAAGATCGCCGGCATCACCGAGGAGATCATGAAGGTCGCCCTCGACCAGGCCAAGGGCGGTCGCGACCACATCCTCGACGAGATGAACAAGGCGCTCTCGACCTCGCGCGGCCAGCTCGGCGAATATGCCCCGCGCATCGAGACGATGAAGATCCCGGTCGACAAGATCCGCGAAGTCATCGGCTCCGGCGGCAAGGTCATCCGCGAAATCGTCGAGAAGACCGGCGCGAAGGTCAACATCGAGGATGACGGCACCATCAAGATCGCCTCGGCCGACGGCAAGTCGATCGAAGCCGCGATCAAGTGGATCAAGTCGATCGTCTCGGAAGCCGAGCCGGGCATGATCTATGACGGCACGATCGTGAAGATCATGGAGTTCGGCGCCTTCGTGAACTTCTTCGGCGCCAAGGACGGTCTCGTCCACATCTCCGAACTGGCCGCCCAGCGCGTCCAGAAGGTCTCGGACGTCGTCAAGGAAGGCGACAAGGTCAAGGTCAAGTTCCTTGGCCAGGACGACCGCGGCAAGATCCGCCTCTCGATGAAGGTCGTCGACCAGGAGACCGGCGAGGACCTGACCGAGAAGCTCAAGGCCCAGCGCGACAGCGAGAAGTCCCGCGAGAAGCAGCAGGCCGAGTGATCGGCCCGCATGTGAGGCGGTGAGCTTCACGTGAAACAATGAAGCGCCCCGCATCGTCAGATGCGGGGCGTTTTTCGTTTTGACTCCCACGTCATGCTCGGGCTTGACCCGAGCATCTCTTGCCGGATTTGATTTCCGGCGCTTCGAGATCCCGAGATTCTCCGGCCCCCGCTGACGCGTCGCCCGAGAATGACGGCTGGCGACGGCGATTGTAATAGTCTAGACATATGCCGGTTCTAGGATACCGGTCATGACACAGCATCGCATCACCTCGCTCGACGCCCTCACCGCGCTCTACCCCAACCCGATCGTACCGGCTTCGATCGCCAAGGAGATCGACCATGTCGATGCGAACTATGCAGCGCTGATCGCCGCCTCGCCGTTTTTCGTGCTCGCGACCAATGGTCCCGGAGGCCTGGATTGTTCGCCGCGCGGGGATCAGCCAGGGTTTGTCACGGTCGCGGACGCGAAAACGCTCCTGATTCCCGACCGAAGAGGCAATAACCGTCTGGATTCGTTGAAAAATATCCTGTTCGATCCGAGAATCGGAATGCTCTTCCTGGTGCCCGGGTACGGCGAGACCCTGCGCGTCAACGGAGTCGCGGTGCTGTCCGACGACCCTGAGTTGTGCGCGCGCTTCGAGATGGCCGGAAAGCTCCCGGCCTGCGTCACCGTGGTCACGGTGGAGAGCGTCTACTTCCAGTGCTCGCGCGCGGTCGTCCGGGCCGGTCTGTGGAACCCGCAGACGCATGTCGCCAAGGGCGCGGTGCCGAGCGCGGGCACGATCCTGCGCGACATCACGGCGCGGGATGCGGCCGTCGAGACGTTCGATGGCGAGGCCTATGACAAGGCGTTGCCGGAGCGCGTCAAGGCGACGCTGTATTGAAGGGGCGACGCAGCCGCCACCTTGTCATTCCGGGGCTTCGCACAGCGAAGGACCCGGAACCCACGACTGGGTGAATGCTTCCATCGCAACCACCCTCACGCTTCGTGAACCTGTCGTCTCACCCGGTCGTGGGTTCCGGGTTCGGCCCGCAGGGCCGCCCCGGAATGACAGGGATGGTACCCTTCAAAGCAGCCCTTCGTTGCCCGCCAGCACCTTGAGGTTCACGTCTGGCCTTGCGCCGACATGGCTGATGATCTCGGCGGCGGCGAGCGCGCCGAGGCGCAGCGAATCACGCACCTCTCGGCCCGAGGTCAGGCCGAAGAGGAAGCCGGCAGCGAAGAGGTCGCCGGCGCCGGTGGCGTCGACGAGGCGCTCGATCGGGAACACCGGCTCCTCAATGACGCCGTCGGGGGTCACGGCCAGCGCGCCCTTCTCGGAGCGTGTGACCACGGCCAGGATGCCTTCCTGACGCAGGGCCGACAGCGCGTCCTCGA
Organism: Allobosea vaviloviae; assembly: GCF_001298265.1. Lineage (GTDB taxonomy): Bacteria > Pseudomonadota > Alphaproteobacteria > Rhizobiales > Beijerinckiaceae > Allobosea > Allobosea vaviloviae_B. The sequence goes on along the minus strand of NZ_LGSZ01000080.1, from coordinate 89,318 downwards.
AGGCGGCCGCCTGATACAGGCTCTTCAGCTCGTGCTCGTTGGCGAAGACGATGTCGACCATGCGGTTGCGGATCAGCCCGACGAACTCGTCGCGGTAGCGATCGACGCAGAAGGAATCAGACAGCGTGATCGCGACCTTGCCGCCGGCCTTGTGGGCGATCTCGGAGGCCTTGCGGAAAGCGTCCTTGGCCGCCGGCGGATCCCAGAGGTAACCCTCGAGATAGACGATGTCGGCGTTCTCGACCGCCTTGGCGTCGACATCGGCCACGGTGAGGCCCTGGCAGGCGCCGAGATAGGTGTTCATCGTGCGCTCGCCGTCTGGCGTGACGATGATGAAGGACCGCGCCGTCGCCGGCCCGTCCGCTGCGAAGCCTGTGTCGAAGGCCACGCCGAGCGAGGTCAGGTCATGCCGATAGAGCTTGCCCAGTTCGTCCGCCTTGACCTTGCCGATGAAGGCGCCCTTGCCGCCGAAGGAGGCAAGGCCGGCGATGGTGTTGGCGGCCGAACCGCCCGAGATCACCTTGCCAGGGCCCATCGCAGCATAGAGCGCTTCGGCGCGGGCCTCGTCGATCAGCGCCATCGCACCCTTGGTCAGGCCGTGCGTGGCCAGAAAATCCTCCTCGGCGGAGGCGATGACGTCGACGATGGCGTTGCCGAGGGCAAGGACGTCGGTGCGCGTGCTGGTCATGGAGAGCCCAATGCTGTGCGGATGGAGGATGACGGAGAGGAATTCAAGGTGATGGCGGGGCGTGTCGCATCCAAGCCGTCGGGGGTCAAGCGAACAGGGCTCAGGCGGCCCCCTCGGCGCGTGCCCGCCGTGCCGCAGCCTCGTCCAGCACCACCGCCAGACGATTCAACTCCCCGGCGTCCAAGTCGCCGATATCGCGGGCGAGACGGTTCGCCAGCAGAGTCGCTTCCGGTTCGAGCCCGGCGGTGTCGACCGTGACGCGGGGATGCGAGAGATCGGCCAGGCGCACGAGTTCGTCGGCCTCGTCCCAGATCACGCCGAGCACATGGATGACGCCCTGGATCAGGGTGAAGGTCGGGCGCCCGCGCTTGCCGTGTTCCAGCGCCGAGAGATAGGCCGGCGTCACGCCGAGCACGCCGGCCATCTCGGCAAGGGTGATGCCGCGCTGCTCCCTGTGCTCGCGCACGCGCTGTCCGAAGGGGGTCACGGCCCGGCCTCACGGGCCCGGCGCAGCCTGACATAAAGCGCGCCGGAGCCGCCGTGGCGAGCTTGCGCCTCCTCGAAGCCGACGACGAGCGGGCGCAGATCGGGCAGGCGCAGCCAATGCGGCACGACGCGGCGCAGCACGCCACGCTCGTCGCCGAAGAGCGAGGTGCCAGCCGCGCCTTTGCCAGTGACCACGAGCGCGAGCCGCGTGCCCCGCCCTTGCTCGCGGTATAGGAAAGCGCGCAGGGCCAGATGCGCCTCGTCCTGGCGCATGCCGTGGAGGTCGATGACCGCATCGACGCCCTGCTGCCCGCGCCGCAACTGCGTGCGCAGGCGGTTTTCGAGCGGTGCCAGCGGCGGCGGGGTCGCAACCGCCGGCTTGGATGGTGCGAAGCCGGACGGGCCGGCCAGCTTCGGCTCTGCAACGGGTGCAGCCGCGACCGCGACCGGCTCGGGCTCGATCGGCGCACGGCCCGGCAACGGCTTCACCGAGCGCGCCACCTGGCGCCAGAGCGCGAGATCGGCCTCCGACAGTGTCCGTCCCCGCCGCGAGCGCATCGCTATCGCCCGAGGTCGCGCGGCCAGAGCACGGTGAAATCGACCGGGTGGCGGATCAGACCGGCACGATGGCCGGGGCCAGCGCCCGAGCCGACGAAGAGATCGAGCCGCGCGGGGCCCAGGATCGCAGAGCCCGTATCCTGCGCGACCGTCAGACGCGCTAGGCGTTCGCTACCCCCCGTTCCGTCAGGCAGCGTCGCGTCGATCCAGACCGGCAACCCGTAGGGCCAGATTGTTCGGTCGATGGCGATGCTGCGCAGCGGCGTCAGCGGCAGGCCCGCCCCGCCGATCGGACCAGAGTCCGGCGGCAGGTCGTCGCGACGGGCGAAGAAGACGAAGGAGCGGTTCAGCCGGATCAGGTCGCGGGCGAAGCCGGCATCGGCCTTCAGCCGCGCGATCAGCCGGTCCATGGTCATGTCGGCGGGGGCGATGTTCTCCCGTTCGCTCAGGACGCGGCCGAGCGAGGTGTAGGCGTGGCCGTTGCGGCCGGAATAGACCAGCCGTGTCACCGAGCCATCGGGCAGGCGGATGCGGCCGGAGCCCTGCACCTGCAGGACGAAGCGATCCACGGGATCGCGCATCCAGAGAATTTCGAGACCGCGGCCATCGAGCGCGCCGGTCTCGATCGCCATGCGATCCGGGAAGGGCTCCAACCCCGTGGCGGTCCGGCGTGCCGCCGACAAGGCCGTGTCGAGGCCTGGCCACACGTCCTCCGGCATCCGCGTCACGAGTTCGGGCGGGCGGCCGTAGAGCGGCGTCGGATAGGCCTCGGATCGCGTCAGCGAGCCCTCGAACTCCGGCTCGAAATAGCCAGTCATGAACCCGGTCGCCGCGCCGGGCGGTCCGATTCGCCAGAACGAGAAGTTGTGCTCGAAGAAAACTCGCGCCGCTTCGCCGGAAACGGTGCCGGCCTCGGTGAGCAGACGCGCTTTTTCACAGACGGAAGCCAGCGCAGCGGGCAGCTGGACTGAGGCTCTGAGCGGCGGATCCGCCTGGCAACCGCGTGCGAAGATCGCAAGGGCGGCGGCATGGTCGTCGGCCGACCAGCCGGCGATCTGCGCGGGCGCCAGTAGCTCTGCGCTGGCGCCTGACGGCAAGGGTGGGGGAGAGGTGGCCATGCCGGTCACCGGCGTCCAGCAGGCTGCGAGCAGCGCCAGTGCGAAACCGGCGCCACGGATCACGCGGCGGATTCGGTGGCGACCAGCAGCCAGTTCGGATCGCGGCTGCCGAGCTGGCGCGAGAAGGTCCAGATGTCGTTGACGGTCGAGACGGATTCGGCGCTGCCATCGACCACCGCGCCGGCCGCATCGCGGGTCACGCTGATGAGCTGCGAGACGAAGGCGATGGTGACCTGCGCCATCTTGCCCTTCACATCGACCGCCGTGATCTCGGCCTTGTCGATCGAGACGAAGTTGGACTCGGCCTTCTCGCTGCGCTTCTCGCGATCGGTGATCGCCTGTTCGAAACCCTCATAGACCTCCTTGGCGAGGAGGCCCTTCAGCATCTTGCGATCGCCGCGCGCGAAGGCCGTGACGATCGTCTCATAGGCCGCCTTGGCGCCGCCGAGGAACTCGCGCGGATTGAAGGACGGCTCCTGCCGGACAACGGCGTCGATGCCGGCGATGATCGGAGACTCCGGCGGGGCGATATCGCTCCAGCGATCGGCTGACGGCATGGGGGCCGCGGCAGGGTCGTTGGCTGCGGCACCGGGCAGGCGAATGACGTTGTCGCGCTTGGCGTCGGCAGGCGGCGCCTGGTCGGGCCGCAGCGGCGGCGTCTCCCGGCGCGCGAACGGATCGGTCGGCGGCTGCTCGTGGCCAGTCTTCTGGCCGAGCACGGAGCGCAGCTTCCAGGCGACGAAAACGGCCAGAGCCAGGAAGACCAGAGTCGTCATGTCGAAGGAATTTTGCATCGAAAGCTGACCCGAGGCTCCAGTCGCAGTTGAAAGACCAGCGGCCCCTGAGGAGCGCCGCTATGCGTCATATGGTGAGCTAGGCTCGTAACATCCACCCCCCTGCTTGTGAAGGCGGCTTCTTGTGCCGCGCTTTGGTCCGTGATAGCCGACGCCCGCGTCCAGCCGTGAGAGCGGAGCGCAGTCCAGGGCACCGCTACGCGATGCCGGACTTCCCGAGACAGCCTGCCAGAAGCGATGGGACCGATGGCCAACGAACTCCCCAACGGTGCCGGCAACGGCGACGCGATGGCGCCGAGCATGAGCGCCCTGATCCAGTACACCAAGGACTTCTCCTTCGAGAATCCGAAGGCGCCCCGTGCCCTTGGCCAGCAGCAGGCACAGCAGGGGCCGCAGATGTCGCTGCAGGTGAACGTCTCGAGCAGCGCGCTCGGCGACAATGACTACGAGACCGTGCTGCGCCTGGAGGGCAAGGCCGAACTCGAGAACGAGACGCTGTTTGCCTTCGACCTGAGCTATGGCGGCGTGTTTCGCCTGCTGAACGTGCCGGAGGAGCATATCCATCCGGTTCTGGTCATCGACTGCGCCCGTCTGCTGTTCCCCTTCGCCCGGCAGATCATCGCCGAGGCCGTACAGAACGGCGGCTTCCCGCCCTTCTATGTCCCGCCGATCGATTTCGCGGCTCTGTTCCAGCAGCGCATGCAGGAATTCCAGACCCAGCAGGGCGCGCCGCTCGCCTGAGCCGGCTGTGACGATCCGATCGATTCAAAAGGGCCCTCCGGGGCCCTTTTTCTTGCGGTGTACGCCAAACGTTCGCGGCGTGTTTCCCTTGCGGCGGGTGCAGGGCCTCTCCATCTCGAACTCCATCGAAAGGCGGACGGCCACAAGGCCGCCCGCCGTTTTCATGATGCCGGAGGACCGATGGACTACCTGATGACGCTCGCCGCCGACCCCGCAGTCTGGGCTGCTCTCGGTGCCCTGATCGCCATGGAGGTCGTGCTCGGCATCGACAACCTGATTTTCATCTCGATCCTGACCAACAAGCTGCCTGAGCATCAGCGCTCGCGCGGCCGCAGGATCGGCATCGGCCTGGCGCTGATCCTGCGGCTCGCCTTGCTCGGCACGGTCGCGATCATCGTCCAGCTGACAGCGCCGATCTTTTCGGTGTTCGGCAAGGCGTTCTCCTGGCGCGACCTGATCCTGATCGCCGGCGGCCTCTTCCTGGTCTGGAAGGCGACGGCCGAGATCCATCACAAGGTCGATACCAAAGAGCATGAGCAGGTCGCCAACGGCGGCAAGGTCGTCGCGGTAACGTTCGGCGGCGCGATCGCCCAGATCCTGCTGCTCGACCTGGTCTTCTCGATCGACTCAATCATCACCGCCGTCGGCATGACCGACCACATCCCGGTCATGGTCATCGCGGTCGTCTTCGCGGTTCTTGTGATGCTGCTCGCGGCCGACCCGCTGGCGCTGTTCATCGAGCACAACCCGACCATCGTGATGCTGGCGCTGGGCTTCCTCCTGATGATCGGCGGCACGCTGATCGGCGAGGGCTTCGGCGCGCATGTGCCTAAAGGCTACATCTATGCCGCGATGGCGTTCTCGGCGCTGGTGGAAGGCCTCAACATGCTGTCGCGGCGCTCATCGCGCCGGAAGGACGGCGGCTGAGGCTCCGTCTCAGCTCAGCCCTCCTCGGCGATGCCGAGATAGCCGCGCCAGAGCTGGGTCTTGCCGAGCGAGCGGACGAAGACCTCATGCGCGGCGATCGTCGCGTCATCGAGGCGCGGCGCCAGAGGCCGCAGCCGCTGCGGGCGCTCGATCGCGATGCCGGCCAGACCGCCACGGCCGGACTCCGCCGCGCCGAGGATGAGCGACGCCTGCTTGCCGCCGATCAGCTCGATATAGACCTCCGCCAGGATCTCGGCGTCGAGCAGCGCCCCGTGCTTGGTGCGGCGGCTGTTGTCGATGCCGTAGCGCGAACAGAGCGCGTCCAGGCTGTTGGAGGCGCCCGGGTGTTTGCGGCGCGCCATGGACAGCGTGTCGACCACGAGGGAGGGCTCGATCGGCCCCTGCCCGACGCGCTTCAGTTCCATGTTGAGGAAGCCGACGTCGAAGGCGGCGTTGTGGATCACCAGACGCGCGCCCTCGATGAAGCCGATGAAGTCGTCGGCGATCGCGGCAAAGACCGGCTGCGGCGCGAGAAAAGCGTCGGACAGGCCGTGGACCTTGAAGGCTCCCTCCGACATCGGCCGCTCGGGGTTGATGTAGCAGTGGAAGCTGCGACCGCTCGGGCAGTGATTGAGCAGTTCGACGCAGCCGATCTCGACGATGCGGTCGCCGCCATTGGCCTCGACGCCCGTCGTCTCGGTATCGAGGACGATCTCACGCATGGGTCTCTGCCTCGTTCCGGTTTACGCTCTGCCCGCCGCGACCGGGCCGGCCCGCGAGCGCGCTCAGGATAGAGCCGACCTGCCGGCGCGCGGCCAGAACGCCCCGCGCCGTGTCCACAATGAAATGCGCGCAGGCGCGCTTCTGTTCATCCGGCATCTGGCGGGCCATGATCGCGGCGAACTTGTCTTCGGTCATCTCGGGACGGGCAAGCACGCGCTGGCGCTGGACGTCGGCCGGTGCGCTGACGACGAGCACGGCGTCGCAGCGGCTCTCACCTCGCGTTTCCAGGAGAAGCGGCACGTCGAGCACGGCGAGGCCTGCGCCGGTCTCGCGGCAGCGGTGCAGGAAGGCAAGCTCGGTCTCGCGCACCAGCGGATGGATGACGGCTTCGAGCCGACGCAGCGCGTCGGGCCGGCCGAGCACGGCGGCGGACAGAGCCTGCCGATCGACGGCGCCGTCGCGGATCACCCCGGGAAAGGCCGCGCCGATCGGCGCGACGGCGCGTCCGCGATAGAGCGCATGAACCGATGCGTCGGCATCGTGGACCGGAATGCCGTGTTCGCGGAACAGGCCGGAGGTCGTCGATTTGCCCATGCCGATCGAGCCGGTGAGGCCGAGGATGAAGGTCATCGCGTGAAAGCGCCTCTCGGCCCGGCCATGGGTTCGTCCCGTCGAATCAGTCCCCGAGAATATCCGCTTCGAGCTTGGCGCGCAGTGCGGGCGTCACCGACGGCGTCACGCCGAACCAGCGTGCGAAGCCCGGCACCGCCTGGTGCAGCAGCATGCCGAGGCCATCGACCGCGATGCCGCCACGGGCTTCTGCGGCCAGCAGCAGCGGCGTCTTCAGCGGCACATAGACGATGTCGTCGACGACCGTGCCAGGACGCAGGCCGGCGAGGTCGAGATCGAGCGGCGGCTGGCCGTGCATGCCGAGAGCCGTGGTGTTCACGATCAGATCGGCGGAGGCGACGAGGCCGGCACGCTCCTGCCAATCGGCCGCTTCGACTGGCCTCCCCAGCGCTGCCGCGAGGTCGTCGGCGCGGGTGCGGCTGCGATTGACGAGGAGGATGCGGCCCACACCACGAGCCTTGAGCGCAAAGGCGACGCCGCGGGCCGCGCCACCGGCGCCCAGCACGAGCGCCGTGACGACGCGCTTGTCCCAGCCGGAAACGGAGGCGTCGAGATGGGCGAGGAAGCCGGAGACGTCGGTGTTATCCCCGTGAATGCGGTTGCCCTCGCGCCAGATCGTGTTGACTGCGCCGACGGCTTGCGCGGCCTCGCTGACCTCGTCGAGCAGCGGCAGCATCGCTTCCTTGTGCGGCACGGTGACGTTGCCGCCCGCGAATGCGCCGGCACGCAGGCGCTCTACGAAGCCCGGCAGATCGACGGGCGCAACGTCGACCCGCTCATACGACCCTTCGAGGCCATGCTCTGCCAGCCACGTCCGATGGATCAGCGGCGAGCGTGAATGGGCGACGGGGTGGCCGATGATGAAGCAGCGGGGAGGCATGGAGGTCGTGTCCGAAATTAGCGGGCGAGTTGGCCGAGGTCGCGCAGCGCCGCGAGAACGGCGAGAAGCGGCAAGCCGAGAATGGTGAAATGGTCGCCTTCGATCCGCTCGAAGAGCTGGGCGCCCAAGCCCTCGACCTGATAGCCACCGACGCTCGACAAGGCAGCGTCTCCGGCCGCATCGAGATAGCTGATGATGAAGCCAGGCGAGAGCGCGCGCATCGTCAGCCGCGCGACCGCCACGCCCTCGGCGACGGTTGCGCCGTCACGCGCGATCACGAAGGCGCTGTGCAGCTCATGCGTCCGGCCGGAGAGCGCTGCTATCTGATCGGCCGCAGCCATGCGCGTCGCTGGCTTGTGGAAGGCCTCACCTTCGCAGGTCAGCGTCTGGTCGGCACCCAGCACGAGGCGGCCGGGCCTGGCTTGCGAGATGGCCAGTGCCTTGGCGCAGGCCAGCGCGGCAGCCACGGCCTCGGGTGCCGCATCCGCTGCGATCAGCGGCGCCTCGACTGTACGCTCGTCGATCTCGGGCTTGACGATCTCGACGGGCATGCCCGCCGCCAGCAGCATGTCGCGCCGCGTCGCGCTGCCGGAGGCGAGCAGCAGCGGTTGATCGCACAGCCAGAGGGCAGCTTTTCCTCTCGGGACTTGGGCTGTCATGTGGCGATGAACTTCATGCGGTGGTCGCGCAGAAGATCGAGGATCGAAGCCGCCGTCTCCTCGATCGAGCGGCGGGTAACGTCGATCACCGGCCAGCCCTTGCGGGCGCAGAGCCTGCGTGACTGAGCGACCTCGTCGGCAACGGAAGCCGGATCGACATAGGGCGTCTCGTCATCGGCCTTGAGCGAGAGCAGCCGGTTCTGGCGGATCTGGACGATGCGGTCGGGGCTTGCGACCAGGCCGACGATCAGCGGCTTCCTGATGTGCTCGAGCTCGGCCGGAAGCGGCACATTCGGTACCAGCGGGATGTTGGCGGTCTTGATGCCGCGATTGGCGAGATAGATCGAGGTCGGTGTCTTCGAGGTCCGGCTGATGCCGACCAGGATGATGTCGGCGCTTTCGAGATCACCGCCGAGCTGCCCGTCATCATGCAGGAGCGTGTAGTTCATCGCGTCGATGCGGCGGAAATATTCGGCGTTCAGGACATGCTGCGCGCCGGGCTTCGGCGCCGAGGCCTGGCCGAGATAAGACTGGAACAGCGAGAGCACGGGCTGCAGCACGGACAGGCAAGGGCAGCCGAGCTCGCCACAGAATTTCTCCAGCCGCGCCGACCATTCCGGCTCGACCAGCGTGTAGAGCACGACGCCGGGAGAAGCCTCGATCTCCGCCAGCACGCGCGCGAGCTGCGCCTCCGAGCGCACCAGAGGATAGACATGCTCGATCGCCGAGACGGTTTCGTATTGCGCGGCAGCGGCGCGGCTGACCGCGATCAGGGTCTCGCCCGTCGCGTCGGAGACGAGGTGGAGATGAAAATAGTTGCGGGCCACGGTGGCTCCCGGGTCGAGGCGGCGTCAGCCACCTCTAGCCCGCCGGGGCGGCAAAGCAAATTGGACCATCCCCGAAAACGTCCGATTCGGGCTGGGGCCTGACCGCCATCGATGGGACGGGCCTGGGGACCAATGTGGACAAGTGGACAGCCGCAGGCGCCTGCTGGGCGCCTCTGTATAACTCCCGCTTTCCATCAACAGGCCGGACCCTGTGGGGACAGGGAGGCATGTTTCACGTGAATCATTTTGGGGTGACGCGGCCAGCGCGGATTCAGATGGGTTAATAAACCGTTAACGGACCCTGACCGCCCATGCCGGTGTACCGATCGGCGCGGATCGTCTGTGGACAGGTTGTGGACAGTCCTGCGCCGGGCTATTTGCCCCCCTCCAAGAGTCAAAGAAGAAGATTCTCTCTCAAGAATCATATTTAAGAGAGATAGGAATGGGATGGCCGATGAGCACTGCGACCAAGCACGAACCGGCCTTCCTGAAAGCGCTGTCCGGTCAGACGCTGTCGACGCCTCCGATCTGGATGATGCGGCAGGCTGGACGCTATCTGCCGGAATACCGTGAACTTCGCGCCAAGGCTGGCAGCTTCCTGTCGCTGTGCTACAATCCCGAGATGGCTGCCGAGGTGACCTTGCAGCCGATCCGTCGGTTCGGCTTCGATGCGGCGATCCTGTTCTCGGACATCCTCGTTGTGCCACAGGCGCTGGGACAGAAGCTCTGGTTCGTCGAGGGCGAGGGTCCGAGACTCGAGCCGGTCGCTGATGCGACGAGGCTTGGCGAGATCAACGAACGGGCTGACCCGGATCTCCTGGCGCCGGTCATCGAGACCGTCCGCAGGGTCAAGACGTCCTTGCCGCAGGAAACGGCCTTCATCGGCTTCTGCGGGGCGCCCTGGACTGTGGCGACCTATATGGTCGCCGGGCGCGGCACCCCGGATCAAGGTCCGGCCAAGGCGCTGTTCGGCAGTGACCCCGCGCTGTTCCAGCAGATCATCGACCGGATCGTCGAGGCTTCGATCGATTATCTCTGCGCGCAGATCGAGGCAGGCGTCGATGCCGTCCAGATCTTCGACAGTTGGGCGGGATCGCTCGGGGCGGATGATTTCGAGCGATGGTGCGTCACCCCGACCCGCCGAATCGTCGATGGCGTTCGTGCCCGGCATCCCAAATCCCGCATCATCGGCTTCCCGCGAGGTGCGGGCCGGCTGATCCCGCGCTATGTCGCGGCGACCGGGGTCGATGCGGTCGGTCTCGAATCGGATATCGACCGGGCGTTTGCTCGCGACGAGATTCAGTCGCTGGTGCCGGTGCAGGGAAATCTCGACCCGTTGGTGCTGCGCTCTGGGGGACCCGAGCTCGAGCGCGAGGTCGAGGCCGTGCGTGCGGCATTCGGCGACGGTCCCTTCGTGTTCAATCTGGGCCACGGTATCCTGCCGGACACGCCGATCGCCCATGTCGAGCGCCTGCTTGCCGCGGTTCGGGCCTGACGGAGGGCGGTGATGATGGAGCTCAAGTCCAATGTATGAATGGATCAAGGCCGTCCATGTGATGGCGGTGATCTCCTGGATGGCCGGCATGCTCTATCTGCCACGGCTGATGGTTTATCATGTCGAGGCGCCGGTCGGCTCGATTCAGTCCGAGACCTTCAAGATCATGGAGCGCCGGCTGCTGAAGGGGATCATCAACCCCGCGATGATCGTGACCTGGGTGCTGGGCCTGTACCTCGCCTGGTCCGCTTTCGGCTTCAAGGGCGGCTGGCTGCATGGCAAGATCCTGCTGGTCTTCATCCTGTCGGGCATCCATGGCTATCTCGCAGGGCGGGTCCGGGCCTTCGCAGAGGACCGCAACGTCAAGTCCGCGCGCTTCTACCGGATCATCAACGAGGTGCCGGCCGTGCTGATGGTCGGGATCGTCATTCTGGTCATCGTGAAGCCGTTCTGACGATTTGCGGTTTCCCGCTTGAGCAGGACAAGATTTCCAGCTATCAGGGGCGTACGCTTCTCCAGCGTTCTCCCTGTTGTCGATGGTTCGTGAGCCGACTGCCCTAGCAGCCGCTCGTGGCGCGCAACCTCCGCGCCGTCCGTCTGGGCCTGTCGACCCTTCCATTGCCGTCCTGGTCCCGACCATTTGCGTCGGGACATTCACGATCCGGGTGCCCCATGCGGGAAATCAAACTCCAAGACCTCAAGGTCAAATCGCCGACCGAGCTGCTCGCCTTCTCCGAGGGGCTCGAGGTCGAGAACGCCAGCACGATGCGCAAGCAGGAGCTGATGTTCGCGATCCTGAAGCAGCTCGCGGCGAAGGACACCGAAATCCTCGGCGAAGGCGTGGTCGAGGTCCTGCCCGACGGGTTCGGCTTCCTGCGTTCTCCCGATTCCAATTATCTGCCGGGCCCCGACGATATCTACGTCTCGCCGACGCAGATCCGGAAGTTTGGGCTTCGCACGGGCGACACCGTCGAGGGGCCGATTCGCGGACCCAAGGATGGCGAACGCTATTTCGCGCTGCTCAAGGTCAGCACGATCAATTTCGAAGATCCCGAGAAGATCAAGCACAAGATCAATTTCGACAATCTGACGCCGCTTTATCCCGACGAGCGCCTGCGCCTCGAAGTCGCCGAGCCGACCAAGAAGGATTTCTCGGCCCGCGTCATCGACATCGTCGCGCCGATCGGCAAGGGCCAGCGCGCTTTGATCGTGGCGCCGCCGCGCACCGGCAAGACCGTGCTGCTGCAGAACATCGCGCAGTCGATCACCACCAACCACCCCGAATGCTATCTCATCGTGCTTTTGATCGACGAGCGGCCCGAGGAGGTCACCGACATGCAGCGCTCCGTGAAGGGCGAGGTCGTGTCCTCGACCTTCGACGAGCCGGCCACCCGCCACGTCCAGGTCGCCGAGATGGTGATCGAGAAGGCCAAGCGCCTGGTCGAGCATGGCCGCGACGTCGTGATCCTGCTGGATTCGATCACCCGCCTCGGTCGCGCCTACAACACCGTGGTGCCGTCCTCGGGCAAGGTCCTGACCGGCGGTGTCGACGCCAATGCGCTGCAGCGTCCGAAGCGCTTCTTCGGTGCCGCGCGCAACATCGAGGAAGGCGGCTCGCTGACGATCGTGGCGACCGCGCTGATCGACACCGGCTCACGCATGGACGAGGTCATCTTCGAGGAGTTCAAGGGCACGGGTAACTCCGAGATCATCCTGGACCGGAAGGTCTCGGACAAGCGCATCTTCCCGGCGATCGACATCCTCAAATCGGGCACCCGCAAGGAAGAGCTCATCACGCCGAAGGATGTGCTGGCCAAGACCTATGTCCTACGCCGCATCCTCAACCCGATGGGTCCGCAGGACGCGATCGAGTTCCTGATGGACAAGCTCCGCCAGACCAAGCAGAACGCCGACTTCTTCGACTCGATGAACACCTGATCGGTCGGCGCAGTCTTCAAGACGCGCTCTGCGTCCCAGCACGCCAAGCCTGCGCCTGGAGCGGTGGTCAGGCGATCGATTCGGGTCCGTGACATGCGGGTTTCGAGGGCATGAGCGAGCCTGACACCCATTCGACGATCGTGGCGTTGTCGTCGGGCGCTGGCCGGGCTGGCGTGGCCGTCGTCCGCATCTCAGGACCGCACGTCAGATTCGTTCTCGAAACGATTGCGGGTCTTGTGCCGGAACCGCGCCAGGCCGTGCTGCGCAGGCTTCGCGACGAGGCGGGCGATGTCATCGATAGCGCGCTTGTCCTGTATTTCCCCTCCCCAGCCAGCTTCACCGGCGAGGATGTCGCCGAATTCCATGTCCATGGCTCGCGCGCCGTGCTGGCGCGGCTCCTCGCGGTTCTCTGCGCCCTACCCGGCCTGAGGCTGGCTGAACCCGGCGAGTTCACGCGTCGTGCGTTCGAAGCGGGCAAGCTTGACCTTGCGGCCGTCGAGGGCCTTGCCGACCTGATCGATTCGGATACGGAATGGCAGCGTCACCAGGCTCTGCGCCAGATGGAAGGCGCGCTGGGCGCGTCCGTCACGCGGTGGCGGTCCGGTCTGGTCGAATCGATGGCACTGCTCGCGGCCGAGATCGATTTTTCCGACGAGGGCGATGTCGCGGGTCCGCTGGTCGAGCAGGCCGTGGCGGGCGTCGCTGCGGTGCTGCTTGAGCTGCGTGCGGCGCTCGGCAGCTTCGCGATGGGCGAACGCGTGCGCGAGGGGTTCGTCGTCGTGCTGGCCGGGCCACCCAATGCCGGCAAGTCCAGCCTGATGAACGCGCTCGCCCGCCGCGATGTCGCGATCGTCTCTCCGATTGCCGGGACCACCCGAGACGCGATCGAAGTTCAGCTCGATCTCGCAGGGATGCCTGTCCTGCTGGTCGATACGGCTGGGCTGCGGGACAGCGCCGATGCGATCGAGGCGGAAGGCGTGCGCCGGGCGCGGACGCTGGTCGCGAGAGCCGACCTTGTCCTGAGCCTACGCGCCATCGATTCGGAGCCGGATCGAATCCATCATGATGGTCATTCGCTCGCGATCGTAACCAAAGCAGACCTCCCTGGGCCGCAGCTACCGGGCGAATTGCCGATTTCGGTGATTTCGGGCGATGGCCTCGACGCGCTGCTGACGGCGATCGTCGCGCGGCTCTCGGCAATGACTCAGGCGGAGCCGGCCCTGCTGACCCGGGAGCGACATCGCCTTGCGGTAACGCAGGCCATCACCGCGCTGGAGCGCGCCGTAGAGAGCCGGCATGGCCAGGCCGAACTCCTGGCGGAGGACATCCGCGTCGCCGTGCTGGCGCTCGAGCGTCTGCTGGGGCGTATCGATGTCGAGGATGTGCTGGACCAGCTCTTTTCCGGCTTCTGCATCGGTAAATGAGTAGGGCTCCGTCGCAAGCTCCCGGAAAGCCCCACGAATCCGATAATCATTGACCCGTGGCGGCCGCTTCGATAGCGAACTGCCTATGTCTCATGATCCTGTCGAAGCGCGTTACGACGTCATTGTCGTCGGCGGCGGCCATGCCGGCGTCGAGGCTGCCGCAGCGGCGGCGCGTCATGGTGCGCGCACGGCGCTCGTGACGCATCGTATCGATACGATCGGCGTAATGTCGTGCAACCCGGCGATCGGCGGATTGGGCAAGGGCCATCTCGTCCGCGAGATCGATGCGCTCGACGGGTTGATGGCACGGGCGGCCGACCGTGCCGGCATCCAGTTTCGGATGCTCAACCGGCGCAAGGGTCCAGCCGTACGCGGTCCCCGTGCCCAGGCCGATCGCAAGCTCTACCGCCAGGCGGTGCAGGATCTGCTCGCCGAGCAGGCCAATCTGTCGCTCATCGCAGGCGAGGTTTTCGACCTCGACATCCGCGACGGTCGTGTTGTTGCCGTGCTGATGGCCGACGGCCGTCGATTCGGCACCGGAACGGTCGTGCTGACGACAGGCACCTTTCTGCGCGGCTTGATCCATATCGGCGAGGCCAAGATCCCGGCGGGCCGGGTCGATGAAGAGCCTTCGCTCGGTCTCTCCGTCACGTTGGAGCGTCACGGCTTTCCGCTGGGACGGCTCAAGACCGGAACGCCGCCGCGTCTCGATGGCCGCACGATCGACTGGGCTGCGCTGGAGATGCAGGCCGGGGATGATCCGCCCGAGCCGTTCTCCATGCTGACGGACAGGATCACGACGCCGCAGATCTCATGCGGGATTACGCGCACGACACTGGCGACGCATGATCTGATCCGGGCCAATCTGCATCGCGCGCCGATGTTCTCCGGCCAGATCGAAGGGCGCGGCCCGCGCTACTGCCCGTCGATCGAGGATAAGGTCGGGCGTTTCGGCGATCGCGACGGCCACCAGATCTTCCTCGAGCCCGAGGGGCTGGACGACCCAACGGTCTACCCGAACGGCATCTCGACCTCCTTGCCGGAGGACGTGCAACTCGGGGTCCTCGCCACCATTCCCGGCCTGGAGCGGGCGGTGATGCTGCGGCCGGGTTATGCGATCGAGTATGATTTCGTCGATCCGCGCTCGCTGCAGAACACGCTGGAGACACGCGCCGTGGCAGGGCTGTTCCTGGCCGGGCAGATCAACGGCACGACCGGTTATGAGGAGGCTGGCGCGCAGGGGCTGTTTGCGGGCCTGAATGCCGCGCGACGGGCAGCCGGCGCCGAGCCTGTCGTGTTCGAGCGGACCTCGTCCTATATCGGTGTGCTCGTCGATGATCTCGTCACGCGCGGCGTTACGGAGCCGTATCGAATGTTCACGTCGCGGGCCGAGTTCCGGCTGTCCCTGCGGGTGGACAATGCCGATGAACGGCTGACCGAGCTGGGATCGACGCTTGGAATTGTGGGATCGGAGCGCCAGGCCGCCCATGCAGCCCGCAGCGCAGCAATCGAGAGCCTGCGGACGCGGCTTCAGTCTCTCTCGCTGACACCGCAGCAGGCGGATGCGGTCGGGCTTCAGGTCAATCGCGATGGCGTGCGGCGCAGTGCCTACCAGATCCTGTCCTATCCGGATGTCGGTTTCGAGCAGTTGGTCGCGATTTGGCCCGAGCTTTCGGCCTATCCACCGGGCATCGCTGCCCGCGTCACGGCGGATGCCGTCTATGCCGTCTATCTCGACCGCCAAGCGGCTGAAATCCAGAGTTATCGGCGCGATCAGGCGTTGAAAGTGCCGCAGGATCTCGATCTCGACGGCATTTCCGGATTGTCCAACGAACTCAAAGCCAAGCTGGCCAACGAGCGTCCTGCCGATCTGGCGCAGGCGGGCCGGATCGAGGGTATGACGCCGGCGGCCCTGACGCTGCTGGCCGCCCATGCGCGCCGCGGCCGTACGACGCGTGCCGCTGAGCCGGCGGCCTGATTCGTGGCTGTTGATAATTCCGACCGCGCGCGCGCTTTGCGCTTGACGCCTGTTTCACGTGAAACAGAGGAGCGCCTGGCGGTGCTCGTTGCGGAGCTGGAGCGGTGGCAGGTGGCGAAAAATCTGGTCTCCTCGGCGACCCTGGCGGATGTCTGGACCCGCCATATCGCGGATTCACTGCAGCTGTTCGACCTGGCACCGGACGCTGCGAAATGGCTTGATCTCGGCTCTGGCGGCGGATTTCCGGGCCTGGTCATCGGCATATGCCTGGCGGAGAGATCAGGCGGCCATATCCATCTTGTCGAGAGCAACAGCCGCAAATGCGCCTTTCTGCGGCATGCGGCGCGCCTGACAGGGGCGCCGGTCACCGTTCACGCCGCGCGCATTGATGATGTGATCGGCGATTTCACGGGGTGCGTCGATGTCGTCACCGCCCGCGCGCTCGCTCCGCTGCCCCAGCTTCTCGACTGGTGCAAAGAGCTGTTGAGAACAGGGACCCTTGGACTCTTTCCCAAGGGACAACATCTAGATGCGGAATTGACGGACTCGTCCAGATATTGGAAGATTCAGGCATCAACGGTTTCCTCCGTCACGGATGGCGCCGCTCGGATCCTGATGGTTCGTGCGGCCGAGAAACAGGCCGATCAATGACCGATCTCACACCTATTGCCCAGCCGCGCCGCCCGCGCGTGTTGGCGCTCGCGAATCAAAAGGGTGGCGTCGGCAAGACGACGACGGCGATCAATCTGGGAACGGCGCTGGCGGCGATCGGTGAGAAGGTGCTGATCATCGACCTTGACCCGCAGGGCAATGCCTCGACAGGCCTCGGGGTCGATCGCCGGAGCCGCAAATCCTCGACCTATGACGTGTTGTGCGGGGATGTCGGTCTTGGCCAGGCGATGCAGGAGACGGCCGTTCCGGGGCTGTTCCTGGCGCCGTCGACGCTGGACCTCCTCGGGGTCGAGCTGGAGATCGCGTCGTCCAAGGATCGGGCCCATCGGCTTAAGAACGCCATCGACGAACTGGTCTATGACCAGCGCTGCTCCGACCTGACCTATGTGCTGATCGACTGCCCGCCCTCGTTGAGCCTGATCACGATCAATGCGATGACGGCGTCCGATGCTGTCCTCGTGCCGCTGCAGTGTGAGTTCTTCGCGCTCGAAGGTCTCAGCCAGTTGCTCAAGACGGTCGAGCAGGTGCGTGCGGGCTTGAATCCGCGCCTCATCATCCAGGGCGTCGTGCTGACGATGTACGATCCGCGCAACAATCTGTCGGGCCAGGTGATGGCCGATGTGCGCGAATTCCTCGGCGACAAGGTCTATGACACGGTGATCCCGCGCAATGTGCGGGTTTCCGAGGCGCCTTCCTATGGCAAGCCGGCGCTGCTTTACGATCTGCGCTGCTCGGGCTCGCAAGCTTATCTGAGGCTGGCGTCCGAGGTGATCCGGCGCGAGCGCACCCTGCGCGCCGCAGCCTGAATTCCTTTTTGCGTAGAGGTTGACGAGGATGGCTATGGCCGAAGAACAGGGGCGCTCACGCCTCGGCCGGGGTCTGGCAGCGCTGATCGGCGATGTCGGCGATGAGATCGGAGCATTGGAGCGGGCCCGCGGCCAGCGCCGGGTGCCAGTGGAATTCCTGCGCCCGAGCGCCCGCAATCCGCGGCGTAATTTCGTCGAGGAGGATCTCGAGGAGCTGACAGCGTCGGTGCGCGAGCGCGGCATCCTCCAGCCGATCATCGTGCGGTCGATCGCCGGCATGCTCGATGCCTATGAGATCATCGCAGGCGAGCGGCGTTGGCGTGCGGCGCAGCGCGCCGGGCTGCATGATGTGCCGGTGATCCTGGTCGAGGCCGATGATCGCGAGGCGCTCGAAATCGCGATTGTTGAGAACGTCCAGCGGACGGATCTCAATGCGATCGAGGAAGCCGCCGGCTATGAGCGGCTGATCGCGGAGTTCAATTACACGCAGAACGACCTCGCGCGCGTGATCGGCAAGAGCCGAAGCCATGTCGCCAACACGCTGCGCCTGTCGAAGCTGCCGGAATCGGTTCGCCAGATGGTCAGCGACGGCTCGGTCTCGGCTGGCCACGCCCGGTCCCTGCTTTCCGTTTCGGATCCGGAACTGATGGCGCGTCGCATCGTCGAAGAGGGCATGAGCGTCCGCGACATCGAGCGGATCGTGCAGGACGAATCGCGTGGCGAAACCAAAAGCATCGCGAGCAAGCCGAAGCTCGAGAAGGATCCCGATACACGCGCGCTCGAAAAGGTGCTCGAGGAGGCGCTTGGCCTGTCAGTTTCGATTACACACCGTGCCAATGGCGGCGGTGAGATGAAGATCAGCTACAAGACCCTGGAACAGCTCGACGGCCTGTGCCGGCGTTTGAAGGACTGACGCGGGCCTATTCGCCGCGCGCGGTCTGCCGTCCCAGCCGCGCCAGCGTCCAGAGCGCGCGGGTCGCGCCGGCCCGGCCGATCTCGCCATCGCGACGCGCGGCAAGGGTGGCATTGCCAAGCAGGGTGACGGCGTCCATCAGCTTGGCTGTCGTCCAGTTCGACAGAGCGACCTCGGTTGCCGCGATGCGTGGATAGGGCAGGCGCATCGCGGCCACCATATCGCGGGCGCTGCGTCCTGCATCCATGCCCTGGCGGGCCTTCAACAGTGTCAGCGTGTGACGCAGCACGGTGCCGAGCATCACGCCGGGGTCGAGCCCCTCGCCAGCCAGTTTCGCCTGGGCGAGATCGAGAGCGGGCAGTTTGCCCGAGAAGACCGCATCCACGAGCATCGCCTGTTCACGCTGGGCCGTGTCGCCGACAACGGCATCGATATGCGTCTCGCTGACGGTTTTCTCGGCCCCGACATAGAGCAGCAGCTTTTCGATCTCACGGCGCGAGGTCTGGCGATCGCCGCCGAGCAGGCCAGCGAGATGGTCCCGGCTGGCGCGGTCGATCGTCTTGCCGGCCAGACGGACCATCTCGTCGATGATTCCAACGAGATCGCGGGCGGCATCGCCGTAACATGGCACCGCCAGCGCTGTCCGCGCGCGCTCGCAGGCGGTTCGCAACGGATTGCTGCGCTGGAGATCGCCGGCTTCGACGATGACGATCGCGTCCTTCGAGGGTGTCGTCAGTAAGGGCTCGACGGCGGCCAGCAGCGGCTTGGAGGTCGGCGAGACGCGAATGGCCCGCCGACCCCCGAACAACCCGATCGTATTCGCCTCGTCGACGAGCTTGAGCGGATCCGAGGCGATCTCGTCGCCGCTCATGCGGACGAGCTGGAAGGCGTCACTGGGGTCGTCGACATGGGCGCGGGCGAGCGCGGAGGCACGCTCCGAGACCAGGCCGGCATCGCGCCCGTAGATCAACACGAGGCGGTAGGTGGAATCGAGCCTCGCGAGCGCCCGGTCGGCCTCATGCGCCTTGATGGCGACCATGGTGGCGTTTCCGGCCGCTCAGCCGGCGACGAGATCGGCGGCCAACTGCCCGCGAATCAGTGTCGCGAGGTTCTTCGCGGCACGGATCTGTGCGTCGCGAGCGGCGCGGACGGTGGCGAAGCGCTGCACGGAGCGCTCATAGGGCGCCCGGACGACATTGGTCCCGGAGGACACGACCTTGCCGGAGCGAACGTCGGTCAGCGTCCAGGTTGCCGTGGCGACGAGAATGGCCGAATCGGCGCGGCCATTGGCATAGTCCACGGTAACGACCTCGAGCGCCTCGGCGACCTTGGCATCGAGCCTGAGACGCTTGGTCAGGTCGGGCTCGCCGCCGCCGTCGAGCTCGAAGACCAGCTCGTTGCGCAGGTAGTGGCCGATCAACCCCTTGATCTCGGGAATATCGACCTCTTTCATCGCCGTCCTGACACTGCCGCCGGTCACGCTCGCGGTATTCTCGGCGTAGAGAGGCTGCAGACATCCGCCTGCCAGCGCTGCCATACCCATCACCGCGACCAGCATTGCGCGGCGGCTTTGACGGGCGTCGCGGTTTCCGGCTTCAGACGACGACATTCACGATTCTCCCGGGCACGACGATGATCTTCCGGATCTCGCGGCCGTCAAGCGCCCTGGCGACGATCTCCGACGCCCTCACGAGCGCCTCCACCGCCACCGTATCCGCATCCGCGGGTACGGTCACCTCCGCGCGCTTCTTGCCGTTGACCTGCACCGGCAGGACGATGCTGTCATCCTTGAGCAGGGAGGCCTCGGCATCGGGCCAGGCGGCTTCGCCAACGAGGCCTGGCTGGCCGAGCGCCTGCCAGCATTCCTCGGCCAGATGGGGCATCATCGGGGCGACGAGCTGCGTCGCGATCACGCCGGCTTCATGCAGGGCAAAGGCGACGTCCGTCGCCAATGCTGCGCTTTCCGCCGCGGCGTCCAGCGCTTTTCCGATGGCATTGGTCAGCGTGTAGACATGGGCGATGCAGCGGTTGAAGCCGAGGCGCTCGATGTCGTTGCCGACGGCATCGAGCGCGCGATGGCTGGCTTTGCGCAGGGTATCGGCCGCTTCGCCGAA
Organism: Allobosea vaviloviae; assembly: GCF_001298265.1. GTDB lineage: Bacteria > Pseudomonadota > Alphaproteobacteria > Rhizobiales > Beijerinckiaceae > Allobosea > Allobosea vaviloviae_B. The sequence goes on along the minus strand of NZ_LGSZ01000080.1, from coordinate 68,947 downwards.
GCCTTCGGGCCGGGGCGTCGCGTTGCCGGTGCGCTCGGCGATCTCGCCCAGGAGCCGCCAGAAGCGCTGGACGAAGCGCGCAGCACCCTGCACGCCCTCATCGGTCCAGATCACGTCGCGATCCGGCGGCGAATCGGAGAGCATGAACCAGCGTGCGGTGTCGGCGCCGTAGGAGGCGATGATGTCGTCGGGATCGACGACGTTCTTCTTCGATTTCGACATCTTCTCGATCGCGCCGATCTCGATCGGTGCGCCGGTGTCGACGTGGAAACCCTTGCGGTCGGCTCCAGCGCCCTCAATGCGGACGTCGCCGGGCTCGATCCAGTCGCCGTTCGCCTCACGATAGGTCTCGTGGACCACCATGCCCTGCGTGAACATGCCCTCGAAAGGCTCGTCCAGCCCGATATGACCGGTCGCCTTCATGGCGCGGGTGAAGAAGCGCGAATAGAGCAGGTGCAGGATCGCGTGCTCGACGCCGCCAATATACTGGTCGACGGGCAGGAAGCGGTCGACGACGGGACGATCGGTGGGGCTCTGCGTCCGCCAGGGATCGGTGAAGCGGGCGAAGTACCAGGACGAGTCGACGAAAGTGTCCATCGTGTCGGTTTCGCGCCGGGCCTGGCCGCCGCACTGCGGACAGGCGACATGCTTCCAGCTCGGGTGATGGTCGAGCGGGTTGCCCGGCTTGTCAAAGGAGACGTCGTCGGGCAGCTTCACCGGCAGATCGGCGTCGGGAACCGGGACCGTGCCGCAATCGGCGCAGTGGATCACCGGGATCGGGCAGCCCCAGTAGCGCTGGCGCGAGACGCCCCAGTCGCGCAGCCGGAAATTGACCTTGCGGGCGCCGACCGGGCGGTTGCCGCGCGTCTCCGCTTCCAGCCGGCGGACAACCTCTTCTTTCGCCTCCGGAATGGTCATGCCGTCGAGGAAGCGGGAATTGATCATGCGGCCGTCATCGACATAGGCCGTGTCGGTAATCACGAAGCTCGCCGGATCGACGCCTTCGGGGGCAACGACCGGGGTATTACCCAGGCCATACTTGTTCACGAAGTCAAGGTCGCGCTGGTCGTGGGCCGGGCAGCCGAAGATCGCGCCGGTGCCGTAGTCCATCAGGATGAAATTGGCGACATAGACCGGCAAAGTCCATGAGGGATCAAAGGGATGCGCGACGCGCAGGCCCGTGTCGAAGCCTAGTTTCTCGGCCTTGTCGATGTTCTCCTGGGCCGTTCCGGTGCGCTTGCAGTCCTCGATAAAGGCCTGCAGGGCAGGACTCTGCGCGGCGACCATTCTGGCGACGGGATGATCGGGGGCGATGCCGAGAAACTTCGCGCCGAACAGCGTGTCGGGCCGGGTCGTGTAAACCTCGATCTCGTCGGCCTCGACCGCCTTCGATTCGAGAGCGAAACGAATCAGCAGCCCTTCCGAGCGGCCGATCCAGTTCTTCTGCATCAGGCGGACCTTGTCGGGCCAGCGGGTCAGGCCCTCCAGCGCGTCATGCAGCTCCTGGCCATAAGCCGTGATCTTGAAGAACCACTGCGTCAGCTCGCGGATTTCGACGGGTGCGCCGGAGCGCCAGCCCTTGCCGTCGATGACCTGCTCGTTGGCGAGCACGGTTTCGTCGACCGGATCCCAGTTGACCTTGGCCGTCTTGCGGTCGACCAGCCCGGCCTTGAGGAAGTCCAGGAACATCTTCTGCTGGTGGCGATAATAGGAGGGGTCGCAGGTCGCCAGTTCCCGGCTCCAGTCGAGCGACAGGCCCATCGACTGCAGCTGCGTCCGCATCGACGCGATATTGGCATAGGTCCATTCGCGCGGATGGACGTTCTTGGCCTTGGCGGCGTTCTCGGCGGGAAGTCCGAAGGCATCCCAGCCCATCGGATGCAGCACGGCGAAACCCTTGGCCCGCTTGTAGCGCGCGACCACGTCACCCATCGCATAATTGCGGACATGGCCCATATGGATGCGCCCCGACGGATAGGGGAACATCTCGAGGACGTAATAGCTCGGCCGTGGATCGTCGTTGCGCGTCTCGAAGAGCTTGCGCTCCTCCCAGACGGCACGCCATTTCGGCTCGGATTCCTTGGGATTGTAGCGTTCGACGGCCATGATTGCGGGCTATTCTTGCATGATCGGATGGGGCCGGACGAGATCCGAATCCGTCTCTCGTCCAAGAGATTAGCGCATGATGGTGTCCGAAAACCGGTTCCCACTTTTCGGCATCATGCTCTAGGACACCATTGCGTGCACGTGGTCAACGTCGGCCCAGGCATGAAGGGATACGAGATGAGCGATACGGTGACGCGATTGGCCCAGACGCAGGCGGCAATCGCCCGCGCGGCACGCGATTTCGAGCGCGAGCCGGATTCGGTGACGCTGATCGCGGTGTCCAAGACGATGCCGGCGGACGCGATCCTGCCGGTTCTGGAGGCAGGGCAGCGCGTCTTCGGAGAGAACTATGTCCAGGAGGCCAAGGCCAAGTGGCCGGGGCTCAAGGAACGCTTCCCCGACGCGCAGGTGCATATGATCGGGCCGCTTCAGTCCAACAAGGCCAGAGAGGCGGTCGAACTGTTCGACGCGATCCACTCGCTCGACCGCGAAAGCCTCGCCAAGGAGCTGGCGCGCGAGATCGGCCGCAGCGGCAAGGCGCCGACGCTGTTCGTGCAGGTCAATACCGGCGACGAGCCGCAGAAGGGTGGCGTCAGCCCAAGCGAGATCGACGCCTTCCTCGAGAGCTGCCGCGTCCATCACGGTCTGGTGATCGAGGGGCTGATGTGCATTCCCCCAGCCGAGGATCCGCCTTCGCCGCATTTCGCCCTGCTGGCCAAGATTGCGTCGAAGCACGGCCTGCGCGGCCTGTCGATGGGCATGAGCGCCGATTACGAGGCGGCCATCCAGCTCGGCGCGACGCATGTGCGCGTCGGCAGCGCGATCTTTGGCGCGCGCGGGTAAGTCAGCCGACGCGTATCACGCAGCGCCGCGCCAGCCGGGGCAGCACCTTGGCGAAGACGTGGCCCTCGACCGCGACGCAGCCGGCGGTCGGCGTGAAGCCCGGGCGGGCCAGGTGCCAGAAGATCGCGCTGCCGCGGCCGCGAATCACAGGCGCATCGTTCCAGCCGAGTTCGACGACGATGTCGTAGAGATGGTCGTCGCGGGTCAGCCGTTCCTCGGCTTCGCCCGGCGGGCGGTCGATCAGGCGGTTGTAGCGGCGATCGGACACGTCGTCGCACCAGGCGTCGCGTGAACGAATCGCACGCGTCGGCAGAAGCGTGCGCGGCCGGCCGATCCGGTCAGCCCGAAACAGCACGCTGCGCAGCGGCAGGGCGGCGCGCGGCGTTCGGCCATCGCCCTCGCGCTTTAGCGTAGCGATCCCCGAGCGGCCCAGCGCGCAAGGAAAGGCGGCGCCGCCGGCGAGCAGAAAGCCCTTCCGCGGGTCACGGACCGAGGCGAAGACACGGAGTCTGCGCAGCGGCGGGGGGCCGGCATGATCCGGGCGCGGCGCCCGATTCTCACGTTTTCTCACGGCAATTCCATAGGGCGTGACTTGCGGTCGCGATTCAGCGGGCTCATTGTGATCCGTCATTTCTCGTGCGAACGATGTTTCATGCCCGCCGTCCATCATATCCTTCTGGTCGATGACGACCAGACCCTGCGAGAGGCGCTGGCCGAACAGCTTGCCCTTTATGAAGAATTCAAGCTGTCGACAGCAGGAACCGCGACGGCCGCCGTCAAGGCGGTCCAGGGGGATCGCATCGATCTTGCGATCATGGATGTCGGCCTGCCGGACATGGACGGGCGCGAAGCGGTCAAGCTGATGCGCAAGAACGGTTTCAAGAGCCCAGTGATCATGCTGACGGGCCAGGGCTCCGACGCCGACACCGTGCTCGGTCTGGAAGCCGGGGCCAACGACTATGTCGTGAAGCCGTTCAAGTTCGCCGTGCTGCTGGCAAGGATCCGCGCGCATCTGCGGCAATACGAGGCGAGCGAGGACGCCGTCTTTCAGGTTGGACCCTACACGTTCCACCCGGGGTCGAAGCTTCTGGTCAGCGAGAAAGGCTCGAAGACCAAGCTCACCGAGAAGGAAACCGCGATTCTGCGCTTTCTCTACCGTGCCGGCCGCAAGCCGATCGCGCGCGAGGTCCTGCTGCAGGAGGTCTGGGGCTATAACAGCCAGGTCACCACTCACACGCTCGAAACGCATATCTACCGGCTGCGCCAGAAGATCGAGCCTGATCCGGGTCACGCCCGGCTGCTCGTGACCGACGCCGGCGGCTACCGGCTCAACCCCTAAACCCGTGGCACTCGACGACGATATCGCCCTCTTGGCCCGGCAACCTTTGCTGGGCCTGATGGAACGCGATGCGCTGAGGCTCGTCGCCTTCGCGGCGGAGAGCCGTATCCTGCGTGCGGGCGACATCCTCTTTCGAATCGGTGAGCCGTCGGATGGCGGTGTGCTGGTCATCTCGGGCACGATCGCCCTGACAAGTCGGGAAGACGGGCAGCCGGCCGAAGAAGTTGCCGGGGCCGGTGCGTTGATCGGCGAGATGGCGCTCTTCACCTCTGTCGCACGCCAGGCCACGGCGATCGCCCGCGAGCCGACCCAGGTGATGCGGCTGTCGCGCAGCGTCATGCGCCGCGTGCTCGCGGAGTCTCCGGCCTCGGCACAGGCCGTGGCGACTGCGATCAGCGACAGGCTGCGCGGTTTCGTCGACGAGTTGACGGCGGTCCAGCACGCGCTGACTGCGATCGACGCAGTCCGCTGACGGCGCCAGTCGCCGGTCAGCCGTCCGTCACAGCTCCAAGGTCACCGTCACCGGCACATGGTCCGAGGGGCGCTCCCAGCCCCGGGCCTCACGCAGAAAGGTAACATCGCGCAGGGCCGGCGTCAGTGCGTCGGAGAGCCAGATATGGTCGAGCCGGCGGCCCCGGTTCGAGAGCTCCCAATCGGCGGCGCGGTAACTCCACCAGCTGTAGAGCTTCTCAGGCTCCGGCCGCAGCGTGCGCGCCGCATCGGTCCAGCCGAGCTCGGAGCGCAGCCTCTCCAGCGTCTGGGTCTCGATCGGCGTGTGGCTGACCACGTCGAGGAGCTGCTTGTGGCTCCAGACATCGTGCTCGTAGGGGGCGATGTTGAGGTCGCCGAGCAGGATGGCGGGCCGGTCCGTTGGCCGCTTCGCGATGCCCCAGGCGCCGATCTCGTCGAGAAAGGCGAGCTTATGCGCGAACTTCTCGTTTTTCTCGGGGTCGGGAATATCGCCGCCGGCGGGAATGTAGAAATTGTGGATCGCAATGCCGGCAGCGGCTCCTGCGCCGGTGTCCAGCACGGCTGTCATGTGGCGGGCGTCGTTGCGGCCACACATCGCCATGGCGTCCTTCTCGCTGAAGGGCAGCTTCGAGACGATGGCGACGCCGTTATAGCCCTTCTGGCCGATGAAGGCCTGATGGACGTAGCCGGCCTTTTCAAAGGCCTTTCCCGGAAACTGCTCGTCGGGCGTCTTGGTTTCCTGCAGGCAGAGGATATCGGGTGCGTGCGCGGCCAGGAAATCCGTGACCATGCCGATCCGCAGCCTGACCGAGTTGATGTTCCAGCTTGTGACGGTGAGTTGCACGCAAAGCGGTTCCGGCGAAAGGGAGCCGGAAACTGGTTTGCTGGCGCGCAAAAGGCAAGCCGTTTCAGGCGGCTTGCGGAGCGATGCCCGTGTCAGGGACCGTCAAAGCTTGCGCTGATAGTCGATCACGAAGTTCTTCGCGTCGGGGCGTCGCTGGGTGTCGAGATTGTAGAGCGCGACTGAGGTCTCGTAGCCCTGCGGGTCGATTACCACCCATTGCTTCAGGACGTTGGCGACCAGGTCGAATTTCAGCGTGATTTTCGAGGTCCCGCCCAGCGTCGAACGGTCCTCGAGGCGCACCGACAGGACATCGCCATCGACGCCAGCGCCGGTGATGGTGCCGTCACGGGCGAGATCCATCTTTTCGCGCACGAGGAATTTCAGCGGCGTTTGCCCGAGCGAGTAGATGTCCTGCGTCGCCAGCTTCTTGTCGCGAACCGCGACGGAGGTGCCATCCGCAATGACCTCGATCGTCGCCGGAGGCTCGTATTCGAAGCGCATCTTGCCGGGGCGTTGGATGTAGATCCGACCTTCAAGGCGGCGCCCATTGGCGGCGAACTGGATGAAGTTGCCCTGCAGAGATGAGAAGCTGTTGAGATAGGTATTGAGCCGCTCGATCGCTTCTTCCTGCGTCGCTGGTGCGCCGGCCTTGGCGCGCGCTGGTGTCGCGGCGGGACGTGCGGCTTCCGCCACGGCGCTTCCGGCCGACGACGATGCCGGCTGCACGGCAGCGGCTTCGGCCACGCGCGGCAGGCCGAGACCCGGAGGCCGGCTTGGCGGCAGGGGCAGCGGGCGCGCGACGGCGGGCCTCGCCACAGCCGGCTTGGACGGCTGCAGTTGCAGCGGTTGCGCTGTCAGCGAGGCAGGCAGGGCTGCGCAGCCCAGCAGAGCCACCAGGGCAATTTTGGCCCGACGCGTCGGGAGCGATGTCATGAGCAGGTCTGCTCCATTCCTGTGTCGCCGCAATCCTCCGCAACGACCGGACACATGTGTTGCGCATTCTTCCGCTGCCGGCATGGCGCGCGGCAGCTCAACGCTACGGGTGTGCGAGAGGTTGCAGCACCCTGATGGCAATTTGAGGACCGAGGCCGGCAACCGCAAGGGCCGACTCGCCTGAAGCCGCTCAATCCTCGTCTTCCCTGGCGCGGCCGGTCTCGACGAGGATGTCGCGTTTGCCGGCGTGGTTGGCGGGTCCGACGATGCCTTCGTTCTCCATCCGCTCCATGATCGAGGCGGCGCGGTTGTAGCCGATCTGGAGGCGGCGCTGGATGTAGGAGGTCGAGGCCTTCTTGTCGCGCAGGACCACCGCCACCGCCTGGTCGTAAGGATCCTCGCTCTCGGCCTGGCCCATGCCGGTCTTGTCGAAGACCGCGCCATCCTCGCCCTCCTCGGGCGCCGCATCTTCCTCGGAGGTGACCGCGTCGAGGTACTGAGGCCGGCCTTGCGTCTTGAGATGGGCCACGACCTTCTCGACCTCGCCATCGCTGACGAAGGGGCCGTGGACGCGGGTGATGCGACCGCCGCCGGCCATGTAGAGCATGTCGCCCTGGCCCAGAAGCTGCTCGGCGCCCATCTCGCCCAGGATCGTGCGCGAGTCGATCTTGCTGGTGACCTGGAAGGAGATCCGCGTCGGGAAGTTCGCCTTGATCGTGCCGGTGATGACGTCGACCGACGGCCTCTGCGTCGCCAGCACGACATGGATGCCCGCGGCGCGTGCCATCTGGGCCAGACGCTGGATCGTGCCCTCGATCTCCTTGCCGGCGACCATCATCAAATCGGCCATCTCGTCGACGATCACCACGATATAGGGCAGAGGCTCGAGGTCCATGACCTCCTCCTCATAGACAGCCTCGCCGGAATGCCGGTCGAAGCCGGTCTGGACCGTGCGGGTGATGACCTCGCCGGCGGCCTTGGCCTCGACCACCCGCGCATTGAAGCCGTCGATGTTGCGCACCGAGAGCTTCGACATCTTCTTGTAGCGCTCCTCCATCTCGCGCACCGCCCATTTCAGGGCCACGACCGCCTTCTTCGGGTCGGTGACGACGGGGGTGAGCAGATGGGGAATGCCGTCATAAACCGACAATTCGAGCATCTTGGGATCGACCATGATCAGCCGGCACTGCTCCGGGGTGAGCCGGTAGAGCAGCGACAGGATCATGGTGTTGATCGCCACCGATTTGCCCGAGCCGGTGGTGCCGGCGACGAGCAGATGCGGCATCTTGGCGAGATCGACGATCACCGGCTCGCCGCCGATGGTCTTGCCAAGCCCCAGCGCGAGCTTGTGCTTGGAGCTCTCGAAATCCTGGCTCGCCAGAAGCTCGCGCAGGAACACCGTCTCGCGGCGGGCATTGGGCAGTTCGATGCCGATCGCGTTCTTGCCGGGGATCACCGCCACGCGCGCCGAAATCGCGCTCATGGAGCGGGCGATGTCGTCGGCCAGCGAAATCACCCGCGAGGATTTGGTGCCCGGCGCGGGCTCGAGCTCGTACAGCGTCACGACAGGGCCGGGGCGCACCTGCGTGATCTCGCCGCGCACGCCGAAATCCTCGAGCACGCCTTCGAGCAGCGTGGCGTTCTGCTCCAGCGCGTCGGTCGAGATCGCATTGGCCGGTAGCTTCTTGGGCTCGCCGAGATAGGTCAGCGGCGGCAGTTCGAACGCGTCGCGATCGAGCAGGGAGGGCTGAGCCTCCCGCTGGATGCGCTTTCCGGTCTTTGGCGCGGGCGGCGGCGGAGTGACGCGCGGCGCGTTGAGGTCGCGCAAATCCTGAGGACCGTCATCCTCGACATCGAAGGGCGGGCCGAGGTCGCGACCCGGCGTCTTTGCGGCGCGCGAAGAGGGGAGCGGCTCGGGGTCGAAGGCCGGCAGTGTCGGGCGCACAGCCTGTTCGCGACGAGGACCGTCCTGGAATTGCGGCTCGCGACGGACGCGGCCGGCTGCGGGGGCGGGTGCGCTGCCATGCTGCGATCCCTGCTGCGCGCCTTGCGTTGCCGCGGCCGGCGGTTGCGGCAGGCGACGCAGGATCGCGCCGCGCAGCGCCATCGCGCCATGAGCGAGCCAGCCGATCAGGATCACGGCGATGCCGGGCTCGTCCTCGCGGCGGTCCTCGCTCTCCGACCAAGATTCATCGGCGTCGTCGGCGTCGGCGACCGGGTCCTCGTCGCTGACGAAGCCGAAGCCCGCAGCGGCCGTGACGGCCAGGATGGCGATGCCGGCATAGAGGAAGCCGACCAGGCCGCCCAGCGCATTGCCGGCGATGCCGGCGAGATTGCGGGTGCCGAACAGAAGGCCGTCGCCGATGACGCCGCCCATGCCGGTCGGCAACGGCCAGCGCGGCGTGGCGGGCAGCGCGCTGCCGACGGCGGCCGTGGCGGCGACGCCGACGACCCAGAGGCCGAGCTTGAGCGCGCCCCTGTCGAAGAGATGGAAACGGACCAGCCGAAGCGACCAGATCACCGGCGGGAACAGCAGCGCGATGACGCCGAGCCCGATCAGCTGCATCATCAGATCGGCGATCATCGCGCCGGGCCGGCCGAGCCAGTTCCTGACGGCGCCACTGGTGGCGTTGTTGAGGCTGGGATCATCGACCGACCAAGTCGCGAGCGACAGCGCGACGGCGGCCATCAGGGCCAGCACGGCAAGCCCCGTGATCTCGCTGGCACGGCGCGACAGGAACTCCCTGATCGGGTCGGGCAGGCGGTCCATCAGCGATGAGGAGCGTCGGATCGTGCGCATGCGGAATTAAGCCGTCATCCCTGGGCTACGGGCCGCGTCGCATCGGCCATCCCCATCACGTTAGGAAGGCGAGGTTAAGACCCGCTTAACCTTGGCGCGGTCGCGGGCGCTCGCACGGGCCGGGCACGCAGCGAACGAGCCTGCCCTTGAACGAAAAATCCCCGGCGGTCGCCCGCCGGGGATTGTTTCACGTGAGACGGAAGACCTGCGTGCAATCAGTCGTGATAGGCGCGCTCGCCATGCTCGGCGATGTCGAGCCCTTCGCGCTCGGCATCGGGAGCGACGCGCAGGCCGATGATGACGTCGACGATCTTATAGAGGATCAGCGAGCCGACGCCGCTGAAGACGATCGTGAACAGCACCGCCTTGACCTGGGCGAGGAAGGCGTCACCCAGGACATAGGCGCCGACAGCCAGTTCGCCGGGCTTGGAGGTATAGTCCGGGATGCCGGCGCCGCCGAGATCGACATTGACGAGGATGCCGGTCGCCAGGGCGCCGAGGATGCCGCCGATGCAGTGGATGCCGAAGACGTCGAGCGAGTCGTCGTAGCCGAGCGCGTTCTTCACCGTCGAGCAGAAGATGAAGCAGACGATGCCGGCGACGAGGCCGAGCACGATGCAGCCCATCGGGCCGCCGAAACCAGCAGCGGGAGTGACCGCGACGAGACCGGCGACGGCACCCGAGACCATGCCGAGCATCGAGGGCTTGCCCTTGATCGCCCATTCGACGAAGAGCCAGGCGACCGCCGCCGCCGCCGTGGCGACGAAGGTGTTGACCATGGCGAGCGCGGCCGTGCCGTTGGCTTCCAGGTTGGAGCCGGCGTTGAAGCCGAACCAGCCGACCCAGAGCAGGGCGCCGCCGATGAGGGTCATCGTCAGTGAGTGCGGGGCCATCAGCTCCTTGCCGTAGCCGATGCGCTTGCCGAGCAGAATGCAGCCGACGAGACCGGCAATGCCTGCGTTGATGTGAACCACCGTGCCGCCGGCGAAGTCGAGCGCGCCCCATTTGAAGAGCATGCCGGCATCGGCGTTGACGGCGTCGAGCGCCGCCTGGGCTGCGACCTTGCCGTCAGCACCGGCATCGGCGAGCGCCTTGGCGGCGTTGCCGACGAGATCGGGGCCGCCCCAGTACCAGACCATATGGGCCATCGGGAAGTAGATGAAGGTGACCCAGAGCACCGTGAAGAGCAGCAGCGCCGAGAACTTCATGCGCTCCGCGAAGGCACCGACGATCAGCGCCGGCGTGATGCAGGCGAAGGTCATCTGGAAAGCCATGTAGAGGAATTCGGGGATGACGACGCCGTTCGAGAAGGTCGCTGCCGTCGTCGTCGCATCCACGCCCCTGAGGAACGCCTTGGAGAAGCCGCCGACATAGTCGTTCAGGCCGCCGCCATTGGTGAAGGCGAGCGAATAGCCATAGGTCACCCAGAGCAGCACGACGATGCTGGTGATGGCGAAGACCTGCGTCAGGACCGAGAGCATGTTCTTGCTGCGGACCAGGCCACCGTAGAACAGGGCCAGGCCGGGAATGGTCATGAGCAGGACCAATACGGTCGAGCTCATCATGAAGGCGACGTCACCCTTGTTGGGCACGGGGGCTGGGGTCGCGGCTGGGGTTTGCGCGAGCGCGGCGCCGGTGGCCGCTGCAAGCGCCAGTCCGACAAGCCCGGCCCGGTTAAGGCTCTTGAAATTCATTGTTGGAAACTCCTGACAGAAAGATCTGGGCTCAGAGGGCGTCGCCGTCGGTCTCGCCGGTGCGGATGCGCACGGCTTTCTCGATGGACGAGACGAAAATCTTGCCGTCACCGATCTGGCCGGTGCGGGCGGCTGCCGTGATCGCCTCGATCACCTTGCCGACGAGCTCGTCGGACACGGCGACCTCGATCTTGATCTTCGGCAGGAAGCTCACGGCGTATTCGGCGCCGCGATAGATCTCCGTATGGCCCTTCTGGCGGCCATAGCCTTTCACCTCGGTCACGGTCAGGCCATGCACGCCGATGGCGGTGAGCCCGTCGCGCACCTCCTCCAGCTTGAACGGCTTGATGATAGCCATCACGATCTTCATCTGAAGGGTTTCCCCGTTTACGCCGCCCGGAAGTCAGCCCCGGCGATCTCGTTGCGCTTCGCGCGCCGTGTTGAGCCGCAGCGCGTCGTCCGGACGCAATTCAAAGCGCGTGCCAACTGCCCCGGCGGGACGCGGGGTTCCTGCAATAATTCGAATCGCCGCCATGCCTGTGATTCCGGCACAGGCAGTTTGCCCAGCGCGTGTGCGTCTGATGAAAACTTTAGCTTGTGCCTGAAAAGTGATCAGTCGCGATCGGGGCGCGGCCGGATCAGGCCTTCCTGGGCGACCGACGCCACCAGCCGACCCTGCCGATCGAAGACCAGCCCGCGCGAAAAGCCGCGCGCGCCCGAGGTCGAGGGGCTGTCCTGCGCGTAGAGCAGCCATTCGTCGGCGCGGAAGGGCCGGTGGAACCAGAGCGCATGATCGAGGCTGGCGGCCTGGATCTTCTCGTCGAAGACGGTGGTGCCATGGGCGATCAGGCTGGAATCGAGCAGCATCAGATCCGAGGCATAGGCGAGCACGGCCTGGTGGATCGCGGGATCGTCGGGCAAGGGCTGGATCGCCCTGATCCAGACATGGAATTTCGGCTCGCGCGACCCGGTACGGTCGCCATAGCGCTCAAATTCCACGGGTCGGATCTCGATGGGCCGTTCGCGCTGGTAATAGGCGCGCACCGCCTTGGGCATGTTGGGCAGGACGCTGCGGTTCATCGCCTCCCGGTCGGGCAGATCCTCCGGCATCGGCACATCGGGCATCGGCATCTGGTGCTCGTAGCCGGGCTCCTCCACCTGAAAGGACGCGGACATGGCGAAGATCGCCTCGCCCTTCTGGATCGCGAGCACGCGCCGCGTGGTGAAGGAGCGTCCGTCGCGCAGGCGGTCGACCTCGTAGATGATCGGGATTTCGGGGTCGCCGCCCAGCAGGAAATAGGCATGCAGGGAATGGGGCTGGCGACCTTCGACCGTCTTGCAGGCGGCATAGAGCGATTGCGCGATGACCTGTCCGCCGAAGACGCGCGGCCAGCCGACCTTGGGGCTGCGACCTCGGAACAGATTGCGTTCGAGCGGCTCGAGGTCGAGGATCGACATCAGGGAGTCGCTGATCTGGGACATGGTCTTGCACGCTCTGAAGGCAGGCGGGTTGACGGTTTCGCCGGCTTTGGGACTAGAGGATCGGGGACTAGAGGATCGGCCGGCCGTTGCGCATCAGCACCGACCGATCCGGGGCCGTCAAGCCGGCACACCGTCGGGCAGCGGCGAGGAGGACAGCAGATGACCGTTGGGACAGGGCCTCGCGAGGCGATCGTGATCGCAGGCGGGGGCATTGCGGGATTGTCGCTGGCGCTCGCCCTGAAGCGGGCGCTCGGGACGGGATTTTCGATCGTCGTGGCCGATCCGGCGCTGGGTGCGGCTGCGCGCCCCGACAACCGGGCCTATGCGGTGGCTGCGGCGGCGCAGGCGATGCTGCAGACTTTAGACATCTGGGACACGATCGTCGCGACCGCCCAGCCGATGACGGAGATGATCGTTTCCGACAGCCGCAGCGGCGATGTGGTGCGGCCGGTGTTCCTGACCTTCGACGGCGAGGTCGAGCCGGGCCAGGCCTTTGCCCATATGGTCGAGAGTGCGGCGCTGGTCGCAGCTCTGACGCAGGCCTGCCGCGAGGCAGGCGTCGTGCTTCGGGCCGAGGGCGTGGCCAGCTTCGAGACCAGCGCGACGGCCGTGACGATCACCTTGTCGGCTGGCGAGAATCTGTCGGCCCGCCTGCTGGTCGCGGCCGATGGGGCGCGGTCCAGGCTGCGCGAACAGGCCGGCATCGGCTGGGTCGGCTGGGATTACGGGCAATCGGGGTTGGTCGCGACGATCGGCCATGAGCGGCCCCATGGCGGTCGCGCGGTCGAGCATTTCCTGCCGTCGGGTCCCTTCGCCATCCTGCCGCTGACGGATGGCGGGCGGCTGGGGCATCGCTCCTCGATCGTCTGGAGTGAAGCCGCCGAGAATCTGCCGGCGCTGCTGTCGCTCGACGCCATCGACATGCTGGCCGAAATCGAGCGGCGCTTTGGTCTCGAACTCGGCGATATCGTCCTGGAAAGCCCGGTCTCCGCGCATCCGCTGGGCTTTGGCGTGGCGCGGCGCTTCGTCGGCGAGCGCCTGGCGCTGCTGGGCGACGCGGCGCATCTGATCCATCCGATCGCCGGGCAGGGCCTGAATCTCGGCCTCAGGGATGTGGCGGCGCTGGCGGAGACGATCGTCGATGCCGCGCGCCTCGGGCTCGATCCGGGCACGGCGGATGTGCTGGAAGGCTACGAGCGGGCGCGGCGCTTCGACACGGTGGCGATGGGAGCGGTCACCGACGGGCTGAACCGGCTGTTCTCGAACGATGTCACGCCGGTCAGGCTGGTGCGGGATCTGGGGCTGGGGCTGGTGGACCGGTTGCCCGGGCTCAAGCGTTTCTTCATCCGCGAGGCGGCGGGTGTGAGCGGGGCGCCGCCGAGACTGATGAAGGGCGAGGCGCTTTGAGGTGCCGCGTCGTGGTCGGGCTTGGCCCGACCATCTCCTGCCGATGAGGCGTAACGTCCATCCTCCACGAGATTCTCGGATCTGCGCGGCGTTCATCCTTGGGCCGATCGAAGATCGGACCCGAGGGCTCCGCCCGAGAATGACGGCCTTTTCTACTCCTCCAGCGCACGCGCCTCTTCCGGCAGCATGATCGGGATGCCGTCGCGGATCGGATAGGCGAGCTTGGCCGCGCGGCTGATCAGCTCCTGGCGCGCGGCGTCGTATTCCAGCGTCGTCTTGGTCAACGGGCAGACGAGGATCTCGAGCAGCTTGGGATCGATGCGGGTGGCGGGTTCGTTGGTCAGATCGGTCATGCCATGTCTTCCGTTGGGCGTCTTCCGTTGCGCGAACCCGGTCAGGGCGTCTTGCGCGGCAGATCGGCGAGCATGCCGGCTGCCACCATCAGCTTCGGCAGCGAGAGGCCCGAAGCGGCGATCGCCTGGATCGTGCTGCGAGTCCGTTCGGCATCCTCCCGGCGTGCGTCCTGCCAGGCTTCGAGCGTGCCCTTGCCGCCATCGAGCGAGGCGATCTCGCGCGTCAGGCTCGCTTGAGCGTCGGAGAGCGTCTCGATGGCACGTTCGCGGGCAAGGCGCTCGTAATCGTCGGTGGCTGGAACCGCCAGAGCCGAGGCGGCGAAGACCGACAGGCCGAAGATCGAATCGACGCCGAAATGAATCCGCGCGACCTCGGCGATCTCGCGCCTGGCCTGATCGGCGATGTCGACGATGTCGGTTGCCTGCGCGAGCGACGGCAGGCCGGCGATGCGCGCTGCCAACGTCTCCGGTACGCCGTCTGCGGTGAGCACGGCGATCCGAGCCTGGCGCGCCTGTGCCGCCGCGTCCGGCAGCAGGGCGTCGAGATCGGCGGCCAGCGCCGCCACGCCTGCGGCGTAATGCGCGACGGTCGGCTCGATTGCGCCGGGCTTGGCCACGCCCTTGCGCAGGAACCAGCCCATCCGGTTCGTGACCAGCTCCTGTACGGCGGAATAGAGCCCGAGCTGGACCTTGCCCGGGAGCTTGGCGTCGAGCGCATCGATGGCGCCGTTGAGCGCGATCAGATCGAAGGAATCCCGCGCGATCGCATAGGCAGCGGCGATGGCAGGCGCCTGCGCATGGGTCAGTGCGGACAGCACCGGGACGAGCGCCGGGCCGCCACGGTTGACGATCGCGTTCGCCAGCTGCGTCGCCACGATCTCGCGGCGCAGCTTGTGGCCGGCGATCTCCGGTGCGTAGCGCTCGCGCAGCGCCTGCGGGAAATAGCGGACGAGTTCGCTGTTCAAATAGAGATCGTCCGGGATTTCGGATTCCAGCAAGGCGTCATGCAAGGCGAGCTTGGCATAGGCCAGGAGCACCGCGAGTTCGGGCCGCGTCAGGCTCTCGCCACGCTTTTCGCGCTCGGCCAGCACGGCGTCGCTGGGCAGGTATTCGACGGTACGGTCGAGACGGCCTTGCGCCTCCAGCGTCTGCATCAGGTAGCGCAGGCCCGGCGTAGCGGCCTGGCCCTTCGCTTCCGTCAGCGAGAGCGCCAGCGTCTGCAAATAGTTGTTGCGCAGGACGAGCAGGCCGACTTCGTCGGTCATCTCGGCGAGCAAGGCGTTGCGGTCGCCCTCGGCCAGGCGCCCGTCCTTCACCGGATCGGCGAGCGCGATCTTGATGTTGACCTCGACGTCGGAGGTGTTGACGCCCGCCGAATTGTCGATCGCGTCGGTGTTGAGCCTGACGCCCTTGCGCGCGGCCTCGATGCGGCCGCGCTGCGTTGCGCCGAGATTGGCGCCCTCACCGATGACGCGGGCCCGGATATCGGCCCCGGTGACACGGATCGCGTCATTGGCGCGGTCGCCGACCTGCGCGTCGCTCTCGTCGCCGGCGCGGATATAGGTGCCGATGCCGCCGAACCAGAGCAGATCGACCCTGGCCTTCAGGATCGCCGTCATCAGTTCCGGCGGCGAAACCTCCGGCTTGGGCAGGTCAAGCATCGCCTGGACGGCAGGCGAGAGCGGGATGCTCTTGGCCTGGCGCGAGAAGATGCCGCCACCCTCCGAAATCAGGCTCTTGTCGTAATCCTGCCAGGAGGAGCGCGGCAGGTCGAACAGGCGCTGGCGCTCGGCCAGCGCCTTTGCCGGATCCGGAGCGGGATCGAGGAAGATGTCGCGGTGGTCGAAGGCGGCGACCAGCTTGATTTCGGGCGAGAGCAGCATGCCGTTGCCGAAGACGTCGCCCGACATATCGCCGACGCCGGCGACGGTGAATGGCGTGGTCTGGATATCGATGTCGATTTCGCGGAAGTGGCGCTTCACCGCCTCCCAGGCGCCGCGGGCCGTGATGCCCATTTTCTTGTGGTCGTAGCCCTGGCTGCCGCCGGAGGCGAAAGCGTCGCCGAGCCAGTGGTGCTTCTCCAGCGAGAGCGCGTTGGCGGTGTCGGAGAAGGTCGCCGTGCCCTTGTCGGCGGCGACCACGAGATAGGGGTCGTCGCCGTCATGGCGCACGGTGTCGGCGGGCGGGATCACGGTTTCGCCGTCGAGATTGTCGGTGAGTTCGAGCAGGGTGCGCACGAAGATGCGGTAGCTCTCGGTGCCCTCGGCCAACCAGGCTGCCCGGTCCGAGGCCGGCGGCAGATGCTTGGGCACGAAGCCGCCCTTGGCGCCGACAGGCACGATCACGGCGTTCTTGACTTGCTGCGCCTTGACCAGGCCGAGCACCTCGGTGCGGAAATCCTGCGGCCGGTCCGACCAGCGCAGGCCGCCGCGGGCGACCTTGCCGAAGCGCAGATGGATGCCCTCGACGCGCGGCGAATAGACGAAGATCTCGTAGAGCGGGCGCGGCAGCGGCAGCGCGTCGACCCTGGCGCAGTCGTATTTGATCGAGATCGTGCCACGCGGCTGCCCGTCGGGGCCGATCTGGAAGAAGTTGGTGCGCAGACCTGCATCGATCAGGTTGACGAGGCGGCGCAGGATACGGTCCTCGTCGAGGCTGGTGACCGCGTCGAGCGCGGTCTCGATCGCCTGGCGCTCAGCCTGCGTCTTGGCGGCGCGCTCGGTTTTAGAGAGGCGCGGGTCGAACTTCGCGATGAACAGGGCGACCAGACCCGAGGCGATGCCGGCATGGCGCGTCAGCGCGTCGGCGATGTAGTCCTGCGCATAGGGCGCGCCGACCTGGCGCAGGTAGCGCCCAAGTGCGCGCAGGAGCGCCGCCTCGCGCCAGGCCAGGCCAGCGGCCAGGACAAGCTGGTCGAAGCGGTCGGATTCGGCGAGGCCGCGGAACTGCGCCATCAGGGCGGCTTCGATGGCCGGGTCGAGGCTGATGACGTCGATCTCGCCATCGTCGGCGCGCTCCAGCGTCATGTCGTGCAGCCAGATGCGCGTGCTGTCGGCCGTGTTGCCGGAGGCCGGCTGGGGCGTGATGTTGTAGGTCCGCTCGTTGACGACGCGGAAGCCCATGTTCTCCAGCACGGGCACGCGGGCCGAGAGCGAGATCGCTACACCCCGCGAGAACACCTTGAGATTGGCTCGCGTGACGGGATCGCCCTCGCGGCGATAGAGATTGACCGCTCGCGGGCGCTCGGGCGTCAGCTTTTGCAGGATGTCGATGTCTTCGAGCGTGTCGGCGGGCGAGAAGCGGTCGCGATAGGCGGCCCCGAACGCTTCGGAATAGCGCTCGGCCAAAGCGCGAGCGGCCGGGCCGGCCCGCTGTTGATCGAGCACGTCCTTGAGCCCGTCGCTCCAGGTCCGCACGATCGCGCTGATGCCGGATTCGAGCGTGGCACGGTCGATCTTCGGGGTTTTGCCCTCGTCGCGGCCGATGATGTAGTGGGTCCGGGCGAGCGGCCCTTCCGGATAGGCCGGATAGGCGGCCGAGATGCGGCCCTGATAGATGCCGGCCAGAAACTCGCCGACGCGGCGGCGCACGCGGGTGTCGTATCGATCCTTGGGTATGAAGACCAGAATCGAGACGAAGCGGTCGAACTCGTCGACGCGGGCGAGTGCGCGGATGCGCGGGCGCTCGGTCAGCTGGAGGATGGCCAGCGCGAAGCTTTCCAGCGTGCCGGCCTCGATCTGAAAGAGTTCGTCGCGCGGATAGGCGTCGAGAACGTTGAGCAGCGCACGGCCGGAATAGCTCGCCGGGTCGAAGCCGATGTTCTTCGCCACCCGGGCGACCTTGAGGCGCAGATAGGGGATGGCCAGCGCGCTGCCGGTATAGGCGTTGGAGGTCAGAAGGCCGACGATGCGCAATTCGCCGTCGAGCCGGCCCTCGGGCGTGAACAGCTTGACGCCGACATAGTCGAGATGGACGCGCCGGTGCACCCGGCTCTTGACGTTGGCCTTGGTGATGATCAGCGCCTGCGGCTTGGCGAGGAAGGCGCGGATTTCCTGTGTGACGGCGACCATCTCGCGGTTCTTGCGCAGAACCTTGACCGCGGGGTCGCGCAAGATGCCCAGTCCCGAGCCTTCGATCGGGTCGGCGGCGGCGTCACCGCCGGGGAAGCGGTAGGCCCGGATTCCGAGCAGGGTGAAATTGTCGCCGGCGATCCATTCGAGGAACTGCAGCGCCTCGGTGACCTCGTCCTCAGGCAGCGGCGGCGGGTTGGCGCGATAGGCCTGGATCACCTCGGTGATGCGCCCGCGCATCGCCGCCCAGTCCTCGACCGCGAGGCCGACATCGCCATAGACACCTTCCAGCCCGGTGCGAAGCCGGTCGCGGGCCTCGGCCGAATCGATCCGATCGAGGTGGATCTGGATCAGGCTCTCCCGGCGGGTGCCTTCCGGGGCTCGGCCCGCGGCTTCGCCTGCCAGCGAAACGAACTGGCCCTGAGGGTCGCGCGCGACGGCCAGGATCGGGTGGGCGACGAGGCGCGGCTCGTAGCCCTGCTCGGCGAGTTCGGACAGGGTGGAGTCGAGCAGGAACGGCTTGTTCTCGTTGACGACCTCCAGAATCGTCAGCTGGTGCTGGCGATCTTGCCCGTCAAAGGCCTCGTCGCGGAAACGCAGGTTGATCGTTTCAGGGGTCCGGGTCGCGGTCAGATGCTCGTAGGCCGCCGCTGCCGCGCGGGCCAGCATGTCCGCCGGCAGGGCTTCGAGATCCTCGGCGACGGCGCGGCCATAGAGCAGGCTCGGAAATGCGGCCGGCATCGGACCCGGCAGGCTGGAGGCTGCGCTCTCGATTGCGGAAACGGCCCCAGCCGTCGCATTGATCACGCGCTTGCCCATCGTCCCACCCCTGTTGTTTTGCCGCAGCGATGACATAGGCTGCGGCACCTTTCAATCTCGGCGCGACGCCGGGCGACCACCCGGAACGACACGACAGGACGTAGCATGACGGTGAAACATGACAAACCGAAGCCCGGAGAGGCGCCGGCAGCGCAGGATGTTTCACCCGCCGCGATGGCGCTCGAGCTGACGGCGGGCACGCTTTGCGCCGAGAATCAGGCCTATTTCGACAAATGCCTGGAAAAACTCGGCTTCGTGCCGAATGTGCTGGTCTGCTACGCCCATGACGACGCAAAGCTTTCGGCCTTCGCGGCGTTCTACAACGATCTGATGCTGGCGCCGTCGGGCCTGTCGAAGCTGGAGCGGGAGATGATCGCGGTTGCGGTCTCCAGCGTGAACCGCTGCTACTACTGCCTGAGCGCCCATGGCGCGGCCGTGCGCCAGCTCTCCGGCGATCCGGTTCTGGGCGAGCTGATGGCGATGAACTACCGCGCGGCCGAGCTCTCGCCGCGGCATCGGGCCATGCTCGACTTCGCGGTCAAGCTCACGGAAACGCCGCATCTGATCGGGGATGCGGATCGCGCGGGCTTGCGCACCGTGGGGTTCGGCGAGCGCGACGTTTGGGATGTCGCGGCGGTGGCCGCCTTCTTCAACATGTCGAACCGCATGGCTTCGGCCGTCGATATGCGTCCCAACCCGGAGTATCACCGTCAGGCCCGCTGATGCGCTGCTGAAGAGGGATGGCGCTCAAGAAAAACGGCCGGCGTGAAACGCCAGCCGCTGAGTTGGCCTCGACCAGATGGCCCGGCTCCACCAGATCCCCGGGGGGCTGGGGGGCTGACAAACCGGTAATCGGCAAAGCCGGGCCGTCGAGGCAACAAGGCTATTCGAGCGGTGCAACAGGGCGGACGCTTGGCCTGACCGGGGCGAAATTGCGGCGGTGCTGACGAAGCCGTGATCGTGGCCCAGGGCCAACGTCGCACCGGGGTCGTCTCGCGGCCGGGATTGCTTGCCAGCGCAGCATCGTGGGAGCATCATCGGCTGCCAAGCATCAGGGCGGTCGCAGGCGGCCGCCGATCGGGAGGCGCAATGAGCGAGAGCGACACGCCGCAATCGCAGCCGACGGCCGGGGTCATCCCGTTCCCCGGCGGATCGAAACCGGCCACAGTCACCTTCGACCGTCGCGAGCTTTCGGAACTGCTCAATCTCTACGGCCGGATGGTCGCAGCCGGCGAATGGCGCGACTACGCCATCGATTTCCTGAAGGACAAGGCAGAATTCTCGGTCTACCGGCGCTCGTCGGAGGTGCCGCTCTACCGCATCGTCAAGGATCCGGCGCTGGCCAAGCGGCAGGGAGCCTATTCGGTGGTCGCGGCGACGGGCCTGGTGCTGAAACGCGGCCCGGAGTTGTCGCGCGTGTTGCGCGTGCTGGACAAGAAGCTGAGCGTGGTCGGCTGAGGGCTGGGTCAGGCCGCCGGCGGCGTTTCGCTGCCCTCGCCCAGCTCCTTCTGCATCAGCATCTGGTCGAGCCAGCGGCCATGTTTGAAGCCGATTGTCTCGGCGACGCCGATCAGGCGGAAGCCGGCGCGCTCATGCAGGCGCCGCGAGCCGATCGAGGCTCCGGTGCCGTCTCCGATCACGGCGATCATCTGACGGAAGCCGCGGCCGGCGCAGTCATGCATCAGCGCGGCGAGCAGCGCGCTGCCGATGCCTGCGCCTTGCGCGCCCGCCGCGATATAGATCGAGTTCTCGACGGTTGCGCGATAAGCCGGTCGCGGGCGGTAGGCGCTGGCATAGGCATAGCCCAGCAGCAGCCCGTCGCGCTCGGCGGCGAGATAGGGGTAGCCGCCGGCCAGGATGGCGTTGAGGCGCCGCAGCAATTCGGCCTCGTCTGGCGGCTCGAGTTCCCAGGAGGCGGTGCCGTTGCGAACGGCATCGCCATAGATCGCGGCGATGGCGGGGATGTCGTGGGCTGTGGCCGGGCGGATCGAGAGCATGGTCATGCCCAGATCATGATCCGGCGAACGCCCAAAAGAAAAGCCCCGGCCGCGAGGCCGGGGCTCGTCGTCCGTGCAGGGCAGAGGTCGCTCAGCGACGGTCGCCGAACAGCTGCAGCAGCATCTGGAACATGTTGATGAAGTTCAGGTAGAGCGACAGCGCGCCGTTCACCGAGAGCTTCGCGGCCGATTCCGCATCCATGTCCGAGGACAGGTACATGTCCTTGAGGCGCTGGGTATCCCAGGCGGTCAGGCCGGCGAAGACCAGAACGCCGATCACCGAGATGGCGAAGGACAGCGCGCTGGAGGCCAGGAAGATGTTGACCACCGAGGCGATCACGAGACCGATCAGGCCCATGATCAGGAACGAACCCATGCCCGAGAGAGACTTCTTCGTGGTGTAGCCATAGAGGCTGAGGCCGCCGAAGGCCGCCGCCGTGATGAAGAAGACCTTGGTGATCGACTCGCCGGTGAAGACGACGAAGATCGAGGCCATCGAGACGCCCATCACCGCCGCGAAGGCGAAGAACATGGCGCGCGCGGACGAGGAGCTCATGCTCTCCGCCTTGAACGAGAAGAGCATGATGAAGGCGAGCGGCGCCAGCATCACGACCCATTTCAGCGGGCTGGTGAACAGCGTCACGCCGAACGGAGACAGGACGGCCTTGCCGGTCGCCGTATAGCCGGCGATCGCCAGCATCGAGATGCCGATCGCGGCGAGGCCGGTGATGGCCAGGCCGATCGACATGTTGTTGTAGACGCCGAGCATGAACGAGCGCAGGCCCTGATCCATCTCGACGGCGCTGGTCTGCTGGGCGCGGCCGGCACCCCAGACTGGAGCATTGCGGTCGAAGTTGCTCATGGAGCGAATTTCCCCTGACAGTGATTCCGAAGACGGCATCGCCCCCGGCGATGGCCTGTCGTCGCGCACAACCGTGGCGATGCACGGAATATGAGGCGGTTCGCCGGTTCTTACAAGGGGCTCGCATGGTTAAGGCGCCGCGTTCCAAGAAACGTGACGCCCCAACCATGCAAAGTTACGGGCATGTAATGTTTATCGTGAGTCGTTCCTAGATAGTCATCATAAATTCCGCAGGTGAGAAGCCGGCGCTTTCGATAGTATTTTCAGCGTGCCGGTGAGCCCGAACAGCACAGTGACGCCGACGGCGGCAGTCGCGGCCAGTAATGCCCCGGTGGGGTCACTGACGAATTCGATCTTCATCACTTGAGTCACGACACCCCAGCCCGCGAGCGCCCCCGCGACAACGCCGAACAGCGCCGAGACGAGGCCGATCGCGGCGTATTCGAGGGCGTACGACGAAAGTATGAAACGGCGCGTCGCCCCAAGCGTCTTCAGGATCATCGCGTCATAGAGCCGCGCGCGCTGTCCGGCGGCCAGCGCACCGCCAAGGACCAGCAGGCTGGCGGCGATGGCGAGGCCGGACGCGCCGCGGATGGCGGTGGCGAGCTGGCCGACGATGGTGCTGATCGCCTCTAGCGCGTCCTTGACCCGAACCGCCGTCACCGAGGGGAACTCGACGGCGAGCCGGCGCAGCAAGGCGGCGTCCGTGCCGCCCGCCCCGTTTGGCGCCGCAGTGATGGTGGCGAGGTTGGTGTGGGGCGCGCCAGCGAAGGTGTTCGGCGAGAACAGCATGACGAAATTGATGCCGAGCGAGCGCCATTCCACCGCCCGCAGATTGGCGACACGCGCGGTGATGTTGCGGCCGAGCACGTTGACGGTGAGCCGGTCACCGATCTTGAGGCCGATGCCGGCGGCATTCTGCGCATCGAAGGACACCAGCGGCTCGCCGCGATAATCGGCCGGCCACCACGCGCCTTCCGCGACCTTCGAGCCCTCGGGGATGGTGTCGGCATAGGTGATGCCGCGGTCGCCATCGAGGACCCAGGCGGATTGTTCGGAGGCCTTGATGTCCTCGGCGCGCACGCCGTTCACCGAGACGATGCGGCCGCGCATCATCGGCACGCGGTTGAGCGCCGCGCCCGGGCGCTCCTCATGCAGCACGGCGTCGAATCTGGCCGAATCGGCATTGGGAATGTCGAGGAAGAAGAAGCTCGGTGCCGCCTGGGGCAGGGCCTGGGTGAGCTGCCGGGTCAAGCTGGTGTCGATGAAGGCCAGCGCCGATAGGAGCGCAACGCCCAAGCCCAGCGACAGCACCAGCGACGGCGTCAGCGCGCCGGGCCTGTAGCTGTTGGCCAGCGCCATGCGCAGTGAGGGATTCTTCGGCCGCGGCAGCTTGCGGGCGAGGGCCATCAAGCCCGACGAGACGCCGCGCAGCAGCAGGAAGATGCCGGTCATCACGCCGATGTAGATCAGCGCGATGCGCCGGTCATAGGCGAAGGCGAGCGCGACGCCGACGAGGCCGGCGAGCGCCAGCAGGCAGATGATGAGATAGATCGCGCGAGGTCGGCGCGCATCGGGTTCGATCTGGTCGCGAAACAGCGCCGAGACCGGGACATCATGGGCGCGGCCGAGCGGCAGGATCGCGAAGACGAGCGCGGTTAGAAGCCCGTAGAGCGCCGCGACGCCGAGTTCGCCCGGAGCGAGCGTGGGCTCGAACGGCACCGGCAGCACGGTCTTGAGCGCCGCACCGAGTGCGAAGGGTGCGGCTGCGCCGAGCACGAGGCCGATGCCCGTGCCGAGCGCGGCGACCAGCATCACCTCGGTCAGATGGATCGCGACGACGCGGCCGCCGGTGGCGCCGACCGCCTTCATCGTGGCGAAGTCGAGCTTCTTGGCCTCGACGAAGCGGCGCACGGCGTTGGCGACGCCGACGCCGCCGACGAGCAACGCGGTCAGGCCGACCAGCGTCAGGAACTGGGTGAAGCGTTCGAGATTGCGCTGAAAGCCGGGATTGGCGTTGGCGCGGGAGCGGATTTCCCAGCCCGCATCGCGGGTTTGCGTGCCTGCGTCGGCGATCAGCGCGTCGAGGGCGTCGTCACCGGCAGCCTGGGCGGGAAGCGCGACGCGGTAGGTCCAGCGTACCAGGCTGCCGGGCTGGAGCAGGCCGGTGGCGCGCAGCGCCTCCTGCGAGATCAGCAGGCGTGGGCCGAAGCCGACGCCGGCGGCGATCTTGTCGGGCTCGGAGACGAGATTGGCGCGCAGCTGAATGCGGGCGGAGCCGACCAGGATGACGTCGCCGGGCTTCAGATCGAGACGGCCGAGCAGCACGGGATCTGCGACCGCGCCGAAGACGCCATCGCGGGCGCCAAGCAGCTCCGCGATCGGGCTTTGCGGGTCGGTGACGAGGTCGCCGATACCGGGATAGCCCGCATCGACCGCCTTGATCTCGACGAGTGCCGCGCCCTTGTCGCCAGCATTGGCCATGCCGCGCATCGTCGCGATGGTCGATATCGAGCCACGCCCTGCGAGGAAGGCGATCTCGTCCGGCGTCGCTTCGCGATGGATCAGGCTGAAGGCGGCGTCGCCGCCGAGAATGCGCCGCCCCTCGCGCGACAGACCCTCGGTCAGGCCGCGCGAGGCGGAAGCGACGGCGGCGATCGTCATGACGCCAAGCGCCAGGCAGGCGATGAAGACGCCGAAGCCGCGCAGGCCTCCGCGCAGATCACGCCAGGCGAGACGGAAGGCGAGCGCGATTCCTGACGCGCCCGACGGCGGCGCAGGCGTGGGCTTGACGGTGCCGTGCATGGTCAGGCCACCGCCGCGGCTGCGTCAGCCTGGGCTTGCGTCTCGATGCGCCCGGCGCGCAGGCGCACGGTGCGGTCGCAGAGCGCGGCCAGCGAGAGGTCGTGGGTGACGAGCACCAGCGTGGCACCGCGCTCGCGCCGCAGCGCAAAGATCAAGTCGACGATGGAGCGGCCGGTGCTCTCGTCGAGATTGCCTGTCGGCTCGTCGGCGACGAGGATGTCGGGGTTCGGGGCGACGGCCCGCGCGATGGCGACGCGCTGCTGCTCGCCGCCCGAGAGCTGGGCCGGGTAGTGGTCCATGCGGTCGCTCAAGCCGACATTGCGCAGTTCGGCCTCGGCGCGGGCGAAAGCGTCGCCAGCCCCGGCCAGTTCCAGCGGCAGAGCGACGTTCTCGCGCGCTGTCATGGTCGGGACGAGGTGGAAGGATTGGAAGACGATGCCGATATGGCGGCCGCGGAAGACGGCAAGGCCATCCTCGTCAAGCGCACCGAGGTCCTGGCCGGCAACCCGGACCGTGCCGGCGTCCGGCCGCTCGAGCCCGGCCATCGTCATCAACAGCGTCGACTTGCCCGAGCCCGACGGGCCGACGAGCCCGGTCGCCTGCCCGGATGCCAGCGACAAAGAAACGCCCTTGAGGATATGGACGCGGGCGGCTGCACGCCCCAAACTAAGCTCGACATCCTGCAATTCGATCGCCGGTTTCTCCGCCGGCGAGACGTGCGTATCGCTCATCATCCAATGATCCTGACTTCGACATCCATCAGCGTCCCTGCTCGCAGCGAAACGCGGCCCGAGCGGGGCAGACCGCCCTTTCGCCCTTTGAAAGGGCGATATGGGCGTGGCGGGGCGCTTCTCCAATCTCTCCGCGTCGCATTGTTGTGTTTCCTGCTGTTTCCGGTGGCGACCATGTCCCAGTCTTTGGCCCAGACACAGACACAGACGCAGGCTGCGGCGCGCACCCTGAAACTCGTCGCGCTCGGCGACAGTCTGACGGCAGGCTACAACCTGCCGGGCAGTGCGGCGTTTCCGCCGGTTCTCGAGCAAGCGCTGCGCCAGAAGGGCATTGCTGTCGAGATCGTGAATGCCGGCGTCTCGGGCGATACCGTCCAGGGCGGGCTGGAGCGGCTCGACTGGTCGGTGGCTGAGGGCACCGACGGCGTCATCCTCGAACTCGGCGCCAACGATGCGCTACGCGGGCTCGATCCGGCCATGACCCGCAAGGGGCTGGAGGCGATCGTCACGCGGCTGAAGGCGCGCGGCATCCCGGTCCTGCTCGCCGGCATGTATGCGCCGCGCAATCTCGGCCCGGACTATGCGAAGCGTTTCGACGCGATCTATCCGGAGCTTGCGAAGAGCCACGGGCTGGTGCTTTACCCCTTCTTCCTGGAGGGCATCGCGGGTAACCGCGCGCTCAACCAGCCCGATCTCCTGCACCCCACGGCCGAAGGCGTCCGCGTCATCGTCCGCAACATCCTGCCCACGGTCGAGCGCTTCCTGTCGACGCTGCCGGCCAAACCCTGACGCGCCGTCCGGCTCGTCAGGCCGCTTCCCGCCTCACCTCTTCCTGCCTCATCTGCTGACTGCGCGCGCTTCGCCCGCTGCTTTTCGGAGTTGCCTTGCCATGGAATATCGTCGTCTCGGCCGCACCGATCTCAAGGTCTCCGTGATCTGCCTGGGCACCATGACCTGGGGCCAGCAGAACACGGAAGCCGAAGGCCACGAACAGATGGACTACGCCCTCGACCAGGGCGTCAATTTCTTCGATACCGCCGAGATGTACTCGATTCCGCCCAAGGCGGAGACGCAAGGGTCGACCGAGCGGATCATCGGCAGCTGGTTCAAGGCCAGGGGCAACCGCGACAAGATCATCCTCGCCTCCAAGATCGTCGGGCGCGGCACGAGCGACTGGCTGCGTGACGACAAGAGCCCGACGCGGGTCAACCGGGCGCAGATCCGCGAGGCGGTCGACAAGAGCCTGAAGCGGCTCCAGACGGACTATATCGACCTCTACCAGATCCATTTTCCCGAGCGGCCGATGCCCTGGGGCTCGAATCCGACGCGCTTCTCCAAGGCAGCCTTCGAGCGGCCGGACGACGAGACGCCGATCGCCGAACAGCTCGACGCCTTCGCCGAGATCGTGAAAGAGGGCAAGATTCGGCATCTCGGCCTTTCCAACGAAAGCGCCTGGGGCACGATGAGCTTCGTGCAGGATTCGGCCGCGCGCGGCACGCCGCGCGTCCAGTCGATCCAGAACGCCTACAACCTGCTCAACCGCACCTTCGAGACGGCGCTGGCTGAGGTGTCGATGCGCGAAGACGTTGGGCTGCTGGCCTATTCGCCGCTGGCGCAGGGTTTCCTGACCGGGAAATATCTCGATGGTGCGCGGCCCGCCGGGGCCCGCACGACGCTGTTCGACCGCGGCCAGCGCTATCAGGGCGCGGGGGCGGAGGAGGCGATCAAGCGGTACATCGCGCTTGCCGGGGAGGCGGGGCTCGATCCCACGCAGATGGCGCTGGCCTTCGTCAATTCGCGTCCCTTCGTCACCGCCAACATCATCGGCGCGACCAAGATGGAGCAGCTCAAGACGGACATCGCCTCGATCGGCGTGACCTTGTCGCCCGAACTGGAAGCGAAGATCGACGCGATCCACCAGCTCGTCGGCAATCCCTGCCCGTGATGCAGGCTGTCATTCTCGGGCCTTGCCCGAGAATCGCCTGTAGAGGGAATTCTCGCCAGAGATGGTCGGGTCAAGCCCGACCATGAAGGCCGTGAGCGGGGGTGCTGTCGCATCAGGCGGCATGTGCCCGGCATTTCGTCTCGCCAGAGTCACAAAAAGCTGGCACTGATTCGCACATGCCGAGGCTGTTCACAGCTCTGGAGATTCCCGCCGAGGTTGCCTCGGCGTTGACGCTGCACCGGGGCGGACTGGTCGGGGCGCGCTGGATCGATCCCTCCGATTATCACATCACCCTGCGCTTCCTCGGCGATGTCGATCGGCGGACGGCGAATGAACTCGATGCGTTCCTTGGCGATATCCGCAGCTATCCGTTCGAGGTGACGCTCGACGAGATCGGCAGCTTCGGCGGCGACAAGCCGCGCGCGGTGTTCGCGCGGGTGCAACCGAACGCCAAGCTCAGCGAGCTCCAGGCCGATCTCGAGCGGCTGATGCGCCGGCTCGGCCTGCCGCCGGAGGGGCGTAAATTCGTGCCGCACGTCACGCTGGCGAGGCTGCGCGACACCTCGCCCCTCGACGTGGCGGATTATCTGGGCCTGCATCCGATCATCCGCCCGATCACCTTCACGGCACGGCGGCTCGCCTTGATGTCGTCGCGTGATTCGGTCGGCGGCGGGCCTTATGTGCTGGAGGCGGCCTATGCGCTGGGGCCATCCTATCCGAATCGCATGGCGCGGGGCGAGTTCCAGCGGAGATGACGATGCCCAAGCGACTGGGTCCCGACGCGCGCAATGAGGCCCTGACAACCCTGACCGGCTGGAAACTGGTCGAGGGACGCGAGGCCATCGCCAAGCGCTTCGTCTTCCGCGATTTCAGCGAGGCCTTCGGCTGGATGACGCGGGTCGCGTTGCTGGCGGAGTCGATGAACCACCATCCGGAATGGTCGAATGTCTACCGCACCGTCGAGGTCACGCTGTCGACGCATGACGCCGGCGGATTGACCGAGCTCGACGTCAAGCTCGCCCGCGCCATGGATGCAATCGTCGGCTGACGCGTCAGGGCATCAGTCCTGAGCGGAGCGCCAGGCAGAGAGCGGTCGTGTCAGGGGCGCCGGCAAGCGCTTGACGGCGGTCTTCAGTGCCGGGCGCAGTCGCTGCAGCCCGAGCCCGCAGGCGATCCTGCCCTTGAGTGAGAGGGGCAGAGCGAGATCCGCGACGCGCGTGGTCCCGTCGGCATGCTCCAGCTTGTAGGGGTCGGCCGGGCCGAGGAGATCGAACACCGTGTTGCCGCGCGCCTTGGCGCCGGCGAAGCTGTGCTGGATCAGAATGCTGCCGACGCCTCCGCGCCCATGGTCGGGGTGCGACGCGATGACATGGCCGAAACTTGTGCCCTTGCAGTCGAGCGACAGATCGATGCCGATTGGCTGGCCGGCGCAGCGGATCAGCGCGATCCGCAGGGGGGAACCGCCCGCCGCGTCGCCGGCGGCGTCGCGGAAGAAGCACTGGAAGCGGGGATCCGAGATCGCCGGTGCGATGATGCCATGCCGGCGCAGCGCGGCCTGCTTCATCGTGACGGCCTCGCCCGCCAGTTCGGCAGCCTCGGCGCCGGGTGCGACCAGATCGAAGGTGAGCGGCCCGCGCTCGGCCAGCCGGCGCAGCCGCCTGCGGTGGTTCGAGCGCTCCCGCGCCGGATAGGCCTGGCTCGGGCCGTCCTGGCCGACGCGCCTGGCGAGACAGGCGAAGGGCGCCTCGATCTGCTCGGTAGCGGCCGCGCCTGCCAGCAGCCCCGAACGGGCCAGCACCGAATCGGCGCGGAGCTTGCGGGCCTCGAAGATGTCGGCCCGCAGCGCGCGGACGGCGCGCCAGCCCATCTCCAGCAGCAAGGCCTCGTCGCCGGCCCCTTCGACCAGGACGTCGCCGAACTGGGCGATGGGAATGCCCATGAAGCGCAATGTCACCATGCCGAAGCGGCGCTGCCGGACCAGCGGCCAGACCATCACCAGCCTGCCGTCGCGGCGCAGCGTCACGATGCTCAGCCGGGTCTGGGCGTCGAGATAATGCGCGGCCCAGTGGCGCAGCACGACATGGCTCTGGAAAACCTGATGCGGCAGGGCTGCGCGCTCGAAGAGCGCATCCCACTCCTCGCGCAGGGCCAGGAAGGCCTCGAGGTCATCGACCAGGCCGAGGCGAAGCGTC
This sequence comes from Allobosea vaviloviae, assembly GCF_001298265.1. GTDB lineage: Bacteria > Pseudomonadota > Alphaproteobacteria > Rhizobiales > Beijerinckiaceae > Allobosea > Allobosea vaviloviae_B. Next base: position 39,254 of record NZ_LGSZ01000080.1, on the reverse strand, counting down.
GGGTCCGCGTCGGCGGTTGCGCGCCCTTCAGGGCTGGCGCCCATTGGGATGGCAGGACGTCTCGTCGCCAGCGTCACGAGGCCGGCGCCCGCCGCCAATGCGCGAAGAGTCGCTTCAGCCCTGCCACGGGGAAGCGCGCCAGATAGGGCAGAAGCAGCAAGGGGTGACGCGCAGCAAAGGGTGCATCGTGCTCGACCATGTGGCGGATTGCGAGCACCGGATAAGGCGAGCGCAGCGGCCGGAAATCGGGGTTCCACAGGCCGGGTGCGTCGGATTGCGCATGCATCAGTCCGATCATCCGGTTGCGCGAGAGCGAATAGAATTTGTGGCGGTCCTGCACGCGACGGAGCATGGCGATGCCGTCCTCGCTCGCGCAGGCCGGGAAGCCGATGATCACGGTGCGGAAATGCGCCATCGCGGCCTTGGCCGGGATGGCTTCGAGTTCGGCGAAGCCGGCGCGGATCAAAGCGAAGGCGCTCGCCTCGTCCTCGGGTCCGGCCGGGCTGACGGCGAGCCTGACCGTGTCGAGCTTCGCCCCCTGACGGGTGAAGGGGCAGACCGCACCGCTGCGGCCGAGATCGGCATGGCCACTCATCAGATAGCCCTCGACCCAGCCGAGCAGTGTCGCGAGGGGGCCGCCGGGCGCCTCGGCGGTGCGCTCGCGCGCCGCTTCAATGCCCAGCAGCGCCGCGTCCTGATCCGCCGCGATGGCTTGCGTATCCCGCATGATCTCTGATTCCGCTCGATGGCAGACCAGCCTTATCAACGCCATCTTAGGGAAGCGTTGCGGGCCTCCCGACGCGCCGCGCGGATCGCGTTAGGAGCCGGTTAAGGCTGGCAGCCAACCGCAAGCGCGCAAAGCGGATTCCATATGCGGCGGCGGCGGTGCCTCCACGCGGATCGGCGGCTTCTTGCGATAGAGCGGCACGATGACGGCGCGGGCATGGAGCTGCAGGCCAGGCCCACCCTCGCGCGGGGCGTCGCCATAGATCTCGTCGCCGAGCATCGGCCAGCCGGACGCCGCGCAATGCACGCGCAGTTGGTGGGTGCGGCCCGTCAGCGGTTCGAGTTCGAGCCAGGCGAGCGGGCCGGTTTCGTCCGCGCCCCGACCCATGACGCGATAGCGCGTCTGCGAGGGCAGGCCCTCGGGATCGACCTTCATCCACCAGCCGCGATCAGGCGCGCGCTTGCCGAGCGCGAGGTCGATCAGGCCCTCATCGGCTTCCGGGCTGCCCTGCACGATCGCCCAATAGGTCTTGTCGATCCGGCCGTCGCGGAACATCTGGTTGAGCTCGGCCATGGCGCGGGGATGACGACCGAGGATCAGGCAGCCGGAGGTGTCCTTGTCGAGCCGGTGCGCGGCTTCCGGACGGCGCGGCAGCCCGAAGCGCAGCGCATCGAGATGGTCGGTCAGGACGGGAATGACGCGGCGCTTGGCCTGGGGGCCGCGATGCGAGGGCAGGCCGGCGGGCTTGTCGATGACCAGCATCATCGCGTCGCGATAGAGCAGCGGAAACGGCAGCGGCGGCTCGTCGCGCGGCGCCAAGGCCTCGCCCTGTCGGGAAATCTCTGGTCGGTCGGGCGTTGTCATGGCATTGCGCTAGCGAAGGCCACCGTGCGGTGCAAGCACGAGCTGTTCTGCGGCAAAGGCCACGGGAAGAATGATGAGCGAGAACGAACCGAAGAAGCGCGGCTTCTTTTCGAGATTGTTCGGCAACGAGCCGGAGCCTGCCACGCCCGCGCCGTCTGTGCCTGCGGACGTGCCGCCCGAAGCTCCGCTCGGCGATTCGCCGATCGCGCCGGAACTGCTGAGCGGCGAGGCCGCCCCGCTGCCGATCTCCATGCCAGAACCCGCGCCCGTCCAGGCTGCACCGGTCATCGTGGCGCCTGTGGCCGCGCCCGAGCCGAAGCGGAGCTGGTGGCGCCGGCTGACCGAGGGATTGTCTCGGACCTCGTCTGCGCTGACGACCGGCATCACCGACCTCTTCACCAAGCGCAAGCTCGATGCCGCAACGCTGGAAGACCTCGAGGACATTCTGATCCAGGCCGATCTAGGGCTCACCACTGCGGCCCGCGTCGCCAAGGCTGTCGGCGACGGACGCTACGACCGGCAGATCGAGCCCTCCGAGGTCAAGGCGATCCTGGCGCGCGAGGTCGAGGCGATCCTGACGCCGGTGGCGCTGCCGCTCGTCATCGACGCCACGAAAAAGCCGTTCGTGATCCTGATGGTCGGCGTCAACGGCTCGGGCAAGACGACGACGATCGGCAAGCTCGCGGCCAAGTTCCGAGCCGAGGGCAAATCCGTGATGCTGGCGGCAGGCGATACCTTCCGCGCGGCGGCGATCGAGCAGCTCAAGGTCTGGGGCGAGCGGACGGGGGCCGAGGTCGTCTCGGGCAACCAGGGCGCCGATGCCTCGGGGCTCGCCTTCGAGGCGCTGCAGAAAGCCAGGGCCGCCGGCACCGACGTGCTGCTGGTCGATACGGCCGGGCGATTGCAGAACAAGACGGGGCTGATGGACGAGCTCGCCAAGGTGGTCCGCGTCATCCGCAAGCTCGATCCGGAAGCGCCCCATGCGGCGCTCCTGGTGCTCGACGCGACCGTCGGCCAGAATGCGGTCAGCCAGGTCGAGGCCTTCCGCGAGACGGCCGGCGTCACCGGGCTGGTGATGACCAAGCTCGACGGCACGGCACGGGGCGGCATCCTGGTGGCGCTGGCTGCGAGATTTTCTCTGCCGGTGCATTTCATCGGCGTCGGCGAGAGCGTCGAGGATCTGGAGCCGTTCTCGGCTCAGGACTTCGCCCGCGCCGTATCTGGATTGGGAGAGACGGCGTGACTGAAATCCGAAGCGAGACCGCGACGGCGACCAAACAGGCCGTCAAGGACCGCGGCCCAGAGCGGTTCGAGCGGCATGCCGTCGTCGCTGCGGGGGCAAAGATCAATCCGCTCTTGAAGCTCGCGCTCGAATTCGGGCCGCTGGCGATCTTCTTTTTTGCTAATTCCTATGGCGACCGGCTGTTCGGCGTCGCCTCCGACCGGCGCATCTTCGTCGCGACCGGCGTCTTCATGGTCGCGTCGCTGGTTGCGCTCGTGCTGTCGCGCGTTTTGGTGGGCTATCTGCCGCGCATGGCGATCGTAAACTTTGTCGTGGTCAGCGTCTTCGGCGGGCTGACGATCGCGCTCGACGACGCCTTCTTCATCAAGGTCAAGCCGACCATCGTGAACACGCTGTTCGGCTGCGTTCTGCTCGGCGGGCTGTATTTCGGCCGCTCGCTGCTGGCGCTGGTGCTGGAGACGGTGCTGCAGCTCGACGAGGAGGGCTGGCGCAAGCTGACGCTGCGCTGGGGCCTGTTCTTCTTCGTGCTGGCGGCGCTGAACGAGGTGGTCTGGCGCACGCAGACCCAGGATTTCTGGGTCGCCTTCAAGGTCTGGGGCGTGATGCCGCTGACCATGCTGTTTGCGCTGGCGCAGACGCCGTTGATCCTGAAACACGAGATCAAGCCAGCGAAGGCGGCCGAATAGGCTCTGCTATTTCGGCGCCATGCGCAGCGCACCGTCGAGGCGGATCGCGCTGCCATTGAGCATGTCGTTCTCGACGATGCTTTTGACCAGCGCCGCGTATTCAGCGGGCTTGCCGAGCCGGGAGGGGTGCGGCACCGAAACCGCCAGCGAGGCGCGGGCTTCCTCGGGCAGGCCGTCGAACATCGGTGTCTCGAACAGGCCGGGCATGATCGTCATGACGCGGATGCCGACCGACGCCAGTTCGCGCGCGATCGGCAGCGTCATCCCGGCGACCCCGGCTTTCGAGGCGGCATAGGCGGCCTGGCCGATCTGGCCGTCTTCGGCCGCGATCGAGGCCGTGCAGATGAAGACGCCGCGGCCGCCATCGACTGTCACGGGCTCGAGGCCGGCGAGAGCCGCGGCCGATTTGGCGATCATCCGGAAGGTGCCGGTCAGGTTGATCGCCACCGCCTTCTCGAACAGGGCGGTGTCATGGGCAATCAGCTCGCCGGTCTCGCGCTTCTTCGAGACGATGCGGCGGCCGGGCGCGATGCCGGCGCAATTGACGACGATGCGGGCGACGCCGTGGGCGGCGCGGGCTGTGGCAAGGGCCTGGTCGACTGAGGTCTCGCTGGTCACGTCGCAGGCGACGAAGAGGCCGCCGATCTCGGCCGCGACCTGTTCGCCGCGCTCGGCATTGAGGTCGAACAGCGCGACCCTGGCTCCCTGCCCGGCCAGCATGCGCGCGGTGGCCTCGCCGAGGCCCGAGGCGCCACCGGTGACAATGGCGGCGATGGAGGAATCGAGCTGCATCTGGCGTATCCTGATCGCGAAAGGTCGATGGACGCGTTTAAGCCTCCGTGCCGGCGGCTCCAAGCTGGTTTATGCGCAGGGCTCTTGTGCGGGCTTTCCTGCGGGGCCACATCTTTCGACATGGCGGGGCAGGCTTCCGATCGCGGAATCATGCGGCCCAGCAGCAATGGCCCTCAGGAGGGGCTCACATGAGCGACGGTTTCACCTCTCGTTTCACAGAGGAAGAAATGGCGGCGATCCGCAAGAGCCTGCGCGACGAGGCACGCTTCGGCTCGGAGTTCCTCGGCCGGCTCAAGCGCGTCGCCAAGCGCATTCCCTTCGCCGAGGATCTGCTGGCGGCGTGGATCTGCACGCGCGATCCCGCGACGCCGCGCCGCGTCCGCCTGACGCTGCTGGCCGCCCTGGGCTATTTCGTGCTGCCGATCGATGCGATTCCCGACATCATGCCCTTCCTCGGCTTCACCGACGATGCGGCGGTGATTGCGGCCGCGCTGGCGGCGGTCGCCGGCTCGATCACGACAGAGCATCGCGAGAAGGCCAGGCAGGCCATGGCGGAGCTCTGAGGCTTCTAGAGCGTCAGCACGACCTTGCCCTTCGCCTTGCGGTCGCCGATCAGCGAGTAGGCCTCAATCCAGCGCTCCAGCGGGATCTGCGCATGGACATGGGCGCGGATCAGGCCGCCTGCGGCCCAGCCGAGCAGCCGCTCCATGTTGCGGCGCTGGGCGGCCGGCTCGCGCTTCACGAAATCGCCCCAGAACACGCCGCGCAGATCGCAGCCCTTCAGCAGCAGCAGGTTGAGAGGGATCTTCGGGATCGAACCGCCGGCGAAGCCGACCACGAGGTAGCGTCCTTCCCAGGCCATCGAGCGAACCGCCGGCTCGGCCAGATCGCCGCCCACCGTGTCGTAGAGTACGTCGACGCCACGTCCCTCGGTCAACCGGCGCAGGCCTGCCCGGATATCCTGCGTGGAGTAGTCGATTTCGTCCTGCGCGCCGTGCTCGCGGGCGAGCGCGAGCTTGTCGGCCGAGGAGGCGCAGGCGATGACGCGCGCGCCGAGCAGCGCCCCGATCTCGACCGCCGCCAGTCCCGCGCCGCCGGCCGCGCCCAGGATCGCGAGCGTCTCGCCTGATTTCAGCGAGGCGCGCTGGATCAGCCCGTGCATCGCCGTGCCATAGGTGACGAAGAGGCCGGCCGCCTGGGCGTCGTCGAGGGCATCGGGAATCTTCACCGCGGCCTGCGCCGCAACGACGACCTTCTCGCGCGCAGCGCCGTATCCAAGCCAGGCGGCGACGCGCTCGCCGATTTGCCAGCCGGCAACGCCCTCGCCGATGGCCGCGACCGTCCCGGCGCATTCAGCCGACGGCGAGAAGGGCAGGGCCGGCTTGGTCTGGTACCGGTTCTCGATGATCAGCGTGTCGAAGAAGTTCAGCGCCGCAGCCTTCACCGCGATCACGATCTCGCCCGGCCCTGGCTGCGGTTCGGGGATGTCGCGGATGACCAGCGCCTCGGCCGGCCCATGATGCTCGCAGAGCAATGCCCTCATCGTTGTCTGATCCGCCGCAGCCTCGTTACGCGGCCGAATGTGCCATGGGCCGGTGGCGAGCGAAACGGGGTCCGTCCAGGCGCGGTCATTCGCATTTTCGCCAGGATCGTGACACTCTATGCGGCGAGTCTGCATGATCGCGCCGGTCAACGGGTGGTAAAGGCAGTGTTAAGATTTTTAATGACTGATAGCGGTCCATGATCATCACGTCCTTCCGCTCCGGCGTCACCGCCTTGCCCCTCCCGACAGTTCTCCTCGCAGTGCTGGCGGGTTGCGCTGGTCTTGCCCTGTCGCCCATGGCCGCCATGGCGCAGCAGAAAGCTCAGCAGAAAGCGCGTCCCGCGGCAGCTGCTGCGGCCGCCCCCGCTGCCGCCGGCCAGGGCCAGGCGATTCTGCTCGAGACGGCCGGGAAATGGCAGGCCTTCTCCTCGCAGCAGGGCCGCGCCAAGGTCTGCTACGCCCTGTCGAAGGCTGAAAGCCGGCTGCCGGCCAATCTTAAGGATGTCGAAGGTCTGCTCTTCGTCGCTACGCGCCCGACCGAGGGCGTGCGCAACGAGATCAGCTTCGTTTTAAATTTCGACCTCAAGGAAGATGTCGAGCATCAGGCGATCATCGGAACGGAGCGTTTCGCGCTGGTCGCCAAGGGCCAGAACATGTGGCTGAAGAATCCAGCCGAGGAGCCGCGCATGCTGGATTCGCTGCGCAAGGGCTCGGCGCTCGAGATCAAGGGCACGTCGAAGCGCGGCAACCCGACGGCGGACAAATACTCGCTCGCCGGCATGAACCAGGCCGTAAAACGCGCCGAAGACGCCTGCAAATAGGGCGGTGCAGGAATCCGCCAGCGCGGTCGTTTGACGCGGCTTCCTGCGCTTCCGGTGCTCACGGACCATAGTCCGCTCCGCTCCGGTTCTCGAAAGCCGCGCCAGCCGACTCACGCTGGCGAATTCCGATCACCGCCCTGCGGCAGCGCTTTTGAAGCAGTGATTTCGCGGCTGGGCGTTCTCGTGCTATGAGCCGCAGCCATTCGGGCCTTTGACGCCCGACCCGAGCCAGAGTTCCGATGACCCTCTCCGTTCTCGAATCCGCCGCGCCAGCGGCCGAACCCGTTTTGCAGCGTCTGTCGCTGGTCGGGCGCACGCGCGCCGGGCTGTCCGAGGCGCTGGCCGAGATCGGCGTGCCCGAGAAGGAGCGGCGCATGCGCGTCGGCCAGCTCTGGAACTGGATCTACCACTACGGCGTGCGCGATTTCGCGGCGATGACGACGATCGGCAAGGGTTTGCGCGCTGCGCTGGCCGAGCGCTTCACGCTCGATCTGCCCGAGGTCACGGCCGAGCAGATCTCGACCGACGGCACCCGCAAATGGCTGATCAAGATGGCCCCGACCGGTCCGCGCGACCGCGGCGCCGAGATCGAATGCGTCTATATCCCCGAAGTCGACCGCGGCACGCTCTGCGTCTCCAGCCAGGTTGGCTGCACCCTGACCTGCACCTTCTGCCACACCGGCACGCAACGCCTGGTGCGCAATCTCACGACCGAGGAGATCGTCGCGCAGCTGATGGTGGCGCGCGACCGGCTTGGCGATTTTCCGAATCGGCTCTCGCCGGAAGGCGCCTTCGTGCCGAAGGATGGCGGGCGTTTCGTCTCCAACATCGTCTTCATGGGCATGGGCGAGCCGCTCTACAATTTCGACGGCGTGCGCGATGCGATCGACGTCATCTCCGATAATGAGGGGCTGTCGCTCGGGCGCCGCCGCATTACCGTCTCGACGTCCGGCGTCGTGCCGCAGATTGGCCCGCTGGGCCACGAGATGAGCACGATGCTGGCGATCTCGCTGCATGCGGTGCGAGACGACCTGCGCAACGAACTGGTGCCGCTGAACAAGAAATACCCGATCGCGGATCTGCTCGAGGCCTGCCGGACCTATCCGGGCGTCTCGAACGCGAAACGCATTACCTTCGAGTACGTCATGCTCAAGGGCGTGAACGACAGCGATTCCGAGGCGCGCGAGCTGGTGCGGCTGCTCAAGGGCATCCCGGCCAAGATCAACCTGATCCCGTTCAATCCCTGGCCCGGCACCCGCTACGAGTGCTCGGACTGGGACAGGATCGAACGCTTCTCCGAGATCGTCTTCAGGGCCGGCTATGCCTCGCCGGTTCGCACCCCGCGCGGGCGCGACATCCTCGCCGCCTGCGGCCAGCTCAAGAGCGAAACCGAGAAGCTCTCGGCCCGCGCCCGGCTGATGCTGGACCAGGACGAGGCGTCCGACGCGCCGCTGGCGGGCTGACCGCCATGTTGCGCTGGCTCCTGCTGATTCCGTTCGCGCTGATGGTGGCGATGGCGGCCGGGCTGGTCGCCATGATGGTCGCAAGCGTGGTTTCGCCGGGCATCGCGCTGCTGATCGGCGGCGGCTTCGAGCGGCTGCTGGATGCGCTGTTCGGGCTGGCTGACATAGGCGTCGACCCCGGCCCGACCGCCGTTGCGGCGGTCTCCCTGCTCGGGCGGCTCGGCTTTGCGATCATCGTCGCGCCGGTCGTGCTGGTTGCGGTGGGGGCGGAACTGTTTGGTCTGCGCAGCGGCCTGATCCAGAGCGGCCTGACCGGCCTGCTCGCGGCGCTGCTGCCGCTGGCCTTGCTCGGCCTGTCACGCACGCCGACCGGTGCCGAGGTTCAGATCATCGGAGCGCTCGTGCTCGTCGGCGCCGCGACCGGCTTCGTCTACTGGCTGATCGCGGGACGCGGGGCGGGCGGCGAACGGACAGCCGCTCCGCCTCGCTGAGCTCTTTTTGTAAGGCCTAGAGACCCATCACCTTGCGCAGCTCGGCCTTGGCCGCTGCGAATTCGCTCTGGAATTCGGGCTGCTCCATGATCCTGGCGGCGATCACGCTGCCGGCGATACGCCCGGCTTCGACATCGGCGCGGAAATGGATGCCGCCGATGATGCGGTTCTCGCCATAGGCCCAGGCGCGGGCCATGATCTCGGCGCGCTTCTCAGGCACCATGTTCGACAGGACGATGCCCATCAGCGTGCCCACCGTGGTGTGGCCGGACGGATAGGCGCCGGAGTTCGAGATCTTCACCACGGGCTTGACCAGCGGGCTGTACTGGTGCGGGCGCGGGCGCTTCCAGCTGTCCTTGGCGGGGTCGACGACGGCGCCTTCGGTCTCGACGACCCGGTCAAAGAAGGCCGAGAAGACCGGCAGCGACTCCGCCTTGAAGTTCGGCCCCATGACATTGGCGAAGCGCCACACGTTCTCGACCGCGTCGGCCTGGGCGGCGGCTTCCATGTCGGGAGTGCGCGTGACCTGAATCGTCAGCACCTCGCCGAGTTCGGTGCGGGTCTGGGCGGAGTCATTCGCCGGTGGCGGCTTCAGCAGCGTGAGCAGGTCGATGGTCTTGGCGGTGGCGAAGGGCTTGGCTTCACCCGCCTGAACCGGGGAGAAGGCAAGAGACGCTGCCGCCAGGGCGGCGAGGAGAAGATGGCGCATGGGAGGTTTTCCTGATGGGCGAAAACCGAAGCGCTGCGAATGCGACAGTGCGATGACGCCTCAATCCCCGATGGCGACGCCCTCCCGGCGTCCGTCCGCGCCGCCGGCAAAGCCCTGCGGCGTCTTGACGATCGCCTGGATGCCCGAGGTCATTTCCAGCAGGCGGACGTCGTGGCCCTTTGCTTCGAGCGCCGCCCTCCAGGCTTCGGCTTCGGTGCCCTTCTCCAGTTCGGTCGGGCCGTTGCGGCTGCCGAAATTGCCGAGATCGACGGCGGCCTGCGGGTCCATCTTCCAGTCGAGCAGCGCCACCAGCGTCTTGGCGACGAAGCCGATGATCTGGCTGCCGCCGGGCGAGCCGACGACGGCATAAAGTCGGCCAGAAGCGTCGAACACCAGGGTCGGCGCCATCGAGGAGCGCGGGCGCTTGCGGGGCTCGACGCGGTTGGCGACCGGCTTGCCGTCCTCCTCTGGGAGGAAGGAGAAATCGGTCAGCTCGTTGTTGAGCAGGAAGCCGCCGGCCGTCATCAGCCGCGAGCCGAAGCCGTCCTCGATCGTCGTGGTCATCGAAATGGCGTTGCCGGCGGCGTCGATCACGGAGATATGGCTGGTGCCGTTCTCGATGCCCTCGGAGGGGGCGAGCAGCTGCGCGCGCTTGTTTGGCGGCTCGCCGGCCCTGGCACGCCCCATCGACCTGTCGGGGCTGACGAGCCCGGCCCGCGAACGGATATAGTCGCGGTCGATCAGTCCGCCGAGCGGTATGCCGATGAAGGCGGGGTCCGCGAGATAGAGATTGCGGTCGGCGAAGGCGAGGCGCCCGGCCTCGGCGAACCAGTGCGCGGCCTCGGCGCCCAGACCCATCCGCGCCAGATCGCGTGTTTCGAGGATGCCGAGGATCTGCTGGACGGCGACCGCGCCCGAGCTCGGCGGGCCCATGCCGCAGATGCGCCAGACACGATAGGCGCCGCAGACCGGATCGCGCTCCTCGATCCTGTAGGCGGTCAGGTCGGCCAGCGTCATGTCGCCGGGATTGGTTGCGTGACCGGTGACGGTCGCGACGATGTCCTGCGCGAGTGGGCCCGTGTAGAGTGCCTGCGCGCCATTGCCGGCGATGGTCCGCAGGGTCGCGGCGAAGGCCGGGTTGCGCAGGATCGTGCCGACCGTCTTCGGCTTGCCGTCCGATCCGTAGAAATAAGCGGCGGCGCGGGCGTCCTTCGCCAGGTTCCTCTCGCCGGAGAGCAGTCCGTTCAGGCGCGGCGAGATGGGAAAGCCCTCCTCGGCGAGCCGGATCGCGGGCGCGATCACCTGCGCCCAGGGCAGCCGGCCCCAGCGCTTATGCGCCTCTTCCAGCAGCTTCAGCGTGCCCGGCACGCCGACGGAGCGCCCGCCCAGGACCGCATCGAGGAAGCGCATCGGCTTGCCGTCGGGGCCGATGAAGCGATCGGGTGTGGCGGCTGCTGGTGCAGTCTCGCGCCCGTCCAGCGTCGTCACCTTTCGCGCCGCCTCGTCCCAATGCAGCAGGAAGGCGCCGCCGCCGATGCCGGAGCTCTGTGGCTCGACCAGATTGAGCACGAGCTGGATCGCGATCGCCGCATCTGTCGCGCTGCCGCCGGCCCGCAGGATATCGCGGCCGGCGGTCGCGGCCAGCGGATTGGCGGCCGCCACCATGAAGCGCTGGGCGGTGCCATGCGTCTTGGCGATGCGCCCTGTGGCGGCCTCTGGGGCCGGCGCGAGAGGCTGTCCGCCGACGGGGGCGGCCAGTGTCGCGAGCGCCAGTAAGGCGAGGGCTGGAATTCCAAATGAGAGGCGCATGGTCCGATCTCCGTGCCCGCGCGAACGCCGTTTCGGCAGATTATCGCAAGAGCGGGTTCGCGCCATGCCGCATTCGTTCTGGCCGCATTCGTCACAGCCGCATTCGCCTTGGAGCGGTCATCACGGACGGCTAAGGTCCGAATCGTTGTTCCCGAGACACTGCCAAAGGGGCCCCGGCATGTCGTTTGCGTTTTCCACAATCGTTCGCCGACCCTTTCTCGTCGCGGTGTCCGCTCTGCTCGGCCTCGCGCTGGCCGGCTGCGGCGTCAACAATGTCCCGACGCTGGAGGAAAAGGCCAAGGCGAGCTGGGGCGAGGTGCAAAACCAGTACCAGCGCCGCGCCGATCTGATCCCGAACCTCGTCGAGACGGTGAAGGGCTATGCCGCGCAGGAGCGGGAGGTGCTGACCGCCGTGGTCGAGGCCCGCGCCAAGGCGAGCCAGGTCAAGGTCGATGCCTCCACCATCACGGACCCCGCGAAGTTCAGGGAATACCAGGACGCGCAGAACCAACTCAGCGGCGCGCTCGGGCGGCTCCTCGTCACGGTCGAGCGTTATCCGGACCTCAAGTCGAACCAGAACTTCCTCGCCCTGCAATCGCAGCTCGAAGGCACCGAGAACCGCGTTGCCGTGGCGCGGCGGGACTACATCCAGGCGGTCCGGGATTTCAACACCGAGATCCGGACCTTCCCGGGCGTGATCTGGGCCAAGCTGTTCTGGGGCGCCAAGGCAATGGAGAGCTTCACGGCGACGTCGGGGGCGGAGCGGCCGCCGGCCGTGAAGTTCTGAGGGTGTCGGAAGAGCCAGGGCCGTGAGCCTGCAGCTGTCGTCATTCTCGGGCGAAGCGAAGCGCAGACCCGAGAATCTCTGTCCTGAGATGCTCGGGTCAAGCCCGAGCATGACGGTGCATGCCCTGCTGCGGCTCGGCGCTTTCCTCCTGCTCTTCTGGAGCGGCCTCGCACTGGCCGCCGACCCGTCCTACCCCGCGCTCAGCGGGCGCATCGTCGACGGCGCCAATCTGATCGCGCCCGAGGCGCGGCAGCGGATCGAGGCGAAGCTCAAGGCGCATGAGGACAAGACCTCGGATCAGCTGGTGGTTGCGACCGTGCCGTCCCTGCAGGGCATCGGCATCGAGGAGTTTGCCAACGGTCTGTTCCGGTTCTGGAAGCTCGGTGAGTCGAAGACGAATAATGGCGTGCTGCTGCTGGTCGCGCCAAACGAGCGCAAGGTCCGTATCGAGGTCGGCTACGGGCTGGAAGGCGCGCTGACCGACGCGCTCTCCAAAGTCATCATCACCACGGCGGTGGCGCCGAAGTTCAAGGCGGGCGATTTCGCGGGCGGGATCGAAGGCGGCGTCGACGGCATCCTGAGCATTCTTGCGGGCGATGCCGAGGAATGGCAGCGGCGCGCCAGCGTGCGCAGCGACGACATGTCCGTCATGGATGTCGTCGCGATTGTCTTCGTCATGTTGTTGCTTTTCATCCTCTTTGCGGCCTTCGTGAACGAGTTTCGCGGGAATGGCGGTTCAAGGCGCCACCGGCTGCGCAATGGGAGCTGGGTGACGCTGCCGCAAAGCTCCGGCTGGAGCAGCGGGTCGGGCTCGAGCGGCGGCTGGAGTTCGGGCTCGGGTTCCGGCGGCGGGTTTTCCGGAGGCGGCGGGTCTTCGGGCGGTGGCGGCGCTTCGGGAGATTGGTGATGGACGAGCAGGACCGTAATGCGATCGCAGACGCCGTGCGGCAGGCCGAGAGCCTGACGGCGGCCGAGATCGTCGTGGTCATCGACCATGCGGCTTCGAGCTATCGGACCGTGCCGGTGGTGATGGCGCTGGCGCTGTCGCTTCTCGTGCCATGGCCGCTGCTTGCGATGACCGCCACCAGCGCGCCGCGCATCTTCCTGACCCAGCTCGTCTGCGCGGCGCTGCTGCTGTGCTTTCTGCTCTGGTATGGCCGTGGCGGCCGTTTCGTGCCGGGCTTCATCAAGCGCCGGCGTGCCCATGACGTGGCGCTGCGGGAATTCACGGCGCGGGGGCTGACGCGAACCCGCGGCCGTACAGGCGTGCTGTTTTATGTCGCGATCCAGGAGCGCTATGCCGAGATCCTGGTCGATACCGGCCTCGACGGACGTATCGATCAGACGGTCTGGGACGGCATCATCGGGTCGGCGCTGCTGGCTGCACGCGAGAACCGGCTGCGGGACGGGCTGATCGACGCCGTGCAGGCGGTCGGCGTCGTGCTCGCGAGGCATGCGCCGCGCATGGCCGACGATATCGACGAGCTGCCGAACAAGGTGGTGATCCTGTAGGATCGCATCAGTGCGGGCTGCGTGCCGCTCCGAGGATCGCGCTCGGCATCATGCCATATTTCCCCGGCATTTCCGCCTGCACAAGCACGACATAGCCATCCGCCTCGGGCGCCTGCGTCGCGGTGAGCGGCACCGTCAAGACCGCTTTCTTGCCGTCCCAGTCGCCGATGCGGGTCATGCCACGCACGACATTGGCGTAGGAGACGGTCCTGCCCTGGTTCTCGCCGCGCGCGATCGGCACCGTAACCATCCGCGTCGTCGGCACGACCCAGACACCGGCTGTGCGCCCGACGGGCTCGTTCAGCGGCGCGAGCGTGACCCGCAGCGTCCCGGCCTCCTCCTTCAGCGACAGCTTGGCGACGAAATCCGTGCCCGACGACTGCTTCGTCGCGCGATCGATTTCAACCCGGTCGGAACCGACGACATGCGAGGCGCCGTTGATCACAGCCTGGGGCGTATAGATCTGACTGTCGCCGCGCGCCTTGGCATAGAATTTCTGACGCGTGGTAAAGATGTCCTTCCCCAGCGTATCCTTCCAGCCGAGATAATCCCAATAGGTCACCGACAGGGTCAGCGCGATCACATCCGGCTGCTTGGCGAGCTCGACGAAGAGCGCATCCGCCGGTGGACAGGAGGAGCAGCCCTGGCTGGTGAAGAGCTCGATCACCGCCTTCGGCTGGGTGCCTGTGGACTCGGCGCGCGCGACCGTGACGCCCAGCGAAAGCAGGGCGATGGTTGCGGAAAAGAGAGGATTGAAACAGGTCATGGCTTGAACTCGGCGAGATTAGACATCTCAGGCGTTACTAAAGCGCCCTATCCCTCTCACTTGGAAATCACGTTGCCTTGAAAGCCGGGGTCCGCGCAACCGCCATTCCGGCTTCGGCGACCGCCGCGCTCATCATCGTCGGACGCCAACGCCGATGCATCCAGAGCCATTGCTCGGGATGGTCGCGGACCCAGCCCTCGACCACTGCCGTCATCATCGCCATGGCGCCCTGGACGTCGATCTCGCCGGCGGCGTCGCGCGGCAGATCGAGCGGCGGCGTCAGTTCGAGGCGGAAGCGCTGGTTGGGAAGGCGGACGACCCGCACGCCATGGACCGGGCATTCGAAGCGGCGGGCGAACTTGCCGAGGATCGGGTTGGTCAGGGCCGGACGGCCCATGAAGGGCACCACGACACCGCGGGTGAAATGCTGGTCGATCAGCATGCCCAAATGGCCGTTGCGCTCCAGCACGCCCTGCATGGCGAAGGCTGCGCCCTGCTTGGCCGCGGCCAGCCCACCCATGGCGCCCGAACGGATCTCGTGAACGACGCTGGCGATCGCCGGGTCGTTGGGAGCGCGGAAAACGGCCGTGGTGTCGAGATCATAGGCCTGGGCGCAGATCGCCGGCAGTTCCCAATTGGCAAGATGGGCGGAAAAGATCAGGCCGGGCTTCTCGTCGTCCTTGAGCGCGATGAAATGCTCGATGCCATCGACCTCGACGCGCGAGGGTGCGTCGGGATTGAGGTAATCATAGTCGAACAGCGTCTTGAGATGGGCGTATTCGGCGGCGGTGCGCCCGAGATTCTCCCAGGCGCCGCGCGCGATGCGCCGAACCTCGCTGTCCGCCATTCCGGGAAAGGCCGCGCGGATATTAGCGAGCGCGACGCGGTTGACCGGGAGCAGCGGGCTGGCGGTGCGCAACAGCCAGCCGCCGAGATCGCTCGACCGCTCGGGCCCTAGCAGGCGCAGGAACGCAAACAGCGTCCGGATCACGCCGATCATCGCCATGGCGCCGATGCGCGCGGCGAGGGTCTTCAGTCGTCTCAAGTCGTTCCGGCCCCAACTGCGCCCGAACGGCTTGCGAAACCGGGCTTGAGCCGCGACTTGCGGCAGGAACGCGGTTTCGTCAAGTTTCGAAGGGTTCTCAGAACGTCACGACAACCTTGCCGAAGACCTGTCGGCCTTCCAGGCGCGCGAGGCCCTTCTCGAAATCCTCCAGCGGAAACACCGAATCGATCACCGGCTTCATGCCTGATGCCATCTTGTCGAGCGACTGACGGATGTTCTCGATGCGGCAGCCGAAGGAGCCGGTGATGCGGTATTGCTGCTGGAAGAGCTGCATCAGGTTGATCGTGGCGGAGGCACCTGATGTGGCGCCGCAGGTGACGAGCCGGCCGCCGCGCTTGAGGCAGAGCAGCGAGCCGTTCCAGGTGTCGGCGCCGACATGCTCGAAGATGACGTCGACGCCCTTGCGCTTGGTGAGCTGGCGGACCTCTCCCTCGAAGCGCTCGGTCTTGTAGTTGACGACGAAGTCGGCGCCGAGTTCCTTGGCCTTGCGACCCTTCTCGTCGTCGCCGACGGTGGTGTAGACCGTGCAGCCGATCGCCTTGGCCATCAGGATCGCGGCCGTGCCGATGCCGGAGCCGCCGGCATGGACCAGCACGGACTCGCCGGGTTCGAGCTTGGCATTGTCGAACAGCATGTGCTGTACCGTGCCGAAGCCGATCGGCGCGCAGGCGGCCTCCTCGAAGGAGACGCCGTCGGGCACCTTGATCACGAGGCGCGCCGATTTGTTCAGGAATTCGCGGGCGAAGCCGTCGATATGGAAGCCCATGATGCCGGCGACGTTCTCGCAGAGATTGTCGCGGCCGTTGAGGCAGGCCTTGCAGTGGCCGCAGGTCTCGGCGCCATAGGCGGTGACGGTGTCGCCGACCTTCAGGTTGGTGACGCCTTCGCCGACGCAGACGATCTCGCCGGCCGCCTCGACGCCGGCCGCCTGCGGCATCTTGCGCTTGGCGAAGGCCATACCGCGAAAGCCCCAGATGTCGAGATAGTTCAGCCCAATTGCGCGGATGCGGATCTGGACCTCGCCGGCGGCGGGCGGCGGCGGCGGCTCGATCTCCTCGAGACGGAGGTCACGGTCGCCATGGAGTTGAAGTGAACGCATGGGAAAAGTTTCGTCTTTCAGAGTTCGTCCGGCCATTCGCGCGAGGCGTGGAGCGCGGCCAGGATTTCGACGCGCCCATCACGGACGCGGTAGGGCAGGATATAGCTCGTGCCAGAGACTACGAGTTCACGCGTTTCGTCGACACGTCCCGGCCGACCTATGGCCGGATGATCGGTGAGTACCTTGGCTGCCAGCCGAAGCCTACGCGCCAGCGCAAGCGCAGCCCTCGGATTGAAATCAGCGATATAGTGGCCGATCTCGCGTAAGTCGTCTTTGGCGCGAGGTGTCCAAATCAATTTCATCGGGCGGCATCGATGCGCGCTTGCAACTCCGCTTCAATCTCGTCGAGCTCTTCTTCCGTCGCGAACTCGCCACGATCGGCTTGGGCAATGCCTTCCTTGATCTTCGCGATCTGCCACGCATTCAGCTCGACATAGCTTTCGATAGCCTTGGCGGCGATCCAGCTTCGCGAGCGGTCTGTGTCGGCAGCCAAT
Source organism: Allobosea vaviloviae (assembly GCF_001298265.1). Taxonomy (GTDB): domain Bacteria; phylum Pseudomonadota; class Alphaproteobacteria; order Rhizobiales; family Beijerinckiaceae; genus Allobosea; species Allobosea vaviloviae_B. The sequence goes on along the minus strand of NZ_LGSZ01000080.1, from coordinate 22,382 downwards.
GCGTCGAGCTTGGCCAGCATCTCGTCGTCGAGGCGGATGGTGAAGGCTGCGGTCATGGCAAACTCCTGTGGAGGTTCGCTCCGGTTCGGAGTGAACCTAGCACGGGCATCGCATCCGGTCGACGTCAGCGATGCACGCCGAGATGCGCCGTGACGCCGCCATCGATCGGGATCACCGTGCCGGTGATGTAGGCGGCAGGCTCGCTCATCAGGAAGGCGGCCAGCCCCGCGACCTCGTCGGGCCTGGCGAAGCGGCCGGCCGGGATCTGGGCCTGCATCTTGTCGCGGTAAGCGGCGTAGGGGGCCATCATGTCGGTGTCGACAAAGCCCGGCGCGATGATGTTGACCGTGACCCCGCGCTTGCCGGTCTCGACCGCGAGCGTCTTGGCATAGGAGATCAGCGCGCCCTTGGAGGCGGCGTAGGCCGCGTTGCCGGGATTGCCGCGGAGCGCCGCGACAGAGCCGATCGCGACGATGCGCCCGGCCCGGGCGCGGATCATGTTGCGCATCAGGCTTTTGGCAAGCCGGGTGAAGGCCCAGAAATTGACCTGCATCGCCGCCTCGGCCTTGTCCTGCATCATCATCGCGGCCAGCGAATCATAGGGCTGGCCGGCATTGTGGATCAGACCGAAATAGCTCTCCGCCTCGCGTTCCTCGCAGAAGGCGTCGAGCGCGGCCTTGTCGGAGAGATCGAGCGGCAAGGCGTTGATGCTGCGCCCGGGATGCGCCTGCGCGATCTCGGCTGCGAGCGCCACGGCCTGGTCGCCCGAGCTGCGATAGGTGAAGTCGACATCGTGTCCGTTCGCCGCGAGGGCGCGCACGATGGCCGCGCCGACCCCCTTGGCGCCGCCGGTCACGAGAACCCTGGTCATGCGGCCTCCGGGGCGGCGGCGAGCACGAGGCTGGTGTTCTGGCCGCCGAAGCCGAAGGAATTGGAGAGCACGGTGCGAACCGTCGCGTCGCGCGCGACATTTGGCACGACGTCGAGCGCGATCGCCGGATCGGGGGTGGTGTAGTTGATCGTCGGGGGAATGCGGCTGTTGGCGATGGTCAGGAAGGAGATCACGGCCTCGACTGCGCCGGCTGCCGTCAGCGTGTGGCCGAGCATCGACTTGTTGGAGGACATCGGCAGGGTGGCCATGCGCTCGCCGAAGACGGCGGCACAACTCATCGCCTCCATCTTGTCGTTCTCAGGGGTCGAGGTGCCGTGTGCGTTGATGTAATCGACGTCGTCTGGAGTCAGGCCCGCATCGGCGAGCGCATCCTGCATCGCGAGGATCGCAGGCTTGCCGTCGGGGCTGGAGCGGGTGCGGTGGAAGCCGTCGCCGCGCTCGCCGCAACCGGCGACGATGCCGAGGATGGTCGCACCGCGCGCCAGCGCGTGGTCGTAATCCTCCAGCACCAGCGCGCCGGCACCCTCGCCCATGACGAAGCCGTCGCGATTCTTGGAGAAGGGCTTGGCGGAGGCTTCCGGCGGATCGTTCTGGGTGGACAGTGCCGAAAGCAGCGAAAAGCGGATCAGCGCCTCCGCATGGATCGAACCGTCCGTGCCGATGCACAGCGCGGCTTGCGTCTCGCCGCGCCGGATCGCCTCGACGCCCATCTGGATCGCGGTCGCGCCGGACGAGCAGGCGGTCGAGAGCGAGATCGGCGAGCCCTTGGTGCCGAAGGCATCGGCGACATGATCGGCGACCGTGCCGAACAGGAACATCTCGTGCATCGGCTTGAATTTTTGCGAAGAGGCTGCGCGCAGCAGCCCGTCATAGTCGACCTCGCCGTCGATGGTCGCCGCCAGCTCCTGCTTCTGCGGCCATTCCATCTCGACCGGCGGCACCGCCATGAAGAGGTCACCCGGGAAATCGCCGGGCTGGCCGAGCCCGCTCTGACCGACGGCCTCCTCGGCAGCCAGCATGGCGAGCTTCTCGGAGAGTTCAGGCGCCGAAAACGGCCTGTCGAACAGGAAGTCGACGGTGCCGCCGATGGTGGTTCGCAGGCCCTGCGTCGCAAAGCGCTCGATCGCATGGATGCCGGAGCGGCCGGCCGTCAGGGCTTCCCAATTGGCGTCCTTGCCCTGGCCGAGCGAGGTGACGATGCCGAGTCCGGTGACGGCGACGATTGGGCGGCCCCTGGAGTCGCGGTGTGGGAAAGTCTGGTCGGTCGCGTTCATGGCCATGGTCCTCACGCAGTGCCCAGGCGAGCAGCGCCCTCGCCGCGCCAATGTCCGACGCCGGTGACGATCGCCTCCTGCGCCTGTCCAGTCGACAGGGCTGCGGCGGCGAGCGCGACCGAGACCGGGAAGGCCGCCTCGACGGCATGGCCGACGAGATCGCCGGTGGCGATGCGACGCGCCTGGGGCAAGGTGGCGATCGCTGAGGCTTCCTCGGCCGTGATGCCGGCGGCGCCGGTTGCGGCGGAGATAGCGAGCGCCCCGGTCGACACCGGCCCGAGCTCAGCGAGCAGGCCGCGCAGCGCGGTCTCGACGGTGCCGGGCTGGCGCTTCGAGCGGCTGGCCGCGACCTTGCCGAGCGTCGCATGAGCCTTGGCGCCGCGCGCCGCAGCGCGCTGCGCGGATTCGAGCACGAGGAAGCCGGACGCGCTGCCGGTGATCAGGCCTGGCGCGTCCTCGCGGGCGAAGACGGGAGCGAAATCGCCCTTGCGCAGATAGCCGCCAAGTTCGAACAGCAGCAGCATGTCGCGGCGCTCGGCATTGTAGGAGCCGCCGACCAGCATGATCTCGGCCTGGCCCGAGGCGATGCGGGCATGGGCGGTGCGGATCGCGTCGACCCCAGCCTGCTCCTCGCCCATGAAGGTGCGCGAGGCGCCGGTGATGCCGTGGACGATGCCGATATTGCCGGCCAGCAGATTGGACAGCTGCGCCAGGAACAGCGTCGGGCGCAGATCCCCCATCAGCCGCTCGTTGAGGAAGGCGCCAGGCGCGTTGGCGCCGCGCAGGCCGGTCAGGATGGCGCCATCGACGGCATGGTCGCGCTCGCCGCCGCCGGCCGCGACGATGACCTGCAGGAGGCTCTTGGTCTCGACGTCGTCCTTGATGCCGGCGTCATCGAGCGCGAGGCCCGCCGCATAGACGCCCAGCCGCTGCCAGGGCTCCATCTGGCGCTGGTCCGACTTCTTCGGGATCTGCCGGTCGAGTTCGAGCGGTTTCAACGGGTGTACCGGATAGGGCGCGAAGCTTACGGTATCGACGACCGGCGGAGCCGATCGGGCAAGCGCGGCCGCATGCGCCTCGATCCCTTCGCCCAGGCTGGACGCAAGGCCTATTCCGGTGATGACGACGTCGCGCTGCATGGTCAGGCCTGTTCCGGCACGAGGCCGATCGCCTTGATACGGATTTCCATCAAGGTCCGCATGTCGGCAGGAAAGGGCATCAGGCGGAAGCGCAACTGCGCGTCGCAGATCGGTTTGCCGTCGATGGTGATCGCCGCCTTGGTCGCTGCATAGCCGGAGCCCTCGATGACGAGCTCGGCGGCGATGTCGAGAACAGCGTCGGGTTCGACGAAGGTGCGGAAGCGCGCCTTGTCGACCGTCATCAGGAAGGGCATCTGCGTCAGCCCGTTCAGGCCGAGCAGGAGATAGCCCGAGGCCTGCGCCATGGTTTCGGTCAGCAGGACGCCCGGCACCAGCGGGTGGCCAGGAAAATGCCCCTCGAAAACGGGGCTGGCGTCGGCGGCCGGGACCGTCGAGCGCACGGCGATGCGCTTCTCGCCCGGCTCGAAGGCTACGACGGCGTCGATCATGTCGAAATATTCGAGGCGCATGCGCTTCCGATCGTCGATATGCCGCGTCGAATGCTGCTCCGGCGCGGCTATGATCTAGCGACTGATGCCGCTCCGCTCAATATCGCGGCTTCCTAACGTCCATAGCACCCGGCTCCGAGGGCCGTTATCGGCGCCTCGGACGTCGGGGTTGAGGATGTGTCGATGGCGGTTTGGCTCAGGCCGCCTTGGCGGCGACGAGGTCGTCGATGCGCTTGCAGAGGTTCTCGAGCACGAAATACTGCTCGGCCGGGGCCTTGCCCTCGTTGACTTCCTGCGTCCACTGCTCAAGCGGCAGCTTGATGCCGAAGGCCTTGTCGATCGCGAAGGCGATATCGAGAAAGGCAAGCGAGTCGATGCCGAGATCGGCGATGGCATGGCTTTCCGGCGTGATCTTCTCGCGCGGAATGTCGCAGGTCTCCGAAATGATTCCGGCGACCGTCTCGAACGTGGCGGACATGCGGGTGCTCCGTCTTGGATAGATGGAGGCGGACGACATCCGGGCGCGGGTGTTAGCCCTGCGCCTGCCCCAAGCCCCCCGCCAAGGATGACTGTGACGCCCCCTTACACCGGGGGGCGGGAGAGGACAACTGCGACGCATCAAGGTGGCGGCGCCGATCCCTGGGGGTGGCTTGCCAAGGCTGCGCGCCAAAATTGTATCATTGACGTAGCGTTAAGTGAAATACGCAATTCTGGATTGGGTTGAAGTCAATCGGGAGATGGCCGGTGGTTTCGCTGAAAGCGCGCTTTGCCTTGCTTTGCCTGTTCCTGGCCTTCATCATGAGCGCGGTAGCGGGCGTCGGGATTTATTCGTCTTCGCAGATGGGATCCGCCATCGACGAATTGGCCAATTCCGCCGCCGCGATCCGCAACCATACGATCGGAGACATGCTGCATGACGGGCTGCGCGCCGACGTCTACGCGGCTCTGATCCGCTCCGACGCCGGTCAGGACAGCACCGAGACGCTCTCCGAGACACGCGCCCACGCCAAGGAGTTCTCGGAGAGGATCGCCGCGACGAAAGCGATTGTGAGCTCGCCGGAGACGCTGGCGCGGCTTCAGGCGCTCGACGAACCCCTGAAAAACTACATCGCTCAGGCCGTGGCGCTGGTCGAGCTCTCCTTCAAGGACCGCAAAGCAGCGCTTGAGGGCATGGCGTTGTTCGACGATCGTTTCGAGGCACTCGAAAAATCGATGAAGGAGGCGGGCGACGCGCTCGAGGCCGAGGCGATGGCGGGGCAGGCCGGCGCGAGCACGGCCCGCGGACTCGCGGCAACCGCCGCGATTGCTGGTCTCGTCGTCGCCCTGCTGACGGCTCTGGGCCTCTATGCCACGGTCCTGCGCAGCATCGTGCGGCCGATCGCGGACATCGTCGCGACGATGCGGCAACGTGGTTCGGAGGCTGTCGCGGCCTTCATCCCCCATCGCGACAGGCGAGACGAGATCGGGGACATGGCGCGCACCATCGGCTCCTATCAGGATGCGCTGGCCGAGCGTGCCGCGCAGGAGCGGCAGCAGCGGGACGAGGAGCTGAGGGCCTCCCAAAGGCAGGGCGAAGCCTTCGACGAAACGGCGCGGCAGATCAGGCACGTGGTCGACGCGGCCGTCCGCGGGGATTTCGGTTACCGCGTCGAATCGGGGTCGGAGCAGGGCGAGATGGCGGCGCTCGTGACGGGACTGAACCAGATCAATGCCGCGATCGATGGCGCGACCACGTCGTTCGCGGACATCCTCAAGGGCATCGCCGAGGGCGACCTGACCCGGACCGTCGACGCCGACTATTCGGGCAAGCTCGGATCGGTCAGTTCCTCGATCAACGAGATGGTCGAGAAGCTGGCCCTGACGGTGACGGTGATCAAGCAGACGTCGCGCGAGGTCGCGGCCGCCGCTGACGAGATCAAGGCAGGGGCCGAGAACCTGTCGATCCGCACGGAGGAGCAGGCCTCGTCACTGGAGGAGACCGCCGCCACCACCGAGCAACTGGCTGCGTCGGTGAAGGCTTCGGCCAATGCCTCTCGCCAGGCTGTCAACCTCGCCGAGAACGCGACGCGGGTCGCCAGCAATGGCGGAGCGATCGTGACGGACGCGATCGGCGCGATGAACCGTATCGAGCAGGCCAGCGGCAAGATCACCGACATCATCTCGGTGATCGATGGCATCGCCTTCCAGACCAATCTGCTGGCGCTGAACGCCGCTGTCGAGGCGGCGAGGGCGGGCGATGCGGGCAAGGGTTTCGCCGTCGTGGCATCGGAGGTGCGGGCGCTTGCCCAGCAATCCTCGGATGCGGCCAAGGGCATCTCCGGCCTGATCAATGACACCCATGAAGAGGTGGCAGCCGGGGTCAAGCTGGTCCGCAGCGCGGGTGAGGTCCTGGGCGAAATCGTCGAAGCGACGCAGAGCGTTGTGAAGACCGTGACCGAGGTGGCAGCTGCGTCGGGCGAACAGTCGAACGGCATCGACGAGATGAGCCAGACCGTTGCGCGGATGGACGAGATGACACAGCAGAACGCGGCGCTTGCCGAGGAAAGCGCGGCCTCTGCCGTCATGCTCGGCCGCAAGATCGCCGAACTCGATGCGCTGGTGGTCTCGTTCCGGACCATGAGCGCAGGGGGATCGATGGGGCGCCCGTCGCCCGTCGTGCCGCTGCGCAGGGCCGGGTGACGGAGAGCCGGAGCCTTTCGGCTATGGGATGCGAAAGGGCTGCGGCATCGCGCGATGCCGCAGCCCTGATGTTGTCGAAAGGTGGCAAGGGGGCGGTGGCCCCGTCCCCGGCCTCCGCTCAGGCGGCGATGCCGCGCAGGACGTAGTGCAGGATGCCGGCGTTCTTGAAGTAGTCGATCTCGTCCAGCGTATCGATGCGGCACAGGATCGGCACGTTCTTCACCGTGCCGTCGGCATAGGTGATCTCGGCTTCGAGCATCTGGCGCGGCTTCACCGTGGCCAGCCCCTTGATCGAGACGGTCTCGTCGCCCTTCAGGTCGAGCGAGGCCCAGCTGGTGCCTTCGACGAAGGTGAAGGGCACCACGCCCATGCCGACCAGGTTCGAGCGGTGAATACGCTCGAAGCTCTGCGCGATCACGGCCTTGACGCCGAGCAGGTTGGTGCCCTTCGCAGCCCAGTCGCGCGAGGAGCCGTTGCCGTATTCGACGCCGGCGAAGACGACCAGCGGCACCTTCTCCGCCTGGTAGCGCATCGAGGCGTCATAGATCGGCAGCTCTTCCTTGCTCGGGTAGTGGATGGTGTAGCCGCCCTCGCGCCCGTTGGGCCCCATCATGTGGTTGCGGATGCGGATATTGGCGAAGGTGCCGCGCATCATCACCTCGTGATTGCCGCGGCGCGTGCCGTACTGGTTGAAGTCGGCCACCGCGACGCCATGCTCGGAGAGATAGGCGCCGGCGGGCGAGGCGGCCTTGATCGAACCGGCCGGCGAGATGTGGTCGGTGGTGATCTTGTCGCCGAAGAGGCCGAGGATGCGGGCGCCTTTGATGTCGGTGACCGGGGTCGGCGTCTTGCTGATGCCCTGGAAATAGGGGGGATTCTGGACGTAGGTCGAGGCGTCCTCCCAGGCATAGGTCTGGCTTTCGGGGGTCTTCACCGCCTGCCAGTGTTCGTCGCCCTTGAAGACGTCGGCATATTTCGCCTCGAAGATGGCACGCGTGACGTTCTCCCGGATGAAGCTCTGGATCTCCTTGTTGGAGGGCCAGATGTCCTTGAGGAAGACCGGCTTGCCGTCCGAGCCCAGGCCCAGCGGCTCGGTGGTCAGGTCCATCTGGACCGAGCCCGCCAGCGCGTAAGCCACGACCAGCGGCGGCGAGGCGAGGTAGTTCGCCTGCACGTCGGGCGAGACGCGGCCTTCGAAATTGCGGTTGCCGGAAATGACGGCGCCCGCGATCAGGCCCTGCTCGTTGATCGCCTTCGAGATCGGCGCCGGCAGCGGGCCGGAATTGCCGATGCAGGTGGTGCAGCCGAAGCCGACCAGGTTGAAGCCGAGCTTGTCGAGATCGGCCTGAAGGCCGGCCTTGGCGAGATATTCGGCGACGACCTGCGAGCCCGGCGCCAGCGAGGTCTTGACCCAGGGCTTGACGGTGAGGCCCTTGGCGACCGCGTTGCGGGCGAGCAGGCCCGCCGCCATCAGCACGGACGGGTTCGAGGTGTTGGTGCAGGAGGTGATGGCGGCGATGACGACGTCGCCATGGCCGAGATCGAAGTCCTTGCCCTCGACCGGGACGCGGCGGGCGATCTCGCCGCCCTTCTTGTATTCGGTGTCCATCGCGGCCTTGAAGCCGGCGGCGACGCCGTTCAGGTCGATGCGGCCTTCGGGGCGCTTGGGACCGGCCATCGAGGGCTGGACGGTGGAGAGGTCGAGCTCCAGCGTGTCGGTGAAGACCGGGTCGGCGGTCTCGATCGTGGCGAACAGCCCTTGCGCCTTGCTGTAGGCCTCGACCAGCGCAATCCGGTCGGTGCTGCGGCCGGTGGTGGTGAGGTATTCCAGCGTCTCGGCATCGACCGGGAAGAAGCCGCAGGTCGCGCCGTATTCAGGGCCCATATTGGCGATGGTGGCGCGGTCGGCCAGCGTCAGATTGTAGAGGCCGGGGCCGAAGAACTCGACGAACTTGCCGACGACGCCCTTCTTGCGCAGCATCTGCGTGACGGTGAGCACGAGGTCGGTGGCGGTGATGCCTTCCTTCAGCGCGCCGGTCAGCTTGAAGCCGATGACCTCGGGCAGCAGCATCGACTGCGGCTGGCCGAGCATGGCGGCTTCCGCCTCGATGCCGCCGACGCCCCAGCCCAGAACGGCCAGGCCATTGACCATGGTGGTGTGCGAATCGGTGCCGACGACGGTGTCGGGATAGGCGACCTCGACCTCGACGCCGTCGATCGTCTCCTTACGGGTCCAGACGGTCTGGGCGAGGTATTCGAGATTGACCTGGTGGCAGATGCCGGTGCCGGGCGGGACGACGCGGAAATTGTCGAAGGCGCCCTGGCCCCATTTCAGGAAGCGGTAGCGCTCGCCATTGCGCTCATATTCGAGCTCGACATTCTGCGAGAGCGCCTTGGGCGTGCCGAATTCGTCGACGATGACCGAATGGTCGATGACGAGGTCGACGGGGACGAGCGGGTTGATCTTGGCCGGGTCGCCGCCGAGCGCGACGACGCCGTCACGCATCGCGGCGAGGTCGACGACGGCGGGAACGCCGGTGAAGTCCTGCATCAGCACGCGGGCGGGGCGGAAGCCGATTTCCTTGCCGGCGGTGCCCTTGTCGGTCAGCCAGGCGACGAAGCCCTCGATATCGGCCTTGAAGACCGAGCGGCCGTCCTCGAAGCGCAGCAGGTTCTCGAGCAGCACCTTCATCGAGAAAGGCAGCTTCGAAATGCCGGCGAGGCCGTTCTGCTCGGCGAGCGGAAGGGAGTAATACTCATAGGTCTTGGCGCCGACGGTGAGCGTCTGGCGGCATTTGAAGGAGTCGAGCGAAGCCATGCGGGCTGATCCTGATCAAGGGGTTGCGGTCGCGAGCCGACGGACGCCTTGCGGAATCGTCGGATCGAAGGCCTATTGCGCATGTCGCGCGCGCCGCCTCGGGAGTGCCCGAGCCCCGCGCCGGATCGGCGTGCGGCGTAGCCACGGGCTCTATAGAGCAATTCCAAGAAGCCCGCTACATGAACGAAGCGCGTTCATGCGCGATCCCTGACGTTTCGGAAGATGCTTGCGCCGCGATGCCATTGCCTGACGCCCCCCTTATCCTTTCGGCCGAGAATCTTGCCTGTCGGCGGGGCGGCCGGCTGATTTTCGAGGGGCTTACCTTCCGCCTGCGTCCCGGCGAAGCGATCGCGCTGACCGGCCGCAACGGGGCCGGCAAATCGAGCCTTCTGGCGATGCTGTGCGGGCGGCTGCGGCCGGAGGCCGGGACGATTCGCGTCGAGGGTGCCTCCGACGTCGCGCCCCTTGAACTCAGCCATGTCGTGGGGCATCGCGATGGGCTGAAGACGGCACTGACCGCACAGGAAAACCTCGCCTTCGCCCAGGCGCTGCTGGGAGACGCCGTGCTCTCTTCGGCCGATGCGCTAGCCAGGGTTGGGCTTCCCCATGTCGCGGCGCTGCCGGTGGGCTACCTCTCGGCCGGACAGCGGCGGCGCGTCGCCCTGGCGCGGCTTCTGGTGGCAAGGCGACCGTTCTGGCTGCTTGACGAGCCGATGGCAGCACTCGATCTTGCCGCCCAGGCGATGCTGGCCGGTCTGATGCGGGAGCATCTGGCGCAGGGCGGCGCGATCCTGGCCGCGACGCATGGTCCGCTCGGGCTGGACGGCGCGCGCGAACTGAGGATCGGGCCGTGACCCGCGCCTTTCTCGCCATCCTCGGGCGCGATCTCATGCTGGCCTCCCGCGCCGGCGGCGGCGGCGAACTCGCGCTCGTCTTCTTCCTGACGATCGTGGTGCTGGTGCCCTTCGCGCTCGGACCCGACCTGAACCTGCTGTCGCGCATCGGTCCGGCCATTCTGTGGTTAGGGGCGCTGTTGTCCATGCTGATCGGGCTCGACCGATTGTTCCAGGGCGATGAGGAGGATGGTTCGCTCGACCTGATCCGCGCATCCGCGCTGCCGCTCGAGCTCGCGGTTCTGGCCAAGGGGCTGGCGCATTGGCTGACCACCGGCCTGCCGCTGGCGCTGGCGGCACCAATGCTCGGCCTGCTCGTGGCCTTGCCGGGCGAGGCGATGCTGCCGGTCGCCGGGACGCTGCTGGTCGGAACGCCGGCCCTGAGCTTCATCGGCGCCGGGGGAGCGGCGTTGACGGCGGGGTTGCGGCGGGGCGGGTTGATCCTGCCCGTGCTGGTCGCGCCCTTGACGATTCCCGTGCTGATCTTCGGTGTCTCGGCGGCGAACGCCGCGCTGGGCGGAACGGTCCCGTTCCGGACGCCGTTCCTGATCCTGTGCGCGCTGTCGCTGGCGGCGATCGTCGTCGGCACGCTGGCCGCTGCCGCTGCGCTCCGGCAGGCGGAGTAGTTCGGTCAGGCTGCCGGTTTGCTGTCCGGCTCGGCGCACTGCCCGCCCAATTCGACGGCGCAGCCATATTGGGCGGCAAGGCGAGCCACGATCACCGCCATGTCGGCGATGCGGATCTCCGGGACGGCGTGCCGGAGCCGGATTTCCTCGACGGTCGCGTGAACGTCGACAATCCTGGATTCGCTCGCCTTGGAACGGATCGTCGCCTCGACGTCACGGCGCATGTCATCCGGCAATCGTTCCGGCATGGATTCTCCTCGCCTCTGGCCGGAGGTTAGCAGCCTCGGAAGCAGCAGGCAACAAAGCGTTAAATAAATCAATTAAATCAAATTGTTAGAAATGACTGAGGCCTGCGGGCGACACCGATTGCGCCGACAAGGCCTTGATCGCAGTGAACACCGATTCCGGTCTGCGTCGCCGGTGTCGCATGGTCCGCAAGTGCATTGCTGGCTTCTGCCGGCATTGATAAAGCTGCGGGGCAGCTGCGAGGCAGCCCTTGGAGCATGATGCGGTGACATGGCTGGCCTGATCGACCTGGCAAACCCGACGCGCTTCATGCGCCTTTCCGCTGCCGTGCTGCCCTGGATGACGGGCGCGGCCGTGCTCTTGCTGGCCGTCGGCCTCTATCTCGCCTGGTTCGTCGCTCCCCCCGATTATCAGCAGGGCGAGACCATCCGGATCATGTTCGTGCATGTGCCGGCCGCCTGGCTGGCGCTGATGTTCTACACGGTGATGTCGATATCAGCGCTCGGCACGCTGGTCTGGCGGCATCCGCTTGCGGATGTCGCGCAGAAGGCTGCGGCGCCGATCGGCGCCTGCTTTTCCCTGATCTGCCTGCTGACCGGTGCCTTCTGGGGCAAGCCGATGTGGGGCACCTACTGGGTCTGGGACGCGCGGCTGACCTCGGTCCTGGTGCTGCTCCTGATCTATCTCGGCATCATCGCCTTGTGGCGGACGCTCGACGAGCCGTCGCGGGCCGGCCGCGCGGTCGCGATCCTGACGCTGGTCGGCTTCGTCAACGTGCCGATCATCAAGTTTTCGGTCGAGTGGTGGAACACGCTGCACCAGCCGGCCTCGGTGCTGCGCCTGGACGGGCCTTCGATCCATCCCTCCATGCTTTGGCCGCTTTTGATCCTGGCTGTCGGATTCACCGGCCTGGCGCTGGCGCTGCATCTGGTCGCAATGCGCGCCGAAATCATGCGCCGGCGCGTGCGCACGCTGACGATCCTCGAGGCCGAGCGTCTCGACCGGCTGGCGTCGCAAGGGCTGCCGGCATGAGCGCGCTATTGGGCAGTCCTTTGTCATGAGCAGTTTTTTGTGATGAGCGGTCTTGGCCCCCATGCCGGCTTCATCCTGGCGTCCTACGCCGCCGTCGCGATCGTGCTTGGTTGGCTGACGCTGGCCATCCTGCTCGATCACCGGGCGCAGAAGCGGGCGCTCGCGGCGCTCGAGCAGCGCGGTGCCGGCCGTCGTTCGGGGCCGGTTGCGCCATGAGCGAGGTGGAGCCCGGCCGAGTCGAGAATGCCCAGGTCGAGGGCGAAGACGCGATCGCGCCGCGCCGGCGCTCGGCGCTGGTGTTCCTCATTCCGCTGCTGGTGTTTGCCGCGCTGGCCGGAATTTTCCTGGTCGGGTTGTCGTCCGGCGACGCCAGCAAGGTGCCCTCCGCCCTGATCGGCAAGCCGGCCCCTGTGATCACGCTGAGCGCGCTCGAAGGCCTGCAGCGTGACGGGCGTCCGGTGCCGGCCTTCGGCATGGCCGATCTCGCCACGGGCCGGGCGACGATCGTCAATGTCTTCGCGAGCTGGTGCGCGCCCTGCCGGGTCGAGCATCCCTTCCTGGTCGCGCTGGCGGATGCGCCGGCCGTCAAGGCGGGCAAGGTCGCGGTCGTCGGCCTGAACTACAAGGACGAGGCCGAGAATGCCCGGCGCTTCCTCGACGCCCTCGGCAACCCTTATTCCGCCGTCGGCGTCGATCGGCCGGGACGGGCCGCGATCGAATGGGGCGTCTATGGCGTGCCCGAGACCTTCGTCATCGGGCCGGACGGGCGCATCCTGGAGAAGCATGTCGGCCCGCTCGACGCCACGAGCGCCGGCAGGCTTCTGGCGCGGGCGATGGCGGGGAAGTAGCCGGAGGGCGTCATGCTCGGGCTTGACCCGAGCATCTCATGACCAGATGTCTCCGGCGCCTCCGTCGGCCTGAGATTCTCGGGTCTGCGCTTCGCTTTGCCCGAGAATGACGGGCTCAGGCCGCCTTCTTCCCGCCCATCAGGCTGTCGAACATGCCGCGCCCGTCGGTACCGCCGGTCAGCGAATCGATCAGGTTCTCGGGGTGCGGCATCAGGCCGAGCACGTTGAAGCCGGGCGAGTAGATGCCGGCGATGCCGTTCAGCGAGCCGTTGGGGTTGGCGTCCGCCGTGACGTTGCCCTGCGCGTCGGCATAGCGGAAGGCGACGAGGCCCTCGCCTTCGAGCCGCGCCAGCGTCTCCGGATCGGCGATGTAGTTGCCCTCGCCATGGGCGATGCAGACATTGATGACCTGGCCCTTGGCATAGGTCGACGTGTAGGGCGTGTCCGCGCGCTCGACCGTCAGGTGCTGGCGGCGGCAGACGAATTTCAGACCGGCATTGCGCATCAGGATGCCCGGCAGCAGGCCCGCCTCGCAGGCGATCTGGAAGCCGTTGCAGATGCCCAGCACATAGCCGCCGCGGGCCGCATGGGCGCGGGTCGCATCCATGATGTTGGCGCGGCCGGCGATGGCGCCGGTGCGCAGATAGTCGCCATAGGAGAAGCCGCCGGGCAGCACGACGAGGTCGATGCCGGCGGGAAGGCTGGTATCGGCGTGCCAGACATGGGCGACATGGGCCCCGGCCTGCTTCAGCGCCTTGGCGACGTCGCCGTCGCGGTTGGAGCCGGGAAAGGTGATGACGGCGGCTTTCATTGGCTTACGCCCCGATCTCGACGCGGTAGTTCTCGATCACGGTGTTGGCGAGCAGCTTCTCGCAGGCCATCTTGAGCGCAGCCTCGGCGGCGGCCTTGTCGGAGCCCGCGAGCTCGATGTCGAAGACCTTGCCCTGGCGGACGGAGCCGACGCCGTCGATGCCCAGCGATTTCAAAGCGCCTTCGATCGCCTTGCCCTGCGGATCGAGCACGCCGGTCTTGAGGGTGACGGTGACGCGGGCTTTCATGGGGCTCTCCGGACGGGCTTGATCGGGCTGCCTTAACCGCGAATCGAGGTGGGCTCAACCATTCCGCGCGGTTTCACGTGAATCAGCGGCTGCGCCATGCGGCCACCGCATCGCGCCGGGCCGCTGCCGGGTCCTCCGCGACGGCCAGCGCGACGACGAGGGCGTCTGCTTCCCGTCCGTGAAGGATGGCGGTCGCTGCGCTTTTCCCGGACGCGTCTCGCGCGCGAATCTCCACGAGGATGCCAGCGACGCCCTCGGCCTCGAAGCGGGTGACGGTCGTGGTGCTTTTGGCCGGGCCTTTCGGCCTGGCCTTCTTGCGGCTGCGGCTCTCGTCGGGCGGCGGCTTGGAGAAGAGGCGGGCGAGGCTGGCGGGATCAGCCTTGAGCGCCTCTTCCATCCGCTTCGCCTCGCTGCCGGTGAAGGCGACGACCGAGGCGAAGCCCTGCCTGCTGCAGGTGTCGCGCGGGCAGAACACCATGCTGCGGGCCTCGAGCCCGTCATTCAGCACCCAGGAGCCGATCGGCAGGGGCGTCCAGCCCTGCGAGGCCGGGAGTTCGGCGATGCCGGCACCGAAATGGCTGGAGCAGGCCGACAGCAGCATCGCGCAGCCGAAAATCAGCGTCGCGACATGGAAACGGGAGCGCATGCGCTCCCGTTTTGCGGTCGTCTGGGGCATTGCGCCGGGGCTCACTGCACCGCGCTTGGGCTTACTGAACGAGCCTGGGGCCTGCCGGGCCGGCCTTCTCGTTCTCGCCGAGGATGCCGAGGCGGCGTGCCACCTCCGTATAGGCCTCGATCAGCCCGCCCATGTCGTGGCGGAAGCGGTCCTTGTCCATCTTGTCCTTCGACTTGATGTCCCAGAGCCTGCAGGAATCGGGGCTGATCTCGTCGGCGACGACGATGCGCATCATGTCGCCTTCCCAGAGCCGGCCGCATTCGATCTTGAAATCGACGAGACGGATGCCGGCCCCGAGGAAGAGGCCGGAGAGGAAATCGTTGACGCGGATGGCGAGCGCCATGATGTCGTCGATCTCCTGCGGCGTCGCCCAGCCGAAGGCGGTGATGTGCTCTTCCGAGACCATCGGGTCGTTCAGCGCGTCGTTCTTGTAGTAGAACTCGATGATCGAGCGCGGCAGTTGCGTGCCCTCCTCGAGCCCGAGGCGGGTCGAGAGCGAGCCGGCGGCGACATTGCGCACGACGACCTCGAGCGGAATGATCTCGACCTCGCGGATGAGCTGCTCGCGCATGTTCAGCCGGCGGATGAAATGCGTGGGGACGCCGATATCGTTCAGGTTGGAGAAGATGTGCTCGCAGATGCGGTTGTTGAGCACGCCCTTGCCGTCGATCACTTCATGCTTCTTGGCGTTGAAGGCGGTGGCGTCATCCTTGAAGTGCTGGATCAGTGTTCCGGGCTCGGGTCCCTCATAGAGGACCTTCGCCTTGCCTTCGTAGATGCGACGGCGGCGATTCATTGGGATGTACCGTGGCTTGAGGAAATCCAAAGGTCGGCCTTTCTCTGGACGCAGGTCGCCCTGCGGCGGGATCTGGGCCCCTGATCAGCCGGTCCTGCACGAATCCGTGCTGATTCCGATCAGGCTGGAATCAGCGTAGACCGCGCTGCCGGCCGGCTCAATGCGTCGGCGCCCGAGATGGTCGCCACCGCGCCCGCTATATGGCCCTTCTGCACTGCAAACGCAACAAACCGGTCTTTCGCCCCTGCCAGACCCGCCTGCTGCCCGACAGCGAAAACCGTCGCGCATGGCGTTCGACAGCGGATTCCGGACTGGCCCTGTCCCGGCCGCCGCCCTATATGGCTGACAAGCCCTTTTTCCGCGCCCGCCTCGGGCACGCTTCTTGACCAAGAGGACGAAAACCGCATGTCGACCTTCGATCAGCGCAAGGACGCCTTCGAGAACAAGTTCGCCCATGACGAGGAGCTGCGCTTCAAGGCGACGGCGCGGCGCAACAAGCTGCTCGGCCTGTGGGCGGCGGAGAAGCTCGGCAAGAGCGGCGCCGAGGCCGACGCCTATGCCAAGTCGGTCGTGGTGGCCGATTTCGAGGAGGCCGGCGACGAGGACGTGGTGCGCAAGGTCAAGGGCGACTTCGTGACCGGCGGCATCACCGTCGCGGACGACGAAGTCCGTCGCGTGATGACGGAGCTGCTGATCCGGGCGGCCGAGGAAATCCAGGCGGGACGCTGACGGGCCGGATGCCGATGCCGGCTGCGGCGCCCGATCGGCGCCGCCCGACGACGCAGGGCGTGCAAAAACGCAGGACGTGATTGAAGCGGGCGCATGGGCGCCCGTTTGCATTTGCAGGCTCCTCCGGTCCACCTTGGCGCACCCGCCTGACGATCCAAGAGCGGGCCTTTCAACGGATGAAACGCGCCATGGCCACATCGACCGTCCTGTCCTCGCTCGCGGACCGCCTCGCGAAGGGCGACACCATCGTCTCCGCATGGTGCGGCCTGCCCGATCCGAGCATCTCCGGGCTCTTGGCGAAGGAGGGCTTCGATGCCGTCACGCTCGACATGCAGCACGGGCCGATCACGCTCGGCGAGGTGATCCGGGCGGTGCCGCTGATCAACGCCGCCGGCAAGCCGGCGATCGCGCGCATTCCGGTCGGCGAGTTCCAGAACGTCTCGCGGCTGTTCGATGCCGGCGTCTCCGGCGTCATTGCGCCGATGATCAACACGATGGCCGACGCACGCCAGTTCGCGGCCTATTCGAAGTACCCGCCGATGGGCGAGCGTAGCTGGGGCAGCTATGGCGGGCTCGGCGCGTCGGGCCTCGACGCCAATGCCTATCTGCGCGAGGCGAACCGCTTCTCGCTGTCCTTCGCCATGATCGAGACCCGCGAGGCGATGGCGATCCTCGACGATATCCTGGCGCTGGACGGCATCGATGCCGTCTTCGTCGGTCCGTCCGACCTGTCCATCGCGCTGTCGGGCGGCAAGGAACTCAACCCGGCCTCGGCAGAGACCGACGAGGCGATCCGCCACATCATCGCGCGCGCCTCGGCGGCGGGCAAGACGGCGGCCGTCTATGCGCCGTCGGCCGAGCGGGCCAAGGCCTTCCTCGATATGGGCGCGAAGCTCGTCACCGTGATGAGCGACAGCGCGTTCCTCCGCGGCGCGGCGAGCACAGCCTTGAAGGTTCTGGGGCGCTGAAGCTGGCTTCCTGTTTTCGTATCGGCCCCAGAACCGCGTCCCGGTTTTTGGGCCGATGCGTCAGGCATTGACGCCCTCGCGCGCCTTCAGCACGGCGTGATAGGCCCAGAGCAGGCGGGCGGCGACGCCGCGCCAGGGCCGCCAGCCTTCCGCCAGCGCCTCCAGCTCGGCCGCCTTCGGCCGCGCCGGGAGGCGGAAGGCGACGCGCGCCGCCTCCTGGATCGCGAGATCGCCCGGCGCGAAGCCGTCGCGATGGCCGAGGCAGAACAAGAGATAGATGTCGGCGGTCCAGGGGCCTATCCCGGAGACGGCCGTCATCAGCGCGTGGACCTGCTCGGGCGTCGCGGTCTCCAGCGCGTCGAGGTCGAGCTGTCGCGTGGTGATCGCCTGCGCCACCGCGCGCATGGTGCGCTGCTTGGGCCGCGACAGGCCCGACAGCCGCATTTCGTCATCGGTGGCCGCCAGGATGCGGTCTGGCGTGAGCCGGCCGAAGACCGATTCGACCCTGGCCATAACCGCGCGCGCGCTGGCGACCGATAGCTGCTGCGAGACGATGATCGCTGCAATGCCGGCAAATCCGCCCTCGCGCCGACGCAGCGGCGGGATGCCGGTCCTGTCGATGATCGCCCCCCAATCCTGATGGCGCGCGCGCAGAGCCGCCATGCCCTCCTCGAGATCGGCGTCGCAGGTGATTCGGTGAGTCATACGTCCAGCAGCATCCATTCCTGGTCGGTCGGCGTCAGCAGCGTGAGGGTGGACATCCGATTCGCCGCTTGGCTGTTCCGGGGGCAGATCCTAGACAAGCGGCATGGCGTCGTCCTCTGCTCAACCGGTTTTCCGCTTCGCGCCGAGTCCCAATGGTCGGCTGCATCTCGGGCACGCCTTGTCGGCATTGACCAATGAGCGCTTCGCCGCGCGGATGGGCGGGCGTCTTCTGCTGCGGATCGAGGATATCGACCGCGAGCGCTGCACGCCGGCCCTGGTACAAGCGCTCCTGGACGATCTCGCCTGGCTTGGGGTGCGCTTCGAGCCGGAGGTGCGGCGGCAATCGGAGCATATCGCCGGTTACGCCGCCGCTCTCGCCCTGCTGCAGGCGCGCGATCTGGTCTATCCCTGCTTCTGCTCCCGCCAGGAGGTGAGGGCCGCCGTCGCGACGCAGGAGGCGACATCCGGCCGGCCCTGGCACGTCGATCCGGATGGCGCGCCGCTGTATCCCGGCACCTGCCGGGCTTGCGATCGCGAGGTGGCGGCCGCGCGCATCGCGGCGGGAGAGCCGCATGTTCTGCGTCTCGCCATGGACCGCGCGATCGCCGAGGTTGGCGATGTCGCCTTTTCTGTCATCGATGCGGACGGGCAGGCGAAGACGATCACGGCCCAGCCGGCGCGCTGGGGCGATGTCGTGCTGGCGCGGCGGGACGTGCCGACGAGCTATCATCTGGCCGTCGTGCTCGACGATGCGCTGCAGGGCGTAACCCATGTGGTGCGCGGCCGCGATCTGGAGGCCGCGACCGACATCCATGTCGTGCTGCAGTACCTGCTCGGACTGCCGACGCCGCTCTACCATTTCCATGAGCTTCTGACCGACGGGTCTGGCCGCAAGCTGGCGAAGAGCCGGGGGTCGGAAAGCCTCGCCGATCTGAGGGAGCGGGGCGTCACGGCGGCCCAGATCAGGCAGAGGCTCGGCTTCGACGGAGGCGGGGCCTCAGCCGACGCCGAGCCAGCTCAGCCAGGCCGCCGTGGTGACCAGTGAAAGCAGGGTCGACAGCGTGATCGCGCTCGAGGCGTCGGCGACGCCCTGGCGGTACCGCTCGGCGAAGAGATAGGCGTTGATCCCGCAGGGGCAGGCCGCGAAGAGCACGGCGACGCCGGACCAGTGCGGGGGCATGCCGAAAACCTTCGTCGCCAGCAGATAGACGATCAGCGGGTGCAGCCCAAGCTTGAGGCCGCTCAGCACGGCCGGCAACACCAGGCCGGATTCGAGGCCATAGCGCCGCATGGCGATGCCGAGGCTGACCAGCGCGCAGGGTACGGCGGCATTGGCGATCAGGTCGATCAGCGTCCAGAACGGCACCGGTATCTGCGCGATGACGGGTCGCGCGAGCGTGCCGAGAATGATCCCGATGATGATGGGATGGGTGAAGAGCCGCCGGAACAGCATCGTCACCGAGGCCGTCCGGCCTTCGGCCAGCAGGGTCGCGATGGTCATCGTCACCGGGAGGTGTACGGCCAGCAGCAGGCCGAGCGGCACCGCACCGGCGTCGCCATAGGCCTTCAGGATCATCGGGATGCCGACGAAGACGGTGTTGGATTGCGCTGCCGCAAATCCGGACACGACGAGCTCGGGCCCCTTGCGTGCGAAGAAGCGGCTCGCGATCAGCATGGCGAGCGCCCAGACGACGGCCAGTCCGGTGAAATAGGCGATCCAGTAGCCCCAGGGCTGGGCATCGGGAATGTCGGCCTTGGCCAGCGTCCGGAACAGCAGGCAGGGCACCGCCAGCACGAAGACGAAATCCGAGAGGCCCTCGCCGGTGGTCTCGCGCAGCAGCTTCGTCCAGCGCGCCAGATAGCCGAGCGCAATCAGGCCGAAGACGGGCAGGACGACGAGAAGGGCGGCGAGCATGGGCGCGGCACCGGCAGCAGCGACAGGACACGCTTTGCCGGTGTGCCTTTGGGTTCAATATGTCAAGCGACCACTGCGGGGCGGGGGCGCCTCCAGGCCGTTGGCATGCGTTCAGCGCAATTGGGCGACCGCGCCGCCGGCCCGCTCAATCAGGCCCTGGACTTCGTCGCGCTGGCGCTTGAATTCGGCCAGGGTCGGGCCTTGCAGCTCGCGGCCGCGCGGCACGCGGATCTTCATCGGATTGACGAAATTGCCGTTGACCTTGACCTCGTAATGCAGATGCGGCCCGGTCGAGAGGCCGGTCGAGCCGAGATAGCCGATGACCTGCCCCTGGCGGACCTTGGCGCCGGGAACAACGCCGTTGGCGAAGTTCGACTGGTGGGAATAGGTCGTGACATAGCCGTTGGCGTGCTGGATCACGGTGTGCTTGCCATAGCCTGACGACCATCCGGCCTCGAGCACGGTGCCGTTGCCGGCGGCCAGGATCGGCGTGCCGATCCGGTTGGCCCAGTCCACGCCAGTATGCATCTTCGAGTAGCGCATGATCGGGTGGTAGCGCATGCCGAAGCCGGAGCGCATTTCGCCATCGGCGATGGGCTTGCGCAGCAGGAACTTCTTCAGCGACTTCCCTTCCTCGTCGAAATATTCGATCAGCCCGTCCTCGGGCGCCTGATAGCGGAAGACACGACGGGTCTCTCCGCCAATGGTCAGCGATGCCGACAGAATCTCGGCCCGCTCGCCCTCGTCCTCTTCGGTGAAGATCACCTCGAGCGTATCGCCGCCGCGCACGCGCTGCTGGAAATCGAGATCGTAGGAGAAGATGCGGACGAGTTCGTCGATCAGCGGACGCGGCAATTCGTGGCGCATGCCGGTCTCGTAGAGGCTCTCATAAAGGCGCGCGCCGGTGCCGCCCTCATCATCATCCTCTCCCTCGTCGTCGCCCTTGCGCTGGGGCCGCTGCGGACCGACAAGGTCCTGCTTGGGCAGGTTGACGGAGACGAAGAGTCCCTTGTCGTTGACGGCGACAGTGCCGTCAGGCTGGCCGTTGGCCAACAGCGAGACACGCACGATCTGGCGCGGGTCGCTGGGATTGAGGCCCGGCGCGAACAGCGCCTGCAGCACCTGGCCGTCCGGCAGGGCCGAGGTCCGGACCTTGCCACCGAATGCCTGGATCATGCCGCGGATCTGGTCGGGCGCCGCTCCGGCGCCGCGCATGACCTGTTCGAAATTCTCGCCGCGCTTGGCGAGCAGCAGCTTTTCCTCGACGAGGGGTTCCCGCGCGGCTGCAATCGGGGTCTTGGGGGCGTTGGTGAGATTTTCCGGAACGACCCGAACCTCGATCCCCGAGAAGCGGGTGTCTGTCGCAGGTGCATAGGCAAATACGTCGCTGCTCGGCGCAGCTGCGCCGCCCAGAGTGCGGCTCAGCATCAGCTGCGGCGGAATCGGAAGCGGGCGCTGGCGTCCCGACGCGGCGAGGTTGGCCCGCTCCTCCTCGATCTGCGCGATGACCTCGGCGTCGCCGAGCTGAGGCTTGCCGGGGGGGATGGTCATTGTCGTAAGATCGCGCTTGACGATGGTAACGTCGGCGTCGGGAACATCCAGGATCGGCTCGGCGTAGCGCTCGTTGGGCTGGCCGCCCTCGGCGAAGAGGCGCAGCGGATTGAAGGGCGGGATATTGGTCGCATAAACGCCGGTGGTCAGCGACAGGCTGGAGGCGAGCCGGACGAAGGGGCGCACGCGGATGACCTCGCGATTGCCGACGCGCTGGGACATCGGGGCCCGCACCGAGTGCCGCGCCGCCAGGACGGGCTGGCCGGCGACGAGCTTGTCGCCCTTGCGTGC
The DNA here is from genome assembly GCF_001298265.1 of Allobosea vaviloviae. Lineage (GTDB taxonomy): Bacteria > Pseudomonadota > Alphaproteobacteria > Rhizobiales > Beijerinckiaceae > Allobosea > Allobosea vaviloviae_B. The sequence continues at coordinate 797 of NZ_LGSZ01000080.1, read as the reverse complement.
TCCACCGCCATCGCCGGCCGCAGACGAGGCGCGAGCAGCCACCGTCTCGGGCTGCTCGGGGAAGCTGGTGTCACCGCGCATCGCCACCAGGATCGCGGCGCCCAGCAGTGCCGCGCCGCAAGAGCCGACCAGGGCACAGGCCGCAAGCCAGCGCAGCGAGACGCCGCGCCGGTCGAGCGCCTGTTGGCTCGCACCGGCAGGTTGGATCGGCGGCTCTATTCCGAGATCGACCAGGAGCGCGGCTGCCTCGGGGGCAAGCGGCTCGGCTGGCAAGGTGAACTCGGGGTGGGCGTTCATCGTGAGATGTCTGGCGATCCTGAGACGACAATCCCAGGCGAATCGAACCTGGGAGCGATCTGCGCGAACGGGACCCGATGCGAACGCCCGGGCCTTGCGAACCTGAAGAGCGGAACCCCCGACGGATGCACCGAAAGCGTCCGTCAAGACCATGCCCGTGTCGCCGGCCGGAATCAATCCGGCTGGCGCCTGCAGGCATGCTGTGGATGCCGAATGCGGCTGTTTGCGGGCAGCACGCCGCGCGGGCGCGCGTGCTATATAGGCGGATGGCATCATAGGCGGATGGCATCATAGGCGGATGGCATCTGCCGGATGGGAAGCCGGTGCGTCCGAAGCCCCGCCGGCGAAGGACCCGGGCGATTGTCAAAAAACTTTCAAATCCTGTGTTGACAGGTCTGGGTGGTGGGTCCTATAAACCGCCCATCGAGACGGCGCCGCCGCTGAGCGGCGCCTCTTCTGCGCTTTCCCAGGACGTTGGGCCTTGTAGCCGAGAGATCGGT